>JAQBQV010000010.1 GCA_028286825.1 Parcubacteria group bacterium
GCACTTCAAGATCTTAGGTTTTCAACCGAAACCATCGATAAGGTGGCCAAACTGGTCCGCTGGCACATGTTCTTCTCCGATCCCGATCAAATAACGCTCTCAGCCGTTAGAAGGATGATTGTGAACGTAGGGAGAGAGAATATCGATGATCTGCTTAATCTTCGCATCTGTGACCGTATAGGCACCGGCAGACCGAAGGAGCAGCCGTTCAGGTTCAGGAAGTACAAGGCAATGGTTGATCAGGCGCTTCGCGACCCGATCTCGGTAGGCATGCTTAAAATTGACGGAGCAACGATTATGGAACTGTTACACGTGAACCCTGGGCCAAAGATCGGCTGGACTTTGAATGCGCTTTTGGAAGAAATTTTGGACGAACCATCTAATAACACTAATGAATACCTAGCTAAAAGGGCAGGGGAGCTATTCGCACTGACTGACGAAGAGCTTAAGACGCTCGGCGAAGCAGGGAAGCTGAGGAGGGAAGCGGCAGAAGACGCTGAAATTAAGCAGATAATGGAAAAACACCACGTTTGCTAGCAATAAGGTTCCACGTGTAACAAAATAGCCAATAGAGCAATAAAGGATGTTGAATTGGCCTAGCGGCCTGAGTGCTTCCTTTAGTGTTCTACTGGCTAAGCTACTGCAAGGTATATAAATAACGAAACCGCCCAATGTGGCGGAGACAAAAAGGAGCTGGGGCGTAAATGGTGTCTCCGACCTGAGATTGTAGGGCGGTTTGTTCTGTTTCTGCACTGCTGGCGCTTATCGAGTAGGGGAGCCGTACCGACGGGCTTGGGGCATGGATCACCATGAATGTGGGTAGGAACGCTAAACGACTGCACTCTAGTGCCGACTGATTAGAAAGAGCGAGCAATGAACATCCTTCCTTTGTTGATACTACGCGACTAAAGGACAGTGTAAAGGACAGTAGTGGGGATAACTGTCCTTTAGTTGATTGTTATTGAAACGGGGCAGTGGTCGGAGCCGAAAACATCGGCATGAATCTCTGCTTTCTGAATCAACTTCGCTAGAGACTTTGAGGCGAAGATGTAGTCGATCCGCCATCCAACATTACGTTCGCGCGCGTTGGCCCACATTGTCCACCAGGTATAGTGGCCATTACCCTTAGTAAAGAGGCGAAGGGTGTCAACAAAACCAGCTTTGATGATACTGTCGATCCCTTCACGCTCCTCCCTGGTGAACCCTTTCATCCCCTCGTTCTCCTTCGGTCGAGCGAGATCGTCTTCGGTATGGGCCACATTCAAGTCACCGCAGAAGATAACTGGCTTCTCTTCCTCAAGCCGCTTCATATAGGCAAGAAAGGCGGGGTCCCAGTGCTTATGTCTAAGCGTTAGGCGCGAAAGATCGTCTTTCGCGTTCGGCGTGTAAACCGAGACAACATAGAAGTCATGCATATCGGCCGCGACGATGCGGCCTTCTTCGTTTGGGTCCCCATAACTATCGTTCGCGAGCCCATATTTCTTGGCAATATCCTCTGGCATGCCGAAAATTACATCGTTTGGCGTCGTCTTAGTGAAAATGGCGGTTCCACTGTAGCCCTTTTTATTCTTAGCCGAGCTCCAAAATTCTTCGTAGTCGGGGAGGTCGACAGGGGACTGCGTTTCTTCGGCCTTGATCTCTTGTAGGCAGAGGATATCGGGCCGATGCTTCTTCATAAAAGGAAGAAACAGACCCTTTTTGTGCACCGCACGGATCCCATTCACGTTCCACGAAACGATTTTCATATGGTGAGTATAACAAAAAGGCCCCGCTCGAAAGCGGGTCCTTGGTACGACAGCGACGGCGCGACGTTATTTTCCGACCGTTTCCTGATGGGGGAGCGTGATGGCTCGCGCCGGAACGACGGTCGAGATCGCGTGCTTGTAGACCATCTGCGTCACGGTGTTTTTCAGCAGGACGACGTACTGGTCGAACGAATCGATCTGGCCTTGCAGCTTGATGCCGTTTACCAGATAGATCGAGACCTGCACATGCTCCTTACGGAGCTGGTTCAGAAACGGGTCCTGCAGTAGGTGTCCCTTTGTGGACATGAAGAGCTCCTTTTTGTTTGGCCTGCTGGATGCAAGCGACTTTCGCATAATGCTATTTTTACAGTTAAATGTCAAGTCTTCGAATACAAGTCATTCGAAACAAATCGTGAGACAGGTTGTATTAGAGAGTGAGGGGTAACCTCACACCCGGGTTTAGCATTAACGTAAAATTAGTATGGATAAAAAGAAATTACTTCTCCCTGTTATGACTGTTGCGGCGCTCGTTGGCGGAGCTGCAACTGGCCTCGTAAGTTTCGCATCAGCACAGACTGCTGACACGACTACGACAAGCGCGACGACACAGGCTGCGCCTCCACAGGGTCAGTTTGACCCAAGGAAGGGCGGACATGTCGGCTCGAACGGCACGAAGGAAGAGCTTCTCACTGGAGACACGGCAGCTAAGGTCACAGCGGCGGCACTCGCTGCACAGCCCGGCGCCACGATTGAGCGCGTCGAGACTGACGCCGATGGCGCCGTCTACGAAGCGCATATGACGAAGGCTGACGGCACTCGCATAACCGTACTCTTCGATGCGTCCTACAACGTCACTGGTACTGAAACGGGACACGGCGGTCCTAAGTAGCACTACTGACATATCGCTCCTAAGCACGAGCCCCGCTTTGCGGGGCTCGTGCTGCTTTATCGAACTATGAAAGATCTTCATGGGGAACTATGTACTATTAGATGGTGGAACCGACCGATCTGACTGACGAGATGCTCGCCATATGCGTGCAAAAGGGAGATGCCGAAGCCTTCGGCACTCTCGTTGAGCGCTACGAGGCGAAGCTACTTCGCTACGGCCGTAAGTTCACCTCGCAGACGGAGGACATAAAAGACCTGGTGCAGAATGTGTTTATGAAAGCGTATGAAAACATAAAAAGTTTTGATACAACGGCGCGCTTCTCTCCGTGGGTCTACCGTATCGCTCACAATGTTTTCGTGAGTCACTTGCGACAGAAGTCGCGTAACCCGCTGCTCCTCGTCGACTTCGACACCTTTATCGCGCACCCGGTGTACGACGACCCTCATGAGCGAGAGATCGAACAGAAAGAGATTAAAAAGCTCGTGACAAGGGGGCTTGATGAGCTCTCACCGAAGTATCGCGAGGTGCTCACACTCTATTATATCGAAGATCTCCCGTATAAAGAGATCGCCGAGATTCTCCAGGTGCCTATTGGTACGGTCGGGATCCGCATCAAGCGAGCCAGAGACACGCTCCGCAGCAAATATAAACATAACCCGTATGGACCCGAATAAATCCCTCAAAGAGAAAGTGCTCGACAAAATCCGCGCGAGCGAAATACAGATGCACTCGCGCACCTACTTCATCCTGCGACTCGTGAGTGTTACTGCTCTCATCGTCGCGATTCTAGCGGTCTCTATTTTCATATTTAATTTCATTGCATTTAGCATTCGCCTTAACCACCACGACGTGCTTCTTGGGTTTGGGCCAAGTGGCTACCTACTCTTCCTGCAGTTCTTCCCATGGGGGCTCGTGCTCATTGATGTGGGGCTCGTAGCAGTGCTTCAAATACTCATTCGACGGTTTGAATTTGGCTACCGAATCCCAGTCCTCAGGCTCATCGCTGCTATTCTTGTAGTGGCACTGGTCGCGGGCTTCGCTCTCGACGCCACGAAAGTTAACGAACATTTTCTCCACGACGCCGACGATGAACACCTGCCGGCGCCATTTGGACCTATGTATGCAGGTGCTCGTCGATCCCCGCCTCCGCAAGGGCCGGTCCATAAGGCGGTAGTCACTGCCGTTACGGCAAACACTCTCATAGTGAAGGACCTCACCATGGCGAGCTCTGTGTACACGATCGTACTGCCTACAAACGACTCTCGTGCGACTACAAGTATGCTCCAGGTGGGTGATACGATTTTCTTTGCTGGGCACTTTGAAAATGGGGTCTTTCACGCCTTTGGCCTCCGTAGCGTTTCATCAGATTAATTCTGTCCCAGGTCCTCATCTGACTTTTCGATGGGGAGATGTATACTGTTGAGTAAGTCTTAATCATAAATATAGAACATGGATACGCCAGAATCAGTACCAACCCCAACCGCTGTGCCTGAGACAATTCAAACAGCGCAAACGCCCGCAGCCGTGCATAAAAATACGCTTATGGCCGCCCTCGCCTATCTTGGAATCTTGGTAATCATCCCTTACTTAGCTGCCAAGGATGATTCTTTTGTTAAGTTTCACATCAAGCAGGGTCTGGTGCTTCTTGTAATCGAGGCTGTCGTCTGGGTACTCGGGACCATATTCTGGGGGTACGGAATGATGTTTTGGGCACTCATTCGCATCATTAACCTCGGAACGCTCATAATTTCGATTATCGGTATCGTGAACGCCGTTCAAGGAAATGAGAAGGAGCTTCCACTCGTAGGCCAGTATGGTCGCAATTTCAACATCTAGTTCTTACTAAATAAAGTAAATAAACTCCCGCGTCCTTGGCGCGGGAGTTTATTTAATTGCGGCCCTTACCGTGGAATTTCTTGTGGACCTCTCGTAGGTGCGAGTCGGTAATGTGTGTGTAGATTTGGGTAGTGTTGATTGAGGCATGACCGAGGAGCTGCTGGACCGAGCGGATGTCCGCGCCGTTTTGGAGTAAGTCAGTGGCAAATACGTGGCGGAGCGTGTGAGGGGTCACGACACTCGTAATCCCTGCGCGAGAGACGTGCCCTTTTAAGTGGCGCTGAATGTCTCTCGGAGTGATGCGGTGAAGTGATTTGATTCGTCCATCGACAAAAAGTGCCTCCTCCATGTCTTTGCGCGCCTTGAGGTAGGTGCGCACCGCCTCCTTAGCTGCGGGAGAAAGGAAGACAACTCGTACCTTTTCGCCTTTACCGCGTACTGACATTTCGTCTCGTGTAAGGTCGATGTCTGCATTAAGAGAGCAAAGCTCAGAAACACGGAGGCCGGTGGAGAAGAGAAGTTCTAGAATTGCGGTGTCGCGGAGGTATCGAAGTCCTTTCTCTGGATCATTCTCCTTCGCGAGAGCGTCTTTAGGAGCTCGCATGAGCCGATCGAGTTCAGCACTCGTGATGAGGTCAAGTTGGCGTTCAGGCATCTTAGCGAGCTCAATTTTCTCAGGTGAGATGGATTCAATATCCCTTTTCCTCAAGAACTTAAGAAAGGCGCGAAGTGCGATCATATAATAATTCTGAGTTCGGCGCTTCATTGAGTCACTTTTTGTGCCTTTCTGTCGGTTGAGCCACATGCGAAATTCGCGTACGTTCTGCTCAGTGATATCGCCCACGCTTTTGATGTGCATTTGGGCTAAATAGCGGGAAAGATAACGATCATAATTCTCGACCGTTTTTACCGCCCGGCCACGTTCAATCTCAATATATTCGAGAAATTGGCGTTTCGCATCCTCTGCGTTCATTAAAAAAGTGTAACATTATTGTGCGCACTTCCGTCTCAGTCGCATTGCGCGACACTTGCACAAATTAGCAAGATGTGGTAGGGTAGTAAAACCTATGCTTAGTACTAAGAAAAAGGCGGTCATCATTAAAACGACCGCTCGACATGACCTCGATACCGGTTCTCCGGAGGTTCAGGTTGCGCTCCTCAGTAAGCAGATTGACGAGCTCGCCAAGCACCTCAAGAAGAATGCCAAGGATTTTCATTCCCGTCGCGGACTTCTCCAGATGGTGGCAGATCGCCGTACTCACTTGCGTTACCTCGAGACTAACAATAAGCGTCGTTATACGGCACTCATCAAAAAGCTCGGACTTAAGAAATAAGTGAGCTTGCTTCCGGCGCTCGTTCGGAAAAGTGAAATAGGAATTTCCTTTCTCACTCACTCGCTGGGTAGTAACTCCCCGAAAGCGGATTTGTTTTTAGTGCTAGGATAGGGAAGTGCGATTTTAGTAATCTTTTTATATACGTAATTTATTTTTATGGCAGTTATCAAACATCCAGCGCAGCGCATAGGCGTCTTTATTGACACACAAAACCTTTACCATAGCGCCAAACACTTATACAAAGCACGCGTTAACTTCGGCAAGATTCTCGAAGAGGCTGTCGGTGGACGAATCCTCGTCCGCGCAATCGCGTACGTAATCTCGACCGAAAGCGGTGAAGAGAAGAACTTTTTCGAGGCTCTTACCAAAATGGGCATCGAAACTAAGGTCAAAGACCTCCAGATCTTTGCTGACGGGGCTAAGAAGGCAGACTGGGACGTCGGTTTAGCAATCGATGCTGTTAAGCTCGCGCCTAAGCTCGATACGGTCGTACTCGTCACGGGCGACGGCGACTTCGTCCCGCTCATTCAATACCTTGATCTTAATGAAGGGTGTCAGGTTGAGGTGATCTCATTTGGGAAGTCCTCTTCGAGTAAGCTTAAGGAAGCGGCACATGCCTTTACTGATATGTGCGACGATCCGAAGAAGTTCACTATCGGCGCTCGCGGATAAGGGCAACCGCTCAAAGGGTGCTGTATGATACAGGTGAATGGAACCGCTTGATCAGAGCCGTAAAGATAGTGCCTCTTCGGACAATTTCGTGCCGAAGAAATATATCCGTACTTTTGCGGGCGATATGGAAACAGTGCAGAAAGGGGGTATCCCTGACCTTAAACCCCTAGTTCCTCTCGAGCCAGAAGTGCCTGTAGAAGGGAAGGTGGTCCCTGTTAGAGCACCTGCAGAGCACGTCAGTAATGAGGTGGCACAAGTGAGAACGCCAAGCGAACGACTCGTCGGCGCAACTTCTTTCGAAGAGACTGAGGTTTCGCTATCACCTCCAGAAGTAATGGAAGGCTTGTTGGAATCAGCGCTACTCACTGAGTCAGTAGTCGTCGCGCCCCTTAAAACCTATGCAGGAGACTTCAGTGATCGTATTAAATCGACCAACGCTTCAACAGCAACCATGCTTGCTGCCGAGCAGGACGCACGCACAGATGCGCCTCAGGCAGCGCCCCCTAAAACGACGAGTACCATTTTATACATAGTAGGCGGGGTTGTTCTGCTCTTTTTCGCTATTGGCGGCGGTGCCTTAGCCTATTTTCATTACCAAAAGCTTCAAGCTCCGGTCGTGATTGCTCCAGTTGCAGGCGCACCAATCGTTGTTGAAGAGCGAGCTGAAGTTAGAGGAGAAGGTGCTGTTCTCCTACAGGGAATTGAACAGTCGATAACAGATCAACTAGCCGCAGGCTCGGTACGGCTTCTGTACACGATGAGCACAACGACGAAAAGTATTTTTGGCTCACTCACAGTTGGTGCGCCTGACATATTAGTCCGCAATGTACTTAAAGAAGGAAGTATGGTGGGAGTAATCCACCTTGGCTCAACGCAAAGTCCATTTTTCATCCTCTCGGTACTTTCATATCCAGAAACATTCGCTGGCATGCTCTCATGGGAGAAGAGTATTACTCGAGATTTAACTGCTCTATTTCCAGCCTATGCAGTGCCTGTTGTGGCGGCGGCACCAATAGCGACCTCGACCGCAACAACTTCTAAATCACTCACGCCAAAGAAAGTGGTGCCGTCAAAAGCAACGAGCACCATTTCTCCAATGCCAGCGGTACCTGTCTACATTCCTGGATTCAGAGACGAAGTAGTCAGTAATCACGATGTCCGGATATACCGAGATTCGGCCGGTAGAAGCGTTCTGGTCTATGGCTACTGGAATCAAAATACCTTGCTTATTGCTCGCGATTTGATCATTTACGCTGAGTTATTGAATCGACTAGGAACAGTTCACTCATCGACCCCCTAGCTAATATAGGGCAATTCATCTGCTATTATTTTCGTAATGAAAACTGAACACTTCAGAAAGAAGTTGGAAGAGCAAAAAGCGAAGCTCGAGGCAGAGATGGGTAGTGTAGGTCGTCGCAGTTTGTCAGTGCCAAACGACTGGGAAGTCATGCCGACGGAAGTAGGTACCGAATCTGATCTCGCTGATCAGGCTGACGTTGTGATGAATCGAGAGAGTAACGCGGCGATTCTCTCAGACCTTGAAGCGCGCTACGATGCGATACTTGCCGCTCTCGCACGTATTGAAAAGAAAACATATGGCATATGCGAAGTCTGTCGAAAGCAAATCGAAGACGCGCGACTTGATGCGGACCCCGCCGCCACGACCTGCATCGAACATCTCTAATTCTTTCGTATGTCCTCGGCGTCTGCACAGTCCGCTCCGACAACCTCTGCAAATAAAACAACTGCGTTCCCTAAGCAAGGATACGCAAAAACGCTTGCTGCTCAGCCTGTAGGTTCAAGCGCGCAACTCGTTACTGTTGAAGCTGATCTCACGCGCGGGCTGCACAATTTCACGGTCGTTGGACTTGCCGACAAAGCAGTCGAAGAGGCGCGCGATCGCGTAAGTGCGGCGATTCGCCACTCGGGCTACAAGTCACCAAAGCAGCAGAACAAGCGTATAGTGTTGTCCCTCTCTCCTGCTGATTTAAAAAAAGAAGGGTCGCATTACGATCTCTCGTTAGCAATTGCATACTTAGTTGCGAGTGGGGAAATTACAACGTTGCTCGAAGACGTTCTTTTCATTGGGGAATTAGCGCTTGATGGCACGCTTCGCGCTGTCCGCGGTGTTTTGCCGCAGGTGCTTGCAGCAAAGCGTGCAGGAATTAAAACCATTTACGTTCCACTAGGTAATGCGCGCGAAGCACTGCTCGCTGACGGGATGCAGATCTATGCTCCCACATCGCTCAGTAACCTGTTGCTGCACATAAAGAAGGAGAAATTATTACCGCAACTACTGCGTGACAGAAAGATCGAGACGCCGCCACCGGCGCTTGATCTCTCTGACATCAAGGGCCAAGAGAGTGCGAAGCGTGCTCTCGAGATCGCAGCCGCAGGGCGACATAACGTTGTTTTTTATGGGCCACCGGGTACCGGTAAGACAATGCTTGCGCGAGCGCTAGCAGGCATTCTTCCTCCACTCACTGATGACGACATGCTTGAGGTGACGGCTATTCACTCGACCGCAGGACTCCTCGCAGATGGGGAAGCCGTTTATTGGCCGCCATTTCGTGCACCGCACCACTCGATTTCACACGTAGCGATCGTGGGTGGCGGCGCATTCCCTAAAGCGGGTGAGGTAACGCTCGCGCACAAGGGAGTTCTCTTTCTTGATGAATTCCCTGAGTTTGATTCGAGAACACTTGAAGCGCTCCGACAGCCGCTCGAGGACCGAATAGTTACCGTTTCGCGAGCGCGAGCGACGATCACGTTCCCGGCTGACTGTATGATCGTAGCTGCTATGAACCCAGCTGACACACTCTCAAACGATTCTCGCGCCGCTATGCGAGCAGCAGCAAAGCAGGCGCGCCGCATCTCACGGCCTATCGTCGACCGGCTCGACCTTTGGGTCGAGGTGCCGCATATCGCGCATGAGACCCTTGCTAAACTAAGCAGCAGCGAACCCTCAGAAGAGGTGCGTAAACGCGTACTTATTGCCCGAAACCGAGCAGAGAAACGGACAGGGAAGCGCGGGTCCACCAACGCAGCGCTCTCTAGTCGCGAACTCGATGAAAAAAGCGGGTTTACACAGGCAAGCAAGGAAGCGCTCACAAATGCAGCTGCACGGCTCAATCTTTCTCCGCGTAGCTATCACCGCACGATGCGCGTCGCCCGCACAATCGCTGATCTCGCAGGAGCGGAAACAGTAACTCCCGCTTTTGTGCACGAAGCACTGCAGTACCGCCCTCGCGGCCTATTTGGTTTTGAATAATAGATGATAGGGTTGTGGGTATGTCTGAAGGAGTTCCAAAACAACCTGAGGGAATAACAAAATCGGAGTATCTGTGCTTGGCAGTAGGGCTAAGTGAGCGTGCTGAGTCGTTTCCATTTTTAGGTCTCGATGAAAAGGTCTATAGCAAAATGAAAGATGATGAGAATAATCCAAACCCAGATTACCCGGATACCACTACGCCAATAGACGAGCGAATTGAACGACTTCATGTCCATGGAATGAGGGTGATCATTGGGAAAAATCCGCAAACGGGAATGGTATATATTATGCCTGCGGATAGTGTGGATATTGAAAACGACGGTCTCTTTCCAAAGCATCTCGCAGTCCGTGAAGGAATGGATCCCTCTCTCCAACAGTTAGTTGAGTCAAACAGAAAACCTTTTATCAAAGCATAAAAAACGTTTTTTGATAGTGATATACTTTTTTCATAGTCATTTTACGGATATACCATGTCAACTACATCGACGGCAGCTCTTGAGTCACTAAAACGTGAAATGCAGAGAGAGGAAGAAAAGCTTCATGAAAAGACGAGGGAACTAGAGCGAAAGCAGGAGGAGATTAAAAGGAAAGAAGGGGAGTTGGAGAAAATAAAACGAGAAGCAGAGGTTATTGAATCCGCAATTAAGCAAGCTGAGGCAGGGAAGCAACATTTGCAGAATGAGCTTACTGGAATGCAGAGAGAGTTAGAACAGGCATTGAAGAAATAGCGCAAAAAGTACGAAAAACAGCGCGGCGCCGAAAGGCGTCGCGCTGTTTCTAATACTTAAACTATTGGGCAGAACAGACACTCCCGACAGAGCAGTTACGAAGTGGGTTAGCAGCGCCGCGAACTTCAAAGTGGAGGTGCGGCCCGCTTGAGTCTCCCGTAGAGCCAACATATCCAATGATCTCTCCAGAGCCGACAGACTGACCAGGAGAGACAATCGCGCTCGACATATGAGCATAAAGTGTCTGAGAACCGTTGTTGTGTGTGATTACGACATAGTTACCGTAGCCTCCGTTCCATCCGCCATTGCTTCGGGCGATGATCACGGTGCCGCCTGCAGCTGCGTGAATAGGTGTGCCGCGGATTCCTCCACCACTGATATCGACGCCATTCCAGCCGTGAAGGCTTTGTGACACAGGCCATCCAGGTAGTGGGTGTGTGTAGTATCCGCCCTGCACAGCGCCGTTTGTACCAAAGGTACGTTCTTTCGTAACGGGTTTCTTGATACCGGCCTTTGTTGTTGTCTGTACTGTCGCTCCGCCGAGCTCGCCACCTGGGATAATCACGGTTGAACCCACTACGAGAACAGCGTCAGGACTGAGTCCATTGAACTGTGCAATTTCGTTTGCGTCAGCACCGTATTTTTTCGCAAGTGACTTTATCGTGTCTCCCTTAACGACAGTGCGCTCAACGCCGGAGACAGGAAGGATGATGAGTGTGTCACCAGGATGTACGTCATTTACTCCCGCAAGATCGTTAGCCCAGATAATCGTGTTCTTTGACACATTAAACATGTCAGCGATCTCTGAGAGGCTGTCGCCGGAGCGAACCACGTAGACCGAAATTGTGTCAGGAGAGGTCGAGCTCGCAACGTCTGCGAGCGTGCCTGAAGGGCCTGAATAGGCAATGAGCGCTTTGTTACCACTTGTTTGGAGTGAGTCGGTCAGACCCTTATTTGGGTTGGGATCGTAATTGGTTGCTGCCGCCAGCACCGGAGTAGATGAGTCAGGAATAAATACACCTGATGAGGCACTCGCATTTGTAGAAAAGGGCCAGAAAGCCTTAGCTTTCTCTGGAGAAAGTGATGCGATAGACGCGATCACTACGAGCCCGAGGATGATGTATTGAAGGGTGGATTTTATAGCGAAACAGGGGGAAACGGTGAGTGGTCAGAATACAAAAATGGCTTACACAACGAGTATATAAGCCATTTCTTGCGTATCAGGGATCAGAAGATACATGAAGTATATCTGAACGAACCCTGTAGTCAATGAGACCTTAGGGTAGCTGGGGAGAGTACTTTTTAGGGTATATTCGATAGGTGAGTTACTTACAAGGCTTAAACGAAGCGCAAGAAAGGGCCGTCCTTAAAAAAGACGGTCCGGTCTCGGTGCTTGCAGGTGCAGGAAGCGGTAAAACACGAGTACTTACGACTCGCATTTACCACTTAGTTCGCGAAGGAGTGGCTCCTAGCCAGATTCTTGCGGTCACCTTTACCAACAAAGCTGCACGAGAAATGCGTGAACGAGTGCGGACAATGCTAGGCGGAGACGGAACAACAGAGAGTCCTTTTGTTGCCACCTTCCACGGGCTTGGTCGAGAACTATTAGAGAGTTACGGCAGAGTGATGAATATTCCGCGGTTCTTCAGCGTGTATGATCGCGATGACTCAGAGCGCGTTATTGGAGCAGCTCTCAAGGCGCTCGATGTCGGGACTAAAGAGATGTCGCCCCGATCAGTCTTAGGGCGGATATCTCGAGCAAAAGGGGAAGGAATACGTGCGCAGGAGTTTTATGAGAAATATGCTCGTAGCGGTTTTGGTGCTCGAATCGCTGCCGAGGTGTGGCTTCGCTACGAAAAGGCTCTTAAGGAGGAGAAGGCGCTCGATTTTGACGATCTGATCTCCCTCCCTGTGCTCTTGCTTGAGGAACATGCTGATATTCGTAAGGCAGCACAAGAACGATGGAAATACGTACATATCGACGAGTACCAAGACACCAACGCACTTCAGGGTCGTCTTGCGAACCTGCTAGCCGGCATGCATCGCAACCTTTTTGTCGTGGGTGACATCGATCAGACTATCTATACGTGGCGCGGCGCAACAATTGAGAACTTACTTGAGTTTGATAAGACCTATCCTGAATCCGAGACAATTATCCTTGAGCGCAACTATCGCTCGACGAGAAATTTAGTCGATGCGGCGAATGGTGTTATTGAAAAGAATAAAAATCGTAAAGAAAAATACGCAACAACCGAGCGGGAGAGTGGCGATCGAATTGTGGTGCACTTGGCAAGAAGTGCTGAAGACGAGGCTCGGTGGATAGCGCTCAAAATTCGCGAATTAATTCGTGGTGGCACTCGACCCGAAGAAATAGCAATTCTCTTCCGTACTAACTTCCAGTCTCGCGCCCTTGAAGAGGGGCTGCTGCGTGCAGGAGTGCCCTACAAGCTTCTAGGAACACACTTCTTCGCTCGTAAGGAGGTGAAAGACATGCTCGCATGGATGCGACTCGCGATGGAACCTGGAAGAGAAGCGGATAAGATGCGCGCGGCGCAGGCACCCCCGCGCGGGATAGGCAAAGTGACGCTCGGGAAGCTCGTAGATGGTAAACGAGGCGAGCTTCGCCCGGGCGAAGTGGCTAAAGTAGAGCAGTTTGAACACCTTATCGAAGAGCTCCACAGAGCAACAGAGACGCTTCTACCGTCGGAGTTTGTAAAGCTCGTCATCGAAAAGAGCGGGATTCGCCAAGCGCTTGTTGAAGAGGGAACTGCAGAGGATCGTGACCGATTTGAAAACATCGAAGAGCTCGCTTCTGTTGCTGCGCGATACGACACAGCCCCTGGGCAAGCGAACATTGCTAACTTCCTCGCTGAAGCAGCGCTCTCAAGTGACCAAGACGAGATGGATCAGGGGGAGAAGGCGGGCGTGATGCTTATGACGGTCCATGCGGCCAAAGGGCTTGAATTTCATACTGTATTTGTAGGCGGCTTGGAGGAAGGGCTCTTCCCGCACTCGGACATGGGTGGAGAGAAGAAGCGCGACGAGGAAGAAGAACGTAGACTTTTCTACGTCGCGATGACGCGAGCTAAGGAACGGCTTTTCTTGACGCTTGCTCGTGTGCGTAAGATCTACGGTAGCGACTTCTTCAGCGAGCCGTCTTCCTTTCTTGCTGAAATAGACTCTTCGCTCATGCTTTACGACGAGACTGACCCGTATGAGACAATTATTGAAGCATGATCACTCCTAAGAAATCATTAGGACAGAACTTTCTCATGCACGCTCGGATCGCGGAGCGTATAGCGCTGACGGCCAAGCTTAATCCCGAGCAGATAGCGTTTGAAGTTGGCCCTGGTACCGGTATGATCACCCGAGAACTGTTGAAAGTTGCTAAGCACGTAATCGCGCTTGAAGCAGATTTCGAGTTGTATGAAAAACTGCAAGAATCTTTTAAAGAGGAAATAACAAGCGGTATGCTCGAGCTCGTTCATGGTGACATTCGGACCTTCGATATCGATTCGCTACCGAAAGGATATGCAGTTGTGGCAAATATCCCATACTACATCACGGGTGAAATATTTAAACTATTCCTTACCGCGCGTAACCAGCCAAGCACGATGACGCTTTTGGTGCAGAAGGAAGTGGCCGAACGCATTGCCAGGTCAAAAAAGGAGAGCATCCTTTCGCTTTCCATAAAAGTGTACGGCAAACCGAAGCTCGAGTTTACCGTCCCTCGCGGCGCCTTTATTCCTGCGCCAAAAGTAGATTCGGCCGTGCTCACGATTCGCGACATTTCACGCTCTCAGTTTAAGAACCGCGAAGAGGAAGAACGATTTTTTGCGTTGATTCACGCTGGGTTTG
>JAQBQV010000014.1 GCA_028286825.1 Parcubacteria group bacterium
GCAAGTTTCTAGTAATACTGTCTCGTAATTTTGCCAACTCGTCAATTTTGCAACTGAGTAAGTTCAGGCGTACAGTTTGCCCGGGGTTTTCCCGTACATTTTTGAGGTAACAAGTCATGGGTGCACATCAAGGTGGGTATCACGAAGCACAGCGTAACCCGACTAAACAGCTTGTCTCTCGAATCATCCGGGGGACGGCTAAGCCAAGCGAGAGGTTTATCCCGGACCACACGACTCTCATCGAGGTGATCTTGGAGCTTCGAGCCATGGGATGTGTAGTTGTTCTGATTCTGGGGGTCTGGGATTTGTTCCACATGGGACATGCTCTTTTCATTCATCAAGGGAAAGAGGAGGCAAAAAAGCTTTATCCCGATGCCGAGCACATCATCGCGATTATCGGTGTCGATTCCGATGCGTTCACGAAATCTCGCAAAGGGCCCGAGCGACCGATAGTGCCCGAAGACGAACGAGTAACAGTGCTGGGGCACTTGCGGGAGGTAGACATACTCACTTTGCAGTACGAGGCAGATCAGCTGTTCAAACTGATCGAGCACGATGTCAGGGTGATTTCTCAGTCCACACAGGATCTTCCCGGCCTCGAGCTCATCAAGTCGCAATGCAAGCACGTCGTAAATCTGCCTCCGCAGGCAGAAACAAGTACGACCGCTCGCATCCGCCGACTCAACTATGACGGTGGCATCGAAACGCTGCTGAAAGTCAAAACAGCACTCACTAATGCACTACAGGAGATAGAGCTTGGACTCAAACCATAACTGTTCAGTGGTCGCATACGTGGCAGCCCCTCACGCCGGTTACCTGAAGTTTTTCCGCGCATATCAAGGGAGCGTGTTGTATATTTTCGGCGAAGATCTCATCAAGAAGTTCAAGCCGTTGTATCGACACCTGCCAGGTGTAACGTCAGAAGAAGCACGACAGATGATTCGATCGCTGGGCATATTTTCCGACGTGCACATATTGACGTTGGCAAATATACCAATTATTAACGATCATCTGATCGTCATGCCAGACGAAGACGTCTCTCATGCCGTCGCGGAAGAATATTTCGCCGGAAAAGATGTGACATTCGATGGGCGCTGGCGACTCCGTTGGGATTGGGGAACAAGTGCGGCGTTCCGACGTCCCGAAGGTGAGCGGCTAATCTCAGTTGATGAGCTCGATCAAGAATTCATGCGAAGTGCGTTTCGAGCGGCTGAAAGAAGTCCTGATTGGTGGCGCCAGATCGCATCGGGGCTCGCAAGGGATGGTCGCATGCTCTTGTGGGCGCACAACCGGCATTTGCCGAACGAGCAGAGCGCCTACCTGTATGGCGATCCGCGCAGCAGCTTCGATCCAGGACAGGGAATCGACGTTTCGGCCGCGTTTCATAGCGAAGCGGGAATTGTTGCGGAGGCGGCACGTCGAGGTCTCTCCATGGAAGGCTGCGATTTGTACGTAACGACCTTTCCATGTCCGCCCTGCGCATACCTCGTTGCCCACTCAGGCATTAAGCGCCTCTATTACTGCGATGGGTATTCGCTGGTAGCAGGAGCCGAGACGCTGCAATCGAAAGATGTCGAGATCATTCGTGTTCAAATGTCGTAACGGTTTCAATTTCTCCCCCGCATGTCGGGGGAGTCGTTTTATAAATGAAAGCGCCGGCCAACGAGGCCGACGCTTGGGCTTTCGACAATCAAGCAGAAAACCCTATGATTGCTTTGATTGGTGCTGAATTTTCTGTTCGCATCCCCCCTACGACCAAATGAGCATGCAGATGGTTCACCGACGCTCCTGTGATCGCCGTCTTGCCCGACCGGAAGAAGTGCGTCGCGCCGACAAACGAGTAACGATTGACGAGCGTGCGGTACAGTCGGTGAAAGCCTAACCACTGCTCATCCGTAAGACTCTCGACCGTTTCAACGTGCTCTCGAGGAATGAACAAGAAGTGGTGTGTAGAACCCGGGTAGGGCCAGGCGTTCCTCGTCACGATCCAGAGATCCGTTATTTCCTCAACCGGATTCTTATGGTGCTTGAAGAGGTGTTCCTCGCAAAAGGGGCAAAACCCTCCGGCGATGATTGCATCAAGTACTGCGGTGTAGCCCCCTCGAGGCATTACCATGGAATTGGCTACATCAACCGTTGGTTTATCATTCACAATTCCTCCTTTCTTCAGGGGCTGTATGGAACGTCGATGGCCGGATGCGGATCGTATTCCTCGCGCGTGAAGTGTTCTGCCCGGAAGGCAAAAAGATCAGTCACTGATGGGTCGAGCTTCAGAATCGGAAACACGCGTGGCGAGCGAGAAAGCATTTCTTCGACAGCCTCGAACTGGTTCTCGTAGATATGCGCATCCGCAAAGCTGTGGACGTAGTTTCCGGGAGGATATCCGGTCACCTGACACATCATCAAGAGAAGCGCGGCATATTGGACCATGTTCGACGGCACGCCGATAGGCATGTCCGCAGAACGCTGGTCCATTCGCATATGCAACCGACCTTCTAGCACTTCAAAATGAAGCCAGCCGTGACATGGAGCGACGATCACCTTGCGGTTGGGTCCTCGAGCCGTGTAGTACGGCTTCCACGGAGTTACAAGGTGTGTACGCATATCCGGATAGTTTCGGATCTGTTCGATAACCTGAGCGAATTGGTTGAGAGTACCCCCTCCCGGGATTTCGAAGTCATGGAATGCTGCACCATATGAGCCAGGACCCATATCGTTTGGCTCGAGACCCAACTCAGTGCCTTTCCCTCGGTAATCGTCCCACAGCTTGCAACCGAATGACCCAATCTCATCAATGGTGCGGGCACCATTCAAGAAAGCAGCTTTCTCCGCAATCGACATCTTGTAGCCGATCTTGCGTTCGGTGATACACGGAATGCCGTTCGAAAGATCGAACACCATCGGCGGTAATGTTCCGAAGCATGTGAGTGCACCGATCCCTTGGGCAGTCTTTTTTTTCATGATCCCGCGCTTCTGAATGAAACGGAGACTGTTGGCGTATTGCTCGTCCGGTGTGCGTTCGGAAAGTGGTTTGTACTCAATGTTCATTTCCAATCTCCTTCAATGATGAAGTGAACAGGATTGTCCTGACGCATCATACGTAAGAGCGCTAAATAGTCAAAGCAGTCCAGATTCTGATACACTCGCTCTATGGAAGAGCGCATCAAAAGGGCCCTAGAAGGTGCTCTTGAGGTCCTAGGGGCCTCGGGAACAGCCTTTGTCGTAGAGCGGCCTACAGAGGCTGCTCATGGCGACTACACCACGAATGCGGCGATGGCAGTAGCGAAGGCTCTTAAGCAGAACCCTCGTGAAGTGGCCGATTCACTCGCGGCATCACTCAGAAGCATGCTTGCTGAGGTGGCCTCGAACGTAGAGGTCGCGGGTCCCGGATTTATCAACGTTACGCTTAGTCAAGGGTACGTGACCTTAGCGATAGCCGAGGCTGATGCGCAGAAAGAAGGGTGGGGCAAGGGAGTGATTGAAAACGACAAGCGAGTCATTATTGAATACTCAAACCCAAATGCGTTTAAGGAGATGCATGTGGGGCACTTGGTCGGAACGGTGGTCGGCGAAGCGGTATCGCGACTCATCGAGAACTCGGGAGCAGCAGTCGCGCGCGACACGTTCGGCGGTGACATTGGTCCTAACGTTGCGAAGGCGCTGTGGAGTCTGCGCAAGAACGGAGTGCTAGAGCCTGTGATGCCGAGCGAAGTGGGAGACGCCTATACGGAGGGATCTACTGCGTATGAGAATGATGCACAGGCGAAAGCAGAGATTGATGCGCTCAATCAAGCAATCTACGCAGGGACTGACCACGAACTCATGGAATTGTGGCGCAAGGGTCGAGAGGTCTCGATGGGAGAGTTCAGGCGGATATGGCGGATTCTTGGGACTCACTTTGATTTCGAGTTCTTCGATAGCGACACGACAGAAATCGGTATCCGCGTGGTACATGACGGACTCGCGAAGGGTGTGTTTGAGAAGAGTGACGGTGCCATCGTATATAACGGAGAAGGGAAGGGGGTACATACGATGGTATTTATCACCTCGCACGACACGCCGACCTACGAGGCGAAGGACATTGGCCTCGCTTTTCTTAAGGAGGAACGCTGGCCCTCAGACCATTCGATTATCGTCACGGGCAACGAGCAAAGCGGTCGATTTAAGACAGTACTTTGTGCACTTGGGGATGTCGCCCCTCTTCTCTCGAAAAAAATGTCACATGTCGCGACTGGCTTCTTGAAGCTATCTTCTGGGAAGATGTCGTCGCGTGAAGGGAACGTTATTACTGCTGCAGAGTTTATTACAGCGGTTATTCAGACAGCAGCAGAGAAAAATGAGGACCCTCTTATCGCAGAGCAGGTAGCTGTCGGCGCAATTAAATACATGGTGCTTCGTCAGTCGCCTGGTTCGGATATTATTTTTGACGCAGAGAAATCACTCTCGCTTGAAGGAGACTCGGGGCCGTATCTGCAGTACGCGCTCGTGCGGGCCAAGTCGGTAATCGCACAAGCAAGTACTACTCCAATTACCGGAGCACCAGAGGTGCCATACCTGATCGAACGAATCATTCTCCATTATCCTGAAGTTGCAGCTCGCGCCGCAAAAGAGCTCGCGCCAAACTTGCTTGTGAACTATCTCACTGAGCTTGCAGGATGTTGGAATTCGTTTTATGCAAAAGAGAGGATTGTTGGCGGCGACTTTGAAGCGCACAAATTACTTGTCGCTCGCGCGTTTGTACAGACTATGACAAACGGTCTCACGCTCCTCGGTATCCCCACGCCTGAGCGAATGTGAGTTGTGCATGAAGGTTTGATGAGGTAGATTCGTTGATAGACGTACGTTATGGTGCGTCCAATTCTCACTCAGCAAGGAGAAGCAAATGGCCTCACGAAAGAAGAGCGACGGTTCAACATCGGCACGCCGCGTCGATGATGCGATCAGGAAGTGCGGAACCTCGGCGGTCCAGTTTTTCTACCTCGCCGGCATCAGTGAAGGCGCCGTCAGACAAGCCGAACAATTTGACCAGTTCAATCGACTCGGCATCTCGGCTGTCCCGTCCAACTACAAGATCCCTGCCCCGGTGATCAATCTGACCGAAAAGGTCCTCCAGCAGGCAAACCCGAAGTCGTACTTCAAAACGCTGCAGCCGCCGAAGCAGCATCTCTGATTACTGGCACGCAACCTGAGCAATCGAAACCGTGTCGCATTAACAGCCGCCCCAGAGGAGCGGCTGTTTCCATTTTTGCTCCATAAACGCTAGGATATTTGAATATGAGTGACCTACCCGAGAAATCGGACGCAGCAAGGCGAGAGGAGTCTATTCTCGCGTTCTGGGAACGCGAGCAGATATTTCAAAAGTCGCTTGAAAAAGAGTCTCCGAAAGGTGAGTTCACGTTTTATGATGGCCCACCCTTTGCTACCGGCACGCCGCACTACGGTCACATCGTTGCGAGTCTCATAAAGGATGTTATTCCGCGCTACAAAACTATGCGCGGATATCATGTCCCCCGTGTCTGGGGTTGGGATTGCCATGGCCTTCCGATAGAAAATATTGTTGAGAAAGAGCTTGGGTTCAAACATAAAAAGGACATTAAAAAATACGGCATTGCCAAATTCAATGAGCGATGTCGCGAACAGGTCCTTACGTACGTCGACTACTGGCAGAAATTCATCCCGCGCATGGGTCGCTGGGTTGATATGGACCATGCCTATCTAACAATGAACACCACCTTTACCGAGTCGGTCTGGTGGGTCTTTAAGCAAATTTACGATAAAGGGTTGGTCTACGAGGACTATCGCTCGATGCATATCTGTCCGCGCTGTGAGACGACTCTCTCACAACAGGAAGTAGCTGAAGGCTACAAAGATGTAAAGGATATTGCAGTCACCGTTAAGTTCAAACTCAAAGATGGTCAATCAGTTGGTACTACTCGTGTGCCAGAGAACACGTATATATTGGCATGGACTACGACTCCATGGACGCTGCCCGGGAATGTTGCCCTCGCGATAGAAAAAGATGCAATGTATGTTCTGATACAACAAGGGAATGAGAATTTTATTCTTGGCGAGAAGGTAGCGAAAGAAAAGTATTTTTCCGACTTCAACTTTGCAACGGCCCAAACAATTCCCTCGGGTCTCCTTGTAGGACTTGAATACGAGCCCCCATTCAACTACTACGTAAATGACCCAACACTTAAGAATCGTGAGAACGGCTGGAAGGTGTACGTCGCAGACTTTGTTACGGCTGAGAGTGGTACCGGCATCGCGCACGAAGCCCCTGCGTTTGGCGCCGAGGACTGGGAACTTCTAAAGCAAGTTAACCTGCCCTTCGTACAACATGTGAACTATGACGGCACGATGAAGAGCGAAGTGAGGGACTTTGCCGGAATGGAAGTGAAGCCGAAGTCTGATGATGATTCTGTACGACTTGGGACCGACATCTCAGTATTAAAGTATCTCCAAGACCATGGCGCCTTCTTCTCGAAGGAAAACATTACGCACGCCTACCCACACTGTTGGCGATGTGACACTCCGCTTTTAAACTACGCGACATCGTCGTGGTTCGTCTCAGTTACAAAGATCAAGGCAGATCTTCTGAAGAATGCGAAAGAGATCAGCTGGTCACCCGCGCATATTAAAGAGGGGCGATTCGGTAAGTGGCTCGAGGGCGCACGCGATTGGTCAATTTCCAGGCAGCGTTTCTGGGCGAGCCCGCTACCTATTTGGAAAGATGAGAAGGGTAACATAACAGTGATTGGCTCTCTCGAAGAACTTAAGGCACATACGAAGAAGTCCGGGAACACGTACTTTGCAATGCGACACGGCGAAGCGCGTAATAATGCGCTGAATATTCCTGACCACACCGGCGACCCTGAGAACCACCTCACGGAGAAGGGTAAAGGAGAAGTTCGAGCTGCAGCCAAGAAACTGCATGGCGAAAAGATCGATATGATCATCGCATCACCATTCGTGCGTACGCAGGAGACAGCCCAGCTCCTCAAGGAAGAGCTTGGTCTCCCTGAGGGTACTGTAATCACTGATCATCGACTTTCTGAAGTGGGGAAGGATGAGGCAGATGCGAATCTTCGACTTTGTACGGGAGAATTCCTCTTCGAGATCGAAGGGACCTATGTAGACAAAAAAATCGTTATCGTCTCACACGCTGCACCACTCGCAATGCTCTCAAGTCTCGTAGGTCAAACCTCATTTGACGCGGCAGAAAGTGTCGTACTCTTTACAACGGGGCAGGTCACTGCGCTCTCCTTCGTGCCGTTTCCACACAATGCGCACTATGAGCTCGACTACCATTTGCCATACATCGATCACATTCAGCTTGTGGGCGAGACTGGCGCTATGCTCACCCGTACGCCTGACGTGCTCGATACATGGTTTGACTCCGGCTCGATGCCGTATGGAAAGGTCCACTACCCGTTTGAACATAAGTCGCAGTTTGATAGTACGTTTCCAGCGCAGTTTATTGCTGAAGGGTTAGATCAAACTCGTGCTTGGTTTTATTATCTGCATGTCTTTGCGGGAGCACTTTTCAGTAAGAATGCCTTTCAAAACGTGATCGTAAACGGAACCGTCTTGGCTGAGGACGGTAGAAAGATGTCGAAGCGGCTCCAGAACTATCCTGACCCGATGGAGATCATCGAGAAGTATGGCGCTGACGCACTCCGCCTCTATCTACTCTCTTCACCGGTAATGCAGGCCGAGAATCTCGCCTTTGCAGAAGCGGGTGTCGATGAAGTTGTGAAGAAAAATATTGGCCGATTACATAATGTACTCGCTTTCTATCAGTTGTATGAAAATGAGATAGAGCGTTCGCACGCAAGCGCCGATGTTCTTGATCGCTGGATACTCGCACGACTAGAAGAGCTCTCTAAAGAGATAACTGTCGGATACGAACGTTATGAGCTCGACAGCGCAGCGCGACCGATCGCTCTTTTTATCGATGATCTTTCCGCCTGGTACATTCGACGTTCACGAGATCGATTTAAAGAAGAGGGGCTCGATAAAAAGAGTGCGCTCAGTACATTAAGATATGTCCTCCATACGCTTTCTATCGTTATGGCGCCAGCTATGCCGTTTATTGCTGAAGAAATCTTCCAAGCCGTAAAACAAAAGGCTGACCCACAAAGCGTGCACTTAGCTGAGTGGCCAGAAGTGGAGAAGTCTTTGTTCGGGAATCTTTTTGCGGGAAAGGAGAGCGAGAAGCTCATCGAAGAAATGCGCACAGTGCGGAAGCTCGCCTCAGAAGCACTCATGCTTCGCCAGAAGGCAAATATCAAAGTTCGCCAGCCGCTCGCAAGTCTTTCAATTAATGAAGAGCTTTCTCCAGAGCTTGAGGCTATTCTTGCCGAAGAAGTAAATGTGAAAAAAATTATTAAGGGAGATACACTAGCACTCAATACGGATCTAACGCCTGAACTGGTCACTGAGGGCGACGAGCGAGAAGTAGCGCGAGCAGTTGCTGAAGCACGTAAGACTGAAGGATTTTTTGCTCGCGACGTAGTACGTACGGAGATGACACCAGAAGGAAAGTACAGCGTCATGCTCTCAACAGGAGAGGCGCGCTTCAACATTATTCGGGATGCGTCATAAGTATGAGACACGAGGAATTGTCCTCGCCCGAACGCATACGGGCGAGGCAACGACGATTGTCACGCTCATTACTCCAGAACTGGGGCTTTTAAGGGCTCGAGCCCAAAGTCTTCGTGCGTCAGGAGCCAAGCTCGCGCACGCCCTCACCACGCTCGCAGAAAGCTCCCTTGTCCTTGTGCGCGGCAGGGATGGTTGGCGGGTGGCTGGTGCGATGCTTGAAGAGAATTGGTTCGTTCGCCTAGAAGAGGCGAGTGCGAAGCAGACGGCTGGCCGCGTCTCGAGTCTCTTACTGCGCCTTGTTGCTGGTGAAGCTACTGATGCGGAGCTCTTCCCGATCATCGCAGCATTTCTTGAGGCTCTTGTGGCGCTTCCTGAAGCTGAGCACGACGCAGTAGAGGTGATTACCGCACTGCGCATTTTGCGAGCGCTCGGACTCGACGCGGGCGAGATACCAGGAGACGCGACTGACTTTGCTCCTGCAACGCTTCAAGCAGTAGCACAGTCGCGAACTGCATATATTACGCGCATAAACCACGGCATCACCGCTTCTGGACTCTAATCGTGTATACTTTTTATAATGCCACCTCAGCCTGAAGACTCGCTTGGTGCTCTTGAAAAGGCGCGTGAGCGCCTTTATTCTCCAGACTCTGCGGTAGAGACACGGCCAGTGCGTGAAGTGACAGAGCGACGGATCTTGCCGCATGCCTGGAAGGAGGCGATTCTTCCGTCGACTCTGGTGGGGCCAAAACGCCACATACGACTTGCGACGATCTTCTTTACAGCAGCCGCGATCTTCTTCGTTTTGTCTCTGTCAGCCACACTCCTTATCTTTTATCTTGGCGGAAACTCAGTCTCAGTCGATAAGATAGCAATGAGTGTGGAGGGACCAACTTCAATCGCGAGTGGGGATGAGACTCCGCTTACGCTAACCGTAACCAATAAAAATGCCGTAGCGATCAAGAATGCAACGATCGACATTACCTTCCCGAGCGGGACGCGTAACGCCTCAAATGTCCTCTCTCCATATCCTCGCTATAGCGAAAATTTTGGAACGTTAGCAAGTGGCCAAACAATAACGCGAACAATAAAAACAGTTATGTTCGGCGAAGCAGGGCAGACGCTCACACTCCCGGTAGCGCTTTCATATACAGCGACTGACTCAAGTGCAACCTTTGTAAAAAAGTCCTCCTACCCGCTCGTTGTGTCAACTACGCCACTTACGGTTTCTGTTGAGGCGCGCACGGAAGCGGTTTCAGGGCAGTCATTCCCGATTACCCTCACGGTGACCTCAAACGCACGGGTTCCGCTCACCAACGTTGTCTTAACGAGCGCACTCCCGTTTGGCTATACGGTAACCTCCTCATCAGTTCCGCTTAACAACTCGAGCTTTCTCCTTGGGACGCTTCAACCGGGAGTAGCAAAGAAAATTATGCTCACAGGAACGCTTACTGGTCAGGAGAGCGACCAGCGCGTGTTCCATTTCACGCTCGGTACTGCCTCCTCCGCACAAGATCAGATACTCGCCGTTACCTATACGACACTCGATGTGCCCGTTACGATGACATCGCCATTTCTCAATACCCTACTCTCTATTAACGGCGATTCAGGCGCAAATGTGATCCTTACTCCTGGAGCATTACAAAATGTAAGTCTTTCGTATGCCAATACTCTGACGACCAGTATTACCAATGCGACGGTTGGCGTCACGATCACGGGAAGTGCAATTGATTACAACAGCATTCAAACCAGTAATGGCTTCTACCGTTCGTCAGATCATACGATCCTCTTTAGTCGAGATACTGATCCTTCACTAGCGCAGCTTTCGCCAGGTGCCACTGGCGTGGGGACCTTCACGTTCGCTACCTTACCCTTAGGGTCGATCAAGTCTTCACCGACGGTCGGTTTCAGTATCTCAGTGTCGGGAACACGCGTTGGTCAAACGAACGTGCCCGAACAGCTGACAGCGTCGGCAACCAAATTTGCGAAAGTTGCTACAAGTATCAGCTTTACAGCAGGAGCACTTCACACGTTTGGATCGCTCGTATCAAGCGGACCAAACCCACCGAAGGCGGGGGAGACAAGTACGTACGCCATTGTGTGGAATGTTCGCAATAGTGGCAGTGCCGTAGCGGGTGGCACCGTTACCGCAACGCTTCCAAGCTATGTCTCATACACCAATAACTCAACTGGATCAGGGAATTTCTCATACGATCCTGGCTCAAGAACCATGACCTGGACTACGGGCGACTTAGGTCAGGGGGCAAGCGTGCAGGGGGCGTTTCAGGTCTCTTTTAACCCCTCTAACTCACAGAAAGGGACTTCGCCACAGCTAACGAGTCGCGCTGCCTATGCAGGCTTTGATCGCTTTGCTGGCGTGCAGGTCACAGCATCCGCTGAGGCTGTCACAACAGAAACCAGAGGTGACTCAGGTTATAGCTCCACCTGGGCTATCGTGCAATAACCTCGTATGCACGAGCTTTCTACCAGCGCTTGCCTCGGCCAAAGCTTGAGTACCTGCTTTGCCACTCGGCTCGCTTGGCAGTAATATCACCCTATGGCTGAGCTCAATCTAATGGAAAAGATAGTCTCGCTTTGTAAGCGTCGCGGCTTCGTCTTTCCGGGCTCTGAGATATACGGCGGCTTGGCTGGTACTTTTGACTACGGTCCAATGGGAGTGCTTCTCAAAGAAAATGTTGAACGCCTCTGGCTCCAACTCTTTCGGGATGAACGAGATGATATGTACGGTATTGACGCGGCAATACTGATGAACTCAAAGATTTGGGAGGCCAGTGGACACGTCTCTGGCTTCTCTGACCCACTGGTTGAATGTGAGAAATGTCATCATCGTTTTCGTGCAGACCATTTAGATAATCCAACGGTGTGTCCTGACTGTGGTGGAGTTCTTGGAGAAGCGCGAGCCTTTAACATGATGTTCAAAACAAGTGTAGGGGTAATGGCTGAGGAGTCGTCAGTCGTGTACCTGCGACCTGAGACAGCTGGTGGCATCTTCGCCAATTTCAAAAATGTTATTGACTCAATCCACCCAAAGCTACCGTTTGGTATCGCCCAGATAGGGAAGGCCTTTCGGAATGAAATTGCCCCGCGTGACTTCATTTTTCGCTTGCGGGAGCTTTCTCAGATGGAAGTAGAGTATTTTGTTAAGCCGTCAGAGTGGGAGCATGCATTTGAAGAGTGGCGGAAGATAATGCACTCATTTGCAGTGGCTGTTGGACTGCCGGAGACTATGGTTCACGAGCTTGAGGTTGCAGACGGCGACCGTGCTCATTACAGCAAGCGCACGATTGATTTTGAATTTGATTACCCCTTTGGCCGCAAGGAGCTGTGGGGACTCGCCTACCGCACAGACTTTGATCTCCGAGCACATGCGGCAGGATCTAAGACGGATCTCAGTTATATGGACGAGGAAGCGAAAGAAAAAATTGTTCCTCATGTGATCGAACCCTCTCTCGGTGTCGATCGTACCCTTCTGGCGATACTCACGAGCGCGTATCGCGAAGATGACCTTGGTGGGGAAGTGCGGACCTATCTGGCCCTTTCGCCCAAAATCGCTCCGGTGAAGGCAATGGTGTCGCCGCTTTTGAAAAATAAACCAGAGCTCGTGGAGAAGGCAAGGGAAGTGCGTAAAGCGCTTCAGAAAGTGCACCCAGCTATTGCGTGGGACGATAATGGCAACATCGGCAAGCGTTATCGTCGCCAGGACGAAATCGGTACGCCATTCTGTATCACCATCGACTTCGA
>JAQBQV010000006.1 GCA_028286825.1 Parcubacteria group bacterium
TTTGAGAATATGGGCGCAGAAATTGTGAAGGAAGTGGCAAGTAAGACTAACGACACCGCTGGTGACGGCACTACGACCTCAGTGGTACTTCTTGAAGCGTTGGTTGAAGAGGGTCTCCAGAGAGTGATTAAGGGAGCAAGTGCGATGATGGTGAGAAGCGGTATGGAGAAAGCGAAAAACGCGGCTCTCGTAGAGCTTAAGAAGATGGCAAAGCCTGTTGCAAACAAGGCAGAGGTGAAGCAGGTCGCCTCAATTTCAGCAGAATCTGAGGTATTGGGTTCGATTATCGCTGAGGCAGTCGAAAAAGTTGGCGCTTCTGGCGTTGTCACTGTTGAAGAGAGTCAGGGGATGGAGCTCTCATACGATATCGTGGAGGGTCTCCAGATCGATAAGGGGTATGTGAGCGCCTATATGGTCACTAACCCTGAAAGAATGGAGGCTGAAATGAAGGATGCGCTCGTCCTTGTGACTGACAAGAAGATCGGCGGAGTCCAGGAGATCCTTCCGCTTCTCGAGAAGGTGGTGCAGTCAGGCAAGAAAGAACTTGTCATCATCGCTGATGATGTTGAAGGTGAAGCCCTCTCTACCTTTATTTTGAACAAATTGCGCGGCACCTTCTCCGTTCTTGCTGTTAAGGCGCCGGGCTACGGGCCTCAGAAAAAGGACATGCTCGAAGACATTGCAACCATTGTGGGCGCGACCGTGATCACAAGCGACGTCGGTATGACCTTTGAGAATGCGACGCTCTCAATGCTCGGCAAAGCGGCGCGTGTTGTCGCGACCAAAGACACAACTACGGTAATCGGAGGTAAGGGTAAGAAGGCAGATATTGCTGCGCGAGTTGCTCAGCTGAAGGCGCAGATGGACAATAGCGAATCCAAGTTTGATAAGAGTAAATTTGAAGAGCGAATCGCTAAGCTGTCAGGGGGCGTAGCCGTTATTTCAGTCGGCGCTGCTACCGAAACTGAGATGAAATATCTCAAAGACAAGATCGATGACGCCGTTAAGGCTACTAAGGCCTCAATCGAGGAGGGAATTGTCCCAGGCGGCGGCACTGCGCTTGCAAAAGTGTCTAAGAAGCTAGCGGCACAGGACAATAAGCTAAGCGATGACGAACAAACGGGCTTTGATATCGTTGTTCGCGCGCTTGAGATGCCACTCGCGCAGATTGCTATGAACGCCGGTAAAGACGATGCTGCCGTAATCGTCTCGAAAGTACAGGCGGGTAAGGTCAATGCCGGCTACGACGCCGTGAAGGACGAGGTTATCGACGACATGCTTGCTGCTGGTATCGTTGACCCCGTGAAGATGCCGCGTATGGCGCTCGAAAATGCCGTCTCAGCAGCCGCAATTCTTCTCACGACTGAAGCGGCGATAGCTGATATCCCAGAGCCTAAAAAAGATTCTCCTCAAGGAGGAGGTATGGGAATGGATTACTAAGAAAGCGTCTCGCGGAAACACAAAACCCCGCTATGCGGGGTTTTGTGTTTCCGGTTGTTCGTTATAACTGATCACTTTCCAACCGCGGGTGGGAGAGAAGAGGTGCCAGGGGTGAAATTCGCACACCGTTATAGCCGCGTTATCTGAGACGTTAAAAAAAGATAGCTTTACAAAGTCAGCTGAGTGCAGCCGTTCGCCGTGGAGCATGTAGGCAAGGAGCATTTTGAGAATTACGTGGTGGGTCACGACGGCCGTTTGAGGAGCGCCCTGACGAGCAAGAAGAGCAAGGCACTTCTTGGCGCGGGTTTTTAGATCGGCGAAATTTTCTTCGTCGCTATAGCGATAGTCGTCGTCGTGGTAAGCGAGCTCAATTTTATCTACGATTGCTTCTACCTCGGGTGACTTGGTACTTTTGCCAATGAGCTCAGTGGGGTTCCGGCGTTCCGCAAGAAGAGGGGAGACGAAGATCGGTGCAGAAATACGCCCCTGAATGATGTGCGAGGTCTCCTGTGCCCTCGGGTAGGGGCTTGAAATGATCGCTTCGATAAACCGGTGTTTCAAATACATACCTACTTGCTTGGCTTGCTCGCGCCCGAGTGGGGAAAGAGCTCCTTCGGCGCCTTGTTTAATATGCTGCGCATTAAGGAGGGTCTCTCCATGGCGGATAAAGTAGAAACGACGGGGTTTACCGAGAAGAATGAGTCCGAGAAGTAACAAGAGTGCTCCGCCAAGCAAATAGATAGACATGTCTTTAGTATACCTAACCACACGTGGTAATAGCTGTGTCTAGTTTTGCACAGTCGAGCTCAGCAGGAAGCGGAAAAAGAGTCATACTACAGAGTAGCGGACCACCACCCCCGCTTTACTCACTCTAATTACACGCATGAAAGCACTTCACTGCATTGCATTTGTTCTTCTCGTCATCGGCGGGCTCAACTGGGGTCTCATTGCTCTCGGCGGCTGGATGGGCCAGAACTGGAACGTAGTCAATCTTCTTCTCGGCAGCTGGCCGATGGTTGAGGGGCTCGTGTATCTCTTGGTCGGTATCTCAGCAGTTATCATTGCTGTCGGACACAAGAAGGATTGTCGCATGTGCGGTACAAGCGGTTCGGGAATGGGGATGTAAGCTCGCAGAGCCGAGCTTTCTGCCAGCGCTCGTTCGCGAAAGAAAAATCAGAATCTTTCTTTCGACTCACTCGCTTGGCAGTAGTCGCAGACGTACGCTAAATCGAAAGAAAGACCGGCGCCAAGCGCCGGTCTTTCTTTTTTGCGGAGACGGTGGGATTTGAACCCACGAGGGCTTTTAAGGGCCCTGCCTCGTTAGCAGTGAGGTGCTTTCGACCACTCAGCCACGTCTCCCCGTGACCAACACAGTAACAAATTAAATCCACCAGAGCGAGTATTTACTAATTAAAAGTATTGCAGGAGGCGAGGCTACCCGTGTCGTAGCCAGCCGTAAACCATCTCACACGCTCTTCGGAAGAACCGTGAGTCCAGGTCTCGGGCGTTATGCGCCCCTCTGTTTTCTGCTGAATGCGAT
>JAQBQV010000004.1 GCA_028286825.1 Parcubacteria group bacterium
GGGCCCGTAATCCCACTTGGATTCACTGAAAGTTGCCCCCACGGAGTTGTCGACCCGATGCCTAGGTTTGATCCGGTGGAGAGATAGGTACTAGCTCCTGAATTGGTGAAATAGTTAGTGCCTGAGCCAGCAGCGACACAGACACCGTTAATCGCAAAACAACCGGTGAGCACGTTAATGCCAGAACCGAACGTGCTCGTGGCAGTGGCAGAAATGTTAACGGTGTTTGCACCTGTGTTGCCGAGGGACAGGAGCGTACCGGGCGTTGTTGATCCAATACCTACGTTCCCTGCCGCATTAATCAGCATTCTGATATGGCTATTTCCATATGGATCCGTATCGTTTGCTCCACCACTGGTATAAAAGAAGAGTTCCGTTGGTACCGATGTCGTTGTTACGGTTCCATTTATGCGCGCACCAAATCCCGCTGTTATTAAGTTGCTCGCTCCACTATATTGCGTGAAGTTAAAGACACCCGCGTAATCGCCTGTTACAACTACAGCCGGGCTCGCAACGGTCCCGCGAGATTTAAAGAAATTCATGAGCGGAGATTGCACACCAGCCCCATACTGACTTACGGTAACGCCTCTCAGTAAATTTACTCCTGCAGTATCGACAACTTCGAATTGCCCCGCTGGATTCGTCGTACCGATTCCTACATTGCCCGCATTCGTCACGATGAACTTTGTAGCAGTTGATGAACCAATCACAAACGCGGGGCCTGTGATGCCGTTTGGGTTCAATGAAAGTTGTCCCCACGGGGTCGTGGTACCGATGCCAGTATTACCGCTAGGCAGAAGCGTGAGGGTATCCGGCGTTGTGTAGGTACCGAGTGCCAGAGCCCCATCGCTGCTCCAATAATTCGTCGCGATATGCATTGTCGCTCCATTAGTGGCTGCTCCATAAAAAGTAATATAGTTGCCTGTGGTATTGCTCGTACCGAGACTAAGGATCCTATTATCTCTCGTTGTACCCACACTTGAATAGATACTGGTGATACCATCATCTCTCACTCTGAAAAGGGGCGCATTGGATGAGTTGGTGGTTTCGAAGTTAACTCCCGAGCCTGTTCCGCTCCCCGTAACAGAAAGCTTGGCATACGGTGTTGTAGAGCCGACCCCAACCTTACCTCCCCCGACCACCATAGTGATATTGTTTCCAGTACCACCGGTTGCACGGAAATTTAGATGGAGATCACCTCCTATACTTTCAATCTGATTTGAATCGAACAAGAGAGCTGTTGTTCCGTTTCCTTCTGATATTTTAAAAGCGGCCGGAGAAGTATATACAGGCGAGGTTGCAATATTCGTCGCATCCATTACATGAAACTTAGAGTCGGGGCTCGTTGTTCCAATACCCACATTGCCACTCAATGCCAAGAAGAGTGTAGAGGTTGCACTAAGAGTCGTTCCGTTTGCTGCGTAGTACGGGAACTGTCCCGTAGTGCCGGACCCCACCGTACCAGAGCCACCTGCCCCACCACCACTCACGCATGTACCGTTGACCGCAAAGCAGCCAGTGAGAATATTGATACCTGAGCCGAAGGTGCTCGTAGCAGTAGTTGAGATGTTAACTGTGTTTACGCCGGTGTTACCGAGAGAGAGGAGAGTTCCTGGAGTAGTCGTACCGATGCCGACGTTGCCGGAGCTCGTAATTCTTAGTCTTTCATTTGCCACACCGTATCCTCCCGTATTAAACCTCATGTCTCCACTTGTTCCAGCTGCACCTAATACTAAAGATCCGCTTGCATCTTCAGCAAATAGAGCTACTGAGCTTGCCGGCAAGTTAATACTGCTACTGTAATTATTAGCGGTAGCCAAAAATTGACCAATGAGCCCATTAGTGGGGATTACGAAATCAGTTGAAATATAACTTAATGCTGCCGTAGCATTATTCGCTATTTGTTGTAATTTTATCCCTGTACTAGCGCCGCCAGAGTCGGAAGCCACATGAAGCTTTGCGGTTGGAGTAATTCCTATTCCAAAACCGGTACTGTTGAGCCTCATTTTTTCGCTACTAGCCAAACTCCATGTTTGATATCCTCCTGTACCGACAGTGTTGGTGTCTAATGCACCCGTCACATCACTGATAGTGCTATAAAAACCAGAAGGACCATCTAACCTTAGGTCTCCATTGATTTGAAGTTTTGAAGTAGGTGATGTTGTACCGATGCCGACGTTGCCAGCGTTAACTGTCCCTAACAAGATACTTCCAGATGCACCACTCCCAAACCCCTGCCCCCCATCAATAAGAACTGCGCCGCCATTAGCCGCAGCAGCAGATGCTGTAGCCCCAGCGCCGCCAGTTATTTTAATTGTACCTCCCACTATATTTGTAATGGCAGTAGGTCGCGCTCCTTGCCCAATTATATTTAAACTCTTGGTGACAAGATCATTACTTCTTATAATATGCTGGACGACAAAGTCATTACTCTCTGCCAAAGCAGTTAAGACGCCCACTGACGATCCGACTCTTAGGCTGCTATTTAACGAGAGCCCGCCATTCGTACTATTGATGATTCCGTTGTCGGAAAATGTAATTGTCGCACCTGAAGTAGGAAGAGTAATGCGACTCCCCGTACCAGTGATATTTATGACACCTGACACATCCAGAGCTGTCTGAGGCGATGCGGTCCCAATCCCAACAAGTCCTCCATTCGTTACAATCAGACTGGTGCCGGTTGATGAACCGATCACAAACGCAGGGCCGCTAATACCGTTTGGATTCACTGAGAGCTGTGCCCATGGCGTGGTCGTAGCAATTCCAACTTTGCCATTCGCGTCCACGAGGAACACTGAGGAGGTCGCAACCCCTGAAGGCGTCGGCGATTGGATATCAAAGAGAGATAGTGAGGAAGCGCTCGACGTTGCTGCAATGGTCAGAACGGAAGTTGGTGAAGTTGTGCTGATACCCACAGTTCCGACGCCACTTACGATAAATCTAGTTATATTGTTTACCTGCGCCTTGAAAACAGATTGCCCAGTTGAGCCATTGTTTGCTATCAGTGCGGCATTATCTGTTCGGACTGCAGCGGCTGGAACTGTCATGTCTCTCTCCGTGCCGCCAACCCAGAAGTAACCACCAATCCCTTGATTGCTTGCGCTCTCACCCATTCCAAGTACACCGACCATAAGATTGGGATTCCCCCCGTTCCGACTCCCAACACCTTGCACACCAATTTCAGATGCTATCCCATACGTCAGGCTCCTTATTCCAACTGTATTATTAGTCGAATTGTTTAATGACACATCTAATCCTGCTCCTGGGTTTGCTGTTCCGATCCCCACCAGTCCTGCGTTCGTCACCACGAAGCTCGTGCCTGTTGATGAACCAATCACAAACGCAGGGCCGCTAATACCGTTTGGATTCACAGAGAGCTGCGCCCATGGAGATGTCGACCCGATGCCAAGGTTTGATCCTGTTGTGAGGTAAGTATTCGCGCCTGAATTCGTAAAATAGTTAGTCCCGCTACTCGTCGAGGTAGCTGCAAGCACAAGTCCATTTGTTGTGTTTGACCACTGGAGTACATACCCGCCAGTCGATGCGCTTCCATAAAGTGTACTCGTCGCTATCGCGGAAACGTTTCCAGTAGCACCCGTGAGATTGCCGAGGATCGTGTTAGCCGCAATCTGTGCGAGCTTCGTGAGCGCGATACCGTTAGTCGCGAGTGCCAGAGTTGAGTTGGTGCCGCCAACGAGTGCACCCATGCTGCCAGTGGTACTAAATTCTCCTGAAGGAGTGAACGTAGTGGTACCTACTTGCGAGAAGGCGCCATAATGAAGCAAATTGCCAGTAAACGAGGTTTGGCCGGTTCCCCCGTTTGTCACCGCAACGGTGCCGGTGACGTTCCCAGCCGTCCCGCCTATAGTGAGTGACGACGTTGCTACTTGATAGAGACTGCCGTTATTGCTTCCGATAAGTCCCGAGTAAGACGCAATGACTGGAGCGCTGGTGAACGTTTGTGTCCCGCCCCACGTGTTAGAAGTTGTTGTTCCATACGCAAGAGAAAATACGCCGGCGGTGTCGACTAGCGGATACGTCGCCGAAATAGCGCCTTGCGCTCGTGCATTACTAAAATACAAATTATTCGTACCCTCTCGAAGGCCGTCGGTCGTCGTTGCATACCAGTTCGCGAGTGGTAATTTTGAGTCCAGTGCGGTTTGCAAATCACTCTGGGAGGAGAGGGTGCCTAATATCGAACCCCATGACCCTCCCCCACTTCCTGTGATACCGAGCGAGCTTGTTGCGACTAGTGAATAACCTCCACTCCCGTCCCCCATGAGCACTTGCCCGTACACAGGAGCGACTGTAATGCCTGTACCTCCGCCAAGAACACCAATCGTCCCAATCTCAGTAATGCCACTATTTTCAGCGGCATGATTCTCCCGGTAGTACACAACTTGATTCGTTCTCGCATAGAGCGGATTAACCATTTGTGCGACCGTACCAAGAATATCGATCTTTAATGCAGCAAGTGATTGGCTCAAGACGAACGGAGAGATGCCGGTCGTGTACGTCGACTGCCTCAGCGTCATACTGGTTGCGGAGGTAATTACATTTGACCCTGGTAGAGATGACACAACAGCCGGAGGTGCAGGAGTGGTAGCTACGACACGCGGGGGTGTCGACGTAGCAACAACCGCAACGGGAGTAGGTGGACTGAATAGTCGCGCGATTGTCAGGGTCGCTGTTGTAAAGAAGTCATGTAATACGGAGTATGTAGTGAGTGCCGTTTGCTCTGGCACAGTTAGGGCGCCAGCAACTGCAGCGAGCGCTCGCACTCCTTTCCCAAGTGGGAGTGGGGCCATCTGCGCCAGATGTAATCCCGTTCTTTGGAGCGCTAATGAGCTCTGTATATAAGCTGTTTTTGTGTTAATCGATGCTACCTCAGACGCGGTAAAGAGTGAGTCCCCTAGCCCACCGATAATCATAGCGGTCGCCCGTGCACTCGCTGGACCAGCGTGCGCGAGACCATACATCAGCTCAGCGTCTGTACGGATAAGCGCATGCGTTGTGTCGATAATCGCAGAACCAAAAGCGAGATTCACTTTCGTTACAATCTGTGGAGCAGTCGCGAGCAGATCGCGCGTAAGTGCTGCCACACTTAGCATATGTTCCGCACTGATGTACACTCCTCGGTTATAGACAGCAAACGCTAGTGACCCGTACTGCGTAACGAAGTTCGCCAAACGCGATTCCGAATCATCAATTCCAGACAGCGTCTGCGCAGATTTTGGCACACGAATGTCTACGATTGATTCTTGTGACGCAACACGTATCTGTGGTCTAAACGCAACTATTTGAGAATGAGACTCGGTTTCTGGAATAGAGAGTGCCAACTGTGAAAGTTTAGGCGAAGCGAGCCAGTCAACTGTCACAGAAATTGGTTCGTTCTGTGCTTTCTTCGAAACGTTCTCAATCGCAGCGACCACACGCTCGCGCGACGCTTCCGTCGAGTGTGCTACATGCGACTCAACACCTGAAACTATCTCAGAGAAACCAATACCCACCTGCTCGGTTACAGTTGCCGCCTGTGTAAACACTCGTGGAAGTGTTTGCACGGCACCGATATACGCGACCATAAGAACAGCTAGAGCCGCCGAACCTGCAAGCGCACGTGAGCGTAGTCGGTTCTCGTACGGGTCAAAGAATTCCGACCGATATTTTTCCTTTGTCAATTTCGAAGAAGCCTTAGTTGGAGAAATGGCTCCTCGCAGATACTCACTTGTACGGATCTCAGTAAGCGTTTTTGATCGAGCAATTTTTCGAATTCTTTGCTTTGCAATAAACTGAAGAAGTGAGCTCTCGTCAATTAACCAAGCATGACCAGAATGAGCTCCATTAATTTTGCCGGATCGAGCAAGCCTAGCAAGATAGTCCGAAGTATAGCCGGAAAGTATTCGAGCATCCTTTGTCGTGATCAAATTCTTTGTGGAGGGAAGGTTCATAGCGAATCACCGAATTAACTAAATAATACCTTGTTATTTCGGCGATTCGCATAAAACTGAAGTGGATAAACTCAACTAAAAAATTCTGAACATTTTAATTCAGAATTGTTTCAAACAAGTATAATTTTATATTTCCGTTTGAAATATAAAAGACAAAGCTGCTGTGACTCTTTTATGTAAATCTAGAGGATAATATAAATTGAGAATGATATTTGCCTAGCTTTTTCGGATAATCTTCACGAAATTATGATCTCGGTAATACCAGACGAGATATATCGTATTTTCATTATCTACTGAATATTTTTATACCAGTAAATACGCTAGCTTGGTTAAACGAGCCGACTACTCTATCAAAATATCCTGTAGAAATGATTGCCAGAGTGCCCATGAAGACAGCAACTAGTACGGCGACAAGCTGAAAAGCACCCATAATGCTCTTTCTGCGAACCCGGGTAGTAGTGATTGCTGGTTTTGGCTCTGTAGGCTGCTCCTCGTGTGGAATATAGCGAGGTAGAAGGTCTTCCGGGGGTAGCTCGTACATGGTACGGACGGGGATCTGTATCTCTTCGTCTGGTTCACCTATTGTTATATGCTGCTCTGGAGCAGTTTGTGGTGCGCCAATCTCTTCCACAGTCACTTTTTGCTGCTCATCCTGTACTTTTTCTTGAACACTCGACGTACTGCCTGTCTGATCAAACCATGCGCGCCACGACTCTTGGAGAGGCTGTATAGGCTCTTCTGCCGCTTCTACAGGCTCTGATGAGAAATCAGACGGTACTACGACCTCCTCCTGATCCTGTATAGTGGGTAAAATCTCAACTGGCGCTGCTTCATACCGAGGAGATACCCACGTCTGCACCTCTTCCTTTGGAGAATTTGCTATCCCTTCTACTGGCTTACCAAAGCGATGGTCCTGTATCGCAGACTCGAGAACATACCAGCTCCTACCAACTAGGCGAGCAGGAACACGACCTTCTCGGCAGAGTTGTCCGATATAATCCTTTGCATATCCGGTAATCTTGGCAGCTCGTTTTGACGATACGTATTTTTTCTCTTCAATAAGTATTTCATCCATGCCTTGTAGTATAAGGCTATCTCGCCTCGTATGAAAGAGCTGTGCACACTAAAACTATTTAAGTGCTTCAATGATGAGATTCTTAAGAGTTTCTGGGTTTCCTGCTCCTCGGCTTTCCTTCATAGCCCTACCTAGAAGATACTGGAGTATTGCCGTCTTCCCGGCTCTATACTCCTCGACAGCCTTTGGCTCAGCTAACAGCACTGCGCTGACAACCTGCGTAAGTGCCTCAGGGTCAGAGTTCTGCATCAGACCTGCGGCCTCGGCGATCGCCTCTGGTTCACCCCCCTTTTCTACCATAATGAGCAGCGTATCTTTTGCGCCTCTTGAAGAAAGCTTGTTCGATACCACAAGCTCGATGAGCTCTGCAAAGTGCCGAGGATCAAAGGTCGCATACGATTCAGTTCCGCGTTTTGCATAGAGTCCGCCTAAGTCTGAGATCATGTAATTTGCAGCAAGCGCAACCGCATCTCTGTTGTGGTTGAGTGCGTTGGTAACAGCATCAAAAAAAGTTGCGCGTTCAGGAGTCGCCGCGATGTACTCAACATCACTTTCTTTCAGCGCGTATTTTTCTGCATAGCGTGTACGTCGTTCCCACGGAAGTTCTGGAAGTGACGCACGAACGACGTCAGACGCGAATGCAGGAATTTCGGACAGGTACAGCTTGGGCAAATCTGGCTCTGGGAAGTATCGGTAGTCTGCACTCCCTTCTTTAAAGCGCTGGTGAAATGTTTCTTGCTTACCTTCGTCCCATCCGCGAGTTTCCTGAGATACTTTTCCTCCTGCTTCAATCAGTTTTGTCTGTCGATCGATCTCATACGCGATCGCACGCTCAACACTGCGGAATGAGTTAATGTTTTTAACTTCAACTTTTGTACCAAACGTATCGTCACTCGACACTGAAATATTTGCTTCGATGCGCATCTCGCCCTTTTCCAGGTTTGCGTTACCAGCACCTAGGGTACGCAGAAGCAGCTGCAACTCGCGCGCAAACTTCCCCGCCGTTTCTGCGTCGTGAATCACCGGTTCTGTGACAAGCTCCATTAAAGGTAAGCCTGCGCGATTGAAATCGACCAAGCTCTTACCGGTACTGTGGATCGAACGAGCAGTGTCCTCTTCTAAATGCACGCGAGTGATCTGTACACCTGCCAACTCACCGCCGGAAATAAGTGGGTGTTCATACTGGCTGATCTGGTACCCCTTTGGAATGTCTGGGTAGAAATAACTCTTGCGATCGAACTCCGTAAAATCGGCAATTTTACCGCCAATCGCAGTACCGATTCGTACCACATGTTTTACCGCCTCCTGATTGATAACTGGGAGCGTTCCCGGGTGCGCCATACAAACCGGACAAATGTTCTTATTTGGCTGTGTCTCATCAGGGTCATTCTTCGAGTCACAGAACATCTTCGTTCTGGTGTTGAGCTCGGCGTGAACCTCGAGACCAATTGTAGGGCGATAGACCATTACTCTCTAGCTTGCGTCCTCAGGCCGAAAATCGCAAGTTCCCTGTCTACCCTTTGAAGAGCTGACTCAGCGTATCGGAGAATAATTTGATCGAATCTGGGTCAATCGCGCTTACGGAAAGCACTTCCCTTTTAGTTGCTTTTTCAAGCTTTTTTACCTTTTCAGCCAATTCCTTAGGCTCTACGAGATCAGTTTTTGAGAGGATAATCACTTCACGCTTCTCTTCCAAGCCACGACCGAAGAGTTCAATCTCGTTTCTCACTTCACGATACGTCTCTACAGGGTCTTCTTGTTCAGCCGAGACGAGATGTAGCAAAATACCTGTACGCTCGATGTGCTTAAGAAACTTGGTGCCGAGCCCCTTACCACTTGAGGCGCCTTCGATGAGCCCAGGAATGTCAGCCAATATATACCCATAAAACTCGCCAAGGTTAGGTTCTAGGGTCGTAAAGGCATACGCCCCGACTTTCGACTTGGCTCGCGTGAGCGCATTAAGAAGTGAGGACTTACCCGCGTTAGGAAGCCCTATGAGCCCCGCGTCAGCAATGAGTTTAAGAGTAAGATGGATATCCCCACCTTTCGCCTTTTTCCCGAGCGTTTGCTGGAAGGGGTTCTGATTGGTTGAGCTCTTGAAGCGAGCATTGCCTAGACCGCCGTATCCACCTTTGAACAATAGAATACGCTGATCTTCTTCAGTGATCTCGTGCTCTTCTCCCGTTTCAAGCACGCGAATGAACGTGCCCACTGGCACTTTTAGAATACAGTCCTCGCCCATTTTCCCGTGTTTAAGGTCGCTTTGTCCGGCTTCACCAGCTTGTGCTTTAAACTTTTTTTCATAGCGATAGTGCGCAAGTGCGGCAAGGTCACGTACACCAACGAGTATGACGTCACCGCCCTTACCTCCGTCACCGCCCGACGGGCCGCCTCGCATAGTTTGCTTAGTGCGTAGCCAGCGAATCACGCCATCACCGCCCTTACCTGACTCTGCATGTATGTGTGCCTCATCAACAAATGCCATATAAGCTCACTCTACACTAGAAAACAAAAATCACCAAATATCAAATGCTTGAGCTTACTTTTGCACGAATTCGGTATGCAGGTGAAATCTCTCGTACGCACTACGCTTCAGGAATAATTTCCCAACCCTCAGAGAGGAGCGGTTCTGCTTTTTTAAATTTTAGCGTCTGAGTCGCATCACCTTTTTTGATCGTGACGAAATCGTTGCGACCATATCCCGCTTCTTTTACAATCGGCGCAGCTGAGCCTCCCTCTTCTTGACCTGCGGCAACAAGCGCGGCGCGCACCTTATCCTCTTCAGCGCGAATGCGAGCAGCATCCACAGATTGAATGTTTGGGATCGATTGCGCTACTGCCGAGCGGATATTCTCTTCAAGCTGGCGGAAACGAGTAAGTCCTTCACGACGATACTCAATAAGCGGATCGCGCTGGCCATACGCGCGAAGCGATACTGAGCGGCGAAGGTAATCCATTGTCTCGAGGTGTTCAAGCCAGAACATATCGATAATTTGAAGTAAGAGACGACGAAGCTGTTCTGTATAGGAGTCCCCGAGTTCAACTTTCTTTGCGTCCAGAGCAGCCAACGCCTCAGGGGAGGCGGCGATTAGTTCTCGTATGAGCGCGTCGACCTCTGGAGCGGCACCCAGAAGGGCTGCGCGACGCCGTGCATAGATCGCAAGACGTTGTGTGTTCATTACATCGTCGTAAGCAAGCACCTGCTTACGCGAGTCAAAGTTAAAGCCTTCAATACGCCCCTGTGCGGTTTCAAGCGACTTAGTGATCATTGAGCTTTCTATTGGCTCATCTTCAGGAATACCGAATCGACCCATAACGTTCTTAAGCGTATCTGAGGCAAAGACGCGCATAAGCTTGTCTTCAAGAGAAACATAGAATCTTGTCTCACCGGGGTCCCCCTGGCGCCCTGAGCGACCTCGCAGCTGATTATCAATACGGCGCGCATCATGACGCTCGGTACCGATCACTGATAGACCGCCCTTCTCGATCACACGAGCTCGTGCACCTTCATCCGCAAGTGCGCCACCAAGCTTGATATCGACACCGCGACCAGCCAAGTTCGTAGCGACAGTGACTCTTCCCTCTTTACCCGCCTCGGCGATGATCTCGCCTTCGCGCTCATGATTCTTTGCGTTCAGCACCTCGTGCGGCACACCTTCTTGCGATAAGAAAGAGCTCACGATCTCATTGTCTTCGATTGAGACGGTGCCCACGAGAACCGGCTGACCCTTCGTATGGCGTTCTTTGACCGCACGTGCGACGGCACGGTACTTCCCCGTTGCTGTCTGGAAGATTAGGTCGTCATGATCTTTACGCTGTACAGCCTTATTGGTTGGCACCGCAACTACCTCTAGTCTGTAGACCGTATAAAACTCTTCCTCAGAAGAGAGAGCCGTACCTGTCATGCCCGCAAGCCGGTCATACATACGGAAGAGGTTTTGGAAGGTTACGGTCGCATAGGTTCGGGTTTCTTCCTGAATACGTACGCCTTCCTTAGCTTCGATTGCCTGATGAAGCCCCTCCGACCACCGTCGACCTGGCTGAAGCCGGCCCGTAAACTCATCGACAATCACAACTTCATTGTCGCGAACAATGTATTCCTTATCTTTATTAAAAAGCGCTTTCGCGCGTACAGCTGTTTCAAGATGATGAGCGTACTTCATCCCGCCTTCGGTGTAGAGGTTTTCTAAGCCAAGCGCTTTCTCAGCCTTTTGCATCCCTGCTTCAGTAATCTGGATCGCTTTCTGCTTTTCGTCGATCGTGTAGTCATCGATCTCATCAAAGGTGCGCGCAATGCCAGCAAATCTTTCGTACAGATTCTCAGTATCGCCGCTCGGCCCTGAGATGATAAGCGGGGTGCGAGCCTCGTCGATCAAGATGGAATCGACTTCGTCGATGATCGCGTAATGATGGCCGCGTTCTACGATCTGAGACGCGTCATAGGCCGTGTTATCGCGCAGATAGTCGAAGCCGAGCTCATTATTGGTTACATAGGTGATATCAGCGGCGTACGCCTCTTTCTTAGATGCGGGGCGCAGATAGTCATAGAACACTTTAAATGATCCAGCCACATCCCGCTCTTTGTCTTCTTCCTTCTCGACGTGTGCGCTGTCATAGCGGTAGGCACCGGTTGATGTGACCACACCAACAGTAAGTCCTAGGTAGTCATACACTTGTCCCATCCAGGTCGTATCACGCCGTGCGAGATAGTCATTGACCGTAACAATCTGCACCCCCTTCCCCGAAAGGGCATGGAAGGTTGCTGGCAAGGTCGCGACCAAAGTCTTACCTTCACCGGTGCGCATTTCTGCAATCTTGCCCTGTGCCATCGCGAGACCGCCGATAAGTTGTACATCAAAATGCCGCTCATTTCGGGTTCTAAGCGCTGCTTCACGCACGAGCGCAAACACGAGTGGGAGATCTTCTTCCCTCGTTACCCCAGCCGCCATGGACCGAGAACGCACTTCAGTAAGACGCGCGCGTACAGCCTCATCTGAAGCTCCCACGAGCTCCTCTGAGAGTCGATTGACCTCTGCGACAACAGGAGCCGCTGTCTTAAGAAAAGCGGCCGACTGATTTTTAGAGAAAAGCGATGAAAGTCCAAGCATTGACAGGGAGTATATCACGGTGTGTATCTTTCGCACAAAAGAAAAATCTCCGTCGAAACGGAGATTTTTCTTTTTTACTACCAAGCGAGCGAGCGGAAAGAAAGATTCTGATTTTTCTTTGCCGAGCGAGCGCTGGCAGCAAACGTTAATTACGAAACTAGGCGCGCTTCTTTGAAGCCTTGCGCTTCTTTGTTGCCTTCTTGGCGCTCTTCTTTACTGCCTTCTTTGCAGTCTTCTTAACTGCCTTACGCTTTTTTGCCATGGTGGTTGCAAATTATGTAGCTGATATGTCGACCCGTCTGCGCGTACAAATGTATGCGTAAACGTTTCTAACAATTATTATTGCGCGTAATAAATATTTTGTGTGAACAAAAAATAAATTGTGTGGATAACTTTTGTAAAAATTATTTTTCTAAATAATTTTTACACTCTCATTGAATCCGACCGACACGACTTCTTGTTCAAGAAACACTCCAAATAGTGTTGCGACTCGTTGTTGCATATCTTTTGCAAGCTGTGCGATGTCCGCAGCAGTCGCGCCACCGCGATTAATAATTGAGAGTGTGTGACGTGGCGAAATACCAACAGCGCCTCGTATATATCCTTTTTGAAACTCTGTAAATTCAAGCAGGAAGCCTGGCGCCAGTTTGTATGACCCATTCAATTGCTTCCAGAACCAGGGGCGAAGCATCCTTTCTTTAGATGCATCAAGCTCCTGCGCTTTACTCAGCACTGCCTCATACTGTTCTGCTGTTACAAATGGCATATGGAAGAACGAACCGGCGCATTGATACGATTCTCGTCCATACAGTATGAGCGCACCTTTTTTTTCACGAATATCCAGTACTCTTGTACGCACTTCCTGAAGCGATGGTGAAGATTTAGGATCTGCTCGAGGTATCTCAAATCGATAATCTCGGTACGTACTCTGCGACGAACCGCCCGGAATTAGCTTGAGAGTCACTGAGACGATTGCATATTGCGCCGACTCACGACTAAACATACTGTCATGGTACGAAAATGCGCATGCGTCTTTTCTTAGAGTGATCAATGGCAAGGTTGGATCTATAAGGTCGATTACTTCTGCACTCACAAACACGTCACTACACTCCGCCCCATACGCGCCAGCATTCGCCACCACGGCCCCACCGACTGTTCCGGGGATTCCCGAGAGGCACTCCAGACCACTCAATTCGCGTGCGATGGTTTCTGTGACGAGCTCATCCCAAACAACACCTGCGCTAGCAATGGTCGTTCCATCCTCATTAAACTGAGTCTCTCGCATCGAGAGACTCAGTACGACGCCGCGATACCCCTCATCCGATATTAAAATATTCGAACCTCCCCCAAGAATGAAAAGCGGAAGTTCGCGCTTCCGTGCAAACCGTACAGCACTCCGCACCTGCTCGATAGTCGTTGCATCAATGAAGTAACGCGCCTGCCCTCCGACATTGAGGGTCGTCCTCTCTTTAAGAGAGACGCTTTCCTGTAGTGTAGGGGCACTGTGCATCCCACCCACTATACCGCACGTCGTTTGACGTTACTGAATTGGTACACCCGATTGAATCTGTTTGATGGCTGCTGCTCCAGAAGCAGCTGCATCCGGGTAACGCTTTACCGTATCATTAATGGCTCGTATTGCATTGGCTGGGTCTCCTGCGGCGTAATAAGCGGCGGCAAGTGAGAAGAGCGTTTCAATAGTGGCTTCAGGCGCAGAAGCACGCAGCTGCCAAATACCTACCAGGCGCTTCCAGTTTTTGCTTCGATAATAAGCAATGGCGAGAATATTGTTATCAATCGTGGTTGTCCCATAGGCTGCTAAGAGTGTTTTATCAGCAGAGGCAATATCGCCAACTGCAATATCGCCTGCCGCGGCGTACGCCGCAAGATCGGTAAACTGAGGCGCGAGCTCATACGCCGTATGAAAATCCTTTTGTGCAGCTGCAAGATTCCCCGCATCCCACTCAGCCGCACCTGCCTGAATCCACATCTCTTGTTTCTTAGGCGAAAGAGCTGCCGCGGCGAGCACCTCCTTGAGCGCATTTGCGGCGTCACCCGCTGAGCGATACACAAATGAGAGCTCCAGATGTTCTCGCGCGTCGGTTGGATAAGCCGTAACTTGTTTCATCATTTCAGTTACCGCGAGCGTGATGACCTGCTGCTTATCAGTATCTGCAACCTCGCTGCTCTGTACTACAGACGAAGCGAATGAGACGAGCTGTTCGCGCACTTCTTGAGCAGCAAAGGCAGGGTGCGCTGAGAGATCTTGAAACAGAGCAATATTTGACGCAATGCCCGCCTGACTTGGCGAAAGCGCTGTAATGAGCTTTGTAGCGACTCCCATGCCTGGCACGTTTACAACCCACACAACGGCAAAGGCAACGACGGCAACGACAGGAAGCACGTAGGTAATGCCGTCCGTTGCCGAAACGATGGGAGCTTCCTCAATTTGTTTGATTGGCCGACCGAGTTGCGAGTCGATAAGTGCAAGTAGCGCGAAGAAGTATATATAGGAATAGAGATTATCAAAAACGAACAGGTTGTGAACCGCATAACCCACGAGCGCAGCGGTTAGTGCTATGCGCTCGGCGCGTGAAAGCTCGGAGCTTCTCCAAAGGAGAACAAGCGCCGTACCGAAAAGCGATAAATAGAGCAGGAAAGCGGGAAACCCTCCCGCAATCAGCCAATCGATAAAGGCGTTGTGTGCACGATCAAACCATGATTCCTGACCGTAGAGTTTTGGATCAAAATATTTGTTGAACACGAAGTTGAACCCTTCTTGCCCCCATCCGACGATTGGTCGCTCAAGTGCTCCTTCAAATGCCATGTGCCAAAGCGTGAAGCGGGTTTGGCCGTCATTAAGTGAAATTGATGCAACGCGCTGCAATGTGTGGTTGCTCTGTATAAACGTTGAATTTCGAGCTGCATAGAAACTACCGACAAGCAGCACAAGCACTACTAGCCCTGCACTCGCCCACTGGCGCGACTGCTTCCCTGCTGTAAACGCTATGAGGAGCGCCGAAAGTCCTAGCGCAGCAATGAGACCAAGGACCGTACCGCGCGTCTCTGTAAAGAAGATCAGTATCGCTTCGACTACGGCAAGAGCGATGAGTGACCATTTAAGCCATGTGTATTTCTCGGTGAGAGCGAGCCAGAGTGCGACGAACACATTAAAGAGAAGATAGATTGCTAGATATGCCGAGTTACCCAAGGAGGCGTCTATACGGGTAGAACCCTGGTGAATCGCGGCTGACCCAGCGAGCTGTAGAAGCGCATATCCTGATATGAGTACAGAGACTCCGAGAGTAGTAAGAAACCAGGCGCGCCACTTCTTCTCAACACGCAGTATATTGCTTGCAGCAAAGAAGAGGCCGAGGAGGTGTGCGAGCATTACCCAACCCTCCATTCGTTCGAAGTTACTCCAAAAGGCCTTTTGGACATTGACTGCAAAAAGGTCGGCGACAAACATCCATCCCACAAAGGCCAAAGCCGCGATACCGATCCACGAAAGACGCGGACGGTATTCTTTATCGAGGAAAACGAGCGCGACCCATCCTGCAAACGCTATTTCGATTAGAATGCGGGAGTAAAACGCCTTACCCGTGATAAACGGAAAGAAGAATGAATTCGCCACGATGAACGGAGTGAGTGGGAGGAGGAAGAGCGCACCGAGCGCCACCCACCGGGCTATCTGCTTTGCGTAATCGTCACCCGCCATAGTGGCTGCAACTATAGCACACCTCTTTCGGGTTATAATCTATAATTGAAAGGCTTTGTTATGCACACGCCCTATTTGAGCCGCTTCGTCGCGTGGACAGCACGCGTCTTTAATATTGACACCCAATATCTACTTCAAGGTACGTTTTGGTCGAGTCTTGCACAAATAGTCATCACGCTATCGGCGCTCTCATTGTCGATTATTTTGAGCCGCCATCTGCCAAAGGAAGTCTACGGTCAGTATAAATATGTCCTCTCACTCATATCGCTTCTTTCCATGTTTTCGCTCTCAAGTGTCGGCACTGCTGTATTACAGTCTACATCGCGCGGTTATGAAGGTGCGCTACAAGAAGGATTCCGTTCAAACTTGCGCTGGAGTCTGCCGATGGTGCTCGGCGCGCTAGGTCTAGGAAGCTACTACTTGTTACAAGGAAATGTTGCCCTCGGGGTCAGCGTTCTCATCGGAGGCACCTTCGCGCCCTTTATCTCCTCCGCTTCCATAGCGTCAAGCTTCCTCATTGCAAAAAAGGATTTCGAAGGCCTCGCCTTCTACGGCTCAATACTGAGCACCTTCATCCCCGCAAGCGCACTCATGCTAACGGCGCTTCTGACCAAAAATTTTATCATTCTCGTAGCCGTATACTTTTTCTTTACTGCAGGTTCATATCTTTTCACGTATTTCTATGCGTTAAAAAAGCACCACCCAGACCCAACAAACGTCGACGCCGGGATGATGTCCTACGCCAAACACTTGAGTGTCATTGGTGTCTTAGGCGGATTAGCCGCGAATATTGACCAGGTGTTGCTGTACCATTTTGTAGGCCCCATTGAACTCGCTCTTTATAATTTTGCTATCGGCATACCTGATCAGAGCAAAGGACCCCTAAAAAATATCGACAGCATGCTTCAAGCACGCTTTGCTAACCATCTTCCGGCAAATATTCGCACCAATATGCGCACTAAAGCTCTTCTCCTACTTGCTTTTGGCGCAATCTGCGCAAGCGCATACATTCTATGCGCTCCTTATATATACCTACTTCTCTTCCCCGCCTACATAGAAGCGGTACCGTATTCGCAAGTCTATGCACTGACGTTCCTTACGTTTCCTTTTATTCCGAGCCTCTCCTATCTTTCCGCCAAACGGCTGATCAAGGAGCAATACATCAATAATTTTGTGAGCAGTACACTGCGTATCACATTTATCGCGATAGGTGTTATATATGCAGGACTATGGGGACTCGTGTGGGCGATCCTCGCCGCGCGACTCTCTAACGGTATTGTTGGTTATATTCTTTATCGCATAGCATCTGCGCGAGAAAGTGCGGGGGCAATACAATGACACCACTTACAACCCCAGTTGCATTTATCGTCTTTAAGCGTCCAGAAAAAACTGCACGCGTGTTTGAGGCCATACGCCAGGCGCGACCGAAACAATTGTTTATCATCGCGGATGGTCCACGAAATGTAGAAGAGAAAATAAAGACTGACGCTGTACGTGCAATTACCGAAAATATTGATTGGGACTGTGAGGTGAAGCGCCTCTACCAAGAAAAGAACCTGGGCGTGAAGTACGGCCCGCCCGCAGGCATCTCGTGGGTCTTCACCCATGTAGATCGGTGTATCTTCCTTGAAGACGATTGCCTTCCTGATCCTACATTCTTTCCATATTGCACAGAACTTCTAGAGAGATACGAAAGCGATGATCGAGTCATGCTTATTAGTGGCGATAATTTCCAGCAAAAGAATAAGTATTTTAACTGCCCCGAAAGTTACTATTTTTCCGTATCGCCAAATCTCTGGGGCTGGGCCTCGTGGCGCCGCGCTTGGCAGAAATTCGAAGAGGAGCCTATGTCTTCATGGCCCGAATTTAAAAATAGCGAGACATTCAAGCAAATATTTCCTGACGGCGCAGTACGTGAGTGGTGGAGCATATTATTCGAAAGAAATTGGCTTAAAACTGTGAATACCTGGGAAGGTCCTTGGCTCTATGTGTGCATTAAAGTCGGACTTTGCATTAATCCAGTAACAAATCTCGTTTCTAATATCGGTCATGATGAAGAGGGCGCGCACTGGAAGCAAGGGCTCTCACCGAAAGATGAAAAAGCGAACCTCCCGAGAATCCCCGTCACCTTCCCACTTATTCATCCGAAAATGGTTCAAGCGAATCAGGGGGCGGACGCGCACAGCTTTAAGGTGCAGCAAAATATTAATCGTTATTTTGAACAGAAAGTACGGTGGTTCTTCCGTTCTCGATTCCCGCGCCTCTATCGGTTACTCAAATCTTCGCTTCATCGATGACACCAGCAAAAGTGGGCACATCACGCGTCGACGTTGCTAGAGCGAGTCGAATTGATGCAAGTATAAGGACTTCGCTAATATCATACGTTGAACGGCGATATTGTTTCCCCTTCTCTTCTACTATGCCACAGAGCAGTGGATCATCGGGCTGACAACGAGAACTATTGAAGAGAATTCTCGCATTTGGGTTATAGGACGGTATCCAGGATGGATCGGAACAGTGCCGAATTATGAGGCTCTTCTGGTTCAGTAGTCCCGCCAAATGCGTAACGCCCGTATCAATGCCGATGTAGAGTGCCGCATCATCAATTACCGACGCTAGTTCGGAAAGCGACAGATGCGTCACAACAGTTACTCCAGCAATACCAAAAGCAACTTCTTCTGCGACTTCTCTCTGTGCTTCTGTTCCGGTAAGAATGATGGCGTACTTAGGATATTCTTTTCGGACTGCAGTAAAAATACGTTGCCAGCGCTCGGGCGGGAGTGTGTGCGGAATACTCACTCCGAAAAGATGCGCAACTATGTATTCACCTTTCTTATAAGGCAAATCCACGGGCTTTTCTGTATGCATTTTCATTTGTGCAGGTCTTCCTGCTTCAAGCGCGACAGTCGGTAGCGCATAGGGTAGCAACCGTCGCAAATTATCGAGCATTGAATACCGAATATCAAAATCAAGTGCGACATCGAGAAGTGGATCATGGAATCCAATTGTGCGATTACCTGGTAGCAATCCAAATAAAAGGAAAAAGAGGCGCAGTGGCAAAGAGTATCCAACCGAGACAAGTCCAAGCGTAAGTAAGGTACATCCTCGCTCGTTAAGTATTGATGCGAAGAAAGACACTGCTTTAATACCTCGCGGTATTTCGCGAACCTCGACACCAGGATATTCACTCGCGAGCTCTCGAATCATAACTGCATTTCTGCGAGTCAAAATGAGCAGCGTCGCGTCGGGTGCAAGCGAAATAAGGTCATCATAAAGAGAAAGGGCCATAAGCGTGTCGCCCAAGGGACCAAACAGGACAGTAACAAATCGGTGAGAATTAGCTGAGGCTTTCATAGACATTAATGGTTTCTCTTGCAGCCTTTTGCCAGCTGAACTTTGAGAGCTGCTCCGGGATCCTCGTACACAACATCTTGCGCAGCTCAGTATCGGTAAGCAGCTGATGGAGAGCATCAACAATTGAGTCAACTGAGTATGGATCGACGAGTAGACCGGCTCCACCGGCAACCTCAGGTAGTGATGAATTGTTCGAAGTAATAACCGGCGAGCCACACTTGAGTGATTCTAGAATCGGGAGACCAAATCCTTCAAAGAGAGACGGGTAAATCAGGCACTCAGCTCGCGTGTAGAGTTTGCGTAATTGCTCGTTAGTAAGATCATGACGAATCACCACCTTGCTTTCAATACCCGCGTTCTTAATCTCAGTCCATAAATCTCGGATATAGGCATCGCTCACCGCACGACCAGCAAAGACAAGCTTCAAGTCTTTTTGTGTTTTGAATACGACACCACATGCGCGCACGAGCGCTATGTTGTTTTTTCTCGGTTGCAATTGCCCAACGCATAGGACGTACCGTCCGGACCCTACGATAGACTCGATGGCGACCTCATCGTTGTCTGGGTAAAATTCTTCGCTCGCACCTTCATAGATGACCGAGATCTTCTCAGGCGGAACAGAGAAACGTTTTAGTATGTCCCGCTTCGTACTCTCAGAGACTGCAATTATTGCGTCCGAGCTCATCATAAGCGCGGCTTTGTCTTTGAATTCTTGCCCCGGTCCGACCTTCACCCATGATGGGTCGTAATATACCGCAAGATCATGAATGGTTACGACGCGCTTGAAACTTCCCTGCTGTATCGAGAGTGGAGCGGTAAAATGCATTACATCGATGCGAGAAAGGCGTGCTGCAGTGCGCAATACCATTTCATTAATCACCGGTAATCCCGGCAATGGAAAGTACGAAGGGCTCAGACGCACATAGCGATTGTGATACGCACCGGAAGAAAGTGGCGTATTAGAACGCAAAAGGTCGTGTACATATTCAAAGGCATACCACTCATGACCCACACCATCCGCAATAAGTGATCGAATCATTTCTCGTGAATAGGTACTGTTCCCACTAGTTCCGATCGCTGCAAACGCATCGAGGCCTATGCGCATATTATTTTTTGAGAACTACTACAATATTCACAGCAGGAAAAAGTCGAGAGAGCGCTGTATCCTCGTAAAAACCCTGGCGATACCGTGTTTTGTTAATAAATGGAGCAATCCATGAACTTCGCCAAAACGTAATTTCAACGCTCATGAGTGACGCAAACGCAAAGTCGAAATAGTACGGTCGCGACCTATAGAGCTCGCTATCGGATGCAAAGAAGTCGAAGGTAAATGCTGAGAACATGCGTCGGTGCGTCGGATCGACAAAATTATTCTTTGAACTAAAGTGCGGCACTTGAATACGGAGGCGTCCTCCCGGTGTAAGGATACGATGGAGCTCCTTTAAGAGAGGAACATACTCGGCAATGTGCTCAATGATGTCTTGGCAAAGAATTTCATCGAACGAGCTGTCCGGGAAAGGCAGCGGCAGCGTGTTCACATCATGCACAACAGTGACTCCTGGAAGCAAAGCCGAATCTAGATTTATCCACCCTTCGCGAATATCAGTACCACACCCGAGATTAAGTTTAGTACTCATGTGACAGTGCGTTCAGAATGGTTTTGGCGCGCATATCCCAAGTATACTTATCGACCCGAGTGAGCGCAGCCTGCGCGCGTCTCGCAGAACCGCTTGCATCTACCAGCGCGTCGCGAATTCCCGCAGCTAATGCGATTGGCGAATCCGGCGCAACGATATAAGCCTCTGTCTCAGGTACTACCTCGCGCAAACTCGGCAAGTCAGTTGCGACCATTGGCTTACCTGACGCCATATATCCAAATAATTTTAATGGAGACGTGAAATGAGACGAGATTTTATCCTGCGCAGTATTGGGAAGTACTACCACATCGGCCGCAGCAAGATTATCTGCAAGTTCGCGATACGGTCGATAGCCGACGAAGAGCACCCGCGGGAATACCTTCCTCAGCGCCTCCACCTGATGCGGCTCTCCACCCACAATGACGACTAAGGTAGTTGAATTAAGATGCTTGGACGCTTCAAGCAATGTTGAAGTCCCCTTCCATCCATCGACACGACCCACATACATCACAATACGTTTATCCTGCGGTAGACCAAGTCGAGCACGCGCCACCTCTTTTGTTTCTGCACGCATAAAGGTCGTCAAATCGATGCCATCATGCGCCACAACGAGTTTGTGTGGATCAACTCCATTACGCAGATACAGATCTCGAATCCCCTCAGAAATCACCACAATTCTCAGGGCGCGGCGTACAAGCCTGCGTGAAAAGAAATTCCACGAACCGATATGAGATTCCCAAACAATAGGCTGCCGTGTCACGTAACTCAGGAGTCCAAGTACAATATCATCGCGACTATATAGGAGGGCATCCCTACGTATTTTTCTAAGACTACGAATCGCAAAGAAAAGCGACTGGATTACGAATCCCGGCATTCCATACTGCACGGTATTCGGAACCTTGATGCGTTCGATGGGAAACGCAGTTGCTACACCATAATAGGTAAACGCGTCTTCAGTGATAGGGGTGGCTCGATTTGACACCAAGAGTCGGACATCAGCTCCGGCCATGGAGAGTGCCTCACACATCTTTATAATTTGAGCACCATGCGCTTTCTCAGTCGGTAGCCGAATATTGGCGATATAATCGATACGCTTTGCCATGCCCCATAATACCATTTCCCAGCGCTCATGGTATAACTCGAGTATGAAGGAATCGCCTAGTATCTCTATCGTTATTCCGCTCTATAACGAAGCTGAAAACATAGTGCCGTTTTGGGAGGAAATCAAAGAAACCCTTTCTACCATCCCTCCAGCTGAAGTCATATTCGTGGACGACGGCTCAACTGACGGGAGTGCGGAAATTTTACGGAAATTGATACCAACCGATCCACGGCTTCGTGCCGTTGTTTTTAGTAGTAACGCAGGCCAAACACCAGCAATGGGAGCGGGTGTCGACGCTGCGACAGGCAAAATTGTTCTCTTTCTCGACGGCGACAGACAGAATGATCCGCACGACATTGCTCGTCTCCTTTCGAAACTCGACGAAGGCTACGACGTAGTAGCGGGATGGCGTCGACGCCGTAACGACCCCTTTTTACGGAGCTTTGTGTCACGTATCGCCAATCGACTAGTGCGCGCAACAACGGGTGTCGCCCTCCATGACACTGGCTGTTCGCTCAAGGCGTTTCGCGCACCATTTGTGAAGCGCATAGAGTTTCGTGGCGAAATACATCGTCTACTTCCTGTCTATGCCCTGTGGCAGGGCGCGCGCATTTCCGAGATAGAAGTGAATCATCGTCCGCGCGTTGCCGGTGTCTCCAAATATGGGTTCTCCCGCATCATAAAAATATTACTGGATCTGTTGCTCGCCCAATTTACTGTTCGCTGGCGCCGCCGCCCGATGTATTTTTTTGGAATGCTGGCCGCCTGGGCACTCGGTCTAGCGTTCTTAATTTTGATCTGGGCTCTCATCCTTAAATTCTCTTTTGCAACTTCGCTTATCCAAACGCCCCTTCCTCTTTTTTCGGCTCTCCTGGTGATACTTGCCATGCAGATGCTTTCGATGGGTATTGTCGCTGACTTACTCATGCGCACAGATACACGCAAGCCTTACGAGATTAAAGAGTCTCTCGGTTTCTAATATGTGCGGGATCGCCGGATATTGGGGTACAGGCGATGAACGGGTACTGCGAGTGATGGGTGAAGCCCTTAAGCATAGAGGACCCGATGGCAGTGGCGTATGGCAATCAAACGATAAACGCACAGGCTTCGCTCACGCTCGACTTGCTGTCGTTGAACTCTCGCCCGCTGGTGCCCAACCGATGACGGACAGGAGTGGACGCTTCACGATCACTTTTAACGGCGAGATATACAACTTTGAAGAGCTCCGTGCAGAGCTGCGTGAGCAGGGGTACCCTTTCAAATCTAAGTCTGATACGGAGGTTTTGCTCGCACTTTATGAATTTCATGGTGATCAGTTCTTGAACCGCGTTGAAGGAATGTTTGCGCTTGCAATCTATGATTCCAAGGAACAGGTGCTCACATTGGCGCGAGATCGCATGGGTGAAAAACCTCTCTATGTCGCGACACACGGAAGAGATGTGCTCTTTGCC
>JAQBQV010000007.1 GCA_028286825.1 Parcubacteria group bacterium
CTGCGGCTTCTCACTTCCTGCTGAAGGAAGCTCGAGGGACTCAAGCTGGCTCACGTATGCGAGAATCGAGTCAAACTCGTTAGTAAATTTCTGGAGCTGTGCGTCTTTGAGCTCTATACGGGAGAGCGCAGCGAGCTTCTTAACATCATCAACAGTTGCCATTTTTGCACTGTATCACGACCGAAGCCTCTTGAGAAAAGCCGATTCGTCGATCACCTCAACAGTAAGCCGCTCTGCATCAGCGAGCTTACTGCCCGCCGCTTCGCCCGCGACCACAAATGAAGTCTTCGCAGAAACTGAAGAGGAAACCTTCCCTCCTGCTTGGCGCACTCGTGCCTCGGCCTCTTCGCGAGACAAGGTAGGGAGCGTGCCCGTAATCACAACCGATTTACCCGTCAGGGATCCTCGCTTTGGCGGCGCGACTTTTTTGATCGCAAGGTGCTTCTTGAGGCGCGCGAGAAGTGCCTTATTATCAGCATCCTTAAACCAGTCTGCAGCCGCCTTCCCGATAATTGGACCTATGCCCTCGATCTGTGAAAGCTCCGCTTCTTTTGCACGCGCGAGGTCGGTGAGTGTCTCAAAGTGAGTAGCAAGAAGATACGCCGTTTCCACTCCCACGTGCGGTATCGAAAGACCTATCAGAAGACGATCGAGCGGTACTTCGCGCGAAGCAGCAATTCCATGCATTAAATTCTGCGCCTTGAGCTCCTCAAACCCCTCGAGCGCAAGAAGCTCGTCCTTTGTTAGTTCAAAAATATCATCAAAATTTGAAACAAGCTTCTGTTCCATAAGGAGCTTTACCGTCTCTTTGCCCATGCCGTCGATATCTAAGGCGTGCTTCCCTGCAAAGTGGACCAGCTTACGCGACTGCTGATCAAACGAACCTGCAACTTTGCACCGATGAGCCGCTTCGCCAGGGATTCGCTCAATTGAGCCATCGCCTCCGCAAAGCGGCGAATGGGTCGGGAACTGCCATGGCTTCGCATTTTTTTCGCGCAGCTCTTTGACCACCGCGACGATCTCTGGGATGATATCTCCCGCCTTTTGCAGAATGACCGTGTCACCAATGCGAATATCCTTTTCTTTAATAAAATCTTCGTTGTGAAGTGTCGCGCGCGCGACAGTTGTCCCAGCAACCCCTACCGGCTTTAAGTGAGCTACTGGCGTGAGCTTACCCGTACGGCCTACCTGGAGCGTAATGTCGAGCACAGTCGTCTGTACCTGCTCGGGTGGGAATTTATAGGCTATGGCAAAGCGCGGAGCCTTGCCAGTGTATCCAAGCACTTCTTGTTGCGCTCTCGAGTCCACCTTGAGGACAACCCCATCAAGCTGATAATCGGCCTTCTCGCGTTTCGAACCATTCCACTCCTTCCAGTAGGTAAACACATCATCGAGCGTTTCTGCATACCGGTGTTCAGGATTAACCGGGAGACCAAGCTCTTCGATATAGGTGAGCTCCTCAGTCTGCGTCTTTGGGGACTCCTCTGACGTCTCTGCAACGTCATATATAAATGCTCCCAAAGGACGCGCCGCAGCAATAGCCGGATCGAGTTGGCGAATAGAGCCGGCTGCTGCGTTACGCGGATTAGCAAATAGAGGTAACGCCGCTTTCTCGCGCTCGCTATTCAGTTTCTTAAAGCCTGAGCGCGTAAGATACACCTCGCCTTCAACAATAAGATCGACTGACCGCTTCAGCTGCTGCGGCACTTCTCGTATCGTACGAACATTGTGCGTGACATCTTCTCCAATCACACCGTCCCCACGCGTTGCTGCAGTAACGAGAGCACCCTTCTCGTACGTAAAGACTATTTTGAGCCCATCGATCTTAAGCTCGAGATCGTACGTTGCGTCCCTACCACTCACTTTCTTCACGCGAGCATCAAATGCGCGAATCTCCTCCTCTGTAAACGCATCATTAAAAGACCACTGCGGCACCTTGTGTCGGACCTTCTTCAACTCAGGCATTATGCCTCCGATCACCCGTGCTGTTACTGAATCACTAGACCGAAGCTCAGGATACTTAGTTTCTAGCTCCTTAAGCTCGTGATACAGCGCATCATAGGCACTATCAGAGATTTCTGGTGCATCAAGTGTGTAGTAGCGGTGGGCGTGATGCGCTAGCAATTCGCGCAGTTTTACCACCCGCTCAGTAACCTTTTTGGAGGCCATATGCCTCTAGTATAAAGGTTTTAGTAGTAGATGTCCTCGCCACGAGCTGTCATACGCGGATTGGTACCTACGGCCGAACATGCGACGGAATAGCCCTGAGCGAACATATACGTTGTTACGGTTCTGGTAATACTATTCGATGTAACACTGGTCGGGTTCGCATATTTATAGATGGTGACATCGGCGCATCGATTCGCATCAATTTGCATGCGATAGGTAGTGATCGCTTTTGTTCCATCTGGAGGAGTATAACTTGGGTTCGCCGTTAATTGATTATTGCAAGTGACGGGACCAGGGGGGGTGCCGCTCGGATGTGACGCATAATCAAAACTTTGTTGCTGTTGATCGTAGTAGAGAGCACACTCAAGCGCACTATCTGCTGCGTAAAAAGCGTACTGGGAGTCAGTTGCCGTTGAGGCAAGCGTAATCTGCTTATACGCAAGGGAAGAGAGCGCTAAGCCAAAGGCAAGCATCACCGACATAAAAATAACGGCTATGAGTAACGTAAACCCTCGCTGCGATTGTTTTATTGCCATTGTGTCAGGTGGAGAGTATTAACGACGGAATAGGTGGTCCCACGATAGCTCCAGGCAACCGTCGATGTAGCGACCTCTTCTGTTGAAGAAATTGCTGCTACTTGGACAGAACGAATGAATTTCGTCTGCGTCCCGCTCGAATCATAGGTATACCCGCCAGCAGTGAGATAGAGCTGGCCGCAAGCACCACCTACACAGGCAGTAACGGTAGGGGTTCCGCCAAAATAGAGAGTGGGATTGATCTTGCAAGCGTTCGTTGGCACTGTACTCGTATCACAGTTTGCCACTGCCGTTATAAACGAGGACCAACCGTTTGTTGTCGCCGTACTTTGATTCGTCTGATATGCCTGGAGGTACTTGTTATCGCGAACTAAACGTATGTATTCAGTCCCCTCTTGTGACAAGAGAGATGCGGTAAGGCGATCTCGAGCAATTCCTGCTGCTACAATCGCGCGATTGGCAGCAAACAAAGGGCCTGCTGCTGCTACCATGAGTATCGTGACTGCCACAAGACTTTCTATAAGTGTGAATCCTTTTTTCATATGTTTATAGGTCAGTACCACGCATTACCGCACCCGTCTGCATGGTAAACGATTGGGTCTTACCCTTTCCGATTGAGACCGTACCTGAAACCACGATAGTGACATATGGCTGGTCGTAATTCCCACCACTTGCCGGCGACGTACCGACCACAAAGAACCCCAAACTGGTGATATTAATTAACGATGGATCGGTAATGGGAAATAAAGAGGCGTTTTTTGCGATATATTGCTTGCCATTTGGACCCGCTAGCTGATACGTGATCGTTGCACCTGATGCATCTCGATATGAAAAAGAGGAACCTCCAGCCGTACAATCTACACTCAATTGACTTGCGCTACAGCTATACCCTGTCCCAGTTCGAATTCCTCGCACCATCGACTCAAGTGCGAATGAAAGATTGTTAACAGCAGTAGTGGTCCCTTGAGTCTGCTGACTAATACTGATCATAAGAAGGTACGCCCCGGCCGCTAGCGTCATCACAACCGCAAACAGCCCAACCGAGACTATGAGCTCGACGAGCGTAAATCCGTTACGAGACTTTTTTTGAGAGATCATCATGGACAATTTGCGCTAGCGGTAGGTGTTGTCGCTGTCGGCATAATCACACCCATACTCGTAACACATACGTATCGAGTCGTTCCTTGTGTGGACATGAGCGTAATGTAAGCCTTTTGCTCGGAATTTCCTCCAGTCGCATCACTTTTGATTACTGGATCCGCGTTTGGTCTAGTAAATACAATATCGACCGATGACGCACTCGAGCCCGATGACCATGCGCAGTGAGGTGACCCGTCATAAACACAAAAATCTGAAATTTTAACACCATTTCCGAGCGTGAATGTTTGTATTATCGGATCTGAACCGTCATATATTCCATTGCCCGGTTTACAATTTGGCAGCGATCCTCCAGCACAGGCGGGGCTAATATCAGCAAAAATTGTATAGGTCGTTATCGGTGTACTTTGTAGACCGTTTTTTTTGATGTAAATACCGTAGCCGGCGTTACTTACACCGCCAACTCCCGGAGTAGTTAATCTGCTGCCAATGCCAAATGTTTGTGCAGAACGGATAGAGAGCGCGAGGTCATAGGCAGTATTGCTGAGCACTAAGCTTTTATTAAATGAGCTTTGGCTCGTAATTGCGACAGCCGTGATGACGGTGATAATACCGAGCACGACTAAAAGCTCTAGGATAGTGAACCCGCGAGAAGTAGAAGTAGATTCCATTGGGTAAAGTACGCGAGGAGAAAGCCTGCGGCGAGAAACGGCGCAAACGGGACCTCTACTCCCATTCTAGAACCCTTCGGCCTCCCTAACAACAGCCAAATACCAACAACTGCTCCGATCCAAAACGAATAGACGAAACCAGAGATCGCTAACGGACCCACGAGAAATGCGAGACCAAGCACAAATGGGGTGTCCGCTAATCCCATCGCTCTACCACGTGAACCAAAGTGGAGTGCGGCAAGGATGCCCGCGAGAATGAGGGCGATAAAGCCGGTATGCATAAGGTCGGCGAATGACGACGCTCCAACATATGCGGCGATAGCGCTTGAGAGAACAAAGGGTATTAGTAAAACGGGCGGCAGGATCTGATGCGCAAAGTCATATAGGACCAGGGCGAGCATAAGTGCGAGTGACACAAGTGTAATGAGAAGTGAAACTGACAGCCCGAGCTTGAGATATGAAATAACAAAGAGTATGCCAAGAAGAATCTCGACCAAAGGCGACAGTATCGAAATCCCAGCCCCACAACACATTGCCCTTCCCCGTGAACCTATGTATGAAAAAATCGGTACAAGCTGTAGTGGAGAAAGCTCTTTACCGCAGGCGTCACACCTAGAGCGACCTCTGAGAAAACTCTGCCCTGTATGTAGTCTTGCCGCTACGACTCCCATAAAGCTCGCAGTGATCGCACCGAGAGCAAAAAGAGTAACGGGCAGCGCGAACTGGTAATACAACATCATGGGCAGCTGGTGTGTAATGGACCTTGAGGTGTGTTTTCTTGTTTACCAGAATTATTCTGATCGATACACCAGTAGGTACCAGCCGTTTTCATAGCAGCCCAGACAACGTATTGCGTACCCTGGGCGTTCATATAGCACTTAACCGGACCCCCTCCAGCAGTATTTGCCGCTGCTATAGCGTTCTTAATTACTGGATCTGTATCGAACATCGTATTACTTGTCCCAGCTGTCGGGCATGTCGTCTGTGTGGCCAAACCACTACTACCGTTTGTATTGTATTTATTATAAGTCTCAAAAAACGCATAGGCTTGTGTTACAACCGTTCTTAAATTTGCCTTTACTGCTGCATCAGCACCTTTTGCACTTGGGGCAGTAAGTAGCGCCATTGTGATTGCAGATAGCACTCCTATTATTGCCACTACTACCAATAGCTCAATCAAGGTAAACCCCCTGCCAATTAGGGCACGTGACCGCGTGAGAGTATGTGTAAATTCCATCAGATATAAATGCACGAGAAGTAGAGTCTTCAGCTAAACGGCTGTACACAGTACCTCTACCCCATTCTAGAGCCAGATCGCCTTCGTATCAATACTGTACTTTAGCAGCTAGTCTGCGCTGCGTACGCTACGGACTCCGATTTAGAAACGCCGGTATGGTCGACACACCAATACCCTGACGTCTTGAGTTGGATCCAGACGAGATACTGCGATGCTGTGGCATTCATATAACAGGTCGCTGTCGTACCAGAAACGGAATTGATATGTGCGATGGCATTTTTTATTGCTGTATCAGCCGCGAACATGGTTACACCAGAGGTAGGGCAACTTGCTGCCGGAAAACCAGTACCATTTGTGCTATATCTATCACTATTATCTCCATAAAAAAGCTGCGACTGGGTTTGGATCGTACGGAGATCCCCTTTAATCGCGGCGTCAGCACCTGAGGAGCGCGGTTTACTGAGTAGACCGAGCACTACCGCTGAGAGAACTCCAATAATTGCTAAAACCACCATGAGTTCTATAAGGGTAAAGCCTTTGAGAAAAGGTTTTCGATTGATTGAAACGGTTCGTGGAGAGATGGTTAAAATGTTTATACTTCAGTTAATACTCCCCAGTATACCCACACTCAGCCCTTATAAACGAAGAAGTCCCCAGCTGGGGACTTCTTTTAACTATACCCTCTAACTTGGTGCGATTATGGGCAGGCTGCGGCGGCTATTGTTCCAACAGCGTTTTGCGCTGATTTACCCGTGCTATCGACGCACCACCACGTGTTTGGTGCTGCAGTTAGCTTAGCTGACACTGCCCAAACGGTAGGTTTTGCAGGAGCAGTTGCCGCATCTATCGCACAAATCACATTACTTGCTCCACCAGCCGCCGTACCGGCAGCAGTAATAGCATTTGTTATGTTCGCGTCATTAAAGATGCTATTTGTTGCCGCTGTACAAGCAGCAGTTGTCCCAGTCAAAGCGGCTGCGACAGTAGTTGCACCGGTACTGTAACCGTTGTTGGTGTCGTAGTAGATACCAGACTGTGTACGAATAGTATCGAGGTTCGACTTGATAGCCGCATCGTTACCCTTAGAGCGGGCGGTGTTGAGAGATGCGAGCACCACTGCTGAGAGAATACCGATAATAGCGATCACGACGAGCAATTCGATGAGGGTGAAGCCTCGGGAACGGATTTTAAGCATAATTATTTATATTTGGCTAATGGCCCAATTGTACGCTAGATAGTCGAGCTTAGATGAAGACCCTGTGGATATCCCCTAAATAGCACCCGCCAAGTTATAGATCGGTAGGAGGATAGCAGCGAGGAGTGTACCAACGCCTAGACCAAGGAGAACGATCATGATCGGCTCTATGAGCCCCACAAGAGTATCGACAGCATTGCTCACCTCTCGGTTATAAAACTTCGCAAGGGTGGTGAGGATCTGACCTAGCTCTCCGGTCTCCTCCCCCACTCGTGTCATTGCCACCATAATCCCCGGGAGCTCAGGGTGGCGACCAAAAGCGTCCGAGATCGAGGAACCGCCTTTAACGTCTTCACTTACCTGCTTCAACACTTTGTCGAAGACGGCGTTATCGACCACCGTAGAGGTGATCTCAAGCGCCTGAATCACCGAAACACCTGAGAGAAGCATCGTGGAGAAGTTGTCAGCTATACGCGAGAGATAGAGCTTGCTGTAGAGGTCACCGACATATGGTACTGAGAGCTTCAAGTGATCCAGCACGAGCTTGCCCTGCTCAGTCTTACCCAGTTGCCAAACATAGAAGCCAAGCCCGATGAGCGCAATAAGCACAAAAACGCCGTAATTAACCAAGAAATTCGAGAAGCCAATGACGATTTGTGTATAAATAGGGATCGCTTGGCCAGAATCGAGCAGGACGGCGCTTATTTTAGGGATCACAATCGTGAGCATGAGCGCCATTACTGAGAAGAAGACGCCGATCACGAACAGCGGATAGATGAGAGCGTTTTCAGCTTTACTTACAAGCTCATAGGAGCGGTCGAGGTATGAGGCGAGGTATTCAAAGGTGTCTGAAAGCTTGCCTGACTCCTCTCCGGCACGGACCATGTTAACGTAGAAGACCGAAAAGACTTTGGGGTGTCGTGCAAGCGCCTTGCTGATAGGACTGCCGCCTTGAAGATCGTCACCCACCGTCTCGATCACCTTTGCGAGATTCTTATTCCCGACCTCAGAGCCGATGAGGCGAAACACGCGCAGCGCGGATACCTGCGCCCCAAAGAGCGTCGCAATCTGACGTGAGACAATCACGATCTCTTTATTAGAAATGCGATTGAAAAATGGCAAATCCATTTCCAATAGATTCTTCTTCTCATTTGACTCGATTTTTGAAATGATCAGATCGCGCCTCTGGAGTGCTGAGACAGCGACCTCCTTTGAAGGGGCCTCTATTGTCCCCTCTCTCTCATGTCCGTCTTTATCAATGGCGTGGTACTTAAACAGCATATTAGAGATAGCGCTCAAACGTCTTTGGGTCCATCGCGTAGTCGTACGCATGTTCAACAGTCACTTCGCCCTTCTTCACGAGCTCAGCAAGCGAGCGATCCATGTCGATCATTCCTTCCTGAGAAGAGGTCTGGATCACCGTACTGATCTCGTGCGTGCGTGCGTCGCGGATGAGTGTACTCACCGCATTGTTGTTGATGAGGAGCTCATAAGCTGGGATGAGTCCGCCTGAAATACGTGGGACGAGCCGCTGAGAGAAGATGCCTGCAAGGCTCCCGGCAAGCTGCACGCGTACCTGGGACTGCTGCTCGGCTGGGAACATGTCGATGATACGGTCAATCGTTTGTGCCGCGTTGTTGGTGTGGAGCGTGGAGAACACCAGATGACCGGTCTCAGCAGCAGTCACGGCTGAAGAGATCGTTTCGTAGTCGCGCATTTCACCGATCATGATCACGTCGACGTCTTCACGAAATGCGCTTTGCAGCGCCGTGTGGAAGTCTGGGGCATCAATATGCACTTCGCGCTGCTGGATGAGTGACTTCTTCGGCTCGAAGAGATACTCAACGGGATCTTCGATCGTGAGGATGTGCTCGGCGCGGGTGTCGTTGATGCGGTTAATCATCGTAGCGAGCGTGGTCGATTTACCCTGTCCCACCGGTCCCACCACGAGGAAGAATCCTTGCTCTCGTTGAGTAAACACCTCAAGCACGGGTGGCAAATTAAGATCAGTCAGTGAGTTGATTACGTGCGGGATGAGTCGCATCGCAAGTGCGGTTGCCCCCTGGACGCGGTACCCGTTTACGCGGAAGCGGTTCTTCTCATCATGGGCGTATGAAATATCGATCGTCTGATCGCGCTCGAATATCCCCCAACGGTCAGGAATGACGATCGACTTAAGGATCACCTCGGTCTCAATTGCAGTAAAAGGAGGAAACTTCTCAAGTGAGAGCAGAGACCCCGCCACACGAATCATAGGAGGTCCGCCTGCAAAAATGTGGAGATCAGAGCCGCCTTGAGCGATGACGAGGTCACAGAGTTCAACGAGTCGTTTATCTACAGCCATAGGTAATGTATTAGGTGTGAGACGCGTCGCCTCCTGCTTTCGGGTCAATGATGCGTAGCGTTTCAGCGAGCACCTCAGACGGGATCGCTGAAGCTTTAATAATATAACCATCGACAGCGAGCAGCTTTGCTTTCTCTATATCAGAGTCTTGGCCCTGATTTGAAAGGATAATGATCTTCACTCCCTGAGCAAGATTCTCCTTGCGGATCGCTTCGAGAGCTCCGAACCCCCCGATTCCCGGCATAATGAGGTCCATGAGCACTGCGTCCGGCATCGACTCACCTCCTTTGCGCAACGCGGCTACCAGATCTTCACCACTTCCGAATGTAGTGACGTCATGGCCTGCGTTTTTAAATTTCACCGCATAGAGATCGAGCAAAAACCGATCGTCGTCAACAAGGTAAACGCGGTATGCCATAACCTAAAGTATATCAGTCAGCGCTCGTCTCAGGGAACAGTTCTCCACCGAGCGTATTTACCTCCTCAAAAGGAATGAGGCCTTCAGCTGCCTTCAGAATTGCGTCTTCGCGCATCGTAAGCATTCCTCCAGACCGTGCTACTTCATAAATATTTTCTTCAACGGGATTCTTGAGCACGGCCTGCTCAAGTTCTTTATCCATGCGAAGGATCTCAAAGACACCGGTACGACCTCTAACGCCACTTGGGCAATCCTCAGTCGGCATCGCGTGATAAAACTGGGTAAAGGGCGGGAGTTTTGCGCGATAGGGTTCAGGTAAGTCGGCAAAATCTCTAGAGAGAAGCTCTTTAATTGAGTCATTAGCCTCGAACGCCTTTCCACCTCCCTCGCAGAGCTTACGAACCAGACGCTGTCCAATCACGGCGACCAGAGTAGGTGCGATTAGAAACGGATCAACGCCCATATCGATAAGACGTGGGATGGCTCCTGACGCGGTATTGGTGTGAATCGTTGAGAAGACGAGATGGCCCGTAAGCGCCGCTTGCACGGCGAGCACCGCCGTTTCCTTATCACGAATCTCACCGACCATGATGATGTCGGGGTCTTGGCGCAATATAGAGCGCAAACCACTCGCAAACGTATAGCCGATTTCAGGCCGAACCTGACTTTGGGACACACCCGGGATCTCGTATTCAACCGGGTCTTCCAAAGAGACAACGTTGGCACTCTCGCGGTCAAGCGCCGAAAGCATCGCGAAAAGTGTCGTTGACTTACCAGAACCGGTGGGGCCTGCGATGAGGATAATGCCGTAGGGTACCTTCATCATCTCCTTCACCTCGTCGAGGTACGCGCCTGTGAGTCCGACTGATTCCAGTGTCGCTGTCGCATCTGATTGGTCGAGAATACGCATCACCACTTTCTCGCCAAACTCAGTCGGGAAAGTAGACACACGGAAGTCGATGCGACGCTTCTCGACGGTTGCTGAGAAACGACCGTCTTGCGGCTTACGCTTTTCGTCGAGACGGAGCTTCGCTAAGATCTTGATGCGCGCAACTACAGCCTCGTGAACTTTTTGAGGCAGCTCAAGCGAAGTGTGGAGCTCGCCGTCCATTCGAAAGCGAACTCGGGTCTTTAAGGTGGACGGCTCGACGTGAATATCTGAAGAATGACCCTCGATTGCGTAGCGCAAGATGGTCGAGACGATTTTTGTCACCGGAGCATCCTCTTTGAGTGTCTCGTGCGGACCCGTAAGATTAAGCACTTCATCGTCAGTAAGGGCTAACGAACCCTCAGCGGCAGCCTTACCTTGCGGAGCGGATTCTGCTGCTGGCGGCTTAGCGGAGATCTCAAACTCAGAAAGCGCCTTCCCCACTTCTCCTGAAAGATTTTGGTATGAATTTAATACGCGGTCGAAATCTTCAGTGGTGATAAGAACTATCTTATAAGGCAGTCCAATTTTGCCAGAAATAAACTGGAGCGCGTCAAATGCTTCAATATTATCGGGGTCGATCACTCCCACCTCAAGCGCGCCTTCAACAATATCGAGCGGCACAAAGCCATAGTGCCGAGCTGAATCAATCGGGATATATCCAAATACTTCTTGATTTGCTGGCGGATCACCCAAAATTCTCGTTGGCAATCCATACACCTCCCCAGCCTCTGCAAGTGCACTCTCGAGAGTTACGCCGTGGCTACTGAGTGCGTCAGCAAGGAGCGTGCCCTTCTTAGTTTCAGCTTCGACCTTCCTACGATCAGTTGACGAGAGAAGGCCCTTATCAACGAGAAGGGCAAGCAGGTTCATTACTTCGCATTAGAAGCCGCGCCGGCGACGGGGGCAAATGGGTCGGTCTTACCGATAGTCTCGGGAGAAATGGCTGTCGTAATATCAACGAGCAAATTGAATCGTGGGTCAGTAAAGACACTCGTATCAAATGCAATCGGCAATTGGCTGAGTAGCGCCTCAAACTGAGCCTGGTTTTCATTATTAACTCCTGAGTCAGCAATAATAGGGGGCTCGTTGCCTGTATCACTGAAAAAGAACCAGTATGCACCCGCTGCGACAACGAGACTGGCAACAATGATGAGGATGGTATTTGTTTTCATGGTCTAGTGTAGCCAGTAGAGGCGGATCTTCATGTCGTAACTGTAGACACCTGTATCTGATCCCTTAAGCGTAAGGTCCTGAATGTCTAAGAGACGCTGACTCTTTTCAACACTTGTAAGAAATGTCTGTACGGCTGTGTAGGTGCCGACCGCCGAAAGAGAGAGGTCGACAGAGCCTACGGGATTTGAATCTGACGACACGGCAGAATCTGTATTACTCGATGCATTTGACTGACTAGGAGGAGTCACATCGATATTAGAAAGGGACAGTCCGCTCTTTGCAGCAAGCGCATTGAGATCAAGGATGAGATGGACGTTGTCGACTGAGGTAGGGAGCAGCAAGTTCAGCTTAGCCATATCCTCAGGCTTGATCTGTTGTTTCTCAGCTTCAAGCTCACTCTGCTGCTTCATAAAGTTAGCCGCAACATCCAGCGCTGCCTGATCGGACTCTATCTTAGTATTGATTTCCGCAATTGAGCCTGCCCAGGTGCGATTCACGTACACAAAGAAAACGGCAATGGCGAGAAGGATTGCGACCGATGGGAGTAGGCGGCTGTTCATGGTGTTGTGGTCGATGCACTCACCGGAGTTACTGGGAGCGCAGTCGCTGCTGCTACGTCTTTAAAGACGACGAGTGAGGGGTCAAGAACGGCAGAGAGAGAGAATGAGACAGCTCCATCCTTCTTTCCGGTTGAAATACCTATTCTTGAGAAAATAGCGTCCTTGACATGACCGGCTTCCCCGATTTTTGCCGAAAGGACAGCGAGAGAATTAAAATTTGCAGCAGAGCCGTCCGCTTCAAGTGTGACCTTTTGAGGAGAGTGCGCCACAAGATGGAGCGTACCGAAGCGCACTGAGGACGGCAAATCTGTACCAATCACTGAAAGAAACCCTGTGAGGGCAATGTGATTCTGCAGCAGAGTCTTACCTGCGATGAGTCGATTGCGTAGGTCGACGTAGGTCTGTACCGTTTCCGGACTTATCTTCGCTTGAGCCTCAGCAAGCTCATTATCTTTCGCAATGAGCTGGGCTTTCAAGATTTTCTTGTAGGAGAAGACACCGATCGCCATAATCATGACGAGCACGAACACCCCGTAAGCAAAAAATCCGAATGCACCAGTGTAGTCACTATTAAACTTCTTTGGAGCAGAAGACGATGCGGGAACAAATGATGTTGGAATGTTTGGAGGAAGAGCCATTTCCTTTTAGTATACGCTACCTATGTAGCACATAGTGCACTGCCTGTGCAAAACGCAGTCGTGCGTTTAGATTTCGTCGAGCTTGCGTAACGCAAGACCCACCGCTACAGCAAACTCTGGCCCTATCTCTTCTAAAATTGGCCGCATAAACGCAGGTGCTTCGGTCTTACTAAAAGGGTCGGCAACGCGGACATCGATAGAGAAAATATTTTTTGCATATGCCCCCAGCTCTTTGGTCACTCCTCCCCCGCCAGTGAGCACGATACTCGTGATTGACTTGGCATGAGCGGTCTCGTATTGCACAAGCACACGACGTGCTTCTGCAAAAATACGAGAAAAGACGAGTTCAGGTCCCCCAAGTGTGTCCGCGCCGCTGATACCCTGTTCCTTTTTAAGTACTTCAGCACGCGCAATCGAGAGGTTGCCCGAGACGGAGATCGCACGAGTGATGTCTTGGCTGCCGGTACTAATGGCATGAGAAAGCGCGACTACACCACGCTCTATTACGTACGTCTTAGTTGATGCCGCACCAACGTCAAGCACCATCACTGGCCGTACTGGATCATCGACAACAGCACGAATGGTGCTGAATATTTCAATCTCATAAAAGCTCGTGCTAAGACCCGCGCCCGTAACGACGCTCTGAAGGAGCGCTAGTTCGTCGTTATGAACCGCGACCAGAAGGACGTCGACGGTCTGAGGACCAGCGCTTCCACTCTTCGTGTCGCCTGCGGCAAACGCTGCTTGCTCGCTACGTGGCACGATAAACCAATCGAGTTGGACTTCGGTAATGGGAAGCGGAATGTATTTGCGCGCTTCGAGCTCAATGACCGTCTTTTGTTCGGACGGATCTTTGCGGTACGGGAGAGTGACTAGCGTGAGGAGCGAACGTGCGAATGGGATCGAGACACCCGCGCTCGCGGTCGTTACCTTCGCTTCGCGAAGCAAGTCTTTGAGCGTCGTCGTGATTTGCTCAGCAGATAGGTTGGTGGCCTGTCCCACTTCCGAACCGCCGTAGGGTCCAAGAGCAAGCTCACCGTACGTCTCAAGCACTGCCTTACCGTGTTCTTTACGCAGCTGAACAACTTTAAGCGAAGAGGAGCCGATATCCACACCAATCACGCTCTTCTCCTTTTTCGCAAATAGAGAATCGAGAAACGACATGAGAGAATAATAGCACAATGCGCTTTTTGGACTTTCTCTTTCCGCCTCGGGATGATGAAAAAATTCTCCGCGACATCTCGGTCGAGACCTTTCTTTCCCTCATCACTCCACAACTTGAACCGAAAACGCGACCGGCGACCGTAATCCTCCTCCCTTTTCATGATACGAGAGTGCGCTCTGCGATTCACGAGGCGAAGTATCACGGAAGTAGTCATGCCTTTACCCTTCTCGGTGCGAGTCTTGTTGAGTATTTACGGGAAGCCGACGACCTAGCACGGGTAACCTCCAGTCGCATTCGGTTAGTGCCGGTGCCACTCGGAGACGAGCGTCGAAGTAAGCGCGGCTTTAATCAAGTTGAAGAAATGGCCACCATCGCTGCGCGCGAGCTTGGGGTCGCAGTCGATACGCAACTTCTCCGGCGCAGTCGAGAAACAACGTCGCAGGTCTCTCTAGCGCGGGAGAAACGGAAAGCAAACATGCGGGGCGCGTTTACTGCGCTCCGCCCGGCTGACCCTTCTCTCACCTATGTGCTTATCGATGACGTGATCACTACCGGCGCGACCCTCCAAGCCGCCACTCGCGCCCTACAAGAAGCTGGTGCAATTCATATCATCCCGATCGCTCTCGCACACTAAGGCTTTGACTCCTGCTCTCTGGCAAAATGCGCGCATGGTGCTTAGTAATTCAATAAGCCAAGGACGGCACTACCGTTCTAAAAAAACCGCCCAGAGCGGAGCTCTGGGCGAATGGCGATTTGCAGTTAGTGCACGGTAACTTTCGGCTTGTCGGCTTCTGCATTGCCGCGCATGATTTTGTTGATCTCGCGGATACTGATCGTATCTTCTTCGAGCAACAAGGCGGTCATTGCCTCGACTTTGTCTCGATTGCTTTCGAGCAATTGTCTTGCGAAGGCGTATTGCTCGGTCACAATCCTGTCGACTTCTTTATCGATCAGGCGCTTCGTCAACTCGGACTCGTCGTCACCATAGACACGCTGGCTGAACTTCGCCGGATCACCCATACCAAGCCTGGTGACCATATCGCGTGCAACAGCGGTTGCCGAGGCATAATCACCGTTTGCCCCGGAATTGATGTTGCCAACGAAGATCTCCTCGGCAAGCCTTCCACCGAAAGCCATTGCGATCCTGGCGAGAAGCTTGCTCTTCGACGTGATGTAGCGATCCTCGGTCGGAATGGAAATTGTAACACCAAGCCAGTTCCTGCGGGGACTGACACTGACATGCGTTACAGGATCCAAAACGCTCTGAAGTTCGCCCACCACCGCATGGCCGGACTCGTGATATGCGACGATTTGGCGCTCTTCGTCTGACATCCGCTTACCGTTATCAGTGCCGAAGATCACCCGATCCTTCGCCTTCTCGAAATGGCTCATGTGAACCAGAGTCTCGCCCTCACGAGCAGCGACGATCGCCGCTTCGTTCACCAAGTTAGCGAGATCAGCCCCCGAATAACCTGCGGTCGTATGTGCCAAACGTTTTAAATCCACGTCGTCCTTCGCAATGGGGATTTTCGCCATGTGGACCTTCAGAATTGCTTCACGTCCCTTCGTTGGTTGGTTGCCGATCTCGATGTGCCTTGTAAGGCGTCCCGGGCGAATGAGCGCTGGATCGAGCACGTCGGGTCGGTTAGTTGCCGCGATCACCACAACTGGCTTCGTCGGGTCTGACCGCATCCCCTGCAGCTCGGTGAGAAGCATGTTAAGGGTTTGCTCATGCTCACGTTCACCTCCATCACCTCCACTTGAGCCCCGCTTCTTTCCCACAGCATCGATCTCATCGATGAATAGGATACACGGCGCAGCTTTCCTTGCGGTTTCGAATACTTCTCGAACACGACGGGCACCGATGCCAACGAAAACTTCAACGAAATCAGAGCCGGAGATTGAAAAGAACGGGACCTTCGCCTCACCCGCAATGGCTTTTGCCATGAGCGTCTTGCCGTTACCGGGGTCCCCAATAAGGAGTGCGCCAGAAGGTACGACGGCATTTACTGCCGCGAACTTTGCTGGGTTCGTCAGGAACTCAACGATCTCCATGACCTCCCTCTTCGCCTCATCGCAGCCGGCAACGTCATTGAATCGCGTCGTAACGTTTTCCTCACGACGCAGGCCCCCTGAGCGTTTCCCTGCACCAAGGCTTTTGCGTTGCAGACGAAACATGAGCCAGAAAACAGCGAGCATGAACAACGTCATCAGGATGGGGCCGCGGACATCGTCTGCCTTAATCGGCAGGAGAAACCACAGCAACGGACCGCCGATCAGCACGGTAAGGATCGTTTTGAAGAGTCGGGGGTATTTCTCGGTAAAGCGCACGAACGACCGATTTGCGCGGTTCGTGAGAGTGACTAGCTTGTTCATGACCACCTCCATTAAGTTTGCACTGCAAGAACGGGGACATCTGGTGTTCAAGAAATCACATTTTTAGACACGTGTCAACCGCGAGCCGAACGCATGTATTGGCCATATGTTGAGATGTACGAAGTTGGTTGCAATGCGAGCCCAACACGTACGTCTTAGGGATATGGCCGATTGGAATAAAATTACGAGCCGAGGCTCCGTAGAGGATCGACGGGCTATGAGCCCGGTAGGGCTTGGTGGCGGCCTCGGTATCGGAGGCGTGGTACTCCTCATTCTCTTTAATTATCTTGGAGGCGGGAGTGTTACCGATGTACTCCCTCAGGTATTGAATCAACTCGAAAATACCCAAGTTGTTCAGCAAAACATAGACACCTCTCAATTTGAGGGGGCTGATTCGTACGAAGTCTTCGCTTCAACAGTACTCGGATCAACGAACGACATGTGGGCGAATCTTTTTGGTGCAAACAACAAAACCTACACGCCACCAAAACTTGTGCTCTTCCGTACAGCTACTGAGTCGGCGTGCGGCGGAGCTACCTCTAACGTGGGGCCGCACTACTGCCCACTCGACCAAACGATATATCTCGACGAAACCTTTTTTGACGAGCTTACAAAACGCTTCGGAGCGAGCGGAGGGGACGTTGCGCAGGCGTATGTGATTGCTCACGAAGTCGCTCACCACGCTCAACACGAACTGGGAATCCTCGCTGCAGATGGAAGCGTCTCAAATGCTGGTTCGCTCACAGAACAACAACAATCAATCGATCTTGAGCTCCAGGCAGACTGCTTTGCGGGTCTGTGGGCGTACTCAATTAAAAATAAGGGCGTCTTTCTCCCAAATGAAATCAGCGAGGCACTCGATGCTGCTTCGGCCGTCGGGGACGATCGCATTCAGCAGAAAACAGAGGGGCGCATAACGCCCGAGACCTGGACTCACGGTTCTTCCGAAGAGCGTGTGAGATGGTTTACGGCTGGCTACGACACGGGTAGCCTCGCCTCCTGCAATACTTT
>JAQBQV010000022.1 GCA_028286825.1 Parcubacteria group bacterium
GCGATGTATATCATCACCCACTACATTTGGAATGCAGTCCGTCACGAGCTTAAGAAGCGCCTCCTTATTATCGACGAAGCGTGGTGGATGATGAAAAGTGAAGACACGGCCTCTTTCCTCTATTCCGTCGCAAAACGAGGACGTAAGTATTATCTCGGTGTCTGTACCATCACTCAGGACGTTGAAGACTTCTTGAAGAGCCCATACGGTAGACCCATTCTCACAAACTCGAGTTTACAACTCCTGTTGAAGCAGTCACCAACAACCATCGACGTACTCCAGCAAACATTTAATCTCACTGATGAAGAGAAATATCTGCTTCTTGAGGCGGGAGTAGGGGAGGGCCTCTTCTTTGCAGGCCTCAAGCATGTTGCGATTAAGGTTGTAGCGAGCTATACCGAGGATCAAATCATAACCTCAGACCCTTCACAGCTCCTCAACATCAAGGAAGAGAAGGAGCGCCATGCCGCTGAACAAAAATAGCGCGGGGCAAAAACCTCCTGAGGTGATGACCTGGAAGAAGGCCTCTCCAGTTCTTATTGCAGCGGTACTCATTGATCTTACGAAAGCGTTTTTTGAAATGTTTATATTTTTTGGCCCTGCTTTAGCGGGAGTAGTCTGTACGGTTGTTGGTAGTAATACTATGGTCGGGCAAGTGGTCGGCACAACTGCCGTTGGGGCTGTATGCGGAATAACGGCGGTCGCAGTTGGTGTCGTTGCCGCAGCCCCGATTGAGGCATTTGGAATTGTTATGGCAATGTCGGTGGGCCTTGCAGGCTTTCTTGGGTTATTGTTGTGGATCTTTATGAAAAATCCTGGTCTTTTTAAGGCAAATGCCGCTAGCTTTATCTGGTTTGCGGGAAGCTTTGCGCTTAGCGAAGTACCCATTGCGGGAGCTCTTCCTGCCTTTTCGATTACTCTCTGGCGACTCTACAAAAAACAAATTGAAGTCGAAAAAGCTGTGTATAAAAAATATCAGGCGGAACAAGCTGCGGTTGAGACAGCCCGCCAGAACCGCACTCTTATAGAACGACAACGCTTAGTTGCTACTCAAGAGGCTCAAGCAGCGTCAGCAGAGGCTGAACAAGTGGCCCGTGCGGAGTCTGAGCAACAAGCGATAGCCGATGAGTCTCAAGGACGCGAGGGCCGAAGCTCAAAGGACACAGCGCCAGCGAGTGGGCGTCGTACGAGCGAGTCTGAACCTTTGGCGCAAGTACCATCCTACGGTTCACCACGTGACAGGAGTGGACGATCAGTCACTTCGTTTGACCCATCAGAATTCGACACCCTTCATGACGCACTCTCTGAGCTCAATGGGAAGCAAAATCGCACTCCTGAGGAGAACAAGCGCCTCCTGCGTGCCCGCGAAATCATGCGCCACGTATCGATTGATAGTACCGAGACTAGAGACCCTGTCCTCTTTGCAGCATATGAACGCGCTCGCCAGGGGCAAAAAGTGTTTGATGGTAGTCCAGAAACTCGCGGTGGGTTCTCATTCTCGTCGATTGTTATAACGGGCGCTAAGCACGCAACGACGCCTGAAGCTGCAAATGACTCAGAGTATAAGAAGAATGTGCGTAATGTTGGTTAGTACTACATTTGACACGCTATACTAAAGAGTAATGCGCGCGCTACTCTACGCACTTACTGCTTTTGCACTTCTGACGCCAGGAGCGGCTCTTGCTCAACTGATGGGGACGGCTGATGCGGGCTCCTCACAACCCTTCACTATTTCTGTAGGCCCTCAATACCCAGCCCCATTTAGCAAGGCAACTCTTTCGATACTTTCAGATTCGATTAGCCTTACCAACGCCACCATGACTGTTTCTGTCGGTGGAAAAAAACTCTATGAGGGCAATGCCCAGCCAGTAGCAATCCCGCTTGGTAAGGCGGGTGTTGTCACAAACGTAACGGTGGTTGTTCGCGCTAATGGTTCGAGCTACCGACAGAACGTTTTGATTCAGCCGCAGGATGTGGCACTTGTTTCTGAACCCATTTCTTCGGCCCCCCCGCTCTACCCTGGGAAACCCTTCGTCCCACTCGAGGGTGATGTACGTCTAGTCGCTGTCGCGAGCCTTAGAAACGCGTCTGGCAATTCACTTGACCCGGCCCAACTCTCGTATACCTGGACGGTTGATGGAACGCGCATCGATAATTTCTCAGGGATAGGGAAAAGTGCCATTATTGTCGCCTCTCCACTTCAATACAGGAGTCGCGAAGTCTCGGTCGTAATAGCGAGTCAAGACGGTACCGTAGTGGGAGGAGCGTCGACATCGCTCGATCCGCTCGCGCCAAGCATACGCACATATGTTCAGGACCCCCTTCTTGGTATTTTGTACGACCATGCAATTTCAGGCTCTTACACCATTAGTAGTGCCGAGGCAACGCTCTATACCGCTCCGTTTTCACTACCCACAACGAGCGGCTCTCCGTTTATCCAGTGGTTTCTAAACGGGTCAGCTGCGCAAACAGGGCGATCTATAACACTCAGGCCCTCAGGAGAGGGTGGGGGAGCCGCTTCTCTTTCAGTAACTGCTTCCTCTGGTAACGAAACAACGGCGACAAGTAACTACTCAATCTCTTTTGGAACAACAGGTGGCTCTAACTTCTTTGGTCTATGAAAAAATTTCTATTGATGGGCTTTCTAGTACTTGTTGGCCTTGTAACATTCGCCCCCACCACGTCTGCGGTCTCTTGTGCGAGCGGCGGCACGTGTAAATCTGCCTGTGCTTCAGGCGAAGTTGCGTCTGAATCTGGCTCTCGTGCTGTGTGTCAATCTACCCCTTTTACAGGCATATGCTGTGTCCCTATTGCGGCGGTCGCTTGTGCGGACGCCAACGCAGTGCGAGATAGTAGTGGTAATTGCGTTACTCAAAGCACTCCAGGCAATCAAAATACGGCGATTACTCAAACTAATTCTCCTCAGGGGTTTACCGCACTGGCTCCTATCCCAGGCTTAACCGATCAGAGCAATACAGCGGTGGTGAACTCAACATCTCTCGCCAACTTTCTCAATAATCTATATAAATATTTAATTGGACTTGCGGCAGTCATTGCCATCATTGAGATTATTTGGGGAGGACTAGAGATTTCTACCAAAGACTCTGTCAGTAAGCAAAGCGACGGTAAGAATCGCATCTATCAGGCCGTTCTAGGGCTTATATTGGTCCTTTTGCCGGCACTTGTCTTCTCCATCATCAACCCGAGTATCTTGAATCTTTCAATAAATCCGAGGGCGTTAGACACAACAACTATTTCTTCAAATACTAATCCAGGAACATCACCGGGGACTGCGGTAACCAACTCTGATCCTAGCGGCTGCACAACCTCTGGCACTTTGTATAAACAGGCTAATTGCCCTTCAGATACGGCGGCCACGGCCTTTGTTGCTCAATGTAATAGTAATGGGGGTACTGGAAAACTTCTTGGTTGCAGCGCAATGCTTCCAGGCGGATGCGCCGCAAGAACTGCAACATGCGAATCAGGATCAGCGGTAGGTCCATACATTTTCGTAGACGTTAGTTCACAAAACAATGCGCTCAATCCATTATTTAAATTTAACGACTACCAGCCATTGATTTCATCACAAGGGCCTTCAAATTTAAATGGGGATTCTGGTAGTGGGGCGAAAGCAGTTCAGTTTGCCGCCACATGCACACAAGACGGAGGTGCAACATGCTTGACAGATATAGATATTCTAGCCAGAGTTTCATGTACTAACATTAACCCAATTGACACAACTAAAATCATAGGAAAATGCTATAGCTCAAAAATTACCTGCATAAGTCCACTAGACATTAATACGGGTTTACGTCGCTGCGAAAACAAACCATCATGGTCTCCAAAATACTAGTATGCAACGCTACCTAATCATCGCCGCAGCAGCTATCGTCACCATAGGGGTTGGGGTTGTTGTGTACTTCTACTTCTTCAGCGGTTCTCCTGACATCATGGTTGCACCGACCGGTACCTCAACTCTGCCAGCGGCCGGGGAGGGAGGTACGTCTGTGAGTGATTCGAAACCAACCAGTCCAGCCGCCTCAGTGTCGCCTAGATTAGTTCAAATAAGTAAGGGTCCAGTCGTTCGAGGAGAAGTGGTGATAGATAGGAAGCCGCTTACAGCAAGTTCGTCGCCCCAAGTGGTTGTTCAGTACCTTGAGCGGCAGAGTGGGAATGTGTATTCGTATCTGCCTCACGAAAAAGTGCTGACGCGTATTTCAAATAAGACGGTTCCTGGAATTCAGTCAGCGGCATGGCTGCCCGATGGTTCATACGCCTTTGTACGCTATCTCTCCGGTGACACATCTTCGATCATTAACTCGTACGGCCTTGCAGCGACCACAAGTGCTGGGTTTTTCTTGACCCAAAACCTTTCAGGACTTGCGGTATCTTCTTCAAGCCTACTCACGCTCGCCTCTGGCGTTAATGGCTCAGTTGCTACACTCCTCCATAGTGATGGCAGCCACCCAACAACCGTATTTACTACACCGCTTTCCTCGCTTCATGTGTCGTTTGCTGGTAAAAATCGATATCTCGCTTATACAAAACCCTCGGCAACCCTATTAGGCGATGCCTTTCTCTACACAAGTAGCAGCAATTTTTCTCGCGTTGCTGGCCCGCTTTTTGGCCTTGTCGCACTTGCGAGCCCGAAAGGGAATTGGGTTCTCGTGAGTTACACCGCCAATAGCACTATGCAGCTTGAGCTCGTTAACCCTGCGACAAATCAGGTTATACCACTCCCGATTGGGACCATTGCCGACAAATGCGTCTGGTCAGCGGACGAAACCTCGATTTACTGTGGTATCCCTGTCGATCCTTCTACCCGTGCGACCTATCCTGATGATTGGTATCAAGGGGCTCTTCATTTCAATGACCGCATATGGAAGATTAACGTCTCTGGCCGCTACGCTGAGCTCGTTCTCGACTTTGCACAAGAATCAAAAGAAGCACTGGACGCCGAGGCTCTCGCCATTGACCCGCAAGCGACTACCCTCGTCTTTGTTAATAAGAATGACGGCTCTTTATGGAGTTACTCCCTGTAATGCCTCAGTATCGAGTTTGCGCCTGACATACCACTCCTGAAGAGAGCCGACGAGGTTAGTAGTCACGAAATAGAGCGCCACCGCTCCTGAGGTGGTGTATGAGATTATGGCAATAAGAAAAGGGAACACATATTTAAGCTGCAGCCCCATTACTTTTTGAAAATCACCCTGCATACCTGATTTTTCGACTGGCTTCATGGTCCCGGCTAGCATGAGGTGAGCTTGAAGGTACTGAGTAAGACCTGCGAGTACGGCGAGGACTAAGCTCTTACCGACAATGGACATTATCCCAAAGAGTGTAAGGGAGACCATTCCTGGAATTGGGGTAAAACCATAGAGGAGCGCCGTGTTAACTGTAGTAAATGGCTCGTAATTGAAGACCCAGTAGAGTGCAAGAAGAACGGGTATTTGTATAAGGACCGTCAAGATGCTTGAAAAAGGGTTTACCTTTGCCTCTCGGTATAGCGCGAGGGTCTCAAGTGCCTCTTTTTCTTTATCTCCCTTGTTTTTCTCTTTGAGCTCCTTTATTTTTGGCTCGAGCGTCTTCATCGCTCGCTGGGTACGTGCCGCTGAGAGGGTAAATGGCAGCAAAATGAGGCGTATAGCGATCGTCACTAGAATAACGGCTACACCCACGTCCCCATGCGGAATAAACGCAACAAGCGCCACAAGGGCGTTGTAGATAGGGTTATAGAAAACTGCGTGGAAGATAGTTGAGATCACACCTGTATTGTACGGCTAGTGCTTGATTTTAGAAAGGAGTGAAGCAAGTTCTTCTGTGAGCTCAGTGTAACTAAGGGTGATCGCTGACGCTTTAGGGAAAAGTATAAGGGCTGTGGGGCGAGGGAGTGTGTGAAGGGCGGCGAGCACACGTCGCTTCAAGAGATGTCTCGTTACAGAAAGCCTAGCTACCTTTTTAGGGACCACCACAGCATAGCCACTCGTATCGTGAGGCACTACGACAGTTAGGTGAGGTGAGGAAAAGCGCTTGCCTGAGGCAAGTGCGTGGGGGAAAACGGACCGGGAGAGTCGTTCTCGGCGCGAAAACACGTTAAACAGCGAGCTTTGCGCGACCAACACGACGTCTAGCCTGTATAATCTTACGGCCACTAGCAGACTCGCTCCGTGAGAGGAATCCGTGGGTCTTTGCACGCTTTCGCTTTTTTGGTTGATAGGTTCCTTTTGCCATACTCGTACGTATTAAGTTATACACATGATACTAACAGGTTTTCCCCGAAATGCCACTTTTGGCTTGTTTCCTAAATACGCGTATACTCTGAACTATTATGGATAAAGGGAATCCGCGTGAATTGTGGGAGTACATTTTAACTCAAATTGAACTTTCAATTTCCCCAGCAAATTTTAATACATGGTTCCGAAACAGTTTTATTGTAAAAGTCGACGAGGAGGGTGTCATTTATGTGGGGGTGCCAAGTCAGTTTTTTAAAGATTGGTTCTTGAAAAAGTTCCACACACTCCTTCTTAAAATCGTTCGCGATATTTCGTATGAATTTCGGAATATCGAATACATGATTGTAAAAGATGAGCGGCGGAAAGTTCAGAAAGAAGTGAAGAATACGAAGGGAGTTCTTGAGCTGCCTCTCGATGAGTTTTACATTAGTAAGAGTGACAATCTTAATCCACGCTACACCTTCGACACTTTTGTGATCGGATCGTTTAATAACCTTGCGTACTCTGCCGCACAGGCTGTCCTGAACCGTCCCGGAATCACTTATAACCCCCTTTTTATCTATGGCGATACTGGGAGAGGGAAGACGCACCTAATCCAAGCAATTGGGAACCATTATAAGAAGCTCTATGAGGGTCGTAAGGTGTTTTATTTAACTGCTGAGAAGTTTACTGTCGACTACACTGATTCGGTACAAGCTGGAACGGCTAACCGCTTCAAAGAAAAGTATCGCCAGTACGATCTTTTAATTATGGATGACGTTCAATTCCTCTCAAAGAAATTAAAGACTGAAGAGGAGTTGTTCCATTTGTTCAATACCTTCCATGATATGAACAAGCAAATTGTCTTCTCCTCAGATCGCCCGCCTATTGCTATCCCTGACATTGCTGAGCGTCTTAAAGGCCGTCTTGCAAGCGGTATGACCATTGATATTGGAGAACCTGATCCCGAGTCACGAATGGCAATCGTTAAGAAAAAAGCTGCTTTAAATGGCATTCTCTTGTCTGATGATGTTATTGAGTATGTCGCCACAACAATGACGGGCTCAATACGTGAACTTGAGGGGATGGTGAATAATATTATCTGCCATGCGCAAGTAAAGGGCTCGGCACCCGATATAAGTGAAGTACGACAATCTCTTCGATCCTTTACACGACCTCAAAAAAGTATCTCAGTGAAGAATGTCGTTGATAAAGTCGCTGCTTTTTACGGTATTGATGAAGAGAGTATTTATGAAAAGACACGTCGACGGGAAGTGGTGCGTCCTCGTCAGGTGATTATGTATCTACTTCGTGAAGATTTTAGTATTTCGTATCCAACGATTGGAACGAAATTGGGTGGCCGCGATCATACAACGGTTATCCACTCTTGTGAGAAAATAAAGCGTGAAGTAATTGTGGATAGTGAGTTAGCAAAGGAGATTCAAAATATTCGTACTCTTCTTGTATGACTCTGTACTCGAGTTATCAACAGGATACGTATGAAGTTCGTATGAAAATACTTAGCTTCTATAAAGTTCTTTCTATGTATCCCCATTATCCACTCCCCTAATAAGCATCGTATGATTATTTCAATTGAAAAAAAGAAATTCTCAGAAGCAGTGTATATTGTTTCTCGGTTTGCAGAACGTAAGAGCGCAACACTACCTGTACTAAGTGCAGTACTGATTCTTGCGGGAGATGATGGGATTAAAATGAGAGCGACTAATCTTGAGACTGGTATTGACCTTACATTAGAAGGGACCTGCACCTCTAAAGGAGTGGTAGCAATACCAGCGACTATTCTGCAACAAGTCGCAAGCTCTCTTACTCAAGAGGGAACAATTACTTTAGAACATACGGGCGATATTGTGACACTAACAAGTGGTACTGGAAAAAGTGTTATTAAGACAGTGCCGTATGATGATTTTCCCTCTATCCCTTTTCCAGAGAATCCTAAAAATAGAATTGTACTCCCAGGTGTCATCCTAAAAAATCTATTCACTTCAATCGCGTCCTGTGCCTCTACATCAACAGTTCGTCCTGAACTCTCAAGTATCTATCTCACCATTGAAGGTGGAGTACTTACAGCAGTAGCTACCGACTCATTCCGTCTTGCAGAAAAAAAGATACCTCTTTCAAATAAAGGTATTCAAGGCAAATTCCTCATTCCTGCTAAAAATGCGCTTGATATTGCTCAAGCGCTTCCAGATGACGAAATTATTATCTCTTTTGACGAACATCAATGTGCATTTGTGAGTACACTCGGGATGCTTGTCTCACGTCTTACAAATGCGATATATCCAGATTATAGGCAAATAATCCCCAAAGAGTCTGTTGTTGAGGCAATCGTTCTACGAAAAGATTTTGAGAACGCTCTTAAACACACTACGATCTTCTCAGACACGTTTCAGAAGGTGCGTATGAGCTTTGACCCAAAAAAGAATACATTCTCTTTCTTTGCGCATAATAATGACATTGGAGAGTCGTCAGAAGTTCTGTCTGCAAAAATATCTGGAAGTGCTCTTGATCTCTCTTTTAATCATCGCTATCTTTCTGCCGTACTACCACTTACATCGTCAGAAAGTCTTTCCTTAACTGCGGCGGGTATCGGTCGACCACTTCTTATTCGTGGAGTCCAAGACACATCCCTTCTCTATCTCGTGTCTCCAATGAATCAATAGTATTTACGGAATCTCTGTAGGTGGGGGTGTTTCATACGTGTAGGAAAGCGGAACGGGAAGCATTTGCCCGCCAGTAAAGAGTTCTGGATGGGTAGAATACCAATACTGAAGGCCATATTCCCAATAAGCAAACTGAGGGTCATTTGAAGGATTTGAAGGTGGAGGTCCTTGGGGATTCGTCCTATCAGTCCAGTAGAGAAGGTCGTGAGGAATCACGCTACCTGACGCGTCTGGGATTTGCCACGCTCCTTGTAGCATCGCAGGAACGGTTGAGGGTATAGGGTCAGCCTCGGCAAAATACGCTTTTGGATATTTGGAAAGGGCGTACGCCATAATTTCATGCCACATAGGAACGGCAATAAATCCAGCGATACTTTTAACCATCGGTGAGTTGTCATTATTACCAACCCACACACCCATAGTGATTGAGGGGCTATATCCTACCGTCCAGGCATCTCGAGTATCGTTTGTGGTACCAGTTTTCACAGCTACATCGTAATTCGGGAATGAAAGAGGAGAATTAAGTGCATATTCAGGCACACGCGCAGGTGCATCTGAAAGCATTGCAGACATACCTCGCGCGATATTTGCTGGGATAACACTTGTCGGTTGGGGTGTGTATTTAGTAAGAATCACACCTTGCGCATCAGCAACTTCAAGAATACCGGTTGGGGGATTGCGCACACCATCATTGGCAAATACAGAGTATGCGCTTGTGAGATCGAGTAGTTTCACCTCACCACCTCCAAGTACGAGTGTAAGGCCATACTGCGCAGGATCACCAAGTGTTGCCAACCCAAACGATTTCGCAAAGTTAATAGCATTGCGTACCCCCATGAGATAGAGCACCTTCACAGCGGGTATGTTTATTGACTGAGCAAGCGCCGTCTCAAACGTCATAGGGCCGCGGAAATTGTTATCAAAATTACCTGGAGCGTAACAGGGGGCTGTGTGATTGTTGATATCTGAAGGTTTACACGCAGTTGAGAATTGTGTTGGTGTATCAAACACAACAGTGTCGCGCGTGTAGCCACGCATAAGTGCGAGAGAGTAAATAAACGGCTTCATTGTTGATCCTGGCTGGCGTGTTGAGAGTGTGGCATTGTACTGACCGTCTATCGTTTTATCAAAGAAATTACGTGAACCAACCATTGCGAGGATTTGGCCTGTCGCTGGTTCGATAGCTACCAATGAAGCGTTGGTAGCTTTGAATTTTTTCACGTTTTCAAGCGCATATTTATTCAATATTCCCTCTGCTTTCACTTCGAGATCTGCATCGAGGGTAGTAGTTACTTTGAGTCCTGATATAAGCGCCTGTGCGCCGAATTGCTGTTCGAGTTGGTTGAGAATATAAAATACAAAATGAGGAGCAATGATGGCATTTTGCCCCGCTGGCGAGAATGTCACTTTTTCATTTTGTGCAGAACCATACGCAGCATCATCGATAAAGCCAAGTGTGTGCATTCGCTCTAGCACTAAGTTTTTACGAGCATCGAGTTCGGTCAAATGAGTCCCATACGGTGAGTAGTACGACGGGGCTTGGATCATAGCTGCAAGATACGCAGCTTGTGCAAGGGTAAGATCTTTGGCAGGTGAACCGAAATACGCCTCAGAGGCAGACTCAATTCCATATAGTGTCCCGCCATAGGGAATATTATTCAGATACGTTTCGAGAACTTGATCCTTTGAATAAACCTGTTCGAGCTTAATAGCTAAAATCCACTCATTAATTTTTCGCACAACACTCTTCTTGGTAGTCAGGAGTTCATTCTTTACCACCTGCTGCGTTATAGTTGATCCACCTTGTGAAAGCGCGCCACCGAGCACATCGACAAGTACCGCTCGGATGATTGAACTGAAGCGGATACCCCCATGTTGATAGAAACTTGAATCCTCAATAGCGATAGTCGCATTGATGGTGTGTGGAGAAATAGCCGTAAGCGGTACCACATTGCGCTTGGCGTCGCGGTTATAGTCATAAAGGAGTACTTGACCAGTGCGGTCATAAATTTTGGTCGATTGATCAATTTGGCGAGAGGCAAAGGAGCTAATATCAGGCACAGGACTAAGGGAGAGGTCAATAAGGACCCCACCCACAATGAAAAAACCAAGCCCGAGGAGGCTGAGTGTGATCAGAAGGGTAGTATGTCGCCACGAAGAGTGCGCGAGATCCATATACCCCCTATGCTACCACTTAATTATAAAAGGTCGGCAGGTTCGTCAGTGTCCTCTTCCACTTCATCCTCTTCTTCTGCCTCATCAGCCTGATCAATCACTCCATCAGCATCAAAGGCAGCCAGAATAGTATCCGGGGTAGTAGTGCCATCCAATCCCTGTTCATCGTATTCGCTCATAAGAATATGTGTACCAAAAATAAATATTTCTGCAACCCGTTGCCTGATGGTGTGTGGATTAGTGATTTCTAGGAGCCATCGCAAGTCCAGTTATCCCTATAGCAATCGCATCAAGCTCATCATCGAGACGCTTTTTAACGGGAAGAGTAAGAAGACGAGGAATCATTTGAGCGACAGCGCTCTTACTTGAGCCGCCATAGCCTGTGACGGCAAGCTTTACCTGCTGCGGTGAACACTCAAGAACAGGAAGAGAAGCGAGCCCGACAGCAGCCAGGATGGCTCCGCGAGCCTCAGCCACGCCGATCGCCGTTTTTTTATTAATGCTAAAAAAAAGCGTTTCGATTGCAAACGCCGTTGGCGCGTATTCTGCAATTGCGTCAGTTACAGCCTTCGTTACTGCTGCAAGTCGCGTCTCGCGAAGCCCTTTCGGCGGTTGCACACAATCACTCATGATGAGGACAGGTCGAGAAGGATCTCCCTCAATAACAGCAATGCCGAGCCTATCGTAGCCCGGGTCAATCGCCAGAATTCTCATAGCCGCGAGCATTGGTGAATATCTCTTGGACGTCGTCGTGTTCATCAAGCGCTTCAAGAATGGCGGTTAGTTTTTCTTCAGCTAGTCCAGAGACGTCACTCAGTGGTTCGTTTGGCATAAATGTGCCGCCAGACTTTGTAAATGCCCAACTCGCTGCACCAGGGTTGGCGAGTTCAATACCTTGAAGGACGAGGAGGTGTTTGATCTCTTGGGTCGTACGGTTCTTATTGTCAGTTAGCGCATCAACCATGATCGCGACGCCTCCAGGGCCATAAGCCTCATAGACCACCTGCTCAAGATTACCAGAATCTTTTGAAGTGCCTTTCGCAACGGCGCGCTCGATGTTTTCTTTAGGCATGTTTGCAGCCTTAGCACGTGCGATCACGACCGAGAGGCTCGGCGCAGAAAGCACTCCATTAGCCTTCTTTGACTCGAGGGTGATTAAGCGAGCGTACCGCGAGAAGACACGGCTCTTTGCCGAGTCAGTAACCGCTTTCTGACGCTTGATTTGAGACCACTTACTATGTCCGGACATGCACGTACTATATCAAACTAAGAAATCTTGAGATATTCTCGACCCTTGCTCGTCAAAATACGCCCGCGACTTGATCGCTCGATGAAGCCAAGTCGGAGAAGGTACGGTTCATACATATATTCAACGGTGTCGGGGTCTTCGTGGAGGGCTGCAGCAAGGGCTCTAACCCCGGCCGGACCACCGCGGAAGCCAACAGCAAGCGTGTCTAAGTATCGTCTATCGTCTTTTGTGAGGCCGTAGGTATCAATACCAAAAAGCTGGCACGCTTCGTCACAAAGCTCAGCGGAGAGTGGTCGCTCGTGCACCTCTGAGAAGTCGCGCACGCGTTTAAGGAGCGCATTGGCTACGCGCGGAGTGGCGCGACTGCGAGCAGCGATGCGGTCGATGACTTCTTCTGGAGCGGAAAGGCCGAGTCGTATCGCGGAGCGACGAATGATGTCTCGCAAATCGCTTTCATTGTAAAAATCGAGTTGATACACCCCTCCTCCAAAACGTGAGCGCAAAGGGCCAGAGAGCTCGGCAACACGGGTGGTTGCCCCGACAAGCATAAAGGGCGGGAGCGAAAGTTCTACAGTACGCGCCGATGGTCCTTTACCAAGCACAATGTCTAGGTGACCTGACTCAAGAGCAGGGTAGAGGAGTTCCTCGATTTTTCTTGAGAGTCGATGAATCTCGTCGATGAAGAGAATTGTATTGGGCTCAAGGTTGGTCAAAATCGCAGCGAGGTCTCCTGCGCGTTCAATCGCCACACCCGAAGTTGTCTTTAAAGGCGCCTCGAGCGTGTGGGCGATCAAGTGAGCGAGTGTCGTCTTACCAACTCCTGGTGGGCCATAGAAAAGAATGTGTTCAGGAGCGCCGCCGCGTTTTTTAGCAGCGTCGATTGCAATGCGCACATTCGCTTTTACCTGCTTTTGCCCGATATAATCGTCCCATTTATCCGGCCGAAGTGCCGCATCAAGATTGAGCGAAATAGGGCTCACGCTGTCAGAAGGGCTTGACATAAAATATATATGATGCTAACATTCTATCATAGTTTCGATTGCAGTATTACTGCGATACACGAGTTCTCTAAATCCTACTCATACTCCTCTAGGCAAGGCTTGACGGCTTCAGGCGTTTCCCCAAGGACTCTTTGGTCCGGTACGTAAGTATCGGCACTGCGGTACTCCTCAGGTGACTCGTCTACCCCGCATTTATGCGGGTTTTGCCTGGAGGATTATGGACGGGATTTTTGTTTTTAAATGCGTGGGAGATCGACGGTGCCAGAGAGCTCAGAAAGGGAAGTGACGCCTTCAAGTACTTTAATAATGCCGTCTTGGGCCATGGTGGGGTAACCTTGTTTAGTCACAAGCTTCGCAATTTCGTTTTCAGCTGGATTGTCCCGGAGGAAGGTTGAAAGTTCGTCATCCATAAAAATCGCCTCATACAGGCCGACACGCCCATGGTAGCCGGTCTCTTCGTCGCTCGTGGGAGCTGGTTCCCAGACCGTTTCTCTGTTGGTAGGAATAAGTGTTCGGTCCGTAAGACTTTCAAGCGCTTTTTCTATCATTTTCTTTTCGGCGTCCGTAAGCGGGCGTTCTTTTCGTTTCTCTGGGTCGAGTTTACGCACCAGTCGCTGTGCCATCGAGACCGTCACTGCCGAGCCAAATGACTTCGGATCAGCGCCGAGGTCAACAAGCCTCGGGAAGGTGCCAGCCGCATCATTAGTGTGAAGGGTGGAAAAGACAAAGTGGCCCGTGAGCGCGGCTTGAATGGCGATGTCGGCGGTTTCACTATCACGAATTTCACCAACCATGATGATGTCGGGATCTTGGCGCACTATTGAGCGCAGCCCTTCAGAGAAGGTGTATTTAGTACCCTCTACCTGTGTTTGAACAATGCCGTCGAGGTGATATTCGATTGGGTCTTCAATGGTTATGATTTTCATCTCAGGTGAGTGGATCTCGCGGAGAAATGAGTAGAGAGTGGTCGTCTTACCGCTCCCTGTTGGTCCTGTGGTGAGGAGCATGCCGTTTGGACGGCGAATCTCTTCTTCAAGCCTAGCCAAAAGCTTCGGGTGGATACCGAGCTCTTTGTAGGAAACCATTGTTGCTCTGGGGTCGAGAATACGAAGCACAATCGACTCGCCTGAAATGCCAGGGATGAACGACGCACGAATTTCGATTTGAGTATCGCCCTTAGCAATACTGAATCGCCCGTCTTGTGCCTGGTTGGTCACATTAAGCTTCACACCCGAGAGGAGTTTGATGCGCGAGTTGAGTTGATGGTACGTTACTGGGTCGAAGTGGCAGGTGTCAGCGAGTAAACCGTCGATGCGTAGGCGCAGAAGTGCGCGATCTTCGGATGGCTCAAAGTGGAGATCAGAGGCGCGAAGCGCAAAGGCGCCCGCAAAGACGATTTCAAGCATATGCGAAATGCGATCAAAGGCCTTACTTGCAAGAGCCGTGTCGATTTCCTGCTGAATGGCGGTCTTTGTGCCGGCGCTGGCAATTTTTGAAAGCGTTGCTTCCTGAACGGTGAGCATGCCCGCGTGTGTCTGTACCGCAAGCGAGAGGTCGGCGTAACGTGCTTGGGCCTTATCGAGGCTCTTCTTTGAAACGAGGAACTGGTGGACCGTGAAGCCTCGTTCGCCTAGTTCGCTCATCAGTTTCTCGAGCGCGGGGTTGTTCGGATTGTGGACTGCAACTGAGAGCGCGTGCCCCGTCTTTTCAAAAGCCGCAACCTCAGCGGCACGAGCCGTTGCCTCAGGGATCACTCTGAGTGCGTCGCCATCGACCTCTTTAAGTGAGATATCGACGTACGTCATCCCGTATTTCTCAGAGAGAATACGAATTACATCTTCCTCCTCGCGCTCGCGCACCCGAGCGAGTTTGTCGTCGGTAGCACTGGTGTCAAACGGTAAATCCATACGGACCATTCTAGCACCAGGCATCAGGGTTTTCTGCCGTACTTGACAAAACACCATGAATGGTATTATAATGTATTTATAGCTGCCGAATATCTCGACAGCACGCATCCCACAGGGGGAATCATGGTTCGCACCGTTATTGCAGCTCTTTTTGGAACTTGCCTCATCGGATGCGCCGGCGCACCGCAAACGCGCTACCTCGTTGTTGAAAAGACCACGACGCGCGATTGCATCGAAGTCTCCGGCAAACGCATGTGTGAAGAGTCGCCGCGCAATGCGGACTTCACGCTGCGGCCGTCGGACCAAGCGCAAGCGGCGGTACGTTTCGGCCTATCGCAAAGCCCGTGCATCGCGCCCTACGTGTGGACCGGCGCAGGTCTCTTCGGTGGATGCCAAATGCTCGGTTTTCCAGGCGTGGGGTCGAACGGCTCCTCAACGGTGATTTTCAATTTCGGACATCATCACCGTTAAGCGCCAGCGACCGCTCCACCCTGTGCGCCTGACTCTTTCAAGAGGCAGGCGCACTTTCTTTTTGGGCGGTACAATGAGGGGATGGAAAAGGCGATTGCTAATCTTGAAGAGCTTGCTCAAGAAGCCGCACGGTTTGTGAACACTCTTGTCCAAAACCCACATAAAGCAACCCTCATTACACTCTCGGGCGAACTTGGGGCGGGGAAGACGGCGTTCACAAAAGCGGCAGCTAAGGCATGGGGAGTCGAACAAACCATTACGAGCCCTACCTTCGTTCTTGAAAAGATCTACGAACTCCCACTCGGCGCTGGTTTTAAAAAAATGATTCATATCGATGCATATCGTCTTGATGGTGGCGCCGATCTTGAGCCACTCGGTATCACTGAACTTATGCGAGACACCAATAACGTCATATTCTTTGAATGGCCGGAAAAGGTGAGTGATGCGCTCCCTGTGCCCACTGCTCACCTGACTTTTACCGTTGAGAATGATGGCACACGTAAAATTACCTATGGCTAAAGCTAGTGCTAGCAAAAAAAGAATCATTTTGCTTGATACGCATGCGATCATTCATCGTGCATATCATGCGCTCCCTGACTTCACGAGTCCAAGTGGGATACCGACGGGCGCCCTATACGGGCTTGTCGCTATGCTTCTTAAGATCATTACGGATTTGAAACCCGATTACATCATAGCCACCTTTGATCTTGCGGGGCCAACGATCCGTCACGAAGCATATGCCGACTATAAGGGTACCCGCATGAAGACTGACGACGCTCTCTCGCTTCAGATAAACGAATCGCGCAAGGTATTTGAAGCGTTTTGCATTCCACTCTATGAGCGCGAAGGGTTTGAAGCAGACGATCTGCTCGGGACTATCGCTCACGAGCTTAAGAGCAAAAAAAACATAGATGTGATCATCGCTTCGGGAGATATGGACACGCTTCAGCTTGTGGATGATGAGCGGGTGCGCGTTTACACGCTCAAGAAGGGAATTAATGACACCATTCTCTACGACGAAAAGGCTGTGCTTAGTCGCTTTGGTTTTTTACCTGAACTCATCCCTGATTTTAAAGGGCTTCGCGGTGACCCATCCGATAATATCAAGGGCGTTCCGGGGATAGGAGAGAAGACGGCGACTGACCTCATTGTTAATTTCGGCAGTATAGAAAAAATATACAAGGAGCTTAAAAAAGGCGACGAGGCTTTTCTGGCAAAAGGAATCAAGGCACGCATGATTGGACTACTGAAGGAGCATGAAGAAGAAGCAAGATTCTCGAAATCCCTTGCGACCATTCGTCTCGATGCTCCGATTGCCTTTACGCTTCCTGAGAAGCCATGGCAGGAAAATATTAGTCCTCAGAAGGTGTTTGCCATGTGCGACGAATACGGTTTCCGCACCCTTCGTGACCGCGTAAAAGCAATTTTAATGAAGACCTCGCCATTAGCCTCATTTCCCAATGAAAGTTCTGATACGTTACCTGAACCTGAAGATGAGGAATCGATCGACGAGACCCGCCTGGCCGAGGCAAAGGTGATGCTATGGCTTATTGCATCAGAGTTTACGAACCCCTCTCTTGATGATGTGTATGCGTTTAGCAAGGAGAACGTTTTTGATGCTGCATATACAGAACTTGAGAAACAGATTGCAACGCTCGGTAGGGTCAAAGAAGTGTACGAGAATATTGAGAAGCCACTTGTGAGGATCGTGCGGGAAATGGGTGCACATGGCGTACTCATCGACCCTAGTGTGCTCAAGAAGCTCGCTACCGAGTACAACCAAGATTTGAAAGCGATCGAGAAGAAAATATACAAAGCGGCTGGTCACGAGTTTAACGTGAGCTCGCCTAAGCAATTGGGAGACGTGCTGTTTGATGAGCTCAAAATCGTTCCTGAAAAGCAGAAAAAAACAGCAGGAGGACAGCGCTCAACGCGCGAGAGTGAACTTGAGAAAATGCGCGAGATGCATCCCATCATCGATTACATCCTTGAGTATCGCGAACTTAAAAAGTTGCTCGGTACCTATATCGAGAACTTGCCACTTATGCTCGACAAAGAAAATCGGCTTCATGCGGAGTTTCTGCAGACAGGTGCAGTCACAGGGCGCATGGCCTCTCAAAACCCCGGCCTCCAGAACATCCCGATGCGCACGGAGCGTGGGCGGGCCATTCGACACGCTTTTGTCGCGCCCAAGGGTTCCACTTTACTGTCGCTCGATTACTCGCAGATCGAGCTTAGGATTGCTGCAATTCTCTCCGGTGATGAAAAACTGAGCGAGATTTTTAAGAGTGGTCGCGACGTGCACACTGAGGTGGCAGCACAAGTTTTTCACGTGGCTCCTGATGCGGTTGATGCGGAAATGCGCCGACGAGCAAAGATCATCAACTTCGGTATTCTCTACGGCATGGGCGTGAACGCGCTTCGCGCGCAATTGGGGTCAACAACAGCAGAAGCACATCAATACCTTGATGACTATTTCGCTACCTTTAAAACTCTCTCGGAGTATTTAGAGAGCACAAAAGGCTTTGCGCGTAAGCACGGCTACACCGAGACGTTGTTTGGCCGCCGCCGCCAATTTCCCGAGATGAAATCATCACTTCCGTACGTTCGCGCACAAGCAGAGCGCATGGCTTTGAACGCACCAATTCAAGGCACTCAGGCTGACATCATTAAAATGGCGATGGTTAGAATTGACGCGATGTTAGAGAAAGAAAAGGCAAAGGAGGACGCGCACCTCCTGCTGCAAGTTCACGACGAACTGGTGTTTGAGATTAAGAATGGTCGACTCGACGAATTGAGTGGCAAGATCAGAAAACTGATGGAGTCGGTCCTCACTGACGAGGAAACTAAAGGTGTGCCTGTAATTGCGACAATGAAGCAGGGCACCGATTGGGGCGCCATGCAGAAGGTATGATCTACCTTTTTTACGGATCTGATGTTGAGAAGGTTCGATCCAAAGCCTTTGAGTGGGTGGCAAAGGCGCGTGCTAAGGAGCCGAACTTGGCCTATGTACGGCTCGCTCGTGAGGAGTTGAGCGCGAGCGTACTTGAGGATGCTACTCTCTCGGGAGGACTCTTTATTCAGCGACTTCTCGTGCTCATTGACGATCCGTACCCAACATTGCGTGTGGCAAATGACGAAGAAGAGGGCGACGAGGTAGGAGTGAGCGCTCTTGACGAGTATATTGATGCGCTCGCAGTCTCTGATAACGCAATTGTACTTGTGGCACCGAAACTAGGAGCGATAAAAGTAAAGAAGCTCGCACCTAAGGCGAAGGTTGAATACAAATATGACAAGCCGGTCTCCCGTATGCTTGAGCGCGGGTTCAACAGCAGCTTGGTAAACGCGCTAGGGAGCCGCTCACCTGACAAACTGTGGCTTGAGGTACAAAGAGCCTTGCGAGCTGGTGACGCGCCTGAAATGCTTCATGGCCTCCTCCATTGGAAAGCACGTGATCTGCTGGAGAAGGGAAGCCGCGCGTGGGGTCCGCGTGAATCTCGCGAGCTCTCGCTCCAGCTGATTGAACTGCTACAGTCATCGCGGCGTGGCGGCCTTGGTCTCGACATAGCGCTTGAGAAGTTTTCGCTCTCTATTTAAAAATATTTAGAAAATGATAGTGTGCCTATACGCGCCTGTATGGAAAACCTGCAGCGCGGCAGTTCGATGAGAAGGATATCGAGTCAGTTTTCTTAAGCGCGCCCGTATGGAGTACCATACTGTGTGCTCAACTAGATTGTGCATTAAGCGCTCGCGCCGTATAGATTACTATACTGTGCGCTCGCTCGGAGTGAGAGAATACGAGCATACTCAATTCTCTCATCCTCGCTCGCGCCCGTAGCTCAGCTGGTAGAGCAGCTCCCTTTTAAGGAGAAGGTCGCAGGATCGTTCCCTGCCGGGCGCACATAAAGACAAAACCTGCCGCAGGGCAGGTTTTGTCTTTATGTGCGAGCCGTAGCGATGTATGGCTAGCAAGTCACACCCGCGAGGCGGGGTCGCGGAAATTTAGTTGTGACGACAACTAAATTATCTGTGACCCCAAAAGGTGATGGTTAGTAACTAAATGCGTCTACTGTTTTGTAATTCGCATCAAGTAGTTTCACCACTTCGTATTGGTTACGCCAGAGGTGTTTGGCAAGCCCTAGATACACGTGCCAGGTGTTCCCAGCAAAATCGGGATCAGCACTATGTGTAACAGCACACCCGTTGTAGTTGAGGTATTGCAGTACAAACTTCTTGCATGTAGCGGAAATATTTTTTGGCGGGAATTGCACTGTCTGACAACGCGGTAGCGTATTCACATAGTCGACACACGATGCGTCGCGAATATAGTATTGGCCGTAGTGTGCGATGAGTTCGTCAGAGGGAGAAGGGCATATTTGTGGAAGAGGGGGGGTGAATTGTTGAAAAGTACTAAAGTATCCCGTGCACTTGTTCTCGCGAAAAGAAAAGCCAACGGGAGATTTGCCGGATGAAATAAACGCGCGTTCTCCTGGAGAAAGTGAGATAGGTGATAGCTGATTAACGACCCCTACAGTCGGAGCTGCCGTTCCTAATGGAATGACTGCTGACTTTCCCGTAGCTTCGCTCACAAGATGCCAACCGGAGACAGGAATAAGCATTCCTGCATTTTGAGCGGCAGATATTTGCACATATTCGTTGTTCGCGTTCGATGAACTAGCATTCGACACATAGTTGCTCAACGAAATGAGTGTTCGATACACTGACGGCGTTCCAAACGGTGTTCCGTATGTTTGAGCTGGTATTGACGAACCGAAATTAGTAGAGAGGCTTCCGTCATTTGAAGAGCCCGGGAGAGTGACGTTTGATTTGCCGATACTATACGCAGCACGCGGGAATTGGAGGTAGGTGCCCCCACCAAGTTCTTGAGGCTGAGCAAGCGTTGGGCCGGTAAAGGCAAGAGGGTGAAGTGGGCCGCCAACGGCAATCCAAACTATAAAAATAAAGGCGAATACTCCGACAAAAAACCACGCATCATTCTCCATACTCGGATTGTAACAAATTAGCTCACAGAGAGTGCCGCCTTTAGGCGAACATCTTTGCCTACTGCGCTATCGGGAATAGACTGAAGTGCCTTACGTGCTTCGCGCTCGGTATACCCAAGAGCGACCAGTGTGTCGAAGATTTCATTGTCGTCATTGTCATGGACGCGTGGCCCGACCTTATCAGCAAGCTCAACGAGCATCTTCTCAGCACTCTTTTTACCAAGACCAACTACTTTCGTGAGGTAATTAAGGTCCCGAGAGCCAATCGCGCCCTCAATCGACTCTTTAGGTGCACGACGAAGCACAGAAAGCGCAGTTTTAGGGCCGATTCCTGACACAGTAAGAATGAGCTCAAAGAAGTCACGATCACCACTTGTTCTAAAGCCATAGAGCTCGAGTCCGTCTTGCTTAAGCACGAGATGGGTCATGAGAGACACTTCGCTTCCAAGAATTAGTCCATCTGGGCTTGGCATCCGCACCTCTATCCCGAAACCAGCGACTTCGACGACTGCGCTCACAAGGCCTATTTCAAGTATTTTGCCGCGTATCTGTCTGATCATAGGGACATGGTACCATCCCACCGGTCTATCGATCGGTAGGCGACTACAGTTGCCTTCAGAGGGGAGATAGCGTATATATAAAAGAACATATGGCAATCACCAGTTCAGCTAAAAAGGCAATCCGCGCTGCGGCACGCAAGCACGTGTTTAACCTGCGCCGTAAGGACACACTTCGCGACACAACGAAGTCGCTCACCAAGGCTCTCGTAGCAAAGGATGTGGCTGGAGCAGAGAAAATGCTTTCGGCGGCATACAAGGCAATCGATAAAGCGAAGAAGCGAGGGGTCATTAAAGGCAATACGGCTGATCGAAAAAAGTCTCGTCTCGCGCTCGCGATCAAACGAGCAAAGGCATAAGAAAATCGCCCGAAAGGGCGAGTTTCTTTTTATGTGCTTCCGGACGGAAACGAAACTTACAGTTTCAGTAGACCTTGTGGATTTTCTCTTCGCACAAAAATGCTTGAGAAATGCGCACAAGGTTTTCGATTCCGTCACGCACGCCTCCCAGGCGTGCTCGAAAGCACCATCCTCGCCCTGGCTCGTCTGTGCTTCCGGACGGAATCGAACCGTCATCACCTCCTTCGGAGGGAGGCATTGTATCCATTCAACTACGGAAGCCTGCTCGTGTGTCTAGTATACTGTGGGAGTTATGAAAATATTAATCGTGGGCGGCGGCATCGGAGGACTTACCCTCGGTGCTTTTTTACAAGACACAGAAATTGAGTTCGAGATTGTTGAGAAAGCAAAAGAGCCCTTGGGTGGCTATCTTCTGGTGATGTGGGACAATGCTCGCGATGTGCTCGCGAAGCTCGGGCTCGCGGAAAAATTTGATACGGAGGGAACACCAATCCACCACTATATGATGCGCACAGGAAGCGGTGAGCTTCTGCGCGACTACAATCTCAAGGATTTCAATGTGAATTACGGTAGCGCAATCACCATGATCGCCCGCAAAGATCTGTGCGAGTGGTTAACGGGCAAAATAGGAGAGGGAAAGATTAGTCGAGGAGTGACCATGACGGCGATAGAACAGAAAGCTGCAATTGTCCGCGTCACATTGAGTAACGGTGAGATAAGAGAATACGATGCTGTTATCGGCGCCGACGGCGTGCATTCGAGTGTGCGCGAAATGCTCTTCAAGAAGCATGTTGAGTCGTATGAAAATTGGCGAAGTTGGTGGGTGTGGATTGATCGAGACAAGAGCGCGTCGGCGACGGTCACTGAGTATGTTGAGCCAAAAGAATTTACGCTTGTCTTTAGTGGTAGAGAAAAGGCTCTCGCAATACTCACCGCACCTGTTGATCACAAAATATGGGATACCCCTGAGGGACGGATTGATCGACTACGTACCGTCTTTAAGGATGAGTCAGTGCTAGTCCCTGAAATATTTGAGTCACTTAAAGACACCGATGTTATGCCGGCGGATCTCATTGAAGTAAGGGTACGCGAATGGGTGAAAGGTCGTGTGGCAATTATGGGAGACGCTGCGCACAGCTTTGGGCCGCACGCAGGTCTCGGTGGTTCCATGGCTATGGAAGATGCATATATTCTCGCGGGCGAACTACTCAAAGTTAACGAGAACGTATCTGTCGAAAAGGCGCTAATAAATTACCAGAAAATACGTCGGCCACGGATCGTTGCTGCAAAAAGGCTCAATGAGAGGATGCGATTTTATACGCTTATCAAATCAAATGTGGTTCGGAAACTGGCTAATACGGTGATGAAGCTCTTACCCGAACAATTTTTGGTAGGACAGTATGCACGACTGCTGAGAGAGGAGATTTAAAGACCAGGACCGCGAGTACGCTTATCGATCCTTACAGGGCAGTATGCCCTACTGATTTTCTGTTCGCTCCGCTCCATAAAATGCTGATAAGGATTTCGATTCCTGGCTGCACGTCTCCCAAGACGTGCGTGAGAGCACTTGTGGTCACGGATAGTTCAGTTGTCGTCGCAACTGAACTCCCTCGACCACCACAAGAGTACTCCCAATCTCTAATCGCTTCGCTCAAGAGATCGAGGTCGCCCGGCTCGCGGTTTTGCGTGCTCGCAAAACATCGCTGCGTCCAGCACATCAACACAAACACCTGCCGCAGGGCAGGTGTTTGTGTTGATGTGCTCTCACCAGGAATCGAACCTGGATTTCTCCCTTCGCAGGGGAGTGTCCTATCCGTTGAACGATGAGAGCGATTTTCGTTTCTGAGGAGCGCACCACGCCGAATTCATTCACCGTCGCATGTGCCACATTAAATGTATATCAGAATCCCAGCCAAGCCGCTACCAAGTCGCTTAGGCTGTGCGTGTGTTCTTCTTCCTCCACATGCTCAAGGAAATAGGCATAGATCGCATCCGGATCGACACCTTCAAGCGGAATGATTAGGTGGGGGTGAAGCCAGCTCTTCGTCTTGATAGAGATCATCGGCGGATACTCACCCTCAATGTCTTCCAGAACACAAAACGAGATCATTGCGCTAAACGCGTGCAATTGGTCCCCAATGTAGATACCTTGCTCAACGAGGCGGAAGCGGTGCAATGGGGGTGCTTTTGCAGCATGGAGCGCGAGTGTGATAGCCGCGACGATAATTAAGAGACCAAATAAATAATTACTAAAGAGTATTGCAGCAATAGTGCCAGCAACGGCGACGATTCCCACTGACCAGTACCAGTCCGAGTCTTTAGGATTATGATCGTATTCTCGTCCTTCCCACTCTAAGAGAGCGTTACGTGGCATAAAAAAAGTATACCACCACCTTACCTACTGGTCGGCGACGCGATACGCATTAACCGTGTTATGTGCCAATCGTGTAGGCTCAGGTAGGCGATGCGTAAGGACACATCGCTTTGCGATTTCAATGGATTCTGAAAGAGTAATGAGATGTCCTGGAGAGATGAATACCGGTTTAACATTTTTCTTAGTGCGAAGCGCAGCACCGACAATTTCATTATGTGCTTTAGGGTCGCGTAAATAGGAGATAGAACCGGGTTCGGCCCCCGGTTCCTCGTAGACGCCTATGAGAACGCTTTTGGCGCACCCTATCGTAGGTATGCGGAGTATGAGGCCTAAGTGCGTAGCGATACCAAGGCGTCGCGGGTGCGCGATTCCAATCCCATCGACTATAAGTACGTCAGGCTTTTTTTCGAGTTTCTCCCAGGCTCTTAAGAGCATAGGTATTTCTCGGAACGAAAGCAGTCCAGGGATGTACGGGAATGAAATCTTCTCCTTAACGACGCTGTGAGCAATCTCTTCGAGCCGAGGGTAGGAGAGTGTAATGAACCCGGCGTAGCCACTGGTTGCAAAGCGGTTCATGCTTACGTCGCAACCACCGATTGTTTTTGGCAGACCAGTAAGTGGCACGAGTTTCACCTGTTCGCGCAGCTCTTTTTGAAGCACAACCGCTTCTTTTGGTGTCACATCCCACTCTTGCGCACTAATGCTCATCAGGACGTGATAATTACTTTTGAGATACCGAAGATTGATCCTACAGAGTAGTGAGCAGTAAAGCTTACGTCTTTACCGTTAGCGACATAGGGATCCCGCATTAGGTAGCTGCCACGGCTCCCGCTCGTGAGTACAACGTAGTGCGTGCCGCCGTAGGCATGAATACCGACGACCACGGGATTACCCGTCGCGAGGGTGGCGTCGATAGTCGCTACTTTATAGCGAGTCGCCGTAGCGCCACCGACGTTGATCGTAAAGAGGAGAAGGCCGCCTGCTGGAGAAAAGTTTGACGGGTTAGCGTTAACGCTGACTGGCGTTACATCGTGATAGCCATAGTGGGTGAACATCATTGCCATTGAGGTGACGAGGCATCCAGACGCGGCCAAACGTTCGTTCGTACCGCTCAAAGGTACATTGCCCCAGATCGTATCGCGCTGACTATAGTAACAGCCCCAATCGTCACAACTGGTTTGATTCGCCAAGAGCTTAGACCCTCCGGCATTTGTTGTGAAAGCTGAATAGGCGGCAAGTTCCGCTTTTGCTTGCGCCAACAGTTTTTGATAATTCGATTCTTGTGCCTTCGTATCAGCTAGCAGTTGGGCCTTTGACTGCTTTGTTGCGCTCAGGGATTGTTGCTCAGTGGCAAGAGACTTTTTTTGCGAAGTGAGGACTTCTTGTTTTTGCTTTGAGGCGCTTTGCGAAGTCGCAAGAGATTGCTTATGTGCCAGGAGTTTTGCAACGTTAGCGCGAATAGCGTGTAGCAGTTGCTCTGAGGAGTCGATCTCGCTCCAGAGCTCAGGTAAGCTGTGCGAAGAAACCATTTGCGCAACAAGTGGTTGCTCGTCGGCGAGCTGGATATTACGCATGCTGGCGCCGAGAGCGGCTCGGTCTGCATCGATTTCACTCTGTGTTTTTGCAATACCACTACCCAGTTGTTTGATCTGAAGTTGCGTACTGTCAATTTGCCGCTGGACGAGCGTTACTTGCGTTTCCAGCTTCTTACGCTGTAGGTCAAGAGAATTAATTGCTGCTTGGAGCGTTTTTTTATCAGCACCCACTTTTTGAAGAGCGGCTTGATACTCAGCAATCTTTTGCGTAAGCGACGCGATCTGTGAAGTATTGGAATCGATTTGGGCTTGGAGGCTTCCGGTTGTGACGGCTTGAGCAGCTAAGGTACCAGGAAGCAGGGTGACACCAAGAGTGGCCACACCAAGCACGAGACTAACTAGTACGATGCTTTTTCTCACTAGGGGTATTCTATCAAAATTCGCGGCGGAAGGGGTGGTTCGATCCTTACAGGATCAGTACACCTTGCGGATGATTTGCTCCAAACAGTCGCAAATCACGCTCGCAAGGTCTTCGAATCTCACGAGCCCTGCTACCAGCAGGGCTACCTTCCGCAAAATTGCGGGGACTGATTTTGCGGAAGGGGTGAGATTCGAACTCACGGTCCCCGTAAAGAGACTCCTGTTTTCAAGACAGGTGCATTAGACCACTCTGCCACCCTTCCGTTTGCTCCTCGCACAGACTATGGTTATAGCATACACTTTTATATATGCGATATCTCGGTATTGATTATGGTTCGTCAAAGATCGGTCTTGCGCTCTCGGACGAGCTTGGAACGATGGGGTTCCCGCATGCAATAGTTACTAATTCCCCACGAGTGCTCGATGACCTGTGCACGCTTATTGCTAAGGAAAATGTAAGTGTCGTCGTGATAGGTGAATCACGAACGCTTTCTGGCGGCGATAATCCTATCGCTCACGCGGCGCGGGCATTCGGAGAGAACATCACTGAACGTACCGGACTGCCAGTTGTTTTTGAATCTGAGGTGTATACGAGCACTGAAGCTAGGCGCGCGCCTGCGAAAGAAGGGAAGTCGCGATCCCCAAAACGTCATGCTGCCGTCGACGCGCAAGCAGCAGCACTTATTCTTACTAGCTATCTTTCACGCACGAGCCATGAGTAAGCCACGCATTTCAATTGATGAGTTTAGTAAAATAGAAGTGCAGGTAGGTACGGTCAAAACGGCTGAGCGAGTGCCGGACACCGATAAGTTACTTCGACTTACGGTCGATTTTAATGAGGAGAGTGGTCCGCGGCAAATAGTTTCAGGTATAGCTGCATATGTAAACGAGCCGGAAACACTTCTGGGGCGCCAACTTGCCTTTGTTACGAATCTTGAACCGAGAATAATTCGTGGGCTTGAAAGTAACGGCATGCTCTTTGCTGTGGGCGAGGTGGAAACGTTTGCGTTTCTCACTCCCGATCGCACCGTGCCGCCAGGAACGAGCGCACATTAAGTCACACGTTTTATCGCGCGGCACTTGAAGCGCAATTTTATCGAGTATACTTCTCATATATGGCTCTTGGTTTTGTAGCAGGACTGCGTTCAGCGTTTGCGCCGCCGCGCTACATTAGTTTGCCGCTCTCAGGTATCGACATCTCAACAAGCGGCGTGAAGGCTGTGCGGCTCACTGAAAGTCCCGTTGGTCTTATTCTAGATAGCTACGCTGAGACATGGTTAGACGCAGGTGCTTTCACTGATGGAGAAATTATTGATCGCGCTGCGGTCGTAGGGGCGATTACTGGCACTGCCAAAACAGCGCGTGTCTCAGTTACTAATGCGGCTTTGCCTGAATCAAAGTCCTATCTCTTCGAGACATCAGCCGAAGGTGAGGGAAAGGGCGAATGGCGCACCGCAATCGAGCAGCATCTTGATGAGTTGATACCGATTCCGCCACAGGAGACGGCGTTCGACATTGTTGGGGTAGGTCCCGGGAAAGACGGCACAACGCGCGTGGCTGGCATCGGCTTTGCTCGCCGGGTCGTGGATGAGACTTTGAGTGCTTTTGATGAGGCTGGGATCGGAATCGCTGCCTTTGAGGCCGAGCAATTCGCAATCGCTCGTGCGCTTCTCCCTATTGGAGACACATCAACCACACTCATTATCGATGTTGGGAAAACAACAACGAAACTCGTAATCGTGGCTAACTGCATCCCGTGTTTTGCAACCACCATTGGGATTGGTGGGCATGCGCTCACGCTTGCGGTACAGAAGCATTTTGGTGTTACGGAGGCTGAGGCACGCAAGGTAAAAGCTGATAAAGGGATCGTCCCCGCTCCGGGAAACGAAGACTATATTGCAGCAATGCTTTCTACTGTGTCAGCGATTCGCGATGAGATTGCGCATCGCCTCGAGTATTGGCAGGAGAAAGCAGGGCCAGAGAGTGGTCACGAGCCGGTCTCGCAAGCAATCCTCGCTGGGGGGAATGCATCGATTCGAGGTCTGCCTGAGTATTTAGAGGGCTCGCTTAAAATACCTGTAGCGCCGGGGGATGTGTTTACGAATCTTGCGCCGCGCGATGAGTGGATTCCAGAACTCGACTACAGAGAATCTCTCGCCTACGCAACCGCCATCGGATTAGCGCTCCGAGACCGAATTCAACTGCATGCCTAACCCTCTTACCAATCTACTTCCGCCTGAACGGCAACGCGAGATTGCTCGCGATTATATTGTTCGAGTTAGTACGGTTGCGGTTATGCTGGTTACGATTCTAGTCGTCGTCGCAGGAGCGCTGCTCTTACCTCTTTATGTGTACCTGGCGCAGGCAGCGTCGGTTAAGGCAGAGCGATTGAGGAGTGTCGAAACAACGCTCGGTTCCTCAGAGGATGTGAGTCTTTCTGAGCGACTCACCGCGCTCACCAGTGATGCGTCGACGCTTGGAATGCTTGCCTCGTCGACATCAGTTGCCGCTACCATACGAAATGTACTAGGGATTGCGCATGCGGGCGCTAGTCTCACGTCTCTCAATTACACTCCAGCTATGGGCGCAGGTACGGTAGTGCTCTCGGGTACCGCTGCAACCCGCGATGCATTAAGTACCTACAAACTCGCACTTGAGCGCTCAGCGCTCAGTAAGTCGGTAGTCTTACCTGTGTCATCATTCGCGCAAGATACGAAGATTTCCTTTACGATTACTCTGATTCTGGCACCATGAAATCTGCTGTAACCCATCTTATTATAACGAGTTGTATCGCACTAGGTGCTGTCGGAGCTTTTACTGCCTGGTATCTATTTGTGCAGCATACCCGTGCTCATGTCGCCGATCTTGAAACTCAGATTGCTCGTAAAATCGAAAATAGTCAAAGAATTGCAGAAGCGCGCGCCTCACTCGCCGAGATTGCCGGGGAAGAGGCTGCTATTCAAAGTTATTTTGTCCCAGAAGCCAATGTTGTTCCGTTCATCGACTCGCTTGAAGCAGAGGGCCATACCTTTGGAACCTTAGTTAAAGTAACAGCGGTCTCAAAAGCGAATGTTAAGTCTCGACCAGCTCTCACGTTCGCGCTCACCGTGGGCGGCTCATTTGATTCTGTCCTTCGTACTGTCGGTGCGATCGAATATTCTCCCTATAACGTATCTATCACAGCGCTCGCTCTTACGAGAGACGATAAGGGAGTCTGGGCAGCAACACTTACCATTACTGTTGCCTCGCTTGCTCAAAGCGCCAACACCTCAACACCACACGCATGACCTCTTTCTCCTTCCGCTCACTTAGTTCCCGTTTGCACAGTACGACCCAACACGACCCAGTGCGCGATTGGCTATATATGCTTGCCGCGTTTGCGATACTGCTTGTGGGTATCATTGGATGGGATATATGGATGTTCGGCCGCATAGAGGCGGGAGAAATGAGTGGCGAACCCACCGCAGCTGCGGTGCCAACATTTAATCGTGCCGCGTTCGACTCCGTGCACACCACGATCGTTTCTCGAAAAGCGGAGCAACAAAAATATATTGACGGGGGCTATCACTACAGCGACCCTTCGCAATAAGTGCGACATAGGTTAGGGTTACGGGTAGAAAGCGCCTCCATAGCTCAATGGATAGAGCAGCGGACTTCTAAGCCGTTGATGTTGGTTCGATTCCAGCTGGAGGCACCAAAAGAAAAGACTGCCCCTGGCAGTCTTTTCTTTTGGTGAGCCGGAAGCAGCTCGGCTGCTGAGGCGGGGTCGCGCAAAAATTTAGTAAAATCTTATGGGTGATCAAAAAATCTCTGTGACCACAAAAGGAATCTCTGCTACCATAACGTGCGCAGGGCATGTGGCGGAACTGGTATACGCGTACGTCTCAGAAGCGTATGGAGCAATCCTTGGGAGTTCGAGTCTCCCCATGCCCACAATGGTCTCGACGGCATGGCTTGGAGCCATGGAATAAATAACGGCATATGGTACGTTTAGATAAATGCACCCTTAGCTTAGATGGCAGAGGCCGAGGGCCATTTACGGTTCTGTCGGAGAGATTGCAGAATTGAGATAGATAGGCACCCTTAGCTCAGTTGGTAGAGCAACTCATTTACACTGAGAAGGTCGTAGGTTCAAGTCCTACAGGGTGCACCAAAAGCGCGATGAAACCACTAAGTACAGCAGTCAGTTGTATATGAGTATGAACGAGCCCTCTCGCGTGCCTCGGTGCGTCGGCATTATTATGGACGGTAATCGCCGTTGGGCAAAGGCTCGTGGAGTGCCAGCTGTCGAAGGTCACCGTGCGGGCGGCGAAACACTCAAGAAAGTTCTAGGTTGGGCTAAGGCCGCGGGCGTCGAGCATCTCATTTTTTATACATTCTCTACAGAGAATTGGAATCGTTCTGAAGAAGAGGTCTCCTATCTCCTACGCCTTATCGGCGAGTACTTAAAGACCGAGCTTGACCACTTCAAAAGCGAGGGAGGAGTGCTTCATTATGTAGGCGACCTCTCACGCTTTTCAGAAAAGATGCGTGAAGTATTTCGTGAGTCAGAAATGGAAACAGCGGTGAATCCTGGCCCGCACATCTACTTCGCTCTTAATTATGGTGGTCGGCAAGAAATCGCGAATGCGGTGCGTGCCATTGTCGCGGAGCACCCGAATCCCGAGGAAATAACAGAAGAATATATAGCAGGTCATATGCAGACCGGAGCAATGCCAGATCCAGATCTTATCTTGCGCACATCGGGCGAGCTGCGCCTCTCAGGCTTTCTCCCCTGGCAATCGGTCTACAGTGAACTCTTTTTTACTAAGACTCTGTGGCCCGATTTTTCAAAAGAAGAATTCGATGCGATTCTTGCTGAATTTGCTGAACGGGAGCGCCGCCACGGAAAATAGAAGAAGTGGTACTGTAGCAGTATGGAATTGCCCATCCTCTACGAGGACTCTGACCTGGTTGCTATCAATAAACCCGTCGGGCTGATCACCCATCCTGATGGACGAACCGAGGAGTCAACTGCTGAAGAGTGGTTTAACGAGCACTACCCCAACACAGATAAGAAAGAGGAACTTATTGGAGAGCTTCCGACGAGAGGCTACGTCCATCGCCTTGATCGTGACACCTCAGGGGTGCTCGTGTTTGCGAAAAACGCAGCGGCCTACGCATTCTTACGAGCAGCCTTTCACGATCGTGTTGTTCAGAAGACGTATCTCGCTTTTACCTATGGGGCACCCAAAGAGAAGAGCGGCATGATCGACTTTGATATTGGTCGTTCTCGTAAAGATTTTCGATTGCGAAGTGCTCAGCGTAAGGCAAAAGGGCGACTTCGCGATGCGCTCACCAGGTATGAGGTCATTGATGAAGTTGAAGGATTCGGGCTTATGAAGGTAATGCCTGAGACAGGCCGAACGCACCAGATTCGTGTTCACCTTAAGGCAATCCACCACCCAATTGTGAACGACCCTCTCTATGCCCCTAATCAGAAGCCAGGTCTTGGTATTACTCGACTAGCGCTTCATGCGTACAGTATCGAAGTGCCGCTACCTAGAGGCGGACATACGACTATCGTGGCTCCCATTCCTGAGGATCTGCTTCCGGCGTTAGAGTATTTCAAGGAGGGTAAGCGCCTATTTGCCCCATAAGAAGCTGCATGGTAGAGTGCGAAGCACATGCGAAAAGTCATAACTCCAGTAAATAGTGAAGGACGCGCGGCTCTCGGGATCCGCTCGGGTGACACTGTGCGCGTGGTCCAAAACATCATTGAGATGAAGAAGGGGCGCGGCACTGACAAGAAGGAAAAGACCACAAAGAATGCCCGCAAGCAGACCTTTGAGGGTCTTGTCCTCTCAACCAAGCACGGCAAAGAGGCGGGTGGAATGTTCACCGTTCGCGCGACACTCTCGGGTATCGGTGTCGAGAAAACGTTTCCACTATACTCACCGGTCATCGACTCAATCGAGATCGTCAAGCGATCTCGCGTCCGTAGAGCAAAGCTCTACTTCATCCGCGAGAAGGCGGCTAAGCAGGTTCGCCGCCAGCTCCGCAACGCCCGCATGCTGAACCTCAAGAGTGATGAGACGCTGCCTGTCGAAGAAGTTGCTCCTGAGGCAGTGATTACTGAAGCAGAGGTAGTGGAGACAGCAACACTGGTAGAAGCGGCACCTGAGGAAGTAGTAGAGGCGAAGGCCGAGTAGGGTGTAGTATAGTGCTGAAGGAGCGCACCTGCCCAGGTGGTGTAATTGGTAAACACGTATGCTTGAGGTGCATATGTCGCAAGACGTGGAGGTTCAAGTCCTCTCCTGGGCACACACAAACACAAAACCCGCATTTATGCGGGTTTTGTGTTTGTGTGTGAGGCACAGAATCATTGTGCACGACTTGACTAATAGGTTTTATGATGTAAATTAACGATGGAACGTCTTCTACAAACCTGCAGAAAGGCTTATCGAATGAACGCTTATAGACCTGCCTCACGCTTTGCGGAGTTAGCGATTAACTCTGCTAAAAGCGCCATCAAGTCTCAGTACGAAAATGTGCAGATTCCTGACAGGCTTTTCTATCATGTCTGGGCGCATACCGATGGTGTCATCGGTCGAGCTACCCGTATAGCAACGGCGCTTAAACTCTCAACGCCGTTTGTCACGATTGTCCAAACGGCAGCGGCAAAGCACGATGAGGTGCAGCTCTACGCTCGAGATCGAAAGGTTGACGGCAGGGTGATGCGTCAACGCGCTATTGGCGCAAACGAACGCCAAAGCGGAGCTGCGGCACTGAAGTTTATACGACAGCACCGCGCGGCCGAAGGAGCGATTTTGATGGACGAGAATCACCTCATCTTGATCGAGGCGATACTGACGACGGTTCCGAAGTGGAACTCTGAGTACAAGACGGTAGTTCAGCCTGCGCTCAATCGAGGTAGCCATCCGGTAACCCGAGCCGTTGCACTGGCTGATCTCGGCGCCGCAGGTATGGACCCTGTGCAGTTTGACGCAGAAGGGCCTGCTCTCTTCATTGAAGACAATATCGATGTCGCACTTATGCTGTCTGACGCCCGTCGCTTGGTGGACATACCAGAGGCAACACAGTCCACCATCCAGTGTCGGCTTGTACAATGGATGGCGACCCGTCCTCAGTTCGTGCAGGGAAGGCGTCTGCTTTTGCAGCGAGAGCTTGAAGGGCTATCAGCTCCTGAGAGAACCAGTATCAAGTTGCTTTTTTCGGGTTTTGAAGAGTCCCTGCACATTGCAGAGGAGGCGCCGAAGAAGTTTGCCAGCATGAGTTTTATCGACGTTGCCCGGTGTCTCATCCCAAACGCTCTTCCAGAAGAAGCGTAAAAAGTTCGAAAATCGTTTGCCGGCCGTCATTTGACGGTCGGTTTCTTTTATAAAATGAAAAAAGCCGGACAGGATGTCCGGCTTTCGTTTTCGCACGATCTACAGTTACTCGGGCGCGACAATCCGTTCGATGATCGCGTCGCCGGTCTTGTTCAACATGACGAGGATCTGAGCTGGGCCGACATATATCGTGATACAAATCGCGAGTACAACGAAAACCGCAGCGATCTTGGCAAGAGCCGTCCGGTCGTCTTTGCGGCCACGCTGCAGCCGCTCCTTGGTTTTCTGATGGATACGCTTACGCATCTCCATCAGGTCTGAGGGGGGAATGTACATGGTAAACCTCCTTATTGATTAATAGGTGGGGGTTGACTGCTGGTTATACTATAGCACAATTGGTGACTAAAAGTCAAGTCCACCGGGTGTGTATACTACAGCCCATATGCTATTCACTGGGAGAGGAGATGGCGGGACAACGAGCACGTTTGGGCGAAATGAGCCGCGTATCTCAAAGGCCTCTGACTTGCCGGAGGCGCTGGGCGCGCTCGACGAGCTAAATGCGTACCTCGGCCTCGTTAAGATGCGGGGTGATGCAGAACCGTACATTAAAAGTACGCTGCACGCTGTACAGGAAACGCTGTTTATTATTCAGGCCCAGGTTGCCGGCGCTGATAAAAAAGTGGGGGAGGCGGTTGTTAAACAAATTGAAGATTTTGTTGCTCTAATAGAGAAACGCATCCCGCCTTTGAAGGGCTTCTCGATCGCCGGCGGGACGGAGCTCTCAGCACAGCTCGATGTTGCGCGCACTCTTAGCCGGCGTACTGAGCGCAGGGTAGTTGCTGTGAAAGAAGCTGGGGTTCGTGATTTGCCAGCTGCGACCATGGCATATCTTAATCGACTCTCTTCGCTTCTATTCGCGCTCGCGCGCTTCGTAAACCACCGAGCCGGTGTTGTCGAAGAAAATCCTTCGTACTAAAAGGCAGCGCGGCCACGGCTACAATGCAGTTCGATCTCGTGAACCGAACGGTTGCGATGAATGATTTCGTCGTTACGCACTGAGCGGAAGAACTCATAGTGTGAGCGGACGTCACGGCCATACCACGCTAAGTAACTGCTGTGAATCGGTCGGGCTTTTAAGTCATCCCCACAGATTTCTAGAAAGAGTGAGTAGTGATCAAAGGCGTGCTGCTCGAAAAGGTAATTAATCTCAAGGGACCACCGAGGGTTAAGAAGGTAGAGTACATATGACGTCCAGAAATAGAAAAATGCGAATAGCATTGGGATGATCGTATGGCGAAGGAGTCCGGCACGCTCATGTGCTCGAGCAAGGCCGGAGATCACCACGACGTGCATGGTCTCATTGTCTGCCGCAAAGCGAGTGAAGTGTGAGAGGGTAGAGAGCCTGAGCGCGCGATCTTCGTTACTATAGAACAGAGTAAGAAATGTGAATATCGCTGAGGACCATGAGTGGTAAGGCACTCGGGCGATCACTTCGATAGCGCGAAATTTCATATACGAAGGCCGGCGACCATAGAAGAGATTGCCACAGGCTATCAAAAAGCCACCTATAATTCGAGGTAAGAGGCTGACGGGGTATGCATCGAACGGCTGTTTGTAGGCCGCGAGTGCTTCTTCGTCATTGAGAGAAACGACGAGAGACTCGTGCTCTATCTGGTCTCCAGACATTGGTCGAAGCATAGCATGTGGCAAGGACCCTTCGCGCACAGAAGAATTTCTGCTATAACAAACGAGTGCATGGCGGCTATGGTGTAATGGTTAACACTGGAGCTTGTGGAGCTCTCGATTCGGGTTCGATTCCCGGTAGCCGCCCAAAAATAACGAAACGGATGCGCAAGCATTCGAGGATTATATTTTTGGTGCGGCTACCGGGAATCGAAGGCCGGAGGCGCGACGGCGCCGAGGCGGGGTCGAGCAAATTTCTAGCAAGAAATTATGCGTGACCGATCATGGTAGCCGCCCCAGTTAGGTAAGTTTTATGGTGGAAGAAGCGTCGTGATAATATAAGCCGTATGAAACCTCTACTCTTAGGCATTCTAGTTATCGTTATTGTAGGTATTGGCGGTCTCGTGTACCGCAATGCTGTTGAGCATCCTTATCAGCCCATCACGTGTCCCGTCGACAAACTCTTCTGTCCGGACGGGACGGCTGTTGTACGCACTGGGACTACCTGTGAGTTCACTACCTGCCCTCCGCCAAACGTGTCGCTTGCTACCGCACACATTTCGTTTGCGCTCCCTACGGGCTTTGTACCACTGACACAAACGCTTGACCCGACAACTGTTGCTGCGTATGAGCAGCCTGCACTCAGCACTTCGACTGAGCCCTCCACTATTTTGATCAATGTATTCCCGATCAATGCTTCCTCGACGGCGCTCAAAACTATCCAGGACACGGCAATAGGGCAGACTTCCGGGGAGAAGGTGAGTCCGATCCGTTTCTCGGCCAAGACATTTAATGAGCGTACGTTTACCGTGGTACCGATCGACCGCTTTGAGGGAGTGATTGTCACGGCGTACTACCTCAAGCGTGGGGATACGGTGCTGCGCTTTGATGCTATCGACCGTGGAGCTGACTGGACAAACCCAAGTCTCAATATCTCGTTGCTCCCGGCACATGCTGCTCTTGAGAAGCTTTTATCTACACTTCAAATTCAGTAAGAACTCATCGAGTGGGCCGTTAGAGTAGGTATCAGTGATATACTGAGTATTACAATAGCTAACTAATTCCGTATGAATACCAACTCGTTTTCTGAATTATTCGAAAATGGCGGAGTCAGGATTGCACTCATTGGCGCTCTATCAATCCTCTCGCTTTTTCTACTTGCGGAGACGATCACTGCAGCATCGAACTTCGGCCGTTCGAATAATCCGGCTACTGATACGATCACTGTCGATGGCACAGGCCGGGCAACTTTGGCGCCAGACGTTGCTCATGTTTCGTTTACCGTCCAAAATACAGCTGCAACTGTGGCAGAGGCTCAGGCGCTTACCACGAAGCAGGCAAACGCAGCGATCGACTTCGTGAAGAAACAGGGCATTGCTGAAAAGGATGTGCGCACGCTCTCGTACAACATCAATCCCCAGTATTCGTATCCAAATCCCTGCACTCCAGGCGCAGGCAGAATGTGTCCGACCTATAGTGGAAATGCCAAGATTACAGGCTATGAAGTTTCCGAAATGATTCAGGTAACAGAGCGTGACATTTCTAAAGTAGGGGAGCTCCTCGCAGGGCTCGGCACTCTTGGCGTTCAAAATGTAAATGGCCCTGACTTTGCACTCGACAATGCTAATGCAGGGTATATTCAGGCGCGAGCTGAGGCGATTAGCGATGCGCGCACGCAGGCAGAACTGCTCGCGAAGCAGCTTGGCGTTCGGCTAGGAAAGATCGTCAATTTCAATGAGTCAAACAATGGGAACCCGATGCCTATGTATGAGGCGATGAGCGCCAATATGAAGGCGGTTGACAGCGCAGCTGCGCCGGTAATCCCAGCCGGAGAAAACACGTACACCGCCTCGGTTTCAGTGACGTACGAAATTCGTTAGGAAGTGTGGCGAAGAGTAAATCCCCGACCGCAGAGCGGTCGGGGATTTGACGTTTGCTATTGCTCGTACTATACTAACTATATCAAGGCCCGCAGGGCTTTTTTATTTACTAAACGCCTTTTATGACCTCACCCTTCACCTACCTGAAGCATGTTCGCGAAGAGTTCACACATGTTGTTTGGCCAAGTAACCGAACCGCGCTCGGACACACCCTCGTGGTGATCTTTATCGCTGTGGTGATTGCTCTTCTCGTATCTCTTCTTGATCACGTCTTCGAACTTGTGGTGAGCTCAGTGACGGGCGCGTAACTCCTACTACTATGGATGATCTACACCCTCAATCTGGCGAATCAGAAACACCTCTAAACGAAGAGGTCGGCATGGCTGATATCGCACCGACGGTGCGCAAAGAAGTGCGTGATGAGACGAAGCCCAATCCTGCCGACGCTCGCTGGTATACCATCCACACCTATGCGGGCTATGAGAACGCCGTTGAGCGTAATTTGAAGCAGCGCATCGAATCACTCGGAATGGAAAACAAAATCTTTGAGGTGGTTGTACCGACCGAGAAGAAGATTCGAGTCAAAAGCGGCAAGCGCGTTGTCGAAGAGGAGAAAATCTACCCAGGTTACATTCTCGTTCGCATGATTGTCGACGATGACTCATGGTTTGTTGTCCGTAACACACCTCGCGTTACCGGTTTTGTGGGCTCAGGTAATACGCCAGTTCCGATGGAAGCGGCGGAGGCTGCAGCACTCATGGGTCGCATGACTGCTGAGGCGCCGAAGCACCACATCGACCTCGTGAAGGACGATCCGATCGTGATCGCTGACGGCCCATTCAAGGACTTAGAAGGGAAGGTAGGTGAGATTGATGAAAGTCGCGGCAAGGTAAAGGTGATGGTCTCGATGTTCGGTCGCGAGACTCCCGTGGAACTCGATTTCCTCCAAATTCGGAAGCTCTAGGAATTTTAAAGATAATAAGGTAATCTCACAGCACTATGGCAACAGTCGTAAAAAAGATTAAGTTACAGATCCCTGGTGGAGCAGCTACGCCTGCACCTCCTGTCGGTACGGCCTTGGGACCTGCCGGCGTGAACATTGGTCAATTCGTGACCCAGTTTAACGAGGCGACTAAGGACAAGCGTGGCACGATCATTCCGATCGAGCTCTCGGTCTTTGACGACCGCACCTTCACCTTCATCATGAAGAACCCGCCGGCTTCGAGACTTATCCTCAAAGCGCTTGGTATTGAGAAGGGTTCAAGTAAGTCGAAGGAGAGTAAGGCAGGTACCATCACGAAGGCCCAGATCGCGGCGATCGTTGAAGAGAAGATGCCCGACCTCAATGCCAACAGCCCAGAAGCAGCAGCGCGCCTTATCGCAGGGACGGCACGTTCAATGGGCATTGATGTTGCCAAGTAGGCAAGTCATACAATGTTTTAAAGCGGCGCCCATTGGGCGCCGCTTTGTATTTCATCGAACAGTTTTGTGATACTCAAAGTACGATGTTCGGTATTGGTCCCCTTGTGAGCGCATATTACGAATAGCACATGACGCGTTCCAGTCTGACTGATTCACGAACGGAAAGTGGGCGTCCCCTTCAATCACAGCGTCAATAATTGTTGTATAGAGAGTGCGTACTCGAGGGAGGAATAGGCGGTAGAGTTCTTCGCCACCCGCTATGCAACAGTGTCCGCCCTGCTGAGCAATTGCAGCAAGTGCCTCCTCGACAGAGGCGACAACCTGTACGGATTTGCTTTGGGGTACAGAACCGCTTCGAGAAAGGACGATACTGTGACGATCCGACAGTGGGCGATATTTCTGAGGTATTGATTCCCAGGTTTTGCGCCCCATGAGTACAGTTCCGATTTCGGTTGTGATTTTTTTGAACCGTAGCATGTCGCTCGGGATTTTCCATGGAATTGTGTTCTTGAAGCCAATAACTTGTTCTTTAGCTGTCATGGCTACAATCAGAGAAAGATTTAGGTCCGACATAGAGAAATCCTTTGGGTGAAAAGTACGGTGGAAAGGAGCAAGTTTCTAGTAATACTGTCTCGTAATTTTGCCAACTCGTCAATTTTGCAACTGAGTAAGTTCAGGCGTACAGTTTGCCCGGGGTTTTCCCGTACTTTTTGGAGGCAGTCATGAATAACGACGAATCTGTAGTATATGCAGGTGAGCATCCTTTGACTGAAGCTAATCCGTTGCATCGTCGCATATCGCGAATTCTTAAAACGACTACGAACTTTTCGATCCCGTTTGAAGATCGATTTGTAGAGGACCATGCTGTGTTGGTCATGATGCTGCAGATGTTGCGGTCCATGGGTTGCGTCATAGTCTTTCTGACCGGTGTATGGGATTTATTCCACATTGGTCATGGTGACTACATCGAAAGAGGGAAAGAGGAAGCGAGAAAACTTTTTCCCGATGCCGAGCACATCATCATGGTTGTGGGGGTTGATACCGACGTACTAACCAGAGAGCGGAAAGGGGATGATCGTCCCGTAGTACCGCAAGACGAGCGGGCGAGAGTGCTGCGGCATTTGCGTTCGGTTGATATCATCACTTTGCAATTCGAGCTTGCGCAGTTGTATGGCGTAGTCACTCCTGATGTGCAAATCGTCTCAACAAGCACGAAGGATTTGCCTGCTGGGATGGAAGTGATTCGCGCAAATTGCACGCATCTAGTAAATCTTCCACCGCAAGCGGAAACAAGTAGTACAGCGCGTATTCGACGTCTTACGTTTGAAGGCGCCGCTGGAATGCTGATCAAAGTTGAGCATGTGCTCTCAACGGCTCTCAAGGCAATTCGCGATGAACTCAAGTGACATAGTCGTTGTTGCATATGTGGCGTCCCCTCATGCGGGATACCTGAAGTTCTTTCGAGCATACAAAGACGGCGTCCTGTATGTGCTTGGCGACGAGCTCATACAGAAGTTTCCATCGCTT
>JAQBQV010000012.1 GCA_028286825.1 Parcubacteria group bacterium
CCGCGTTGAAGGAATGTTTGCGCTTGCAATCTATGATTCCAAGGAACAGGTGCTCACATTGGCGCGAGATCGCATGGGTGAAAAACCTCTCTATGTCGCGACACACGGAAGAGATGTGCTCTTTGCCTCAGAGCTCAAGGCGTTATTTGAGGCGGGTATTGAAAAGAACATTAATCTTACGGCACTATCGCTGTATCTGCAGCATGACTATGTACCTACACCCTATACGCTTATCGAAGGAGTTGAGAAAGTAGAACCGGGTACCCTCCTTATGTTTAAAAACGGAGGTCGTACCAAAAAGAAATTCTGGAATCCTCCAACCGCTCTTTCGCCTTTGTCCTTTCAGGGAGCGCTTGCAAAGCTCGATGAGGAGCTTACTCGATGTGTCTCTCAGGAGCTCATGGCGGACGTACCTATCGGTGTATTCCTCTCAGGTGGCCTCGATAGCTCAACCATTGCGTACTATGGGCAAAAAGCCCGCGCTCAACCAATCAATACATATTCCATTGGCTTTTCGGAACCATCGTTTGATGAGTCAAAATATGCCCGCCAGGTGGCGGTACACCTTGGTACGAATCATCATGAACACATAGTAAGCGCTAAAGATGCACTTGATTTAGTGCCCACATTGGCTGAGACGCTTTCAGAACCTATAGCAGATGCATCCGTCATACCGACGATGCTCTTGTCGAAATTTGCACGCACTGGAGTAACCGTGGCACTCGGTGGAGATGGCGGTGACGAGTTATTTGCGGGGTATCCCACATTTCAAGCAGATACCGCTTCAACACTATTCCGATCATTACCGACCCCGCTTCAATCGATACTCAGGAGTGCTGCCGACCTTTTGCCGACCTCAGACAACGACTTGTCGCTCGCCTATAAGCTCCAGAAGTTTGCCTCAAGTATTGAAACAGATGCGCTCCGTCGACACCTGGCGTGGCTTGGCACCTTCTCAGGAAGCAAATACGACCAACTGGTGGCCGACCGTATGCATCACGCGCAAACCTTTCTCCCGCTTGACGCGTATCTTCGCGAGTTCGATCAGGCAGATAGCGGTAACCAATTATTGTGGACATATGCTCGCACGTATCTCATGGATCAGGTGTTGGTGAAAGTTGATCGCGCGAGCATGCACTATGCGCTTGAAACACGCGCACCTTTCCTTGATCACAAGGTAGTCGAGCTCGCCTTCTCACTTCCCTATAGCTACAAATACCGAGCTGGCACCACTAAGTATCTTTTGAAAAAGCTCATGGAGGATAAGCTGCCAAAAGATATTGTGTATCGAAAAAAGAAAGGCTTTGGTATACCACTTGCTCGTTGGCTTAGTGGGCCGCTACGTCCCTTATGTGAGGAACTACTTTCCGCCAGATCTTTAGGGGCGCACGGTTTATTCAACGCTCAAGAAGTAAGCCGACTTAAAGACGAGCATATGGCTGGAAAACGAGACAATCGCAAAGAGCTATGGAATCTGATGGTGTTCCAGATGTGGCACAGACAGCACATGCAATAACCTTTGGACAAAATGCTATGGTATAGGCGAGAAGAAATATTGCTATGATCAAACAAAATATTAAATTAGACCTTGGTTCTGGACTGCGTAAAAATGAAGGGTTTCTCACAGTTGATTGGACGAATGACACCCACCCAGACATAGTTTGGGATTTAAATGAATTCCCCTACCCTTGGGGCGATGGAAGCGTAGATGAAATTGAAATGTCTCACTGCCTCGAACATTTAGATAAAGCTTTTCTCGTTATGAAAGAGCTGCATCGGATATTGAGTCCTGAGGGTATACTTCATATCAAAGTGCCTCATTTTAGCCGCGGATTTACACACGCAGAACACACGCACGGTTTTGATGTTACGTTCCCTACCTACTTCAATCCGTTATTTAAAACGTCTGGATATTATGGATTTGAGTTTGCCTGCACAAAAATGGAATTGCATTGGGAGTCTTTTTTTCATCTGATGCCATATATGGGATATGGGCCTGTAGCTATAGCAATATGCAAAGTACTAAACTTAGTTATTTCTTTTTTTGCTAATCTGTCTCCTGGATTTTGTTCCCGCATTTGGTGTTTCTGGGTCGGCGGGTTTAATGAAATTGAATTTGTGTTTGTAAAAAAATAATCATGCGAACTTCTTTTCAGTTTATACGCTTCTGTACCGTAGGTGGTGTTGGTCTTTTAGTTAATTTACTCGTGACATACGTCGGGGTAGCGGTTTTCAATATCTGGTATTTCTGGTCCTATTGCATTGGAGTACTCGCGGGATGGACGGCAAGCTTTGTATTAAATGGGTTATTTACTTTCCCAGAGGCACAGCGTGGTTCGTATATCCGAAAATATTCGTTATTTATCTCAAGTTATATAGGCATATTTGCGACAAACGCTGCGATGGTATATATCCTAACTTCTAAAATGAGCGTCCATTATTTCTATTCAATAATAATAAGCGCATTCGCAACCACGCTGATTTCGTACACCATCAATAAGCATGTTATATATAAACCTTAGCCAAGTGCCCGGTCACCTTAAGCATCATGCCGGAGCGTTTGTATTAGCTCTGATTGTTGGCATACTGACTGTAGCTCCGTATCTGTATTTTGCAATCACAACCCCGAACTACACTGGAATTTCGCTCATGGGTCAGGATGCAGAAGAACATTACCTTGCCCGCATACATGAGTCATATGAGGGAAATATCACACTTGGAAACACATTCACTTCTTATAAGAACACTCCTTACACCTCAGCTGGCGCGGGTGAAGCGTTTGAGGCCGCCATTGCAAAACTTACATCACTTACCATCCCCGCAGTCTCGATTGCTGCCAAGTTCGTATTTCCCCTGTTAGTATTTCTAGTTCTTTACGGCTTCGGTATACAAATATCCCATTCTCGAGTTGCTGCTATGACTGGCGCAACTCTCGGAATGCTAGGAAGCGACTTTATGAGCAACTTTCGCGAATTTATCGCTCTGCTACATTTTCGCAGCATTACGGATGGAATTACATGGGCAAGACCGATAAACCCTCCCATGAGCGATCTCCTACTGTTTAGTGCCCTCTGGCTTCTCTACCGAATTTGTACGCATGAAGCAAGAGCTTCAAAGGTTACACTCGTAGCTCTTGGTGCCATAATTGGCATCTCACTCTATATCTCACCGTATATTTGGTCATATCTCGGAGTTGTTCTTCTTTTACTTTTCATATATGAGGTTTCGAAAAAAAACTATATGCTTGCGTTTGATCTTTCTATCAGCGGAGTAATTGGGCTGCTAGCGGCTATCCCGCTAGCGCTTAGTCATTTAAATGCATCGACGCAACCTGGGTATGATATTGCTGCGCAATTTCTCGGGTCGGTCACAAGTCACGTGCCCGTATTTGGCGTGTGGCTACTTGTTTTACTTCTCCTTCCCTTCCTTATGTGGCCATTAGAACTTCGACCTTCACGCCCATTCTTCATTATGTGCGGCATTTCTTTATTCATTGCACTTAATCAGCAGGTGCTTAGCGGGTTTTATCTCCAGCCGGGCCACTATCATTGGTATATTACTAAGCCGCTTGCAGGACTTTTGCTTGGTTTAATTCTCGTCATTCTGCTTATGCGGTACGCGGGCGCACATGGAGCCATTGTTTTCTCAGGTGCTGTTGCTACTTTACTTTTTATTCATGCCGGACTAGCACAGCATAATTTTTATGTAAAAAATGCACCTATGGCAGTAGCCGCTCAAACGTATGCATCACTATTTACTGATCTGAATCAGCATGTGTCGTTAAGTGTCTATGCTGACCGCACGCTTTCTGACTACATACCCATCTATACCAATGACGACGCGCCTGGCAGCTGGTACGCCGGCTTTTACGTGCTACCACCGGATTATCTAAAGCATCGTCTTTTTCTTGAATATAGACTTCGCGGTATTAGCGTACAAAATTGTTTAGCTACATTAAAAAACGAGCGTGATGCCGTTGCGTATCAGCTGTATGGAGGTAATTGGAGTTCAGATCCATCGAATAAAGAAGCCATTCCTGATGCGGTACTTGAAAGTCTCGCGCACGACTATGAGTCGTTCGTTCAGACCAAGATCTCGACACTCATGCGGGCACTTTCGATTGACGCACTGGTTGTAGATGCCGAGAATGACGCCTGGTCAATAAAAAATAGTGACCTTAGGCTAGACCGAATAATAAATGAGCGCTTTGCGATCTATCTTCCTTTCAACTCAGGGAAATAACGATGCCAACGATTGCGCATATTCTGACTTGCAAATACCTGCAAGGTCTCACGAGCGGAAACGACTGGAAGTGTAAGATTGTCTTTTTTAGATCGCGATACGGCCATGACATCAAACGGAGCGCTTGGTCCATGGAATACATAGGCGCGTGGCGCAATACTAGCGGTGAGCAATGCAAGATCAGTAATACATCCTAGGACCAATTCCCCGTTTCTTTGGAATGGAATATATAAGTCGTACTCAAACTTTATCAAAAAATGCTGCAAATCGCTTGGTGACGTATTTTGCCGACGAAGTGCAAAGAGATTGACCTCAAATAATATATTAGGTGCTGATTGCTTCCAGAGCCGCTCACCGCCCTCGAGCACTGATAACTCCATGCCCTCAACATCTATTTTCACAAAGTCCGCGTACTCAACTTCCGCATCGAGCGTTGAAATTTCGATCTCGCCACTACCCACCGTCAGCGTATGTGCGGCTGCGCTAAAATCATGCACCACGACCGTACTCGCAGTCCCTTTTGCCTTACCGAGCCCTTTATTACGCGCGTCCACAGTAGCGTTATTGAGCTTTACGTTCTTGACCAAATAGTGAAACGATTCTTTTGTTGGTTCGAACGCAATGACCTTGCTTGCGTAGCGTGCAAATGGGATAGACAGCGTACCAATGTGTGCGCCAACATCAACCGCGATACCACCTTCTTTCATGAAATATGGGAGGAGGTCAAGCGTTCCCTCATGGTTGTATCCGCTTTCAAGAATTGAGGCAATCTTAGCGTCTTTCTCTGTATCTATAACGAAGTCGCCATGGGCCGTATGTAGCGTCTTTTCCATTATCCTAGAGGTGGCTTAATGATTGCACACTGCCAATAGGCGGTATGAATTGCCGCAACACCTGTCTCGTTCGTAAATTCATCGACTGCCCGCTTAACACCGACCCACTTTGGCGATTCATAATCATCGAGCATAATGATTCCGCCAGGAACGAGGCGCGGATAGAAAAAATTGAGCCCGTCCTTTTCTGACTCATACATGTCGCCGTCAAGGTAAACAAAGGAGAACTTTCGACCTTCAAGACCTTGTGCTGTATCTGGAAAAAAACCTTTGCGGAATTCTACGTTTTTATACGGAGAAAGGCGTGTCTCCACCTCCGCAAATTGCACATCGTTAAACATACCAGCTTCCCCTTCGCCATCGCCAGGGAGTCCTTCAAAAGTGTCAAAGAGATACACCTTTCGATCGGTCTCCTTAAAACATTCAGCAATCATCTTCGCGGAGCCACCTTTATACACGCCGAGTTGCGCTACATCGCCGACCAAGTGCTGCGCCGCAAAGCGCGCGCACTGATACAACATAAAGCTTTTATGCAATCCAACCAGCGTATAGGGAGCGATCTCTTTATAGAGCGTCATAAATTCTTTATCAGACGACCAGAAACCTTGATCTGAATTTGCTTTTCGTAGCTGAATGCCAGTCGGAAGCAGTATACGGTTTACGATCGCAGCTAATGACATATGGGCTAGTATACCTTTTCCAAATTACTTTAGGCTAGCAGGGTATCTACTGCCTCTTGAACTTGCTCAACCGTGATGCTCTCAGCCTGACGACGGGCTTCAGTCCAATTGTAGTTGCCGGCACTCATAATATATAGTTCTGGCGTTCGTTTAAACGGCGGAACCACTACAATATGTCTGTCGCCGCGAGGCGGCTGCTCGTTCTCATCCATCGGTCCAACAATATCGATCGTCGGCACTTTAAATGCCTCGGCGATGTAGATCGGTCCTGTATCGACGCTCACGAATAAATCAAGCCGTGCTATGAGTGCCTTCAGTTCTTCTATGGAAAGCTTATTCGTCGTATCGAGGTAGCGTGTGCGAGAGCTTAACTGCGAAACTAGTGCCTCGTTTTCTCTCCTGTCGCCGGGTCCACCAATTACAATAATGATTGCGCCGTATCGTTCTGCTACATAATCAGCGACCATGGCAAAACGATCGGTAGGCCAGTTTTTTATTTTATTGCCCGCAGAAGCTGAAATGCCTATTAACCTTTTTCCTAGGACGCTTTCATTTTCAAGAAGCGATGTTACTGCGTCTGCTGCATGCGCTGTATACGTGATGTGTTTCTCAGTGTTCTCGCTCACTATACCTAATGGTTCAAGAAGGCGTAGATATTCTCGAGGAGCGTACTGTCCGATCGTATGAGGAGCCGTTACAGCAAGTCTGCGCATAAGACGATAAAACCGGCTTTCAGAACTTTTCGCGCCAATGACATATGGGGCGATAACACTAGGCATACCAGCAAGATACAATAATGCGAAAGCGCGACTACTCGGACCTGCCGCGATACCCACATCGGGATGTTCATTCTTAAGTTCAACAAGTGTGGGAATGATGTCAGTACCGCAAACAAGATAGCGATCTACATCCGTATTCCCAGCGAGAAGGTCACCTCCGACTTTGTCACCGACAACGATGAGTCGACTGTTAGGGTATGTAACCTTCACGGCGTGGAACATGGGCGTTGTGCAAACCATGTCGCCGAGCTTGCCAAACTGCACAATAACAATTGTCTGAGGATTGGCTATACGCTGCGTTGCGCGACCGCGACGTAGGAATTCGAACGCGCACTTGAGGAGGAAAACTGCGTTAATAAACCGCTGTCTCATATGTGATAACTTTCTTGCCATCCACCCCACATGAGAAGTACGTATGCCAATTGCGGGTGTTTCTCACGGAAAGCATCTCGTGCATTTTTATGTTCTCTAAGTTTACTTAGCAGCATATGCGGCAAGGGCACCAGCTCTGGATGTGCTGCTGCGTGCTCAATTGCACGAGCAAAGATAGCGTCCGGAAGCTGAGCAGCCATAACGAGCGGCATACTGAAACCCTGTTTCGGACGATCAACTAAGGCATCCGGCAGATATGCGCGTAAGAGGTTTTTGAGAAGTGCCTTTCCTCCCTTAATACCGCCATGCCTCATCTCTGGTGGGAGCATACGGACAGTACTAAAGAACTGCTTATCTAAAAACGGCACGCGCCCCTCAAGTCCGTGCTGCATCCCGGCGCGGTCGATCTTAAACAGGAGATCATCGGGGAGATAAATTTTCTGATCAAAAGAGAGTCCCAAATTATCGTATGGAGGTGATATTCGCTCTTTTAAAAACTCTAGCGCCTCACCTCTGGGCGCCGACCCTTCGTCGAGCCGCGCAAACTCGAGATAGCTTGCATAAGGGTTACGATTAATTTTAGCCTCGATGAGGCGGCGCAGGCGAGTTGACAGGAGCGCGACCGCAGCAGGAGGGATAAACGGTACACCTTTGGTGAGCGTGAGGAGGTGATCATGGCGATGATACCCACCAAAGAATTCATCACCCCCTTCTCCCGAAAGTACTACCTTATGGGTCCGTGCCGCACAGAGTGAGAGAAACTCAGTTGGAATATACGAAGAGTCGGCAAATGGCTCATCAAGAGTGGCGAGTGTTCGTTCAAGGGTTGCATAAGCCGCTGCGCTATCGAAGTCAAAAATGGTCGGTGTGACCCCAAGCTCTCTCGCTGCCGCAAGTGCATAGTCGTTATCAAGACGGTTAGGGATACGAAGAAAAAAAGCTTCTGGCGTAAAACCTAGTTTTCGTGCCGTCGCAAGTAAAAGCGTCGAGTCGGTACCGCCCGAATAAAAGAGCCCCACCGGCACATCAGATACGAAGTGGGCTCGCACGGTGTCATCGAGCGCTTCCTCTAGAGATTTGGAAGGGGCGCTTTCCTCATATGGCAAAACCGTATACTCATGTGAGTATGTCTTCGTTTTCAAGTCAAATGCTGCAACTTCACCTGGTAAAAGTTTGCTGACCTCAGTAAACGGCGTATGGGGGGCCGGCATGTATCCAAATATGAAGTAAAGACGGTGCGCAAGCGCATTATCAGTTGCGCCATAGCGACTCAATACCGGCCGAAGTCCACGAAGTTCTGACGAGAATGCAAAGACGCCTTTATTTAGGTAGTAGTACAGAGGTTTAATACCGAACGGATCTCGCGAGAGCACGATGCGATGCGTACGACGATCGTAGAGAGCAAGCGCCCACATCCCGCGCAGTTTTTTGAAAAAATCTGCTCCTTCTCGGGCATATCCGCGCATAATCACTTCAGTATCGGAGCCTGAAATAAACATGTCGCCAGCTTTTTCAAGCTCGCCTCGTAATGCTTTAAAATTATAGATTTCACCGTTGTAGACAATCTGCACAGCACCGTCTGCTGTTTGCATAGGCTGGTGGCCGAGGGGACTCAGATCGAGTATAGAGAGGCGATTGTGGCCAAGACCCACTTCACCGTCAACAGCAATGCCCGCGTCGTCAGGTCCCCGATGAGCCGTGGCAACATTCATCTCCTCTACCAGCCGGCGTTCGCCGGTGCTAATGCCTTGTATACCGCACATACAGAGCTACTCTAGCACGGAACACTTCTTCGCTTGTTAATAAAAAAGGAGCCCCGAAGGGCTCCCAGAATGCGACTCACTTATACACCTACTCTGCGTAATACATGCGGCGGCAGTTGGCCCATCGAATGCTCGTAAGATATAGCTGCAGCCGACGAGTTGAAAGGGATGCGTAGCTCGCGCCGAACATCCGATTCAAGATCATTACGCAAGCGAACAAGCTCATCCGGCTGCAAGGAATCGGTCCACACATGCGATTGGTAGCCGTCATCGGGATTACCCTTGTAATAATCGGCTTCCAGCGCATAGTTGACCTCTTGCTGATACAGTCTGTCACCACTTTTGCAGGTATATACCCAAACCTGATTTCCGTCGATGCCACGCTCCACTAGTGGCAGTGCGTGATCATAGTAGGGTGAACCGGGATATGGAGTGATAACGGATGCGTCAAAGTCTGATGGCCGAACGTCAATCAGCCATCGACGGGTATCCGCAATCGTCTCAGCCGAATCCCCCGGGTGACCAAGCGACATTAGCGCTTTAACTTTGAGGCCATGCCGACGCGCAATGTCCATGCACCGGGTGTTGTCGTCGCGTGTAGCGATCTTCTGAATGTTTTCGAGAATGCGGGGCGACCCCGACTCAAACCCGACCAAAAGCTGCCTAAAACCCGCCGCATACAACGATTCGGCCTGAACATCGTTGAAGCGCTCGGATTTAACAAACCCGCGCAACTTCCATTCGACACCAAGGTCGCGCTGGGTCTTTGCAATTTTCTGCATCAGCCCTACCATCCCCTTGTTTACATTGAGTTCGTCGTCGTAGAACATGAACCCCCGATTGCCGTACGTACGGTACAAAAGGATCATTTCTTCGACAATGTTCTCGTCAGTGCGCATGCGGATATTGCGAAGCATAGGAGAACTTCTCCCCGCGCAAAAACCGCATTTATACGGACAACCGAGCTGCGCAATGAGCGACAGTGCGGGGACACCATCGATCTGGTAGTGATAACTTTCCATATCGATGAGATGTCGCGCGGGAAACGGCGTCGCTGTAAGCCGCTCATCATTGAGAAACATCGGCGATGTACGACTATCGGCGTCAATCAACTGCGGTGGCGAATCTCCACAAGCAACAAAAATGGTTTCCTCTCCATCGCCTGCTACGATTACGTCAAAGTATTCCTTAAGTTGATCGTACGCACGCCTCGCTCTCCCGACGCGGGATTCGCTGAGCTCGTGACGAGCGCCTGCAACCACGAGAGTCGCATGAGTCCCACCAATAATAAGGCGCGCTTCTGGGCGTTCGCTGCGGATCGTTGATGCGATTATAGCAGCCGCTGGAAACTGAGGCGTCGTAGCTGTGACACCAAACAAGCGTGCCGAGGTGGTTTGCGCATGATCGCGTACAGCATCTGCGAAATTGCTAATACCGGATAGATCAAGCACCTCAACTGGCCACCCGGCTCTTTCAAGCACCGCCGCTACCTTCAATGGCCCAAGGAACGGAAAGACCCGTTCATCGAGCAAGAATGGTGACGGCGGTATGATGATACATACCCGTTGTTTTTCCATGTCTCACCCCTCTATTCTTCATGCGTTAAGAAAAAAGCATCCGCGCAGAGTATAGGTCTAAAGGTACATTTGATCAATCTAACTGAGTTTTTCTATCTCTTGCAATAGGTGAGGCATAAGAGCGTCGACGCGAAAGTACCGAACATAGACGTCACGAGCTCTTTGCTGCATGCGCTCAAACTCTTCACTACTTAGTGAGGCATGAAAATTGGCAACAGTTTTTGCTAAGTCGCTCAGGTCTCTAAAGTCAACAATGAGCGCGAACGTCTTATAATCAACGAGATCGCTAAACGGTAAGATGCACTCCGTATCGAGAATAATGGGAATCCGCCCAAGCGCCAACGTCTCAAAAAGGCGGACTGAGGCATTGCCGTCTCCGCGTATGCAGAGGCCATAGTCTGATGATAAAAGGTTCTCGACGAATTCACGCCGTAACCCCTCAGGGGCGCCAGACATGGTCTGAGTGTTCGCCGAAAAGGTCGATCGGACTATAAAATTTGAAACAACCAAAGATGACGCTCGCAGTAACTTTATCGCTTTTCTGCGGAAGAATATTCCCTTTTTACATGCGCGGTAGTTGTCATTGATCAGCGATCGCAGGCGAGTTGGAAGCTCTTTTACAAGCGTCTTCATTTCAAGCGACATCGGTAAGGCTGCCCATCCAGCAAAACCTATAACTGCCTTCTCACCTTTTTGTCGGATGTCTACTTCCCCATCACGGTATAGCTCAAGTAAGTCATCCGCATAAGGTGGAATCTGGATGCGGTTAAGCTCCCTGTTGAATCGATATCCGCCATACCGTAATACCAGCGCGTTGGGCGAGATTACCGGTTGCTCGACGTCACCAAGCCCGTCAATAAGCAATTTCTTACCTTGTCGCCGCGCCTCTGCCTCACACAAGGGAAGTAGCTCTGGTAGAACTATAAGCGAAAAGGAATGACTGTAAGGCATGAATACCATATCTGCCTTTAGCGGATCATCAGTTATTGAGTAATATGTTGTGTCGTAGCCACGTCGATCGAACAATTGTTTCCAGAAGGGCTGGCTCTCGGTTAGAGGATTACCCCAAAAGGGGTATAGGAGCGGACTATGTTGGAGCTGTGGGCGACGCCACGCAGGGTCGACGTATAACGTGAGGTGCTCCATATTACTTAACCGACGCAGTGAAGACGAAACCAAGCGGCTGACGTCCGAAACTTTCTGGTCGCAGATACGTGAACAACCACTGCCAAGGCGCATACCAGAGGTAAAGAAAAGGCCGTACAACTCGTGGGAACGAAAGTGTAATGGTATTGAAATTGGCGAACACTGGCCCTCCTCCGATTGGGCGTATCTTGATTGAACTAAGACCCGCTTCAGTAAGAATCTTTTCAAGCGCTTCTCCGGTGTAACGAAAATAATCGTGCGGATCTGGATGGTAGCCAACCCAGAAAGGTACCACTCCAATGAGTCGCCCGCCTGGAGCCAGTACGCGCTGAATTTCGCTCATGAGGAATCGGTAGTTATAAATGTGCTCAAGCACATTGCACAAAACTATCGTATCAACATTCCCCGAGCCATACGGGAGAACATCCTTTTCAAAATCAATTCCAGATAGTGATGCGTCAATCCGATCGACCGTGACCTGATCTCCTTTGCAAAAATACTCAAAATAATCTGGGCTGCGGCCCCCGCCGACATCTACTACTCTACCCACTATCGTCTCCTCGGCAAGTGCAATGTTCATCTGAATACGCATAAGCGACTGCCCTTCATAAAGATGCTGTAGCGTGTGCGCAAGCCCGAACGGTCGAGAAGAGGTGCTCATACGTTCTTGATGTCAGCTAGTATGACAGGGATGAGCCGCGCAAGCGAGTGATGTTCACGTACATACGTAGGGTTAGCGCTTTCGAGCGCCTTGAGCGCTGGGTCATGCGAATGAACAGGCAGGCCACAGGCGACCGCTTCAAGCACGACCTTATCAAGACTGCCTGTTTTGCTCGTGTGAATGAGCAACTTTGCTTTACGATATTCATCTCGAAGAGACGCCTGCGACAGACCTCCCAGAAACTCAACTTGGGCGCCAAGTGCGTGGGCATAGTCTTCGAGGTCTTGTCGTTCTGGGCCTTCACCGGCAATGCGCAATTTTTTATCGTCATTTTTTGCTTCAACTATTGCCATTCTATGATCTTTGCTCGGCATTAAACGACCAACCGATAGATACCAGTCTCCGCGAATAATACTCGGGTCCGCCGAGAAGAAATCCGTGTCAATGCCATGTCCCACGAGGCGCACCTTATTGCTTTTGAGGCGGAAGCTCTCTTTCGAGGCAGTGTAGATTGCGTGCACGAGCCGCTCGGCGATACGCAGCTTGAGCGTGACACTCTTGTGCATATACCAGAGTGCAATCCGTTTACCTGAGAGACGCCACCATACGCCTCCAAGCACAACGTATTCCGGATTCATGTGTACAAAGACCGTGTCGTATTCGTTTCGCAAATTCCAAAGATATTTATAGAAATTTACTACATACGTTACTCGCGACGCGCCATTCTCCTTACCCAAAGAATACACTCGTACGTTCGCAGGCAATTGGTACTTCCCTTCCTTAAGGCAAATAACATCGATATGCTCGGCGTGTTTAGCAAATTCCTGCAACCACCGTACAAAAAAACCTAGGTATGAATCTTCGCTGTCGACCACTTGTGTAATGATAAGTAATTTCATAGCAACGAATCTTTCCAATTCATTGTCCATTCTTCTTTAGAGTAGAGCTTAAGCTTAAGATCCCCCTTGTCGCCGCTCTGTAAAACGCGCAGAACCGTGGCGGCAAAGTTATCGCGTGTCGCTATAATCGCACCCGCTTCTTCAGCAATGCCCACATCTAGAGCGACGACTGGTACCTTCGCGGCAAGTGCTTCTACAATACTTGCCCCCCAACTCTCGTGCTTTGAAGTCGAGATCACTACATCCGCTTTCGCGAGATATGCAGCCGTATCTTGCCACCCGGGAAACAGGACATTAAGGCCCTGTGCGCCCTGTTTAAGAGAAGACTCTAAGCTCCCAGTGCCGAGCATGATGAGTTCCGGGTCAATCCCTTGCTTTCTAAGGTCTTTAACGACCTGGAGCGCAAGCTGTGGATCCTTCTCCTCTTCAAAACGACCAGTCCATAATATACGTTTTTGCTCAGAAGGAATATGCACCACTGAACGGAAGCGCTCGACCGCTATAAAAATCGGCAGCACGTGTGTAGAGACTGTCGAATTTATGCGCTTGACCTGTGCTTTTAGCTTTTCTGAAACAACACGCACGGAGTCGGCGTGACGCAGAATGATCTGTGCCAATACATGACGAAGAAACGACTGCGCCTTGAGATCGGTGTGTACTTGCACATTGAACTTTGACCCGGTGAGCCGTGCGATTTTCCACGCAAGTAAGCCGCGCCAAAAAGGGTCCTGTGTCGTGATGACATCATAATGATTTTTCCGAGCGGCGTGCCAAATCTCGAGCTTACTGTGGACCTGTGGCCACACAAATACATCAAGCTGATCGACCTGATCGCGCTGTACCTGCAGTCGTTCATATGCCGCATTACCAGGCTCGAGCAAATGGCGGTCTCCACTTATCATGAGGACTTTCATACGAGTTTAGTTAAGAAGTCGGCAGTGTTTTTGAGCATGGTTTCAATCTTAAATCGCTCAGCGGATTCGCGTGACGTCGCTCGTAGCTGGCCCCGCAACTTTTCATCAGCAAGCAAGCGCACGATTGCACTCGTTAGCGCTGGAGTGTCGCCCGGAGGCACCAAGAGGCCATTATGCCCATCGGTAATTACTTCTGGATTGCCTCCCACGTTTGTGGCAACGGTAGGCACCCCAAGCATCTGCGCCTCTACCAACAGATGGGAAAGTCCTTCATAGGAAGAGTTGAGTACGAAAATATCAGCTGACTTAACCACGGCAAGGGTGTCAGCGTGCGCGAGCTGGCCTGTAAAAACATAACGCCCAGCAAGCTTCTCTTTTGCGCGGATTTGAAGCGCATCATGCTCAGATCCACTCCCCACAATGGCAAGCGAAACACCAGATGTGTTATCGACAGCATCAATCACTCCCTCAATGTGCTTCCATGGCACGAGGCGTCCAGCAGTGACCACGAGCGGTCGCGGGAGAATCTCTACCTTTTCAGGGACGACACCCGCTTCCTCAACAGGCACGGCGTTATAGATCACGTCAATTTTATTGGCATCGACCCCCCACGTGGTAATGATAGTCTTTAAATATTCGCTTGGGACCAGCACTCGCATGGCGCTTTGCGTCACGCGTATTTGAATCATTCTTAAGAAACGCACAGCAAGCGGCACGTTCTTTGTCCTAACAAAGGCATCAAGATTTTCGGTTATGCCAAATCGCTGCTGCCCCTGCTCCCAGGCATAGTCTCCTACTATTTTTACAACAAACGGCTTACCCGCTTTCTTGGCTGCTTTCATAGCTGGCAGCCCGACTGAGACCGGATCGAGCGCGAGTATCACATCAGCCTTCTTCGCGGCCTTTAGAACGCGGCGATAATACGCGTAATGGCGAACGAGTTTCGGGAGATGCCGAACGGTACTGAACTTAACAATATCGATCTCGATGCCCTTTCCTGGGAAACTATCATGCAGGAGTTTCGCATAGGTGGCCGGTCCGCCGATTTCAGGCGGATACAGAGGTGTCGCAATAACGATTCGCATGGTTGCAGTTTACTGGCTCTGAGCCACTTGGTCGAATAGCGTTTTCATGTGCTTAGCGATGAGGTTCCAGTCGTACTTCTCTCGCACCATCGAAAGCGCATTAGCGCGAACAATCTCCACTTTCTCAGGGTTCGTCATGATGTCCTTCACCGCTAGCGCTATCTGCTCAGGTGAATTCACATCTACAGCCCAGCCGGTAGTCGCCGTCTCCGGATTACGAGTCTCATCAAAAAGGAAGTCTGCAATACCCCCCTCCTGTGTCGCAATAATTGGAAGGCCGGCTGCCATTGCCTCAACAAAAGAGGCGCCCATACCTTCAGTTCTCGATGGGCGAACGAACATGTGCGCATCTGCATAAGACTCCGCAAGTTCGCTGTGGGGCACATACCCTTTAAACTCAACACGCTCACCTACGTTTAGGCTTCGCGAAAGTGAACGAAGTTTCTCCTCTTCAGGACCGTCGCCATAGATAATAAAGCGTACATTCTCTGGGAGCATGACGAGCGCGCGAATCACATCGTCTAATGCGTTCTTGGGTACAAGGCGTGATGAAGTAATGAGATGTATATGTTCAGCTGTTTTAATTTCCTGTGAAGTAGTCGCAACGAACTGCGTCAGATCGGCGCCATTTGGGACAATCGCAACGTTTCCTGCGTAGCCCATGCGACGCACCCATCCACCTAGATAGGTAGAGATTGCCGAAATGCGTGTCGCCTTACGGAAGCCATAGGCGAGAAGAGGATAAAACGGAAGAATAAACCAGCGGTTAAACACGTGCTCAAACGGGTCACCGTCTTGAAGAGTGAGTAAGTATGGGGCGCGTACGCTATGAAAAAGACGTGCAAGAACGATCGGCCACGCCATATAGCTCATCATGGCCCAGAACATATCAAAATGAAGCGTGGTGTTGAGGTCACGCGCTGCTCTTGCGGCTCGCGGAATAAATAAGATTTTTGAAAGATACGATGCGCTGCTCCCAAGCCGGTGTACGATCACGTTTCCGACCCTCTCCTCGGCGAGCTCATCACCAAAGTTAAGGGTGACCAGGTGGAACTCGACATCGCGGATGCGATCTGTAATTTCTTTTATCGCGACCTCTGCGCCACCCACGTGTGGATAGTAGGCCAAAGAAAAAATAAGAATCCTTTTCATTACAAGAGTATAAAAGCGCCGCCAGCAATTGCGATCACACCCAGGAGTCCAAACGTCCAGATCGAGCTAAAGGGATTCCTCGTGCGCTTTACAGCGGGATGCACGTTATCGGTCTGTGGTTGCACCCCAGTAAAAACTGCCCCCGCAGCGGCAACCTGAGTTGCCTCTGCGGGGGCTACTGCTGCATCATCATGGGTATTAGTTAGTACTGGGTTATTGGACTTAGAATCGACCTGCTGCACTTTTGTATAACTGACCGGCCGCCCTACAGGTTGCACTGGTTTAGGTGCCCCGATTGCCGGAGCAGTGACAGCTGCGTCGGCGGTAATTAAACCCTCGAGCTTCGCGTAGGTAGCTGGGCCTATACCGCTTACATTTTGGATATCACTCTTGTTGGCAAAAGAGCCGTGTTGATCACGATAAGAAACAATTGCGGCTGCCTTTGAGGGACCTATGCCGGGAAGTGTATCCAGTTGAGTCACGCTTGCCGTATTAATATTTATGACGGACGAAGCACTTGCCTGAGTTCCTAGAACACTCACCATCGCGACTGCGAATAGTACTGAAGGCAGCAGGCGGCGGATTGTCATACACTAGGAGTCACCCTTGAGCACCCGGAGTAAATCTTCTTTAGGTACTTCAAATGGCTTCTTCTCGACTGCTTCAGGCTGTCGTGGTTCGGGAGCCGAGGCGGATTGAGGCTTTGACGGCGGTTGTATAGTCGCCGCCTCAACTTTAGCGGTAGGTTGTTGAGAGCTCTTTTTAAGTACCTCAGCCAATGTACCCTTAAGGGACTCTTTGTTACTCGACTGCTTCTGCTCTTTTTCTGAACTATTTCTTTGCGTCATTGTTCTTAAAATATTCTTCAAGTCTTCAGACGACTTCCCTAGAGAGGTAGGTGCTGTGGTTTTGGGCGCCATTGCCTCCTGTCGCTTGTATGTAGGAGCAGGCATGGCTGGGTCATGTCGAGGCGCCGGTGGTGTTGCAGCTGCAATTGGCGCAGGAGGTGGGAGTTCTCGCGCCTGCGTCGGCAAGTATGCTGACGCGGTTGTAATTACTCTTTCGACAGGCTTAGCGGCTGGCTTCTTCTTCATGCGTGCGTCAAAGGGAGCAGGCGCTGCTGCACTCTCTGCGAGCTCGGCGATTACTGCGTCTTCGACAACTTTACGCTCAGCAGTAAATAGCTCTCGCGACGACTCAACCACCTGGTCGCGATAACTTACTGGCGGAGCGACAATAGGCGGAATAGTGACCGCAGAGAATGGTGCTGAGCCAACACCGTCGATCATGAGGCTCAGATATACCTGCCGCTTATCAAGAGCAACAATGTCTTCTTTTGTAAATTTCGGCATAAAGACCGTTTCGAGTGTCTCGGCATCAAAGGGGCCGACCCGGAACGCGACGGTTGTGCCGACGTTGCCGAATACTGCATCGCGCACCTCCTCTTCCATTTGTTCAATATATTGGTGCGCAATGACCAAATTGAGTTTGTATTTACGCGCCTCAGACAGAATTTCGGCGAACGTTTCATTCGCGAAGTTCTGAAATTCGTCGACGTAGAAGTAGAAGTTTGGCAGCTTTTTTATTTCTGTTGAGTTAAGGTCAGCGCGACTCATCGCACCGAGGAAGATACGTGTCGTAAGCATCGAGCCCAAGAGTCGCATGTTCGTCTCTCCTACAAGGCCTTTCGAGAGATTGATGATAAGTATCTTCTTCTCATCCATCATCGTACGAACGTCGAACGATGACTTTGACTGCCCAATGATATTACGAATCAGCGGGTTACCAGTGAACTGACCCACTTTGTTCTGGATTGCTGGCGTCGCCTCTTGGGTATAGCGGTCGCCGTAGTTCGCAAACTCTTTAGTCCAAAAGTCCTTTACCACCGGGTCCTTTACGTTGTCGATCACTTTATTTCGATAATCCTTGTCGGTGTACATTCGGTTCACGCCGAGAAGCGTTGCATCCGGGTACTCAAGGAGCGCGAGGAGCGTGTTGGTGAGGATATACTCCATACGCGCGCTCCATGCGTCCTCCCAAATCTTTTTAAAGGTCGCCATGAGCCCGCTTACCACCAGGTGTCGCTTGTCATAGCCAACGTCCTCCATCACGTTGAAGGCGATCGGATGCTCCATATCAAACGGAGCGAAGTAGACCACATCCTTGATTCGATCTTCAGGTATAAAATTGAGCAAATCCTCAGCAAGACTGCCGTGCGGATCAATAAGCGCAAGCCCCTCGCCATTTTGCACGTCCTGAATCGCCATATTGAGAAGCAAGGTAGACTTGCCCATACCCGTTTTCCCTATCACATACATGTGACGGTCGCGATCCTTTGACTTAATGCCAAAGGGCACATACTTTCCCCGCGAGTCTGTCGCCGCGAAGTAGGTTACGCGTTCAGGGTTCTCCATCACGTATAAGTATAGCAAAAGCCCCCTCAATGCGGGGCTTCTATACCGTTTAAATCGGAGAAATTGTAGTACGAGCTGGCTCCATCTGAAGGGGTTCCTCCTCAGCTTGACTCAGTACCGCCTCTACTGCAGCTCGTGAGGTACGTGCCTGATGAGCTCGAAGAGTAAGCCCGACAATCGCTACACAAGCACCGAAGACGACCGTAAGAAATGAACGCATCGCCATCGGAAGACCAGAAAAGGGGGATAAAATGGTGAGGACGCCGAGAAGGATGAGCATGCTGGTTTTAGACATAGCTCAAGTATATCAAGCCGTGACGATCACAACAAATTCCCCGCGCACAGTGTCGGGATGGAGCGTGAAATGACTCAGGACTTCGCTCGGTGTCCCTGCGACCACCTCTTCGTGTATCTTGGTGAGCTCTCGACACACAATTACACGAGGGACCTGAACTTCTCTAAGCTCATTAAGTAATTTTAAAATGCGGTGCGGCGACTCATAAAGCACGGTGGAAATATCGCTTTTAGCCAAGTGTGCTAGCGCCGTTTGGCGACCCTTTTTATGTGGCAAGAACCCTAGGAAGGTAAAAGTACCATCTTCAAGTCCTGCGATCGAAAGTGCTGCCGTAAGGGCCGACGGCCCCGGTATAGCCTCGATCGTCACACCCGGCAACTCAATGCGAACCTGTGCGACAAGTCGAGCGCCAGGGTCAGAAATACCTGGGGTCCCAGCATCGCTCACGAAAACAATATTTTCCCCTTTCTCGAGCCGCACACACACTGCGCCTGCTTTTTTCTCTTCCGTTGCTGCGTCGAGCCGCTGGAGCGGCTTCTTGATCTCGTGGCGCGCCAAGAGCTTGGCCGTCACGCGCGTGTCCTCGCAAAAGATAACATCACACTCTTTAAGGGTGCGGAGTGCCCGGATTGTGATGTCCTCCAGATTCCCGATTGGCGTAGCAACAATTGAAAGCGTACCCATGTGTTCATGGTAGCGGTAGCACCCCTCGGACACCATCTTGATTTAATCAATTAGTGTGATACAGTTATATATGAAGGATCTTTTCAACGCACTACAGGAGACATTCATGTACAAGTTCAACATTGAGTTGGCGGGGGAAATGGTTACTGTTCAGGCGCATACCCCGCACGATGCTAAAGAGGCGGGGGTAAACGACTGGTCACTGCGAGTACTGCAGCGGATTCCTGACATGCAAAAACAGCGGCACTATATAAGCGCTCTCTATGATGCGTTGTTGCAAGCCGGCGTCGTGAACGCATACGCGCCAAGCGTTGCTGCCGCAAGCGCGCTGATTATTGATAGCGAAGACCTGACGACACGGTTTAACTTCGGTCGCACCAGGCTTCACCGCAACAGCGATATGCCTGCAGATGGTGTCTTTATCGAGCCAGGTGAGGCATTTGTGTTCACCGCGGCTGGATGCCCCAGTATTGTCGCCAAGAGTAAAACCCAGGGCAAGAAGTTCACGTGCGTCGCTCACGCCGGGCGAGCGTCGCTTATTGATGAAGGAATACTCAGAAATTCACCTACCCGTTCCTACATGAGTATAGTCGACGCGATCGTACGGGAATTTAAGCTACGTGACGTGCCGCCAAGCGAAGTGCACATGGCGCTCATTCTCGCCATACCTCAAAGGGTCTTTGACCATCCGCTCGATGATCCAAAGTACAGCGACCACAACCGAAAGCTGCTCGCTTTGGTGAACGAAAAGTGGCCAGGTTCGATGTCTTGCGAGGGAAATCACGCCTATCTTTCGATCCCGGAGGTGTTTATCCAGCAAGCTCGGAGTTTGGGTGTCAAAGAAGCGTGGGCGGCAAGCGACATGGATGCCTTCCCTGAGCTCACTCACACGCGTGATGGAGGTAATCCTCTTCGTCGCAACTTGGTCATCATTAAGAACGATGCTTGATCCTTGAGCACGTGCGTCTCTTTAACAGCCCTCCTGGGGCTGTTTTGTTTTATGGCGAAAACCGCTAAACTCTACAGACATGCAGAAGGCTCACTTTATTGGTATTGCCGGCAAAGGAATGAGTGCCACAGCGCTTCTCCTCCGTGAGCGAGGTTGGCAAATCACCGGCTCAGATGAGGGATTTTACCCTCCCGTGAGCGACTACCTCACGCATGCGGGCATAATCTTTTCAAATGGGTATAAGAAGGAAAATATTCCTGAAGACGCTAACGTAATCGTGGTCGGCAAAAACGCCAAACTTGTTCCTGAAACCAACGAGGAAGTTAAAGCCGCGTTTGAAAGCGGTAAGCTGGTTAAATCATTTCCGGAAATTATCGCCGAACTCACCGAGGGTGCAGAAACCATTGTTGTAGCTGGCAGTTACGGCAAGTCAACGTGCACAGCGCTCCTCGCCTGGTGCCTGAAAGAAGGGGGAAAAGACCCGAGCTATTTTATTGGAGAAGTAACGCGGGGTTTTGATGCATATGCTCACACAGGCGCAGGATCAACATTTGTTCTCGAGGGTGACGAATACCCCTCGTCAAACTGGGACAGTTCTGCAAAATTTTTACATTATCACGCAAAAAACGTGCTCCTAACGTCAGCCACGCACGACCACATAAACGTCTACCCAACGCATGCCGAATATCTCGCTCCGTTTCATACGCTCCTTTCGCAGATGCCCTCTGACGGATGTCTTGTCTACAACTTTGACGAGCCTTTTGCCCACGAGCTAGCCGGCACTCCATACTGCCCTACTATCTCTTATGGTATGACTGACAAGGCCTGCTGGTATCCTGCTCATATCACCTATGGTGCACCGACTGTATTTGACCTCATGCGAGCTGGTAAAAAAGTGATCTCACTCTCAACTACTCAGCTCGGTACGCACAATATCGAAAACATCATCGGGGTTAGCGCTCTGCTTTTAGAGAAGAGGTTGGTGACGCCTGAAGAGCTCACTCTAGGAGTCGCAAGCTTTCAAGGAGTAAAGCGCCGAATGGAACTGCTTACCCCACTCTCACGCGTCCCTGTATATGAGGGGTTTGGTTCGTCATATGAAAAAGCGCGCTCAGCAATCGACGCGATGCGCCTACACTTTCCAAGCGAGCGCCTCGTTGTAGTATTTGAGCCGCATACGTTTGGCTGGCGGAATCGCGCAAATCTTAACTGGTACACCGACGTATTTACTGGTGCAGAAAAAGTCTTTATCGCTCCACCGGAGACGCAAGGAGCAGCGACCCATGACCAACTCACCCACTCCGAGATACTTAATGCCGTCGGTGTCACCTCCGAAGCATATGAGCCTGGGCATGTCATTGATGCGATACGCGAAAACGATGCCGTACTGATCCTCACCTCAGGCAGCCTTGAAGGCACCATTCCTACACTCGTAAAAGGTATTAGTGAAAAGTTCCCCCTATGAAAATCTCACGCACCGAATTTGGCCATGAGTATGGCACGTATCAGTTTGGGTATTGCCAGTATGCAGAACTCGAAAAAGGTGACTCTGTCGCTAATTTTTATGCTCAAGGATTTCTCCCCTACTCCGCTAATCCTAAGCTTCAAGGGCTGTTCTATATGGCACGAAGCGCGCGCGTAGCACTTCCCGACTTTGCGCGTACGAGTGAGAATCGTCGCATTGGCCGCTTTTTTGATGGAATGTTTACTCGCCGTACGATTGCCGCAGAAGAGGCTCGATCAGATGCTCGTGTCCGAGACCTCTTCCTTACTTATTTCGCCTCGCGACATGGGACTGAGATTATGCCTGAAGCACGGCTCGTCGGTATTCTCTCTTCTCCGCTCCCGCTTCAAGTTCACTGCTATGAGAAAGAAGGTGCACTTATTGCTGCCGCCATCGAAGTTTCTGACGGGACCTTCGGGCATTTCTGGTTCTCAGCGTACGACCTCTCCTACATTCACCAATCACTCGGTATGTGGCTCATGCTCGATTCGACAGAGCACGCTAAAACAGCTCACTACAGTCACTATTATTTAGGTACGGTCTACGGAGAAAAAGCGCTCTACAAGACGAACATTCAGCCGATGCAGTTTTGGGACGGTTCTACATGGGACAGAAATATTGAGAAACTGAAGTCCCTTGCTCGCTTAGAGCCAAAAGATAAATAAATAGTACAGCCCTCGCCGTCAGTGACGGCGAGGGCTTTCGTTCGACTATGTCCTTATTCGATACTTGATTTGTTCGACAGTATTTTTGAGCTCTGAGAGACGGCGCATCTCTGCCTCGAAATCGTACAAAGCCAGATACAGGCTGTCGAGGATTGTGAATCCGAGCCCTTTGTTCTTGTCGTTGAGCAAGCGGAGGATTGCAGGCTTGTCCATATAACCGACATCCGACGAGACTACGGTACGCTTATAGGGTACATCCGCTTTATCAC
>JAQBQV010000002.1 GCA_028286825.1 Parcubacteria group bacterium
AAAATCTAATAGCAATGCTTCAGGTGGAATGAATGAGGTTAGTACGGATTTTTTCTGTAGTGTTTGAAACTCCGAAACGTATAGCAGTCGAATTCCAAAATTTTGAATTAGCGGCGCACGTTCCTTTAAATTTGCGATAAGCTGCTTCTCAAGCGCTTGATCGGTCCTATTTTCGACGAGAGCGATTGAATCAATGTCGCTAAGTCCCTCGATAAAATCGGGGCCTGTTATAGAGCCATAAACATAAATGGATAGTATCCCTTCTTGAGAATTGTCGGTAAAAACATCTTTCAAAACTGTTCTCACTTGTTCTTTAATTTCCATAGGGAAGAGTATACACGTCTTTGATTTCTAATTGGGTTCTAATATCGTCCCAGACGGCCAGCATAGATAATGTCAACACTTAGACATTTTTAATCATGTAAAAAAATTTTAGTCGCGCATTGCTATTTATGTAATGTATGCTACTACTAGGTAACAGTAAGTAAAAGATATTTCCACCAAATTACTTTGGAGAAATTTATGAATGAGCCTGATTTGTTGGCACACGAAGAAGCTTCCCGTCTTGGCTTCAGTCTCGCTCTAATGTGGGGTTCCGAGATTGTCGAACATCGAACGAACGAGTGTACCATCAACGACGTTAGTCAAATACAGCTGTACTGGTCAAGGACACAGACTGACGGAAATCGCATCAAAGGAGAGCTCCTTCTAAAGGAGCTTGCGGATAAACCCGTATTAAACGTCGTCGACATGCAATATCTTCAAAGGAATGGTCACCTCATACCTACGATGACTGGCCAAGATGATCCGCGAGGTGGGTCCGCCATGCTTTATCCGCACCACGTCATTCCTTTCTGGGGAACCATTTTTCGTTGGAAAAATAGCGGCGACCTCTTTGTCCTTTGTCTTGTCCCTGATTTTGCCATAAGAACCGAAGTAAGCGTTGGTCACGAAGTAACTCGTAGCCTATCTGACTCGTTCGGGTTTGAGTCTCCCGCAGCGATGCGACGAGCCATATAGATCTCAATAACTCACGAACCCGCATCTAATTAGGTGCGGGTTTTAGGTTGTGCCTTACAAGTCTGTAAAAGTTCCCACGTCGTACCACGCAGCCAGCGCGTAAGGTGTAGAATACTGGTATGAATGAAAAGTTTTCGATTCCTCAGGCTGATAGACTTGTTGGCAAGGGGCCAGTAAAGCCCATGGAACATAATGAAGTTGGTGCCAGTACAGATCCTGAGGAGATTCTGACACTTTTATTCAAAGAAAGTGGGACTGATGTATACAAAATCGAACTTCAAAAAACTGAAGAAGACTTGGCACTTATTGAGTTAGCAGAAACAGCAGTTAGAGACTATGCGGCTCAATACGGAAGGGAATCATTCGTCGATATTACTTCGGACCACATACACTTTCTTCCCGATGGAGGTGTATTCGAAATTACGCACGGCAGGCTTGCCACTGGTTCACACTCAACAGTGCTTGGGGAAGTGTTAATTGATAGGAGAAAAGATCTCGAGACAGCAATTACGTTATTCCATGAACTATGGCATACGCTAGGGTCATACCAAGCTATACAAATAACTACAGATCAAAAATTGGATACATACCGCTCTGGTTTCAGTATGAATTCCCGAGATGGCGCCATAGAGTACTTCCATCACTTTGATGAAGCTCTTGTTGGATATATGACACAGAAATTTGTTAATGAGAAACTTGCAGAGGCATCTAATTTTAAAAACGAGATTACGAGATTGCGCGACGAGAACATCGCGCTAGACACAACTCGTCAGAGAGAGTTGGGAGATTTATGGAAGCTGATAGATAATTTGCTCGAAAAAAATAAGGATAAATTCTCCAAGAGAGAAGAAATCATGGATCTATTTGTCCGAGCTCAAGTAACAGGAAATGTCCTCCCAGCAGCCCGACTCATTGAGAATACTTACGGAAAAGGGTCTTTTAGGAAGGTTTCGAAGTTCTGAAAAAGGTCCCCACGTCGTACCACGCGGCCAGCTCGTAGGGTAGAATAAATATATGGAAGGCAAACCATCTAGTGAAAATACCTCAACAGAGTTAAAAGTAATTTTTGATGCAGATCAAGCAGAGCGACTCGTGGGGTATGAAAATATAAATTTGGTACAAATGCGCGAGAACGATAAGCCAAGACTTGATCGAGCAAGGGAAATATACAACCAAGTAAAAGAAGAAGGTTTGGTACTTGATGGTGAAGATCTGTGGCGTTTAGGTATGCTCTATCAGCACAGTGCGGAGCCTGAGGATTATCTCACTGCTATGGAAATAGCGAACATGTCATCGGCTGCAGGAAGCGAGGCTGGAGCATGGCTAACTGCAGCGGCCGAAGACCGGTATCTTCTCTCGGTTGGTAAAGATCAAAAGTGGGGGACTCAGTTTGCAAAAAATGATGAGGGACAGTGGTATCAGCAACCAATGTCGAGTGATGAGGAGTCAGGTATTACTGACGACATGCGGGCGACAAAAGGCATTTCACCCCGAGCCGTACAGATGGAAGAATTCCTTAAGAGGGATGATGTATAGGTTCCCACGTCGTCCCAGTGACCAATTTCACTTAGAACTGCAAGGAGTTAGTGAAATGGAAATACTCTTGTGGTGGCGGCCAGCTCGTTAGATTCCTGATATACTCAAGCGCGATGACAATTAAAGACGTCTACAAAAAATTCAACATTCCGCCAAACCTCGAGACGCATATGCTCACGGTCGCGCAGGTGGTGTGCGGCATCAAAGACCACTGGAAGGGAAGTTCCATTAATTGGAATTTTATTATTGGCGCCGCACTTCTTCATGACGTGGGTAATATAGTTAAGTTTAATTTTGATGCGCACCCAGAGTTCTTAGGTAAAGAGGAGGTCAATATCGAGTACTGGAGAAAAGTAAAACAGGAGGTAATTACGAAATACGGATCGGATGACCATATGGCTAGTGGAAATATGTTAAAAGAAATCAATGTTTCTGCTGAGCTGCACAATTTAATTCAAAACAAATCTTTTTCAAATGCAGTTGAGGTAGCAGAAGGGAATGACTGGTACTCAAAAATACTCCTTTATGCAGATATGCGTGTGATGCCTCATGGTATAGCAACGCTCGAAGAGCGGCTTTCGGACGTGCGGAATCGTATGCCGCAATACACATCGCGACCCGACTTTGAATCTTTACTCGATGCCGCTCGAGGTATTGAAGGAGAAATAGCCGGAAATTTGGATGCTCTTATTACCTCAATCGAGTGGGGCAAGGTTAGTGATATGGACACAGAGCTGCTGAATCGGACGTTGTCACATTAGTGAAAAAGGTTCCGACGTCGTACCAAGCGGCGAGCTCGTGAATTAAGGGAAGTTTGATATGCTGAAAGGAACAATATCAACATGGAAGACATGGTTCAATACAAAGGAGATTTGGCCGATAAATATAGTTCACAAGATCGATTGGCCCATCCACAGAATATGGTTCCGTATTCAACTTGGCTAGAAGAGCTAGGAGATATTCAGAGTCTTGAAATTCTCGATCTGGCCTGTGGAAGCGGATACGGCTCAAGAATGTTGGCTGAAAGAGGCGCTCGTGTCACTGGCGTTGATATTGCTCCAGAAATGATAGCGAAAGCTCAAGAGATTGAAGCGCTGGACGCACTCGGTATTACATACATCGTTTCCGACGCAAAGAAGTTGGATCTACATAAGACATTCGACATTGTTGCTCCGTCGTTTTTATTTAATTACGCGAAAGATAAACAAGAATTAATTGAATTGATCGCGACAGCCGCAATACATTTGAATACAGGAGGAAGAATGGTTGCCTTGAACGCACCACCGAATCCAATCATCCTTCGTTTACCCAATGCAAATTCATCCACGGAATGGCTGGGTGAACCAAACAAAGAAGGATCGCTCGTGAGGATGCATTTCTATGACCTTAAAGGAGATTGGCTCTGCGATATCGATTTTAACTACTGGTCAAAAGAGACATATGAGGAATGTTTTAATTTGGCAGGCTTCACAAATATCGAGTGGGTTCCTATGCGGATGACTGAAGAGGGGAAGCGGTTATTGCCTAACTGGCAAGACATAGAGAAAAATATTTGCAGTATCGTCGTCAAAGGAATCAAAGCATAGATTCAATAGCGGGCTCAACAAGCCTAAGCTGCTGTCTCACGATCTCTTCTCAAAAAAATCCCATGTCGTACCAGACGGCCAGCTCATAGGGGTATAATAATGACATGTTTATCAAGGCTAGGAAAATACTCATAAATGCATTTCCAGTAGCATTAATGATTATTTTAATCCCAATCGTTTTAAATGATTTTCTTCTTGCGGCACTGTATCTTGTGATCGCGATCATCTCTTTAATGACGCGGCACGAGAAAAACGATTATCTCGCATATGTATTCGGTCTGGTTGTGATCACCATCTCTGAATATTTTTTTATCCAGACGGGAGTGGAAACATTTATGCGAAATAGTCTTTTTGGAATAATGCCAGTTTGGCTGCCCCTTTTATGGGCATATGCCTTTGTTGCCATAATGAGATCGCTCAGAGTTTTAGATCAATAAAGGTTCCCACGTCGTACCAGACGGCCAGCAAAATAAGTAATGATTAGCTACTTAAGCGGTTGGCCGAAACCAATCCGTGAACCAAGAGACGTATACAAGAATGCCGAGGAAGAAAATAACAATAGCTGATGCAATGAGGGCAATCCATTTAAATAGCTGTTTCATTCAGGGATTATCGCATACCTCCGACACAGTGGTTCCCACGTCGTACCAGACGTCGAGCTCGAGATAACAATGGTAATTCCTTGTTATGAACAGTCAGAATAAGATAGGACCGCAGGATTGGTATCATGGGCGAATGAAACAACCTATCAGGCGTAAAGGGTTCACACTCATTGAGTTGCTTGTTGTTATTGCGATTATTGGAATTCTATCAGCAGTAGTCGTTGCAGCAACTTCGTCATCTCGCATAAAAAGTCGAGATGCGGCACGCGTCTCATCAATTCGACAAATACAATATGCGCTTGCTCTGTACCATAGTACAAACGGAGCCTATCCTCCCTGTCTTTACGTCAGTGCCTGCGGAGCTTCTTCACTTGAGTCCGCATCTCCCTCGGTCATGAAATCTGTTCCAAAAGATCCCTTGAGTGGCCTGAACTATTCCTATGCTGCAGTTGGGTCAGGATCATCTTGTACCTCATATCATCTCGGTGCATCTCTTGAAGATAAGACAAATCGAGCAATGCAGGCAGGGGCCGACGCACCAGCTAGTAGTGTTTGTACAGGTAGTGCTGTGGATTTCTCAGGTCTTTCCTATGCAGCTGCGGGGCAGTTATGTAATCTTATTGCTGGAACGCCACAACCCACAGCAGCTATAAATGGGGAGACATGCTACGACGTTAAGCCCTAGATTGCTTATTGTTACGGCTGTAAAAAAGTTCCCACGTCGTACCAGACGGCCAGCTCGTACTATATACTTAGCTCATGTCTGGAAGTTCTCGACAGGAGATACGCGTTGGAGTGCTTATGTATACCTATGATCGCGTTGATGATGCGCGAGTCAACATGGAAATAATTCGAAATGTCTGGTCGAAAGTTCCCTTGCTCAAAGATGTAGTCGTTGTACACGCGTATAACGGTAACCAAGATTGGTGGCCAGAGGCGTATTTAGAAAATACTCTTTGTCGCACAGACAACCCAGGACATTTTAGCGGTGCAGAGCTTCTCCTCAATACAGGCATTCAAGTTTTCAAGGAAAAATATCCAGACATCACGCATGTTGTTGTTCTCGCTTCTGATACGTGGTGTGTTAAGCCTGAATATATACAAAATGTCATTCAAGAGATGGTATCTAAAGAACTCTATCTTGCAACAAACGCGTGGGGTAGTAAGAAAGATACAAATATGTTCAAAATTGGTATGGCGCTCGATTTATTTATTCTAGACATGGATTTTGTAAAGAAGTCTGAATTTTTTCCTTTAAACTACAAGAGCTTTGGTGACAAATACGGAGAACTTCTTATGTATCGAGGCACTTTCGCGTTTCTTGAGCGTGTGTTTGCCCTTAGGTTTAAGCAGGCACTCATGAGAATTGCTCCTATTCCAAGTGAAAATCTTATTGAGAAGGTTGCCTTAGCTCACCTCTATCATATGCGTGAACGTGAACCAGTACATTATGAGCAAAAAGCTTTTTTCAAAAAACCTATAGGGAAGAGGCACATGTATTGGCCAAAAATTGGGTTATTGACCCATCATGATCCGGTCGAGAAACGGCGCGCACTGAAGGAATATCGTCTCTCGCTAGGCGAGCACGGAAGACGTTTCCTTGAGGCAAGGGATTTCAAGTATTTTAATCAAGGGAAAAATAAAACCACTTTTGTGAAAGGAGCCAAAACTATCGACTACAACGACTAAATAAAGCTTCCCACGTCGTACCAGACGGCCAGCCCGTGATACGATTTATATAACGTCATGCCAAAGAAGAGACAGACATCAAAGACCTACAAGCATTACCACAAAGATGGGAGTTTGTGGGCAGAAGGGAAACTGGTAGAAGGGCAAATGGAAGGCTTTTGGAAGTGGTTTCGAAAAGATGGCACCAAAATGCGTTCAGGCTATTTCAAATCAGGAAAGCAGAGCGGCAAATGGACGACCTATGACAAAACAGGCGGAGTCGTTAAAGTTACAGACTTTGGTAAATAAGTTCTAATTTTGTACTGCAACTATTCCAGCATGGAAGCTGTTATATACTGCACACATGTTTAGCTCAAGGCAGACGGCGCTCTTAATCTTGGCTATCACTGCTGTCGTGTGTTCCCGGGTAATGTTTTCGCTCTTCAATGATCCTGAGGGTCCCAATCTACTGGTGGTCATGGGGATGGCAGCAATCCTCTATTTCCTATCTTTGGCGGCATATATATACAATCCCTTAGAAACCGGCCTCAAGAATCTTGTACTAACTATTTTCATCCAGGTACTACTAGCTACCGGTCTTTATTTCTGGTTGAGTTAAAGTTTCAACTTCGTACCACAATGCCAGCTCCTTAAGCCAAGGTAAGCATTTACTCATAATTTCCAGCTGTCAAGAAAGTGCCAGGTCTAAGATAACTGCTTATCCCCCTATTTACGATTGTATGATCTGGGTCGCGTATACTAACCCCATGAACACAACCAATAAGAGGATAATAATCGCAGTTATCGTAATACTACTCGTAGCTGGTGGTCTATGGTTTATGACGACTCGGTCTTCAAACACGAGCGACACCCTTGGCACCCCAGATAATTCAGGGCAGGCAGATCAGGTAACAAAGAACGGTCAAAGCGTTACGACGAAAACAACCACCACGACCGCTACCTCGTCGCCTGCGGATGTAACCGGGCAAATCGAAATCGGCATGAATCAAACAGGAGGAGCGTTCGGGGTAACCATCACTCCGGATCAGGTGGTAGAAGATAGCCGCTGTCCGACGGACGTGAAGTGTATCCAGGCCGGCACGGTTCGAGTACATGTACTCTTCAATGGAGTAACGAGCCAGACTATCGCCATCGGCGATCGAATAACGCTTGGAGGAGAGGCAGTCACTCTTCTACAGGTAAAGCCAGCTAAAGTCTCAACGGTCACCCTTAAAAATTCTGATTATCGCTTCGTCTTCAAGATTGAGCAGCCCTAATCACTTTTGCTGTTGTGATTACTCACGTCGTACCGTCGATTTAGAAGACAAGAGGCAGGGTCATTGTGTTTTCTAAAGTACTCCTATGACATGACTTTGAGGTAGTGGCGGCCAGCCAAGTGCGTAACTGAGGTGATGGCCGGCTACAGACAAGAAACAAAAGCTGAGGTGATACAATCTAGATACGTAGTATGCTAGCCTTGCGTAAGTCGTGCTTATTTTTAACCGTTATCTTTGTGTGCGGTGTCTATTTTGCATTGCCTCCTGTATTGTCTGCGGCAGAGCGAGGAGCGCAATCAGACAGTATTGGTACAGGAGCAGAATATGCGCCGTCTGAAGTTCTGGTCAGGTATAAAAAGTCAGGTGTCAATTTGGAAACATTTGCGGGTAGAAACGTCGCGTCAGATATAAGCAAGCGCAAATTCCTTGCAATAGAGGAGCATTTCCAGAAAGAGAACATCTCTCTTTTGAAAATTAAGGACAGAAGGTCAGTTGAGGAGGTAGTCGCAGAGCTCAAGAACGACCCAAACGTAGAGTACGCAGAGCCAAATTATACTCGGAAGATCTCAGTGATTGGTTCTAACGATACTCACGCAGCTCTTCTTTGGGCTCTCGACAACTCAGGTCAAACGATACCCGGAAGTTTCGGCACGATCGCGGGTACTGTCGATGCGGACATTGATGCCCCCGAAGCATGGGCGATAAGCGAAGGAGGGGATGCAACTGTAGTTGTCGCCGTTATTGATATTGGTGTCTTGTACTCGCATCCCGATCTACTCGCAAATATGTGGGATGGAACGAACTGTAAGAGTGACACAGGTGCTGCTCTAGGCGAGTGCAGTCATGGGTACGACTATCAGGACAACGACAAAGACCCGCTGCCGTCGGGAGGAGCTTCTCACGGCACGCATGTGTCGGGAGGTATTGGAGCCGTGAAGGATAACGGGGCAGGCATTACGGGCGTTGCTCCCCATGTGAAAGTGATGGCTATGCGATTTGCGCTCAATGTTTCCTCTGAGATAAAGGCGATCGACTTTGCGATTCAAAATGGCGCGAAAATAATCAATGCTAGCTTTGGTGGACCAGGATTTTCACAGCTCGAATACGATGCGATAGAGCGCTTCAAAGAAGCCGGAGGCATTTTCGTCGCTGCAGCAGGGAATTGTGGGGATGCGGCCACCTTTGCTGCCAATGGGTGTTCAAGTCAGAATCAAGTCCTTTACCCGGCAGGTTACGATTTGTCGAATATTATCTCTGTAGCTGCCACTGCTCAGGACGATACGCTTGCAACGTTCTCAAATCACGATCAAACATGGGTTGATGTCGGCGCACCGGGTACGAACATCTTAAGTACTATCACCGGAAATGCCTACGCTTACTCAAGCGGCACTTCGATGGCTGCGCCATACACGGCTGGGCTTGCAGCGTTACTATGGGGATACAACAACGATCTTTCATTTGCGGAGGTAAAAAGTCTCATCCTTGATAATGGAGATATTGAAGATTCTCTTGTCGGTGCCACAGTCTCAGGGAAAAGGATCAATGCTCAGAAATCGCTTTTTGGTGCAACTATTTTATATGCAGACTCGCTTCACGATGGAGCTGTAGAAGGAGTGGGTCCCGACCTGTACGCAGTCGGGTCTAGGGCGATTCTTCAAACAGCGATAGATGTCGCGACAGAGATCAAAAATAACAGCGAATCCTCTGACGCCGACATAACCGCAGCCGTCGTTGACTTACGTGCGGCTCTCACGACATTTCTTGCTGCGCGCAATCCGGAATTTTCAAATCTAACAGCTCTCACTCTTGCCATCAGTAGCGCGCAAGCCGTTCTGGCTTTGGCAGAAGAAGGGACAGTGCCCGGGCACTACGCTCTCGGCTCGATAGCAACTTTGAATACTGCACTGGATTTAGCGCTCCTCATTACTGATGGAGACTCGCAAGCAACAGTAGATGCATCCGTCGTAGCACTAAATGCTGCTGTCCAGGCGTTTCAAAATGGCAGAGTTTCCCCAGTCATTACTACTTCGCTTGACACTGGCGGTTCAATAAACCCATCTGGGTCAGTCGTTGTCTCTTATGGGAGCGATCAGATGTTTACAATAACTGCTGACAGCGGGTACGCGATCAAAGAGGTTTTAATTGATGGCATATCCGTTGGCACAAATGGCACGCAACTCTTTAGTAACGTAGTCGCTCACCATGTGATAACGGCTACTTTCGATCCGGTTACTTTTAGCAGTGTTTCCGTTGGTGGAGGTGGAGGTGGAGGAGGAGGTGGTGGTGGAGGCGGCGGTATTTCTTCGTCAGCGCCGCCAGCTCCGGTAGTAGCTCCGATTGTGAAAGCTGTCCCAATCACCCAAACTAAACCGAGTGACTGCAAGCCAGGCTTCTTGTTCAGTCCATCAACGGGACTTTCGTGTGGACCCCTGCCAGACTCATCAGATTTGCCGCGCTTCTTACTCGCACAGGCCAGCGCTCCTCTAGAGACCGCCGCTGCGCCATTCCTATTCAACAGAAATCTCACGCTAGGAACTGTCGGAGCAGATGTGAGGCAGCTACAAATCTACCTTAATGCGCGTGGCTTCATTGTCTCAGCAGCAGGTGTTGGGTCAGTTGGGAATGAAAGTACTTATTTTGGAGCGTTAACCAAGAAGGCACTCGCCGAGTATCAAAGCGCAACTGGTATTAGCCCGGCCGCTGGCTACTTGGGACCCGTTACGAGAGCATATGTTAATACCCACCAGTAGTTCATGTGTTATTTACTCGAATCACATATACTGGAATCCTATGGATACCGAGGACCAGAACAAACAGAATCAGGAGGAGTTTAAGGTGGATGGGGAAGAGCTTATTCGTAAAGTGAAGGAACTGATAAAAGCGGGCAATGCCCGAAGGATTATCATTAAGAATGACGTGGGCGAATCACTCATTGAAATCCCTCTCACAATTGGCGCAGTTGGAGCTCTCATTGCTCCCGTTCTCGCTGCAGTCGGAGCGATTGCTGCCTTGATGACGAAATGCACCATTGTTGTCGTGAAGAAATAAAGACGGATTCCTGATTCTTAACATGAAAGGGGGTAGTGGTTCCGTATTCGTGCCGGTGACCTGACTGCAATGAGTTAGCGAAATGGCAATACTCTTGTGTCGAAGCTGAATAACAAAAAAGACCCGCGCTTGGGTCTTTTTTGTTACGTGTCTTCTACTGTTCCTCGCTTAGCCTTGCGCGGTTTGTTTTGGGTCAAAGTCGACCATCCATTCAATGCCAAATTTGTCTCTAAACATTCCAAAGTATGTTCCCCAAGGACTGTCTCCAATAGGCATTTCAACGGTACCGCCCTCTGAAAGTCCGTTAAATAAGGTGTCTGCTTCTTCGCGACTGTCTGCGCTAATTGCTATCTTAGATCGGTTTTCGTTTTCACTTACTTGGCCCATGCTGTCTGGAATGTCATTGGCCATCAGTGTGTTTTGACCAATAGGCAATGCGATATGCATTATCTTATTTGCGTCGTTCTCAGCCACAGGAAATCCTGGACTTGAGAGGTCTTTGAAACGAATAATTTTTGCAAACTCTCCGCCGAAAACCGATTTATAAAACGTAAATGCTTCTTCAGCATTTCCATTAAAGTTAATGTGAGGGTTGATATGTGTCATATGGCTCATTATATCAAACGCTAGGTACATACAGAGCAGCGGTGGCAACGGCGAACTGAATCCCGCCACAGCGGGTTTCCGTTATGAGAAATGAGATCGAAACGGGTGATCTTAACCGCGACGCGCTGCGTCAATAGCGTCCACATCAATTTTTTTCATTGTCATCATTGCTTCAAACGCACGTTTTGCTTCAGCGCCACCTGCTGCCATAGCATCAGTTAGCGTGCGTGGCGTGATCTGCCAGGATATTCCCCAACGATCCGTACACCAACCGCATTGACTTTCTTTACCGCCATTCTCAACAATCGCATTCCAATACCGATCCGTTTCCTCTTGATCATCTGTTGCGATCTGAAATGAAAATGCTTGCGTGCGCTCGAATGCCGGACCGCCGTTAACGCCAACACAAGGAATTCCACTGACAATAAACTCCACAGTTAGCACATCCCCCTCCTTACCATCTGGATAATCGCTGGGCGCATTATGCACAGCAGTAACCTTACTGTCGGGGAAAGTTGCGGCGTAAAAGCTGGCTGCGTCCTCAGCGCCTGATTCGTACATAAGGCAAACGGTATTTTTTGGTGTCATAGTTGTAAGTGATTGAATTGTTAGTATATCTAATATTTGAATGAAGGATCTTGCGTCTAAGTTTTTTACGTAAAAGGTTGGTAGCTAGCACACTCTAGCCATGCTTTTGTCGTCTACTCAAGTAATGGATTTGAAGTAAGGTATCGACTGCACACAGTCACGAAATAAACACATAACCTCTGGTATACTCAAAATATATGAAAAATTTCACTGTTATATATATGGCGCCGGCCGCAGCAATGGAAGAATGGATGCAAAAACCTGAAGCGGAGCGTAAGGAGGCGGAAACTAAAATGAAGACGGGGTGGGACGCATGGATGGCCGCGCACACCGATACGGTCCTCAATACCATTGCCCTCGGAAAGACTAATCGAGTGAGCGCGTCAGGTGTTGAAGCAGTTAAAAACGACATGATGCTGTCTTCGTATGTGCAAGGAGAAACGCTTGAAGCGGTTGCGGAGGTATTTAAGGATCATCCGCACTTCGGTATCCCAGGGGCCACCATTGAAGTGATGGAGACGCGTCCAATGTAGGGCTCTGACGATCCTAGCGTAGTAGAAACATGGACAGAAAATCCCCCGTCTCTTAAAGAGGCTAGCTCGTGGGGTAGAATAGGTGTATGAAAAAAATTGTCTTAGGGATACTGATCACTCTTGCTGTTTTGATCGTGGCCTTTTACACAGTTAACGCGTATATCTACCATGAAAAGCAGGCGACTGCAGTGGCCAATTATAGAGATGGCGAATACCGCATTGAGGGATCGTCGGTAACCCTCAAGGGCGGTGTTTCTATTGTTGAAGCAGCACCTGGCTCTGCCTCGAAAGTAACTACTCGTTATTTTGGCAATGATTATATGGTTGATCTGGACGGGGACGGGCGCGAGGACCACGTCTTCTTACTCACACAAGAAACAGGCGGCAATGGAGTTTTTTATTATGTCGTCGCAGCCCTTAACACTAAGCGAGGATACATTGGTTCTGATGGATATTTTCTTGGCGATAGGATTGCTCCTCAAACGGTGGGATCGAGCCAAAATCCCCGACACCAGAATGTCATTGTTGTGAACTATGCAGACCGTGCTGTGGGCGAACCCGTGACCGCTAAACCTTCGGTTGGGGAAAGTGTGTATCTTAAACTGGATCCGACGAGCATGCAGTGGGGAATTGTTGAGCCAAATTTTGAAGGAGAATCAAATTAGGTGTTCAGGAAGGTTCCCAAGTTTATATCACCCATCAATCCTGTGGTGTGTCCATGCGGTAGTGATGTCAGCTCATTGGAGAATCATCGCGGATGATAACTCCTCCAAAGAGTGCGCCATGGTTGATAAAGTAAAAAGACTATTACCCCTACGAGCGCAGAATTCGCACCAAGAAGAAAGAAGTATGCAAACCAACAGCACTCTTTCGCATAAAAATAGTAAGGGATCTTTGTATGACAGGCGACCAGATTTGTATCGGGTGCTCCAGTTGCACGTGCAGCCTCGGCTTCTCGCATATACTCTGCAATTGTTGCATGCATAAAGGTGAAAAAAACTGCCGCTACGCCGAAATATTCAATTAACCCCTTATGAGTCGCAAGGGCAACCGTGACAAGTACAATAAGTACCAGCGCACCCTCAACGTGATATGTTTTACAGTTAAATAATTTTTTGATCTTTTCCACCACAACTACAGGGATATAGGAGATTTTATTTTTCACGATAAAGAGAGTATATCAAAGGACTTAACGTCCTTTTGGCCTCTAGAAAGGTTCATGTCGTACCAAATCTACACCCATGTTTCAAGGCTCTCAGGAAACGGGTGAGCATTCTAAGGTGCCTAAATAACTTATACCCCGGCTCAGCTTGCGTTTAGAGCAATTGCTCTAATATACTGTGGGTATGACTGACGCCAAAGACAAAATCGCCAACTTCTACCGCAAGCGCCGCCGGATGCCATCGCATACCGAGGTCGCGAAGCTTCTCGGCTACAAATCTCGAGGTGCGACGGCCTATGCGATCCAGAAGCTCGTAGACGCAGGAGTTGTGTCTAAGGATAAGACCGGCAGACTTCTGCCTGGTGAGCTGCAATATGGGTTAAAAATGCTGGGCTTGGTCGAAGCTGGTTTCCCATCAGCAGCTGAAGAGGAACTCCTCGACGTCATGAACTTTGACGAATACCTCACTCCCAACAAGGAGTCGAGCTATATCTTGAAAGTGAAAGGTGACTCAATGATCGAAGCGGGTATCCAAGAAGGGGACATGGTTATCGTCGAGCGCAGGCAAAGCTATAAGCCCGGACAAATTGTGATTGCTTCTGTTGATGGAGAGTTCACTATTAAATATCTGCGCAAAGGGCAAGGAGGTTACTTTCTTGAACCAGCTAACTCAAAATACAAACCTATTTACCCAGAACAGACGTTGAACATCGAGGCGGTAGTTACGGCAGTAGTACGCAAATACTGATATGGCGTGGGGTTCCATACGTTCCTACCCGCGCGCCATCCTCCACGTAGACGGAGATTCTTTCTTTGTATCTTGTGAGGTAGCAAAAAATCCCTCCTTGAAAGGAAAGCCTGTAATCACTGGGAAGGAGCGGGGTATCGTATCCGCAGCGTCATACGAGGCGAAAGCGAGGGGCGTGAAGCGAGGTATGCGGTTATTTGAGGTGAGGCAGATTTGTCCTAACGCGGTGATACTCCCCTCAGACTACGAGACGTATAGTCTCTTCTCTGAGCGCATGTACAGAATCGTGCGCAGGTATACGCCCGCGGTAGAGGAGTACAGTATAGACGAGTGCTTCGCTGACCTTACTGGTCTGCGCGGAAAACTGCACTTGAGCTATGAGCAAATCGCACAAAGGATAAAACACGATCTTGATACTGAGCTCGGGATGACATTTTCAATCGGCGTATCAGCAACAAAGACGCTTGCAAAGATCGGCTCTAAGTGGAAGAAGCCATCAGGCCTCACTATGATTCCGTTACGAGATAAGCCAGTCTTCTTGGAGAAGACTCCTGTCGGAGCCGTGTGGGGGGTTGGTCCGAACACAGCAGCGTTGCTTAATACATGGGGAGTACGGACTGCACTCGACTTTGCGAAAAAGCCTGAGGCTTGGGTGAAAGAGAGGGTGTCAAAACCATACTTTGAGACCTGGCAGGAGCTAAATGGAGTTGTTTCAAATGAGCTCGATGTAGACGGAAGGAAGGGATACAAATCGATTAGCAAAACAAAGACTTTCACTCCGCCATCTACGAGCCCAACATTTGTATATGCTCAGCTCTCAAAAAACATTGAGAATGCCTGCATCAAGGCTCGTCGGTGGGATTTGGTTAGTCCGGTTATTTACTTTTATATTTTGACGCAAGACTTTCGTTACCACTCCTATGAGATTAAACTTCCATATCCAACAAACGTTCCGCAAGACATTCTGAAAGAAGTGTCAAAATATTTCGCAACATTGTTCAAAAAAAATACGGAGTATCGAGCCACAGGAATTATTCTTGCCAAGCTCTCTGACGGTAAAACAGTCCAGCTCGACCTCTTTGGCTCAGTCCAAAAGTCCGAAGCCATTAAACGGGTGTTTGAGAGCGTCGATACGATGTCTGAAAAGTTTGGGAAGCATACTATTTTTCTTGGGTCCAGCTTTGAAGCCATGACCCATTCAGCACATCTCGGGGATCGGGGCGATGTCACCAATCGTGTCGTCAGCTTGTTTAAGGGCGAGACAAAGCGGAGACGTCTAGGAATCCCTATGCTTGGCGAGGTCAGATAGGGTAAAAAGACAAGTGACGTTATCAGGTTCACTCGGTATTCAGAGCGTAGTGGTAGAATTCCTCTATGTTTAAAAATACAGAAGCGTTCAGCAGCTATTCAGTTGATTCTATCGAAGAAGCATTACGATTTTATAAAGACAAACTTGGCTTAGTAGTTGCAACGACTAAGGAAGGGTTGGAAATAACACTGGATGGACGGCGCCTGTTTCTGTATCAGAAGCCAAATCATACTCCCGCGTCATTCACCGTTCTCAATTTTGTGGTTAATGATATTGATGCTGCTGTTAAAGAGTTGGAGACAGTAGGAGTAACACTTGAAAAATATGATATGAATGAAATGCGTGCTGATGAAAAGGGTATCTATCGAGGGTCTTCCACTGGAAATGGTCCTGATATAGCTTGGTTTACGGATCCCGCAGGGAATATTCTGTCTGTTATTCAAAAATAAATCTGCTCATGAGAAAAATAATCACCACAACCTTTATAACCTTAGATGGTGTGATGCAGGCTCCAGGAGGTCCCGAAGAGGACACGGCAAACGGATTTGCCTATGGTGGCTGGCAATTGTCATATCCTTCAGGCGAGACGCTGGACTCTAAGATGAGCGAATTCATGCATGCTCCGTTTGAGCTTCTCCTGGGGAAAACGACCTATACCATCTTTGCTTCGTACTGGCCGACTGCGACGACTGATCTCGAGGTGGCCGATCCGTTTAACAGGACAAAGAAATACGTCGTCTCACATCACTCTTTTGAGCCCGGGTGGAGTAACTCCGTCTGTATTACCGGTGACGTCGTAGCAGAGATCAAGAAACTAAAAGAAGAAGAGGGTCCAGATCTGTGGGTGTATGGGAGTGGGGACCTCATTCAGACATTGCTCAAATACCACCTGATCGATCGCATGCATTTGTGGACATATCCGATCACCATTGGTACCGGCAAACGGCTTTTCTCAGAGGGAACCCAAGCGGAAAACTTTAAGCTTATTGACGCTCAGATTTCGACGACGGGCGTTATCTTTGCTACCTACGAGCCAGTCGGCGACCTAACTGTTAAAGCGTGAAGCGATTTATCGTTTAACATAGAGTCTTATGACGCAGCCTCGAATCTACACAATGAGCTTCGCAAGCGTTTATCCTCTATATGTCACTAAGGCGGAGAAAAAAGGACGCACGAAAGCAGAAGTTGACGAAACCATTCGCTGGCTCACCGGTTACAGCCAGAAAGAGTTAGGAGCGCAAATTAAAAACCAAACAACCTTTGAAACGTTCTTTGCGGAAGCTCCTAAACTCAATCCGCTGCGGGCTCTGATTACGGGTGTGGTCTGTGGTGTCCGCGTAGAAGATATCACCGAGCCTACAATGAGGGAAATTCGCTATTTGGATAAATTAATCGATGAGCTCGCAAAAGGGAAAGCGATGGAGAAGATTTTGCGGAAGCAATAAAAGTCAAACGTCGTTGCCTTGGTGGTATAATGCGTACCTATGGAACATAGGAAAGGAGGGTGTCACTGCGGCAAAGTGCGTTATGAGGTGGAAGTTGACCTCACTAAACCAGTCGTCGAGTGTAACTGCTCAATCTGTGGTGGCAAAGGACTGCTTTTGTCGTTTGTCCCGACAGAACAAATGACGGTTCTCTCAGGCGAGGACTCACTCACGGAGTACCGGTTTAATACTGAAAAAATTGTCCACCTTTTCTGCAAAGTGTGCGGTACTGAGACATTTGCCAGAGGTGAAGGTCCAGATGGAAAAGCAACCTATGCCATTAACGTTCGCACTCTCGATGAGGTGGATCTTGCTACGCTCAGTCGTATGCCCTACGACGGCAAGGCACTATAGGTTTCCCACGTCGTACTAGTGGCCCATTTGTTATAGTTACGCTATGAAAAGTGTTGCTTCAGAAACACCTCACAAAATACCGACGGATTTACGAAAGGCCTTGTCTACGGCTCCTAAGGCGCAAGCAACGTGGGAAGATATCACGCCGCTGGCCCGCAATGAGTGGATTTGCTGGGTTACATCTGGCAAAAAAGCGGAAACGAGGAATATTCGTATAGAAAAGGCACTCTCGAAACTGAAGGGCGGAATGCGTAGGCCCTGCTGTTGGGTTGGCTGCCCTCACCGCTAAAAGTTACACCGTTATTCATCTGTCGATGCGAACCATAGTGAGAGAATGGCCCCGAGACCGATAGAAAGAATACCGATACCGTAGAGCGTTAAACTAACGGCAGGTGTCCAGCTGAGTATATGGAGATTGCTTAGCAAGAAATTCCAGTCGTGAATGACAGAGTCACCACCGAGTAGCGGTAGCTGCATCGTGATGGCGTCGCCAGCATAGACGGAAACGTTGATGAGATTTTGGCCTACCCACATGAGACAGAGAGCTGCTGAGAATCGTTGTTCGGTAATCCAGAAATAGAGAGCTATAGAGAGCGGTAATACTATCTGGAAACCCGATCCCATCAAAACACTAGTGAACTGTCCAAAGAAAATGAAGATAGTGTGGCCAGCTTCGTGGAAAAGCAGATTAGCGTAGTCGATGTAGTGCCAATCCATTTGCGTCGTTGCACAGTAAAAAAAATATCCGCTCATAATAAGGGCTATGATGTAGCGGCTTCGTATGGAGAACATAGAGAGATGGTAGCACTAAGGCAGTGAATCCTATCTGCACTTCTTGCGTAAGAAGTGCACTCCACGTTCGTCAATTCTTGTATTACACTGTCTACTATGAAAACACCTTTAATCGTTCTCGCCGTGCTGGTTGTACTTGGTGCAGGGTACCTCATCTTTACGAATAACGGTTCCTCTACGGATACGCCGAATTCTGGGGCCCAGCAAGGCAAGCTCAACATTGACGCAGTCTGCGATGGAGCTCTTGCGTATATGACCTTTCCGGACGGCGCAAGTGCACAAGCTTTTGTTGCTGAGTGTAAGGAGGGGAAACACCCAGAAGTGATTGAGAAATACAAAGCTGATAATAACCTCGGTGACGGCAAGCAAATTTAATGGAACCTTTTATGAGTAAGTCACACATATCTCTCATCACGATTGGAGTATTGCTCTTCGTTACTGCCGGCGGATACTTCGCTTTCAATTCCGCTACCAATCACGAAAAGCAGGGCAGTGCTGATTTCGAACCGTATCGCGCTACATTATCTGGTACTCACGTTTGCTTGCCCCACAAGGATGCAAGTGCTTCTCAGACGCTCGAATGCGCAACTGGTATTCAAACCGACTCAGGGGAGTACTATGCGCTCGATTTTAACTTGATGTCGCAGAGCGCCCACTCACTTGCAATTGGTCAGCACTTCTCAGCCTCAGGTGTAGTGACTCCGATCGAGCGGCTGAACTCAGATCACTGGCAACTATATACTATGCGGGGCATTTTCTCAGTAACAGACGAGCTTCAAGTAGAGTCGACTACTACGGTAATAACTCCTCCAGTCGCAAAGCCGGTTGAAAAACTGGGGAAGTGTTATGTTGGTGGGTGCTCGAGCCAGCTCTGCACCGATCAACCAGCGATGGTTTCGACGTGTGAATATACGGATGCCTATGCGTGTTATAAAACAGCTGTTTGTGAACGCCAAAAGAATGGCGCGTGCGGCTGGACAGACTCTGTCGAGCTACGATCTTGCCTGCAGAACTCTACGTCGAACCCTGCTGTCTAGTCACAAGGTTTTTCACACCAAGTCTAATTTTGAGATCCTGATATACTGAATCATATGATATTTTCACTTATTGCCGGTTTTGTGCTCGGAGTGGGCGCGCTTGTCTTTGCGAGTCAAAATACTCAGTTTGTAGCCCTTACGTTTCTCGGCTGGCAATTTCAAAGTTCGCTCGCGCTTCTCGTTATAGTTTCGGTAGGTTTCGGTATAGTCCTCAGTATCCTTGCGACACTTCCTACTGCTGTTTCCAACCATTTCCGCATGCGGGGTCTCCGAAAGCAGAATCAGAATCTGGTAGCAGAAGTAGAAGCACAACGACAAGCGCAAGCAGCTGCCGCGCCTGCTGAGGAGATCACGGAAAGAGAGGTTGACTTGCACCAGTAGAAATTTTCAACGTCAGCGATATTAGTAGGGCATGGCGTAAGACGTGAGGTGTGTAATCGTCAGGGGCTAGACATACAGTATGAACAACACACCACTCATTGTTGCCCTCGTCGCACTTGTTTTGGGAACGAGCTATGTAGTACTGCGCCCTGTCGCTCCGATAGAGACTCAGCCAACCATAGTAATTCCTGTCGCTACAAGCACGCCGTCCAAGCCTCTGCCACCGAAACCGGCACCAGAAAAAGGAGTCGTGAACGGCCAAGTACTACTAGGTCCTACGTGTCCGAATGAGAGAAACCCACCAGAGGCAAAGTGCGCGCCGCGACCATACCAGACGACAATCGTTGTGCAATCGGTAGAATCTTCGAGAATCACAAGCGTAACAAGCGACGTTGCGGGTTATTTCAGTGTGTCGCTCGCGCCCGGGATGTATACGCTCGCGCCATCGGGTGGTTCAGTGTTCCCGAGGTGTTCAGAGACTAAGGTAGTGGTGGTGGGCGGGAAGACAGAGACAATGAATCTTCATTGTGATTCTGGCATTCGCTAGAACCACATTCGGTAATATCGATCGTGCTAGCATACCTTTATGAATACTGATCAAACTACAGCTAGGCAGGGAAACATCTCGTGGATTACTATTGTCCTTGGGGTTATCACTATCGTTACCTTTTTTGCTGTCCCAGGATCGGCAGGACGTTACATTGTGCCCATGATGACCGGAGGAGGCATGTCTTTTGGGAGTAACGCTGGAGTTACGGGTAGTGCACCTAAAACGGGAATGGCGGTCACTGAAGTCCAAGATATGCGTTCGGGCGCGCCTTCGCCAACCTACTATCCAAACTATAATAACGAGGTGCCATCTACTGATACTCGAGAATTTCTCAAGACAAATTACAGTGCAATGATGCGTACTCGAGACGTCGTGGGGCTTACTCGTCGCGTTGAGACAACGGTGCGAGGACATGCGGGTCGTGTCGACCAAGAGTCGAGCGCCAAGGAGTATGGCTACGTCAGCTTCTCAATCCCGCAGAGTAAGTATGACGATTTCCGCACCGAGGTTGAGAGCATGGTAGGGAGCCGCTTCCTCACAGTAAATATCTCTTCGCAAAACCTGTTGCCGCAAAAGGTGAGTATCGAGGAACAGAAGGCGGACGCCGATAAGAGACTAGCGAATTTTAAGTCAACTCGAAAGAGTGCTGTGGGTGAACATACGTTTGCGGTGCAGTTGCTACAAACAAAAATTAACGCTGATCAGAAACAACTTGATTCTCTGCGCACACAACCGTCAACTCCTGAGATTGCTGTGCAGACGAGTGCTCTCTTAAACGATCAATTTTCACTCAAGCAACAACTTGCGAACGAAAACAAGTCATATGCTGCTGAGTTAAGCCAAATGGATGTTGACATTGCTTTGATAGAAAATTGGCAGAAGACCATCCAGACCCAGGACCAGACACTTCTCGACAATGTGGCGACGGTGACAGGCACTATTTCGGTGCAATGGATCAGCCTTTGGGACATGCTTCTCCTCTACCTCCCGGGGTATTCAGTACCCGCCATCTTCGCGGTACTTACAGTCCTCTCCTTTTTACGCGATCGCCGTCGTACGACTACTAACGCTCTCTAGACAGTAAAGAAGAACGGCGCCAAAAGGCGCCGTTCTTCTTTTACGTACTCTCCCAATACTATGCGACTATGCGTGGCTGTGTCTCTGCTGAGTCACTCGGTCGTAATCTTCTTTCGATACTTCTGTGGCGCTCCATAAACTAAGTACGAGGACAGCTATACCCATAATAGCAAGTGTCCACGAGACTCCTGATCCCACTGTGCCGTCGGCCCCAACTACGTTTGTCCCCACAAATGCTGATATGGTAATCACGGCTCCCAGAAGCGCATTTATCCATTGTTTCCACATAGAGATGATCGAATTAGTGCTCATAATATTGACCACGGTCCACTCGATCTGGTACCGCTAGTAACAGTGTGCACTTGTACTAGTGTAGTGCTCGTGAACCCAGCAGTAAGGTTATAGAAATGTAACTTCATCAGAGACAACACCTTGTTTGGTATAGTTCTCAATATGAAAACAGCCATTATTCTCCACGGGATGCCGAGCGAGGAAGAGTACCGAACGCTCGATGGAGCTGAACCAGCTAAACAGCATTGGCTGCAGTGGCTAACCGAAGAGTTTGAAAACGCAGGTATCGAGACGCATGTCCCGACCTTTCCTGAGCCATACAAGCCTGACTATGCAAGGTGGAAAGACGTGTTTGAAAAAGTGCCCATCGCCGAAGATACCATTCTCGTGGGTCATTCTGCAGGCGCTGGTTTTATTGCGAGGTGGCTGAGCGAAAACAAAATACACGTAGGGAAGGTAGCGCTTGTCGCACCTTGGCTTGATCCCATGCCGCGAACGCTTAAAAACGGTATGTTCGAATTCGAGCTCGACCCTGGAGTGCAGGATCGAGCTGAGTCAATCAGTATTTTCGTCTCAGCAGACGACGACAAAGACATTCACGATAGTGTTAGCTATTTGAAAACAGAGTGGCCGAAGGCCGCTATTGTTGAGTTTATGTCCAAAGGACATTTTACGCTAACAGATATGGGTACGCGCGAATTCCCCGAACTGAGAAATGTATTTCTCTAGATAATAAGCCATAAAGACATGGCACAATACACATTCTAAAGTACTTTGTACACAGGTTTCGTTTGTGTTTTCCCAGGTTATAGCCATAATTTAGCTCATGGTTAAACATCCGAAGCATTATCCGCTTCTGCTAACGTTTTTGTTCGTCCCGCTCGCTTTTCTTTTTCTGCTTGTTCTGCTCAGGCTTCCTCAGCCTTCAGCAACATACGCAGCCGCGACAAAGTTTATTCCGACCTTTCTGGTTTATTACGGAGGAGGGCCAGCGCTTTCTGCCTCTGATGCTTCGAAGCTCGCTAAATTTGATCTTATCGATATAGATCGCTATCGGTATAACCAGATCAATGGTAACACCTGGACGGCGATCAAATCACTCAATCCCGCAAGCCAGATCTACCTCTATGAGATTGGCCCTGAGACGACTAACTACGAGGACAGCTATGCGCCTGTTTCGCTCAATAATATCTCGCGTTTCGACGCTTCACGGAGTCATCCTATGGGAAGTCTTAATGGGTCACACCCAGAGCTCTTTCTTACCGATGGGGCAGGACGCCGCGTCTATAGCTCTGGCTTTTCAAACCCAGCTGCCAATCAGTATTCTTACCTCATGGATTTTGGTTCTTCAGCATATCAATCCTATTGGCTCACGGCCACAAAAAATGATGTTATCGACCAGCCATGGGCAGCTGACGGTATCTTTGCTGACAACTGTGTGACCTTCGCATCTGCCGGCGGTTATAACGCTGCGTCGTCAAAATACTCGACTGATGCTGTTTGGTCGACGGCAATGAATGCGTTTTCAAGCGGAATCGCAGCTGGGTTACATGGGTACGGGCAAAAGTTGTGGTGTAACAAGGGCGACACGAAGTCCGCGGCTGGAAGTGCAGCGTGGCTCGCGCTTGATGCAAGCACGAATCATCCGGATGTACTCCTCGAAGAGGGAGCCTTTGCCGTCATGTGGGGTTCGGCAGTGCAGTTCTTTCCTGAAGCACTTTGGAAACAGCAGGTTGATACGATTGCTGCAACGAAGAATTCAAAAGTAGCATTGATGAGCCATACGCAGCTTTCGGAAGGGGGAAGCGGGATCGATAACTGGGGCAAGCCCGTAACCTATTGGCAAGCCCTGTGGTATTCGATGGGGTCTTTCTTGCTCGCCAAAAATGATGTACTTAACAATGCGTACTTTATGTTCAATGGTGGAAGTGGATACGACAAAATATGGTACTACGATGAGTATGATGCCATTGATCTCGGGAAGGCACTTGGGTCATATGCGACATCAAGTGTCAGTGGCGTAACGATTTATTCGCGTGAATTTGAAAAGGGTTATGTCGTGGTGAATCCTACTGTTACTGACGTCGCGTCGTGGACAGTGCCACAGACAAGCAAGCAGCTCACGCATGCTAATTTTCTTTCGCCGCTTAGCACAATCCCAAGTGTAACGAGCATCGCGCTACCTGGGCATACCAGCACACTTTTGATGAAAACGACGCTAACACCACCAAGCGATACGGTGGCGCCCAGCGTACCCAGCGGACTCGTCGCCACGTCGGTACTGCCAACGCAAGTCACTCTTTCGTGGAATTCCTCAACTGATAATGTCGGTGTGATTGGGTACTATGTCTACCTTAATGACGCACCACTTGCGACGACTTCAACCACAACCATTAAACATATCGGCCTTACCCCTAATACAACCTATACCTATCGGGTGAGCGCGTATGACGCGGTCCCACTTCACTCTGACTGGACGCCTATTCCGCTCTCAATAACGACGCCCGCGATTATCGCTCCGCCTGACAGAATTCCTCCTTCTGCGCCAACCGGTCTTACGGCAACTGTAGTTTCTCCGACGCAGATCAATCTCTCGTGGAACGCGTCAACAGACAATGTCGGTGTCACATCATATCGAATCAATCGTGGTACGTCCGAACTCGCGACGGTGAGTCCATCTACGATGGTGTATCAAGACCTTGGGCTCACACCAGTAACGACCTATGTGTATACCGTTCAAGCTCTCGATGCTGCGAACAATGTTTCATCACCCTCATCTTCGCTTACCGCCGTAACATTAGCCTTGCCTGACACCACGCCTCCTTCTGTACCAACTGGCCTTACAGGCGTAGCCGCTTCTTCAACGCAAATCACTCTTTCTTGGAACGCATCAACGGACAATGTCGGCGTGACCGGTTACTACGTATACCTCAATGACGTACCGCTCGCGACTACGACTATGAGGTCGTATTCCCATAAAGGCCTTACTCCTAACAAGACGTATGTGTACCGTGTGAGCGCGTATGACGCGGTCCCACTTCACTCTGACTGGACGCCTATTCCGCTCTCAATAACGACGCCCGCGATTATCGCTCCGCCTGACACAACGCCTCCATCTGTGCCAACTGGTCTAATAGGCGTAGCAGCGTCTTCGACACAGGTCAATCTTTCTTGGAACGCGTCAACGGACAATGTCGGCGTGACCGGCTACAACGTTTATCTTAACGACGTTAAGCTTGTAACGACTGGGGGCACGTCATTTAGCCACAAGGGTCTTACACCGGGTACGTCATACAGTTATCGCATCAGCGCCTACGATGTTATGGGAAATACCTCAAGTTTGACAGCAACACCACTTACTATCAGTACGCCAAATCCCGTCCCGCTGGCTGCATTCAAGAGCGGAGATAAGATACAGACCACTAGTAGTATTAAGGTTCGCGTTTCACCCTCGACATCGGCAAAAAGCGCAGGTACACAGCCTACTGTTGCGCTTGGCACTATTGTCGGTGGGCCTAGTACGCAAGATGGGTATACGTGGTGGTCAGTTAATTTCGACAGTGGAGCCGACGGGTGGGTGGTGGAGAATTATTTGGTAAAGCAAAAGTTTAAGCTAGGTGATCGACTACAGACCAATACCAGTGTGAGTGTGAAGACATCACCAGCAGGGAAAACCGCGTACGGTAATCAGGGAACGGGCATTCAGGGGACAATCATTGGCGGTCCCGTCTCACAAAGCTTGCATATTTGGTGGCAAGTCGATTTTGCTACCGCACCCGATGGTTGGGTCTCAGAGGAAGGGATTACACTACTTTCGCCGATAGCTATAACGAAACCTACCGTAGTGTCGGGTTCAACCAATCTCGCGGCAGTGGCAACAGCAACAGAAGGTTCAAACCTATTGGTACAACTCTGGGCATTGCTGGTTGCACTAGGAAGCGCGTTGTGGTCACTCATCAGTGGTCTTTTCCGTTAATATCTGCTTTCTGTCCAGTAATGGGTAGAGGGGCAGGTAACGTTGAGTAATATGACCCTTAGGAATAGTCCCTTTGAAAGGTGCTGGCGTAGATAAAAGCCCTGGGCAAGCATATATACTTCTTGTATGACCGACCTCGATACCCTGCTGCGATTCGTGGAGCTTCTTCAACAGTATCGCGCCGTTGAGAGAAGAGTCTTGGTTAAGAATAGTGACCGAAGTGAGAACGATGCCGAGCATTCATACTCGCTCGCTATGCTCGCGTGGTATATCAACTCGAGCTATAAACTCGACCTTGATAGGGAGCAGCTCTTTATGGCCGCACTCGCTCACGATCTCGTTGAAGTCTATGCCGGAGATACGTATTTGTACTCAACTGACAAAGCCCATGTCGATAGTAAACACGAGCGGGAAGCAATGGCAGCAAAGCGGCTAGAAGATGAGTTTCCAGAATTCCCTGAGCTCCACCATGCGATCAAACGGTATGAGAAAAGGGAAGACCCTGAGAGCATCTTTATCTATGCGCTCGATAAGATTGATCCTGTGTTAGCCATTTATACCGATGGTGGACGTACGTGGAAAAAAGACAATGTCAGTCTCGATATGCTCGTCACAATGAAAGCGCCACGAGTCGCAGTCGATAAAACTATTTCGGTGATTTTCGAGCAGTTAGTAACACGCCTCAAGGCGGAGCACGGTGATCTTTTTAATCACCATTGAATCTTGCACTAAGGATTCACGACGATAAGCCCGAGGTCAGCGAAGTTTTGAAGCAGCGCACTACCTAGCTCGACTTTGGTTTTGATGGTATAGCTACCTTGCATTAGGGGAATCGTGGTAAAGGAGAAGGTTTTCTCTACATTTTGTTCCAGCGTTTGACCAGTAAAGATTTCATCATCGATAAAATTACCGCCGCGCCAGAGTGAAACAGTCACCGTTGCGTCAGTAATGGTAACGCCGGTGTTAATTAAGGTAGGAGCGATTGTCGCTGTCGAGCCGTTAGGAAGATTTATCTTCGGTCTATCGATACGTACTAGAGAGATTTGCCCTGCGCTACCGACGGTGAAGCTCCTGATGTGATCGTACCAATGTATAACTCCATTCCATCCGGGGTTAAATATGCCGACAGACAAAAAGTACGTGCCAGCTGGCAAGTCTGCCGATGAGGTAATAGTACGGGTGACTGTTTTATGAGAGGGGATTGTTACTCTGTCAGCATAGGTCTGCCCTACCTTGTGACCGCTACTGTCGTAAATCTCAAGATCAAGCAAGGCTTTGCCGCTCGGCGATGTGCTTTCGAACATTGCGGTAAAGGTAAGCGTTTCGCCTGGCTGTACTGAATCGGCTGTTTGCGAGCTTGAGACAAGCGACAGGTCTCCTGAACTGTGTTCTCTGTCTGCAAATGCACGTGGCACATGAGTAAGTCCAAACAGAATTACCAGGAACAGCAGTGATGCAGCTGCATTTTTCATAGAGCCTAAGTATGCGCCTCAATAGGTGAAGATGAAGTGACGCAGTTGATAGAGTTGTTCAGCAGAGTTTCACCCTGCCTCTGCTATTTATGAAAGATGCGCATTGCTCAAATAGCCCCCATCGTCGAACGCGTCCCGCCAAAGCGCTACGGCGGCACCGAACGCGTTGTGTGGGCTCTCACCGAAGAGCTCGTGAAGCGTGGGCATGAAGTGACTCTATTTGCCTCAGGAGATTCAAAAACTTCTGCAAAGCTTGAGTCGGTCTATCCGCGCGCGCTTCGCGAAGCGAAGCTTAAAGATATGTACGGCTTTAACTACTACACGCTTCTTAATATGGGGCTCGCATATGAAAAACAGGACGAGTTCGATATTATTCATGATCATTTGATGCCGCACTCGCTCCCGACCGCCAACTTGGCACGGACGCCCGTAGTCGCAACGGTGCATGGCCCGTTTACTGGCGATAACCGCAAACTCTTCCAGACGCTTCGTCATGCGGGCATTGTGACCATATCAAACGCTCAGGCGTATCCAGCTCCTAATATTAACCATCTCGGTACGGTCTACAATGGACTGCCGCTTGATCACTATCCCTTTGGGGAAACGGCTGGGGACTATCTATTGTTTGTCGGGCGTATCTCAATGGAAAAAGGTCTGCATCACGCGATTGATGTTGCTCAGCAACTGGATAAGCGGCTCATCATTGCGGCTAAACTTGAGAATGTAGACCGCCCGTACTTCAAAGAGTATGTAGAGCCGTGGCTCTCTGATCGTATCGAATGGATTGGTGAAGTTGATGAGGAAAAGCGCAATGAGCTTATGAGTAATGCGCTTTGCTTCTTACACCCCGTTACCTGGCGCGAGCCCTTCGGCCTCACTCTTATCGAAGCGATGGCCTGTGGCTGTCCCGTCATTGGTATGAACCGCGGTTCTATACCTGAGATCATTCAAAACGGCGTTACCGGGTACGTCGTTGAGGACGTCGAAGGTATGGTCTCAGCCATCGAGGGGATTAGTACTATCTCTCGTGCCGCCTGCAGAGAACACGCGCTCACAAACTTTAATGCCTCAAAAATGGCTGATGGATATGAAGCGGTATACGCAAAAATGATCGAAAAGAAAAAAGAAGAAGGACTAAACTCATCTGGATAGCCTATCGTCTGGTATTTTTGGCTCAAATCGGTCAGAAATTTGCGCCATGTCCGTCAAAGATGGTACAAAGACACTAGTATATGCAGAAAAAGTTTTTATGGGACATGGGCTGGAAGAAGTTACAGGAGCTTGAGACACCGGAAGGTATTTTGGCATCTGCTCGAAATGAAGTGTTCGGCTGTATCTTTGGACGCGACTCGCTCATTAGCTCGCTCGGCCTCATGATGCTCTATGAGAATACACAAAACAGTTATTTTTTGACGCTTACTGAGAAGATTTTGCGTACGCTCAGTCGCCTGCAGGGTAGCGAGCTCGAGATCGAGAGTGGGGAAGAGCCGGGAAAGATCATTCATGAGTTCAGGCCACAAAACCATAGTCATTTGACTCAGTCTCTCGAAGAGCCTTGGTTTGTATACCCCTCAGGTGAGATGCGTAGCTACGACAGCGTCGACTCAACGCCGCTATTTCTGATGGCTGCCCACGCCTATCTCGAGGTCGGTGGGAGTTCAGAATTTATCAAGAGCATTATGCCAAATATTCGTAAGGCGCTGTATTGGCTCTTGGACGCGGCCGACAATAACAGTGATGGCTTTGTTGATTATTGGATCCATCCAAGACGGCAGTTTGGCGGGCTTCGCGTGCAAAACTGGATGGATAGTACCGAGTCGCTCTTTTTTGAAGAGGAACTTGCAGGCGAAGCGAAACCGACATATCCAATTGCTCCGGTTGAGGTACAGGGATACACCTGGGTGGCCTATCGTTCATGGGGTGAGTACTTGAGTAGCGCAGCATCTGCGGCAGATCGAGCGCTTGGGGCACGTCTCCTCGCTCGAGCTGAGCGCTTGAAGCAGAAGTTTAATGAATCGTTTGTACTCAAGACATCCGCACAACAGCAGTTCAGTGGTATCGCCTTTGCTCTTGATGGGGAAGGGCGACAGCTCATCTCCCCTCGCTCAAGTATGGGCCACCTCTTATGGGCGTCACGCCAGGGCGAGAGTATTTTACATACTGAATATATTGAACCGCTTCGCAAACGTCTTTTGGCGCGCGATCTCTTTGTGCCGCAAGCAGGTATTCGCACACTCTCCTCAGAGTCGCGCAATTACGATCCGGTTTCGTACCACAATGGTTCGATTTGGCCTCACGACACGGCGATGCTTGCGCTTGGGCTAGAGAATTTTGGATATCACGAAGATGCCGCTCGCGTGCGCGAGGCACTTCTTATGGCGTACACTCATTTTGAGACACCGATCGAGCTCTTCGGGTACTCCCATGGATTCCGCGAATATAAGTCAGCGTGTCGCACTCAGGCGTGGTCGACTGTTGCGCTCCTGTCAGTACTCCACAAAGAAATGGGGTGGCGGTTACTCTTGCCGCAGTGGTTTATTGAAGCTGAATCGAGTCTACGCTAACCGATGTACTTGTCCCACCGCTTACGTCCTGCAGCACGAACCCGCCGATCTGTTTGCCCGCGGCTCCAAGATCAGCAAGAGGAATGCTCACGGTCTTCCACGAGCCGGCGACAATACCACCACTTATATAGGGTGCGAGGTTTTTAGTAGTGAGCTTATTGCCGCTATCATCAAAGAAATACACTTGGAGGTTTTGTCCGCCTGCACCAACTCCCGCGATCGCAAAGGTGAGAGCTGATTTGCTGCTTATGTCCATCGGCGTATTGCTGTGGAGGAAGAGGCCTCCCCAGGCACTCGTGTACGCCACTTTGATAGCGTTACTCCCTTGATAAACCTGCGAAGTGTCAGAGAAGTTTTGAGTAGATCCCCATGACCAGTTTTCCCACCCAGTTGCGAGAGCGTCTTGATACAGGTTGAATGTAGGTCCACTTCCAGAATTCGATGTAAACGTAGCGATTTGATCGAACCACGTATAGAGGGGGCCCCAGCCGGGTTGAAAGACGCCAATCGATACTTTATAGGTCCCGCTGGCCGGTACCGGATAGGGATACGTAAACGTCTTTGCCGTACCAGCAAGAAACGATTGGTTGTCATACACCTGTTGCCCGACCTTTGCTCCATCCTTGTAGATTTCCAAATCAACTAACGCATTAGCGTCGCCGCCAGAGTTCGTGATTGTTGCTGAGATGGTGTCAGTCGATCCTACGGACGGGTTAGGCGTTACTGTCGTCGACTGTGCGAATGCAGGGGGAGTGCTCGAGGCAGGCGCGCGGTTAAGTACTGTGATAGCGAGCGCCTGGTCAGTCCACTCGTAGACACCGGCCCACCCCAGTTTAAACAATCCGATCTTTGTCACGTAATTACCAACGGTAGGCGGTAGCCAGGAGAGCGTGTACGTAGCCGTACCGTCAGTGGGAATCGTTTGATTGTCGTAAACTTGTTGCGCGATTTGTTTAGCAGACGAGTCGTAAATTTCCATATCGACAATGAAGGGCGACGTATCGCCGGTATTGCGAATGGTGGTTGTAATAGTTTCTTGGTGGCCAATCACTACGGGCGAAGGAGCGATGGTAGTGCTGACGTGTCGCGGAATGGGTACACCTGATTGTACTGAGCCAACAGAAATGTGTGTGCTCGCTTGCGAGCTAAGTGATCCGGTATCTGTAACCGTTACGGTCGCGGTGTAATTGCCATTACCGTTATACGTATGGTTGACCGACACGCCAGTTGCTCCACTACCATCGCCGAAGTCCCAGGCATAGGAAAGCGCATTACCATCAGGATCGCTTGAGTTAGCAGCTGAGAAGTTTACGGTGAGCGGCGCCGAGCCTTGTGTCGGTGCTGCTGATACGGCTGCAACGGGAGGGCGATTGGTATTCGAATAAACCAGCTTGCGCAATTGGCCGACGTTAAGTGCCATGTACCAGAGGTTGCCGTCTGGGCCGATTAAGAAGTCGACCGGACCACCGGCGCCAGTAATGAAGTCAGTGACCGAGCTCACGGTATCATTCGAATTCAGAACCATTCGTTTAATATTGTCGTTACTATAGTCTCCAAAAAAATAGTTACCCGAGTACGGGGAGGGGTACGCGCTCGGGAATGCGCCGCCCATTACCGAGCCGGTACTCGTATTGTGGTCGAAGACATAGATCGGATAGGTAGGTTGAGAAGAAGCAGTACAGTTATAGGTCGTTGTCGCAAAGCCCTCTAAGCAAGGCCAACCGAAGTTCGCTCCCTTAAAGCCAATATAAATTGACTCCCACGCTCCCCAGCCCACCGCACCGATAAACATTTTATTATCACTCGGGCGCCAGTTGAAACGAAACATATTGCGATCGCCAAGTGCCCATACCTTAGATTGATTGTCGTTTGGATTGCCCGTGAAAAACGGGTTATCTGATGGACCCGTACCGTCGGTATTGATACGCACGAGTTTGCCGGCAAGCCATTTCGTATCTTGTGCCCCGTACGCTTCAGGATCAACTGAGAGGTAACCCGCGCCGTCACCCAAGGACGCATACAGTTTTCCGTCGATACCGAAGCGAATCGCGCCCATTGAGTGAGTGTTCGCATCTGAAGCGATACAGTCAGAAGTTGTTGCAAAGTTCATACACGAAGGCTTCGAGGCGTCGCCACCGACGCTTCCCAGGATGATCACTTTAGTTGCGAGCGACGCGGTGTCTCCTGTGACCGTGAGGCGAATAATACGACCCGTCTTAGCGCCGGTATAATTTTGTCCCGGCGTGTTTTCATACGTGTATGCAATATAGAGAAACCCGTTTTGACCGAAGTTTGGATCAAGCGCGATACCTTCGACACCGCGATCAGCATAGTCGTTTACGTCGGTCAGCTGTACGACTGGTGCTGGCTGTAGGACACCGTTCTTCACGAGGCGGATCGCTCCAGACTTTTGTGCGATAAAAATGCGCCCGTCAGGCGCGAAGGCAAATGCAGTTGGCAGAGTTAGTCCGCTTACTACGGTACTCACTTGGAAGCCTGCGGGTACCGTCATAGCACTCGCTACAGGTGGCAACAGAAGGAGTAACGCGAATGCACTCATCGGTATAATTATTTTCATACAGGTAAATCGCGCAGTATAAAGCTGCTTTAATAATCTGGTTTCGGGCCACCCCTTAACTCAACGGCTATCTTCACCCATACGCAATGAAGAAATACTGAACCGGGGTATACTAGGGGTATTACTGGTAACGGAGCTATATGAATAACAATCTGATTATTGGAGGTATTGTCGTAGTCGTAGTTCTCCTTGGAGGTGGGTACTATTTTATGCACCAGAACGGGGTTCAGTCAGTTGAGCAGACGAACGGCGTCGAAGGTTCCTCGTCAACCACGACCACAACTACTACGGTGAGCGGCGAGAAATTTAATGGTTCCTTTACAGAGCTCGCGAGCCGCACTGGCAGCTGGAAGTGTACGATTGATGCAACTGCATCGGGCACTGGCACCACTGGCACGACATACGTTTCGAGTGGGAAGGTTCGAGGTGATTTCACCACGAGTACGTCGAACAACGGGACGTTCGAGAGTCACTTAATCTCCGACGGGCAGTACTCATACACGTGGTCGTCGATGATGCCGCAGGGTATCAAAATAAAGATGACAGCCGACCAAACTGGGATAGCAGCAAATGGTGCGACCAGCGGATCGGCGTCAAGTGCGAATTCGTCATATGCCTATAATTGCGAGCCATGGACAGCAGATGCGTCCCTCTTTGTAGCGCCAGCAAGTGTGACGTTTATGACTGTCCCTCAGCAGTAATCCGTTGTGTAAAGAGAGGAGGGAGTCTAGAGAAAATCTGGGCTCTCTTCTTTTTTACTATCCCAGAGTGGCTTATGCTCGCGACCCCACTTGAGCGGATCCTCTTCGTGCATCTTTTCCATCTCGGCAGTGGTTTCTGGGTGGGTAAGCATTACATGATCGGTCATGGTGCTTACCATCTCGTCCCACGTATCTGCTTGAAGCTCTTCTTCGCACGGCCCGCCTAGTTCTCTGCAGGTCATCTTTTTCATGTCACCGTAATTGCTATGAGTAATAACTGTAGTATTGGGGTTACTATATGAAGCTCTTGTGAGGCCTGTGCTACGCTTACTTCTGTGAAAGAAACTATAGCCATCATCGCTGCCTTACTCGCCATCGTCGGCAATGTACCTTACCTCCGGGACATTTTAAAAGGGAAGACTAAGCCACACCCCTACACATGGCTCGTGTGGACGATGGTCTCGTGCATTGTGTTTTTCGGACAGCTCGCTAAAGGAGCGGGGGTGGGTGCAATTCCAACTGCGGCTTCAGAGATTTTTACCGTACTCATCTTTCTCTTTTCGCTTAAGTACGGCTTTAAGGACATCACGAAGACCGACACTTTTTTCCTCGCCATCGCGCTTCTCGGTATTATCCCGTGGGTGCTCACTCACGATCCTACACTCTCAGTGATCATTGCGGTGACAATCGATCTTATCGCTTTTCTTCCGACGATACGAAAGACGTGGAACTTCCCGAGTACCGAGACCCCACTCCTTTATAGTATGAACGTCTTTCGGCACATTCTCGCGCTCTTTTCGCTTGAGGCATACAACATCGCGACCACGCTTCACTCCTTCGCAATGATCGTGACCAATTCGCTTGTCACGGGCATCATACTTCTCAAGCGGCGCACAAAAGGCAGCAAATAGTGTATACAGGGGATATGGCAGAGAACAAAACATCATGGGGTAAGGTAGCAGACTGGTACAGCGACTACCTCGGACAAGAGGATACGTATCAGCGCAAAGTGATTCTGCCAAACCTGCTCCGTATACTTGCTCCCCAGAGAGGCGAGCGTATTCTAGACCTCGGTTGCGGCCAAGGCTTCTTTGCCGCGGAGGTGGTCAAATCTGGCGCGGCAGTTGTCGGCGCTGATATCGCTCCTGAGCTCATCAGAGAAGCAGCGGCAAACGTGAAAGACGCTACATTCTTCGAAGCACCGGCAGCTAATCTCGCGTTTGCGCATGACGCTAGTTTTGATGCAGCGTACTCGGTCCTCGCCCTTCAAAACATCGAAGATCTCGGTGCAGTCTTTATTGAACTCAAGCGCGTGCTCAAGCCAGGCGGACGCTGTATCGCCGTCGTGAATCACCCAGCGTTCCGCGTGCTCAAGCGGTCGAGCTGGGGTTGGGACGAGAAGGGCGGCGTGCAGTATCGCCGCGTCGACGGTTATCTATCAGGAGCGACGGTACGCATTGACATGCACCCGGGAGAGCGCGAGTCACAGAAGACAATCTCGTATCACCGCTCGCTCCAAGACCTTTTTAAATCATTTACAAAAAGCGGGTTAGCCGTGACCCGTCTTGAAGAGTGGATTTCCCATAAGTCGAGTGAGACGGGTCCGCGCCAATCGGCAGAGGATGCAGCGAGAAAAGAGATACCGCTCTTTATGGCGCTCGAAATGCGGGTTCTCTAAGGTATGTATCTCACTGACGATGTGGCGAAGCAGAAAGTGCTTGCTGAGAAATATGGGGGAGTAGTGAGCGACGGTTATCGCGCCGATTGCGCGCGGATCGATTCTCATGAGCCTTGGGAATACATTCTCGGCTACGCTGACTTCTTAGGCTGTAAAATTGATCTCTCGTATAAGCCGATGGTCCCGCGCGATGAGACAGCCTTTTGGGTACAGCGCGTCATCGAAGAGTGGAAGGGTGCTGGAGCGATCAAAGCCATCGATCTCTACGCAGGCTCAGGGAACATCGGCGTTGCACTCTTGAAGCACTTGCCAGATGCGCTGGTCACGTTTAACGAAATTGACGCCGCGCTCATGCCTCAGATTGCTACATCAATCACAGTGAATGGTATCGACGCTTCTAGGGCAACACTCATCGCGGGGAACAGTTTAGAAAAAATCACGGGCACCTTTGATGTGATCTGTGCAAATCCGCCATATGTCGATCCTAGGGGCGAGGCGAACATGGATCCTGAAATGCGCTTTGAACCGCACATCGCTTTCTTCGGCTCGAAGGACGGCTTTGGCCACCACCGCGAACTTATTAGGGAAGGGAAGAAGTATTTGACCCCTCAGGGAGTTCTCTGCGTTGAGTGTGACATGACCCAAGTTGATGAATTAAAAAAGATTCTCGAGAGCACCGATTGGAATTGGCAGTTTTGGAATGATCCGTATGGCCACGAAGGAGTGATGGTGCTCCGCCCATAGTAAAAACAAAACTGGCGGCCTTTGGCCGCCAGTCACCTTGTTGCTATTGTATCGATCGCGATCTTTTTCTATTTGCTTGCAATAGGTGGAAGTATTGTCGTTCGCTTGACGACAAGCAACGCAGCTTCGTGTACACAAACTCACGCTGTCGTCGCGCCCGCACCTCAATGACATATTCGAAAATCACGAGGAGAATCAGCGTCCCCATAAGCCAGGTCGGTGGCCGGTAAAACCAGCCGACAACAACAATTGCTGTGCTGCCCAAGAACAGGCGACCTCTGCGTGAAGTTGCGTTTTGTTCGGTAGCGCTCATAGCGAGCTCGAGGTCTTCTATATATTGTTCTCGATTTGTGTCCGGATGGCGTATCGTTGATAAAATGTCGTGAACGATACTTCGATTGTGGTAGAGGCCTATGGCGAAATCGAACAGAAAGAACAGTGCGATCACCAAGGCCGCTTTATGGAGTGCTAGATAGCTCAACATAGGGTCTCCTCGGTTAATGTCTTCGACCTCATTAAGGTACCTGCGGAGAAAAAGGTGTCAAGTTACCGTTCACTGGCAAAACAGAGGAGAGTCGGTATAGTGAGGCTCTAATGCCACCGACCGCTATCTCAGCTGAGGAACACAAGGGGATTATGGTGATTATGGGCGCCTTAATGCTCACCCTTCTCTTAGCTGCTCTCGACCAGACCATTGTCTCAACAGCGCTCCCGCGGATCGCGAGCGACTTTAACGCGCTCAATGAGCTCTCATGGGTTGTCACATCCTATCTGCTGGCAAGCGCAGTAACGACTCCCATCTACGGCAAATTAAGCGATCTCTACGGGCGTAAAAAGATGCTCTCCGTCGCGATCATTCTCTTTCTTATCGGTTCTGTTCTTGCGGGGGCTTCTCAAAGCATTCTGCAGCTGATCATATTTCGCGGCGTGCAAGGTCTCGGTGCCGGAGGGCTTATCACACTCGTGATCGCAGCGATCGGCGACGTGGTTGCGCCGCGGCATCGCGGTAAGTACCAGGGCTACTTCGGTGCGGTGTTTGGTATCGCGAGCGTGATTGGACCCCTCTTGGGCGGTCTCTTTACCGACACGCTTTCGTGGCGCTGGATTTTCTACATCAATATCCCGCTCGGGCTTCTCGCACTCGGGGCGATCTATTTTCGCCTTCCGGCGCATAAGTATCACCGTGAACACTCGATCGATTACTTTGGTACAGGACTCCTCTCGACCAGTATTGTTTCGCTTCTCCTTGTGGCCGTCTGGGGCGGTTCCACCTACGCCTGGGATTCGGTAATGATTTTCTTTCTTGGTGGGCTCTGTGTAGTGACAGGCGCACTCTTTGTCTGGTGGGAAGGAAAGTCTAAGGAGCCGCTTATCCCGCTTACTCTTTTTAAGAACTCCGTCTTCCTCGTGTCGTCCTTGCTCGCACTTATTTCTGGTATGGCCATGTTTGCGGCAATTATCTACCTGCCTGAATACCAGCAAGTGGTGCGCGGATATTCAGCGACAAAGTCAGGGCTACTCATGCTCCCCTTAGTGCTCGGGCTGATGCTTGCCTCGGTTAGCTCGGGGCGCATCATCTCGCGCACCGGCAAATACCGTGTATTTCCGATTATAGGAACCGTCCTCACTGCGTATGGTATTTGGCTCCTGAGCCATGTCGGTATAGATACCAGTCAGTGGATTATTTCTATCTGGATGTTTATCACGGGCGCGGGTATCGGCTTCTCGATCCAGGTAACCACGCTCGCGGTACAAAACGCGGTTCACCCCAGAGACATCGGAACAGCTACGTCGACCGTCACCTTTGCGCGTAGTATCGGCAGTACGATCGGCACGGCGCTTCTTGGCGCGCTTCTGATCTCACGCTTCGGTACGCACTTACAGGAAGCACTACCAGGTGGCGTCTCGGGCTTCGCGGCAAACAAAGGCCTCAGCCTGGCGCAGATCAGCGCTCTCCCGCCGTCGATCGCTCTCCCGGTGCTTGAGGCGTTCGCCGCTTCTTTTAGAGATGTCTTCTTCTGGTCGCTTCCATTTGTCGCGGCAGCGTTTGTGGTCGCACTCTTCCTTAAGGAAATGCCGCTTCGTTCCCATTCGCAGGAGTACGCCGAGGGAGAGGGTTTCAGTCTTGAATAGATCCTTCATCAGACGTTCGTTCTCGCGTATCGTATACTACTAGTCTATGCAAAAAATTACCCCGTTCATGTGGTTCGATAAAAGCGCCGAAGAAGCGATCAATTTTTATACCTCGCTTTTTCCGGATTCAAAGATTGTAAGTATTGCGCGCTATCCTGATGGTCCGCTCGAAGGTCCCATGAAAGGTATGGAAGGGAAGGTGCTTACCGCCGTCTTTGAGCTCTTTGGACAGCGGTTTATGGCGATTGATGGGGGTCCGGCGCTTCAGCCAAGCGGCGCAGTATCTTTTTATGTCGACTGTAAAGATCAGGAAGAAGTCGATACGTATTGGAATGCGCTTGCAGAAGGAGCCGATCCGGAAAGTCAGCAATGCGGCTGGATTAAAGACAAGTACGGTTTCTCGTGGCAAATTATTCCAAAGCAGCTTCCAGAACTGTTAACGGATTCAGACAAAGAAAAGGCTGGTCGCGTGATGGCTGCTATGATGCAGATGAAAAAGATCGACGTCGCTAAGCTCGAGGAGGCCTATAACGCATAAGACAGGTATACTGAGGAGATGATGCGGGCAATCCTTTATGCGGCCGCAGCGCTTGCTGCCTTCATTATTCTGACCAACCTGCTTGTAGATGTGGGTACTCGCAGGTACATCTATACGACTGTGGCAGATGCGCCCATCGCGCAGGTTGTGTTGATCCCAGGTGCTCCTTTGACTGCAAGCGGAGAGCTTACTCCCGTGTTTGTTGATCGGGTGAATACGGCGATCGCGCTGTATGAGAGCAAAAAAGTAAGAAAGATTCTCGTCTCGGGCGACAACGGTACCGTTGATCACAATGAAGTGAATGCAGTCCTTGTATATCTCTTGGGGAAGGGGGTGCCCGGCGAAGACATCTTTCTTGATCATGCCGGTTTCGACACCTACAGCAGCATGTACCGCGCCAAGTACATCTTCGGTGTCTCGTCGCTCATCGTCGCGTCGCAGACTTTCCACTTGCCGCGCGCCGTGTTTATTGGGCGTGAACTCGATCTTGTCACCTACGGAGTGAGTGCAGACGAAGGTTCGGTACTCATGCGCAATTATGTGCGCGAAGTTTTTGCAAACGAGAAGGCAGTGTTTGATTTGGTCGTGCATACGCAGCCGAAATATTTGGGAGAGACGATCCCGATAACGGGCGACGGGCGCAATTACCCATAACTCATCTTGGGTTGAGTAGGGGAGCTATACTGCTAGTGTCGGGCTGTAAGCACCGATGTGAGTAATCGTCTCATGAGGTGGGAGACGAACGTTTTCATAGACTGAGAGGAGTACACAATGAATCAAGCCGAGGAGAGCAGTACCGGTAATGTGCAAAAGTCGCCAGACGAATCGACCAAAAAAGAGGCAAACTCGTCCTCGCCTGAGGCGCGTGAGTCGTGGGAGCAGTATCGGATGAGTGTCGAACAGGAGCGGGCACGGCTCTATTCAAGCCAGCTCAGCTGATCGCAATCAGTAACACCACCAAAAGGCGGCCCCGAGCCGCCTTTTTATTAGGTTTATTGACATTTGTTTAACCCTGATATAATATCTATTTATCGACCCAAGTGGCCGATTTTGTTTTTCTAAAGGCACGTTGTCTTTAGGAGCGTCAATCCGAACCTTCAAGAGGAGATACACCAATGGCTTCAAAAACGAATCAGCCTGTGCCGCTTAAGACCGCGGTTGTACTGGTCATTCACGGTGACATGCGGAAAGTACCGATCCCGGAGGGAATGAAGCCGGTGCCGGGTTTCGGCCTCGATGGTGTTACGCCGGTGCAGCCCCTCTATATGGGCACGAGTCCGGGCTATATCGACCAGGTTTTCATCGGTGACACTCACTTCAATCCTATCCTGGCCGATGCCGATAAGTTGTTCGTCGCAGCGCAGGAAGCGGCGCGCCTGAAAGGTTTTCACCTGATGGCGACCCGCATGCGAAACTGAGCTTTCGCAAGGCAGCTACGACAAGGATCGCACTGAGCACTGCAGGCAGAACCCTCCGGGGCTCTGCCTGTATTCTTTTGGTATACTTTTCTCATATGGCACAATCTGACAAAATCCGTCCTTATTTTCTTATTTTACTTCTCGTTGGAGCAATCGCCCTCACGACCGCTGTCTTCTGGCCGTTTCTTAAGCCGCTCGCTCTAGCGGCGGTCTTTGCGGTTGTGCTGCAAGGTCTTTACAAGAGAATCTCTAAGCGCCTCGGTGGTTGGCCAAGCACATCAGCGCTTCTTACCGTCCTGATAAGTGTCTTTGTCATACTTCTTCCTCTGTCGCTCATCGGTGTACTGGTTGGGAATGAGGCGCACAATGTGTACACATCGCTTGATGGGGGAGGAGGGCAGACCTCGATTGCGCAGCTATTTGTGCGAGTCGACGAGTCGTTTGGCGGTACGATCCCAGGACTCGGTGAGTTCGCGCGCAACGCCTCGGTTGACGTTGACGCATACACGAAACAGGGACTCCAGTGGGTGACCGGGAACGCGGGCGCTATCTTCTCAAGCATTTCGCACCTTTTCTTGGCTCTCTTCATCTTCTTTATCGCGCTCTATTATCTCCTTCGCGATGGCAAGCATGTCCGGAAAATGGTGATCGAGCTCTCTCCGCTCGACGATAGCGAAGATGCCGGCGTCTTCGATCGTCTCGAGCTCGCTATCAACTCAGTTATTAAAGGCAACTTAGTGATTGCGCTCGTCCAGGGAGTGCTCACTACGATCGGCTTCCTGACCTTCGGCGTGCCAAACGCAATTCTTTGGGGGACGGTAGCGGCTATCGCGGCACTCATCCCAGGAATTGGCACCGCGCTCGTGATTGCCCCTGCCGTCGCCTTTCTCTTTATTGTGGGTTCGACGCCGCAGGCGATCGGTCTCCTCATCTGGGGAATGCTCGCGGTTGGGCTTATCGATAACGTGCTTGGTCCAAAGCTCGTCGGGAAGGGGATGAACCTCCATCCGCTTCTTGTGCTCTTATCGGTCTTAGGCGGGCTCATTCTCTTTGGCCCGGCCGGTATTTTCCTCGGCCCTTTATCGGTCAGCCTACTCTTCGCACTTTTATCAATTTATGTCGATGTCTCGCGCCGCGCCTAATAGCGATCCCTTTTATTCAAAAGCATACATACGCAGGGAGTATATAAATAATCAGGGCCGTCCATCGCTTAGCGATGGACGGCCCTGTCGTTCGCAGTCTCATTTCTGCGCTTCCGGTGGAAGGCATGCTGCACTGGTGCGATAGTCCCGTCGATTGAGTGCGATTCGTACCACCATCTTTTTTTCATCGAGCGGAATCAAGAACACGGGCTGCAAGAACGTGTCGTCGACAGTGACCTCCACATCATCGAAGAGTGGATATGCCGGAATGGCAAGCGGCTTTCTCGCCAGAGCGTCGGTGACACTGAAGTGGATTACCTTGCCCTCTTCTTTTTCTGCGAAGGCGAAGTATCGTCCACAGACTTTCCAGCCCGTGTCGTCAAGCGCCGTCATGAGTCGCTTCTGTATCGGTACCACAGAGAACGTCAGGTCTGCTGCTTTCACGGCTGAATCCGGCAGCGCCATGGCGATGCCTAACAAGAGTGCCGTAACCGTACTTTTGATGCTGTGTCCCATACATACTCCCAGAGTTGGTGAATGAGGGTCCTCCTTACTAAACTCTACCTGAAAGGAGCGATTTGTCAAACAGTATGGGAAGTTAATTTGTTTGGCGACAAAGAGAAATGCCGACAACGAACGGGTTGTCGGCATGTTCTTTTCCGCTTGTGAATCGAGAGCTGCTGGTGGGGCCGCTGCGTAGTGTTACCCGGCCACCTTTGCTGAGGAGCATGACCTAATCGTGAGATGGTCAACGATATTGGTTACAAACCCGGTCACGTTGTTCTTGCTATCGAGTATGACCGAAGGCGACAAGAGATCCATATCCGCCCAGAGCCGAAGTGGAGCGAAGGACGCTGTCCGATAGGCTGTGCGGACTCCTTCTCCGAAATATCTGTCATAGGAGAAGTAGATTACTTTACCGCTTGGTGAATCAGCAAAGGCAAAAAAGGTGCCGCACATCCGCCAATCCAGTTTCAGTGAAGACATCGATTGGTAGTCATCGCTCAATTCGATGAGTCGGATCTCAAGGTCCTTTGGCTCCACTGCAAGAGCATGAGTCGCTAGGGTCGCTGAAAAGAGCAGGGCAGTAACTTTGTGCAGCATGAGTCGCATGTGCATTCCTTTCAAACGGTTGATCGGGAGTCCTGTCTGAACATTAGCTCTACGGTAGGAGGAATGAAAGCTTGTTTTCAAACGCGACTGGGGGTAGTGTTTCGGTAGGTTCAGAACAGGAGATCGCTATGCGCACGAAGTATTGTGAGTGCGGACGTCATATTCGGATCCGCATCCAAAATCGGTGGGTTAGTCCTCGAGGGGACCACCCGCACTGTCGCAAGTGTTACCGATCGCACCGCGATTCGGTACGTCAGCACCCACCAGCCCGCGAAGAGCCCCCAGCTCCTCGCGGGCTCTTCTTTTTCATAAAAAAGCCGCCCAGCCAAGGTGGCGGGCGGCGTCTCAAGATAGGTGCGATCAGGAAGGAAGGTATCGGTTGATGGAGTAGTTAAGTCCGAGGGAATTGGGGCGGACTTCGTAGCCGCCCTCGTCTCCGTAGCCGGCGAAGAGGATCGGAGTGTTCGCGGGTACGTTGCCGCAGACCCAGAGCCCGTGTTTGCGAGAGAGCGCCTCAAGCTCGTCTGCAAACGCTTTCACCTTTGCGACGGCGCTGTCAATCCAGGGCAAGTCGGGCCACAGCACTTCAGCCAGCCGCCGCGCTTTTTTGATTGAACGCTCATCGATAGGTCGCGTGGCGTACAGCTCGTGTGTCGTAACATCGCGGATGTCGTAGGGGTGCAAAAGGAAGTGCCGGGCGAACGCATCCTTTGAAAGAGGGCCCCGCGCGTCGTAAATGAGACCGTCGGGTGCCCAGACACCTGCGTGCCAGACCACGTCTCCTTTCATCAGACCCACGAGCGGCCAATCGAGCCCGTCATTTAGTGCGATCGCGAAAGCGTAGCACTCTCCTTCGAGAAAGCCGCTGCAATAGAGGTCATGCAGCATCTTCTTGTCCTGGGGGTTTTCGTCAAGTGTGTGAATGAGCGTCGGCATTCGTTTCTCCTAGGTGAGCGAGGCGGCTGACAGCCGCTTTCCAGATAGAGGAATACCACGAAATATACCTTGCGTCCACGAGCGTAACCTTAGGGCGAATGGCGCGGGTTACAATAAACACATGAGCACCAATCCATTTGTGAATGCGCTTCTTGCGGCGGGCTATATTAGCCTCCTTGTAACGCTTATCTTTAACTCGCCCTACTTTATTAGCGACAACGAACTCGGGATGATCGCGCCCGTCATCATGCTCTCCCTCCTCGTTCTCTCCGTATCTCTCATGGGCTACCTCTTCTTCTATCAGCCAGTTATCCTCCTTATCGAGCACAAGCCGAAGGAAGCGACCGCTCTCTTCTTCCGCACCGTCGTCTCATTTGCCGTCATTACCCTCTGTATCGCCCTCGCCTGGTTCCTCCTCGGGAAGCTTCTCTAACCCTTTTGGATTCACTGGCGGACAAACGGCTCAGACGGTCTGAGCCGTTTCCAAAAAATGCTCAAGTTTTTGTTAGCCTCGACGAGGCTTTAGAAAAACATAGTCCCGAGGAGGTGAGACTTTCCCTCGGGGAAGATTTGTGGGATGCTTTGAGGTATGTTCGAATCTTCTCGTCTCCGCCCGAAGTCCAAGTTCGAACTTTAAATTTTGATGGTTATAGTTCGTAGCGTTAGGGAGCTTTTCGGGTCAATGGCGGAGCTAGTCCTATTTTGATAAAATGAAGCTCCAATGAGTAAAAACAACCACCTTGAAGCCTCTCTGAAAGCAATGGGCATTGCTCCAGAAGGCGTGCCGAAAATGGTAGAAGATGCTGAAGGAATTGTAGCCGGCGTACAGGCTATTCTTTCTGGTGAGCACAGCATGTCTGGGAAGGGGTTGATTTACGGAAGAATCCAGAGCGGAAAGACCCGAGCAATGATCGCAAGCTCGGCACTTTTGTTTGATCAGGGTACAAAGATTATTGTAATCCTGACTAGTAACATGAACGAACTTGTCAGACAGACATACGAGCGTTTCGATGCTGGTCTTACGCAGGTTTCCGTTCTCGCCAAAGAAGACGATCTTCCTGGCGCAATCATCCGCAATAAAATTGCGTTAGCAAATACAGACACAGATGCAAAACTGATGCTTGTAATGCCAAAAGGTGCACAAGCTCTTGAGAAAACAAAAGAGTTTCTTGAGCAGGTCGATGCGAAGGATTATCCTGTCGTTATTTATGATGACGAAGCTGATCAGGCATCATTGGATACTACTCGTGCGAAGAAAGGAAAAGGAATCGTCGCTGATCCGAGTACAATTTATAAAAACATTGAGCTTATTCGAGGTGCTGCAGGCTCACATGTTTTTATCGCTGTAACAGGTACACCCAACGCAAACCTCCTTCAAACAGAAGATGAGAGACCAGATGAGTTCGTTTTTATTCTGAAACCTGGTGACGGATATGTTGGTGGAAAGGATTACTTTGAAGCAGAAGAAATCTCCGCCAATAATTTTATGGTTGAGATACCAGCTGACGATCAGACGATACTCGCTCAAAAAGATATGGGAGCAGGAATCCCATCGAGTTTACAAAGAGCGGTCATATCTTTCGTATTCAGAGCTACTCTAGCTAACTATAAGAAAATCATTTGCGAAGAAGGTAAGGGTTATCAGTTTCTTTGCCACCCAAGTCACAAGGTGCTTCCTCAAGGAAACGCTACTGCCTACATAAACACTATTCTCGATCAGCTCGCTTATCACCTTTCAGGTCAGGACACAGAATGCAAAGCCATTGTAGAAGAAGAGCTCACATTGGTTGTGAAAGAGCATGGTTTGGACTCAGCTGAATGGATTCCTTTGTTGAAGAAAGAGGCTTTGTCTTTGCTTCAGAGTGCCAAGGTCGTTCAAGTAAACTCTACTACTGGTAGCAAGATCGTATATTCTTCTGGACTAAATATCCTGATCGGTGGCAATTCTCTCGGGAGAGGAGTGACTATTCCTAATCTCATCACGACTTACTACACTCGTGGTGGCGGCAAGGTCTCATATGCAGATACACTCCATCAACACGCTCGCATGTTTGGTTACCGCCAAGCACTTTTGCCTTATATAAAGATTTACATAACCGAAAATCTCTATTCACGTTTCCGAAATGTTGTACTTCAAGACGAGCGGTTGCGAGATTTCATTGAGAAACGAACAGCCGGTAGTCCTATACCGATAGTAATACCTGCAAAAGGCATCAAGCCTACTCGAAGTAGCGTGCTGCCTGACTGCCAGCTCATAGATTCGGGACAAAAGTATCCGAACCCTATCGACGTGAAAAAACTTTCCTCTGTTCATGGCAAGGTATTCAAGACAGCGGCGAAGCTTCTAGGGACAGAGAACTCTGATGTTGATGCTGTGAAGGAAGCAAGTGCGTCTCAAAAAGATAAAGAGATAGATGTTGCATCGTTGAAAGAAATTATTGGCTTAATGGAGCTTGAAGAGAACGGGTCGCTTTGGAATCCAGATTCGCTAGAGGCGATTGTAAAAGCTCTGTATGGCGACAAGATCAAGATATATCTCAATGTTCGTACTTCAGATCGTAAGGTAGCAGAGGGGGTCGTTGGAGGTTCCAGCCGATCAGGTATTCTTTACGGTGAAGAACTAACTCGAGGACTTGCTCAAAAGCAGCCTACGCTCTGGCTCCATTCTGTCAGCAGTCCTGAAGAAGGTGGTGTACGATTTGTGTACCCAACGCTAATACTACCGACAACCAAAGACGTCGTGATTATCAACAACGTCTAGCCTCCTCGAGTTTTTTCTTGATTCTTGTTAGAATAAGGGGGTGAAGAAAGAACCAAAACTTGTAGCAATTGATTTGTTCTGTGGTGTCGGAGGAATCACTCATGGATTTGTTCGTGAAAAAATCCAAGTAGTCGCAGGGATAGATAACGATCCCACATGCAAGTATTCATACGAACATAACAATAAATCTTCTTTCATTTGTGATGATATCGCAAATGTAAGTTCTGGGCGCATAAAAAAACTATATAAGGATGCAGGCGCCGATATCAAAATACTGATCGGTTGCGCGCCTTGCCAGCCCTACTCCTCGCTAAATCCGAAAAGAGTTCAATATAAGAAAAAACACACCGCCTGGGAGCCCCTTGAGCATTTCATCAGGATCATTGAAGAGGTGAAGCCTCAAATAGTTTCTATGGAAAATGTGAAAGAGTTATCTGATGAGAAGAAATATCCTATCTTCAAAAGATTCCTTGCATGTCTCACAGAGAATGGTTATTCATACGCATATGAAGTCGTTGATACATCGACTTATGGAGTTCCACAAAAGAGAAAACGATTAGTGTTGTTAGCTTCAAGAATGGGCGAGATAAGTCTGATATCTCCTACTCATAAAGATCCGGCAAAGATGAAGACGGTAAGAGATGCTATTGGCGATTTGCAACCAATTCTTGATGGAGAAGTTTTTGCAAAAGATCGGTTACATCAAAGCAGTAAGTTGAGTAAGCTAAATAAATCTAGAATCAAAGCTACGCCAAAGAATGGAGGATCAGCAAAAGATTGGCCGGAGCATTTGGTCTTGGATTGTCACAAGTTGGATTCTGGGAAAACATACATGGCTACGGTGTATGGAAGAATGCGTTGGGACGAACCTTCTCCCACAATCACTACCAACTGCCTTACTTTAGGAACTGGTCGTTTCGGCCATCCTACTCAAGACAGAGCAATTAGTTTGAGAGAGGCCGCCCTACTTCAGAGTTTCCCAAAGAACTACGATTTTATTGGTAAGGAAAAAATAAGTAAGACCATACTTTCTCGTCATATTGGAAATGCAGTTCCGGTTAGGTTGGCACAAGTAATTGCTCAAAGCATCAAGTTGCACGTTAATCAATATGCTGAATAATTAATAATAATTGAGTGGCAAAAAACTTAAGTGATTTAGTTAGGTTTTTCAAAATTAGATCAGTGGATAACCCACTACATTTTTACGCTTACATGATTTAGGTTTGGACACCTCAAACCACTCTGGGTATGCTTTATACATGGCCCTCAATTCCTGTATACTTTTATCAAGTCTCCCGAAGGTGAGCCGGGTTTTCGGTTCTAACATCGGGACACCACCACCGCCAGATGACCAAGTTAGAACTTATAAAAATATGACTATAATTTACATAATTATTGCGGGAGCTGTTGTATGGTGGGTATTAAAAACTCTCAGTGCTAATGCCCCGGAAAAGAGAATCGAGAAATTGGAAGAATTTGCAGAGACTATGCTGAGTTCGTATCGAACTACAAATAAAGTTTCGTATGGGCAAGATAACGATGATCCTGAAGTATTGAGAATGAGAGACTGGTACACTCGCCTAAAAGAAAAATACAAGCACGATAAATCGCGTCTTGCTCAACTTGCAGAAGATTGGAAAGATTACACATACAGTCTGAGCAGTAAAAATATAAACAACTACTTGTCATTGGAGGCAGAAGACACTGAAAGCTCTAGTGACCATAGTGATAAAGCTCGGGGTTCGTATTTAAGAATTGAGGAAATTGAAAATCGATTTGCTGAGATGCTTGGCTCTCAATTTAGAGAGGAATTGGATGCTGAACGGAGAAAGAAGAAGCTGGAAGCAGAGGCGTTTTGGGCGACCCCAATAGAAGATAAATAAATATGCGGATTAATCAGATAGAAATATACAATTTCCGCTCGATAAAAGAATTAGTGATAAATGAAGTCCTAGAAGTGGCAATAAATCCTGACGATATTCCATTAACTAAAATGGAATAATCTACCGCACTTTGGCCTTTATATGATTTCGATTTTGGTGTCTCAAACCACTCCGGTCATTGATTCCTTATATAGCTGGCCCCCTAGAACTTTTGATGATGACAAACGAAGATTGGGCTCATAAAAAGGCGACCCGGCCGGGTCGCCTTTTTAAAACACAGGCTATGGATCCTCTCGCGATTTGTTGTGAGCGAGGCGTACTTTTCTAGCGCCGTTGGTGAGTGGCAGCAACACAATCTTTTCTCCCTCTCCGCAGGTTTTCTATAAGCCAGTACCTTTGCTCAATGTCCTCTATGCGAGCTTTGAACGAGGCGACTTGTTTATGGGTTTCAAACTCATTCCAATACCTTGAGCTTTTGCCTCTACTCCAGCCACTGGTCGTTGAAGTTTAAGGCCAATAACTCGAGTTGGCACTTTACCACCCATTGCGCGCAATTGTCCGATCTCCTTGGAAGTCCATGGTTGACCAGATTTTGCTATATATTTTGGTTTATTCATTTTCTGCATTCTGGCTAGTAATTATCGGTTCGACCAGACCGATACATAAATGCTACTCCTGCTTACAAAAAACACCCTGTGGATAGAATTACTTTGAAACGGTTGGGCAATTTTTCAATAAAAGCCGCGCTGATTAGTGAGGGAGTTTTTCATTATTTAAAAAACCCGGCGCTAGCGCCGGGTTTTTGTTTTAGTCACAATAGCTTCACATTGCTTAATAGCCTTATCGAGCATAGAGTGAGTCGCTTTGAATCCTTCTTCGTTATTCATTCGCATTACCGCACGGATTTTCTCTTCGCCAGACTGGAAAGATCCGAGTGAGTCACCCAGATTGTACATGGCGATTTTATACCCGTGCGATTCTGGGGAAGCATTATTATCGATACCAAGAGCAACGAGCCCCTCAATGACCGCGCCTCCGATGCAGCGTCGAGCCACCTTCGGAATTGCAGACACTGAAGCTTCAAGAGGTCTGCCATTTTTGTCTGCGAAGTGGCTTCCCGTAGTGAACTTCTCCTCTGTATCCAGAATGTACATCTTGATCAGTTTTAAGAGCCGTAAAGTTACTTCGACCTTCATTGGAACCTCCTGTGGGTGAAAGATCTTGCGAGCCTTGCTTTGCAGCTCCAGCTCTATTCAGGATACGTCTAACAGGGGTAAACGTCCTGTGGATAGAATTACTTTGAAACGGTTGGGCAATTTTTCAACTTAAGCGGTGGGCTTATTCTGTAATGGTATTGAGGTAAGTCTCATCTTCGGGTTTGATCATAGTAGCGAGAATGCTGCCATTAATTAGCGCCAAGTTATTTCGCCCTTTTGCCCATTCTTTTGCAGCAGGAGTAAAGTCACTTGAAGTTACAATAATCCCCTTAACACCTCTATGGTGATCGTAACTTCCGTAAAGATTACGCACCTCTGGCTCAGATACATTGTTGCCGATCTTATAGTGCTTCACTTGGACCATGGTTATCTGCGCTGATTTTTCCAGAACAATGTCTATGCCGTGGTCGCCAGTTTGCCCTGTATGTTTGTATTGATAACCCTTTTTGGAATATAAATATGCTACGAATTCTTCGAACTGACGATGGGTGAGGTCAAAAATTTGATTAAAATCCTGAATGTCTCCGTATTTCCAAGCCATTAGTTTTATGCCTTTTGCATGTTTAAATCGGTGTTTAAATAAATTCCACGCGAGGGCCAGGGTAGCGAGAAATGCGAAACCGACCAGGGCATTCCAGAGAAGTGTCGCAGTTGTTCCCCCTATGTTCTGGATAAACACATATAGGGCGATAACCACAATTCCTGCTAGAGCGAACATAAAAAGGCGGTTCTCAAAATGAGTCCACTTCCTTGTATGGCGGCGTCCATGGCGCTTGTATCGAGGCATATAGTTTAGTGCAGTAAGACAAGTGCGTTATACAACATATTTCAGTTTTCAGCCAATTCAAATCGCAGTGTTAATGCGGTGATTTCAAAGAAGGGTGGGGGCTTCGAATTGTTCAATAGTGTGCTTATCCCACGAAAATTTGCGCTCGAAGTGGCAGGGCGCATTGAACAACTGGGCGAAGCCGGCAAAACAGTCTCCTACAAAGTGAAGTAATAAGCCGCTCCAAACAGCTCAGACCGACTGAGCCGTTCTGTACTGTCGCCTGTCTGCTAAAATCGTTCATTAGAAAAAAATAGGCCCCGCATACTGCGGGGCCTCGAATGTACAACTTCTTTCGCCACTACTATGCGGCGATTTCCGCCAATGCGACTTCCGCCATGCGCGCGAAGTACCTGTGGTCGACTTTCTCTCCGAAGACACGCCGGCATTTTCCATAGATGAGTGGGAACCAGCTCCAGTAGAGAAACATCGCCTCGAAAGGGTGCTGATTGGGAGCCTTGCTAACAACGTGCGCCGCATAGGGGTCCAATCGAATACCGTGGTATCGGCAAAAGATGCTATTGGCGCCGTACGTTGAGTCATGCACGAATCCTTGTGCATCGACATTCCATACGTGCCACGCCCCCTCGTTGTTGAAACACGCATATCCGCTCCACAGCTCCATCCCAGTATCGAGCGCGTCGAGGATGGCATTTCCCCAGCATTGACCCGCACCATTCTTCGCTTTTCCGTTGTACGTATGGCCATAGGGTCGGATTCGGGTACGACATTCCTGGCCGTGTTGGAGGAGGATCACCGCTGCAGCCGGGTGAGCCATTTCGAGTATCGATTGTCGGACGTCGATCTGTTGCAGAAGAACATCTCGATTATGTCGCCAGATCTGCTCGGCGTTCTTTTCGTGCTTCGCGACGTTACCCGCGCTGCCGTTTAAGATCGCACTCAGCATTGCCTCAGTTGTGCGGTATGGAAACAGCCCTTTCAGATCGCGCATGCCAGCCCCTTTATCGGTGAGAGTCTGATGGAGTTTTAACCTTAAATTCTACTCAAGTCAATGGACGACGATGGTCTTCCTTTCTAGTGCGGCCGCACCGCATTTCAGGCAGCGTGTACTCCTCGCGGTTACGCTGTTTACTTTTTTATATTTTGCCGTAGTGTCTCAGGTGGACCTAACCCTGAAAGGAGTCCAGAATGAATACGCATCTCCACCCGATCTCGGGTGTTCGCACAAATGGCATTCGGCTCGGCGCTGGCGCAAGACTGGAGGCTGGTGATCACTATGACTCAGCGAGCGGCACATGGGAGCGATGCCCGATCCCTGGTGCAAAGCTCGAACCGGGCTGCCGGGTTGTGTGGATCCGTTCCACGGAATTGTCGCCCGAAGGCAACGTCTTATTGACCTATCTTCGTGTGTACGGCTTCTATCTGACGCTCTCGCACCACTGGAAAGTCATCCCGTCGGCCAAGTGGAAAGATGACCCGCGGATGGACTGGAAAGTGCTGCACCCTGGCGCCGCTCAGGATCTGATCGATCTCGGCTTCGTGTGTGAACGCAGCGACAGTGGCATCTATGAGCTCACCGACGCCGGCCGCGACTACGGCATGCATTTTAAGCACTGAAGCCGAGCGCGAGCGGTTACCCCTCAGGTGACCGCTCCTTTTTTGTAACAGCAAAATTGACTTTATATAGAAAAAAGTTATTATCACAAGCACGGTGGTATCGCCACTTAACCGTGAGGGAGAAACGAGATGTTCTTTTTAAAAGAATGTGCCGACCGTTTTCCGTTGTATTGGTCCGATTGGGGGCCAAAGCTCGAGATGGATAGATTGGCGAGCTTCGTTACGATTTTGTTCTGCGCGGATTTCCTCCTGCTGGCATTTATTCAGACAGGTCCGGGGTTCGGTGGGCATGTAGTCGACGTATTGTCGGTGATCCTACTCGCGTGCGCGTTCTGCATCACCTTCGCGTTTGATGAACTACTGCACAAGCTTTCAGGAGGTCAGATAGACGATCGATCGCCCCTGCTTCTGGTTCTCTCAAGTAGTACGTATCGAGTGACCCAGACACTACTGTTCTTCACTGTCATCATCTATAGCGCCTTCTTGCCGAACGGGCTTGGCGATGTGGCCATCTTGATGCGCGTCTCCGCTATTTTTTCAGTAATGGTTGGATTTCTGCTGATGATTTTCTATGCAGTGCCGAAATTCACCCTTCGTTGGGAAACGAAGCTGCGGGAATATCCGCCCAGAGGCTATATGGACGATGGCATATACCGTTTACACACGCCGCCCAAGCCGAGGCTCGTTTCAAGTCGTTAGGTCGCGCAACATACGATGGGCTCTGGAGGGTATCTCCAGAGCCTGTAGTTTTAAATAAAGTTCACCACAGGAGTACTTCTATTTTTATAGTTGCTGCCACTCCTTAAAAATTAGTCGCCCATGTCGTCCCAGTGACCAATTTCACTTACGACTGCAAGGAGTTAGTGAAATGGAAATACTCTTTGTGATGACGGGCAGCAAGTTTGACATCATATAAATTAGAATGTAATTTCCATCTGGGCACTCCTTCAATCCACCCTAAGTAAAGGAGATCATTATGGACGAGGATAAGACGGTCAATATTCAGGATATTTTGATGGGTCGTCGTACGGTTGCTCTCGTGGGTGAGATCAATCACAAGTCGACAGATGAAGTCGCGCAAAGGTTGTTACGTCTGCAGGACGAGTCGCAGGAGCGGATCAATCTTGTCATTGACAGTGGTGGGGGCGAGAACCGTGCCGCGCTGCATCTCTGCGATCTACTTGGAACAGTGATGACTGCGCCGGTACGCGGAATCGCATTCGGGAGCTGTATGTCGGCGGCGACGTTCATTCTCCTTCATTGCAGCGAGCGAGTTTCTACGCCCTATACCGAGTTCTTGATCCATTCGGGAAGGACGAGTGGCATTTCGATCACGGTCAATGACAAGACGGCCGACGAATTGCAGCTGTTGGCCGACGAGAGTAAAGCTAATAGGGAAGAGATGGTCCGGCTCTACATGGCGAAGTTGAAGCTCCCGCGAAAACGCGTCGACCAACTGGTCACTCAAGGCGACCAGCGCTTCAATCGCACACTGAATGCCGTACAAGCGCTCGAAATCGGGCTCATCCAGAAGATCATTACCGAGAATCTCGGCATCTTCCCGAAGCCGCCCGCCTGATCATTAAGCCCCTGAGATAACCTCAAAGGGGCTGGCTTTTTTGTAAATAGATTCCCACGCCGTACCCACGGCCAACGCGTAAGATTTGATACACTAGAAATACTTACTACTAAAAATAACCTATGGCTAAATATATTGATGGGTTTGTGCTCCCGGTACAAAAGAAGAATATGGATGCGTATCGCAAAATGGCGGTGAAGGGTGGGAAGCTGTGGAAGAAATATGGTGCGCTCGAGTATTTTGAATGCGTGGGCGACGACCTTAAGCCAAAGTGGCTACCAATCACATTCCCGTCATTGGTCAAAACGAAGCCATCAGAGACTGTCGTGTTCTCATTTATCGTCTTTAAATCAAAGAAGCATCGTGACTCGGTCAATAAGAAGGTAATGAGCGACCCATCGATGAACGAATTTAAGGATACAGCGATGCCGTTTGATATGCAGCGCATGACCTACGGCGGTTTTAAAGTGCTCGTCGAGGCCTAGTACATTTGTGAACTTCGATAATGTGATGCTGTGGTAACGAACAAGATGCAAAAGCAGATTGCGCTGCAGAATAACAGTATGGAGTACACGCTCAAGGTGAGCGATAGGGCGCGAAGTATGCGCCTATCGATTCGGTACGACGGCGCGGTAACTGTGACGGCGCCGAGGTGGGTGAGTGAGGGGAGAGTAGAAGCGTTTGTGACAGAGAAGTCGAATTGGCTTCTCACCAAGCTCGAATACTTTAAGCAGTTTACGGGCGGGGTATTTATAAAAAGCGGGAAGCGAGAATACGCGAAATATAAAGAAGCAGCGCGAGCTTTGTGCGAGCGCCGCGTAAGGGAGCTGAATGCATCTTACGGGTATACCTATAATAGGATCGCCATTAAGAACCATAGAAGCCGGTGGGGCAGCTGCTCAAGGAAGGGTAATCTCAACTTTAACTACAAGATCGCGCTCCTGCCGCCTCACCTCGCCGACTACGTGATCACTCACGAGCTCTGCCACTTGGGCGAGTTCAATCACTCCAGAGAGTTTTGGACTCTCGTCGCTAAGACGCTTCCAAACCACACTGAACTGCGTCACGAGCTCAAAACAAACCGTCTGAGCCTCCATTAATCGCACAATCATAGAGCAAGTGGTAGACTCAACAATATGAATCCACGAAAATTCTTTATAGGGCGAGCAATTGGTCTACTGGCGTTACTCATCGTTGTCGGTGGAGCAGTGATTGCTTACAGCCTACAAAAAGAAAAAACAACTTCGCTTGTTAATAATTTCTGCTTTGCAAGTGTTGTGCCTGCAGCTGTAGGTACGAGCACACTCTCGATACAAGCCACACTGTATTCAAATCATTCGGTTGGAGGCAGGCTTGACTTGCGGCCGTCTGAGAAAGACTCATTACTAGGAACGTTCATTGGTACGTGGAAGGAGAGTTCTGGCAACAACGTCTTGGAGGTTGTTCATGCATACACTGGCGAGGGAGTTACCGCTACCACGTCAAGAACGATTCTGTTAGCGGATGGGTATGCGCAGATTGACTGGGACGGAAACGGTCCTGCGCCTTACAGTCCGGAGCATGTTCCGAGCGTATATTGTCCTAGTGCAGACGAGGAGTAACCGGAGTACGCTGTTTCGTTATTAACGTGGAGAGCAGAAAACACTCAAACGGCCGTATGGCCGTTTGAGTGTTTTTAGGTCGAACTTGGCGCACTTTTCCACGGCAGACAATTTGTTATAATTTATAACATGAACAAATCAACGATGATCGCGAGCGGTGTATTAGCTATCCTTCTAGTCGCTGGGTTCTGGTATATCGATCAAGGCGAAAAGAAGCCAGCGGCCGCAACTTCTACGGCGCCCGCGCTTGTCGACTATACTGACGCCGAGTACGGTCTCGCCTTTGCCTATCCGGAAAGCTATTTGCTCACACAAGAAGACGATGCAAGTGCATCACAATGGGCGCTGCACTATATTTCACTTATGCGTAAAGTAGACTTGCCGCCGCCAGTAAACGGCGAGGGCCCTCCTTCTATTAGTGTTGCGTTTTTCACGAACAAGCTCGACAAAAAGACGCTGGTGCAATGGCTCAAGACTGACACGTTGCATTCGAACTTCAATACATCAAATGGCACCTATGCCTCAACCACCGTTGATGGACGAGAGGCCATTACCTACAAATGGTCGGGGCTCTACGAGGGTGTCACGACAGCCTTTCTCTATAAGGACACGGTAGTGAGCGTCACGGTTGAATACTTAACGCCGGGCGATGAGATCGTCGATGCATACAAAAAAGTCCTCGATTCGGTGCAACTCCCATAAGCCTGGCTCAGGACTTTTTATAGAAAATAAAACAAACGCGCCGTCACAGTGTGACGGCGCAAAATCGTTACTCATATCGGTCTCACTTTACTGCGGTAAGCCGAGTGCGAAACGTTTCAGGCAGATGTTCGGAGGCAATAAGATTACCCTCAGCAACAACTGTTGCTCGGCGCAAGACAGATCTAAGTTCGCGCACGTTACCTCTCCATTCGTGCCGTACCAAGGATGTCGCCGTATTGTTTTCTATGACGTACGATCGTTTGTTAATTTGCTGAAGCAAATAATGCGTAAGCGGAATGATCTCAGCAGATCGTTCGCGAAGGGGAGAAATGTGAATGCTGAGGTCGGCGAGCCGATACAGCAAGTCTTCGCGAAAATTGGATGACTTAAGTTGGGCAAATGGCGTTTTAGTCAGCGCAATAACTCGTACGTCGACAGTTCGCGTAGTAGTCGAGCCTACAGGACGCACCTCGCCGTCGTTCAGGGTTCGAAGTAAATTTACCTGAGCAGCATGCGGGAGTTCTTCAAGTTCGTCGAAAACGATCGTACCCCCGTCTGCTTTGATAAATAGTCCATCCTCCGCTTGCACCGAGCCAGTAAAGGATCCTTTTTTGTGGCCGAAGAGTTCACTGTTGGCAAGATCTCCATTCAGACTCGCACAATTGATGATTATGAGCGGTTTGCCCTTTCGGGGGCCGAGCTGGTGTAGAGCCTTCACAACTAGTTCTTTGCCAGTGCCGGTCTCACCGAAGATACAGATTGGATATTCCGTAGCTGCGAACTGCCGAATCTGTTTCGCTAAGGATTCGGTCACTTCACCGCATATGGCGAACCCGGGGATTAGTTCCAGGGCCGTTTCGAAAGCAGTAGGCGAAATGCTCGTTGTGTTGTTTCCCATACCGCGGTTCTGAGTGGCCCAGTTGACGGGTTGCGCGGAAGACGATTTTTCTGGTTTGCCAAGGATCTTTGCGATCCGTCGACTCGGTCGTACCGGATGATTCGCGACAAAAATTGCCGTTGTAAACGCTTCGTCTCTGTCGTACGTAGTGCGCTTGAGTCTGTTATAGGTCGCACTGCAACCAATACAAAGGTTTGTTGGTCCGAAAGCAGGGTGTTCTTCACACCGCGTGCATGCCGGGACGGATATAGATTTTTCAGTCATTCTTTCTCCTTTCGATGAAGTTGCAATGAATCGTACTGGTCAATCCAAGCCGAACAGTATATGAATTGATGTGTTGTGGCAATGTTCCTTACCGCGCTAGTTAAGAAGACCTAGACTCTACTTATAGAGGTATGGACGCGGGTTTTAAGGGGCGTGATAGACTGAAGTTCTATGAAAGGAATAATTGCACTTATCGCTATTGTCGCACTCGGTTTTGGAGCTTACTACTTTACTCATACCTCACCTCAGACAAGCGCAACGACGGGCACGACGGCTTCTACGACACAGCAAGCAGGCAGTCAGGCGACTACGACGGAGGTCAAAACAGAGACAGTTATCGGTACCTCGGTACAGGGTCGGCCCATTACTGCCTACCACTATGGTACTGGCGACAAAGAAGTTGTATTTATCGGAGATATCCACGGAGGATACACTTGGAACACAGCGCTTTTGGGGTATAAGACAGTCGAGTATTTTAAGAATAATCCAACCGCGATTCCAAAAAATGTAAAAGTAACGGTTATTCCCGTCTTGAATCCAGACGGACTGAACAAAGTCGTCGGCACCACCACCGCAAACTTCTCTCAAGCCGATGTGGCTTCTGGCCAGGCTGCCCAGATTGCGGGTCGCTTTAACGGAAATACGGTAGACCTCAATCGCAACTTTGATTGTTTGTGGCAGGCCAAGGCAACCTGGCAAGGTAGAACAGTCAGCGGCGGAACAGGCGCGTTTTCTGAACCAGAAAGTCAGGCAATAAAAAGTTACATTGAAACTCAAAAACCAATAGCGGTCGTAGCGTGGTACGCCTCTGCTGGCGGCGTCTATACCTCAAGCTGTGGTAGCGCGACATCGCCTGAGACACTCGCACTCACCAACCTTTACGCGAAGGCTGCTGGGTATACATCGAACACCACCTACACCGCCGATCCACTACCGGGCGATATGACTAACTGGCTCGCGAAGATAGGTATCCCTGCGATCAGCGTGATGCTTAAGACGCACACGGATATGGAATGGGGTGCCAACCAGGCAGGTATCGACGCCGTCTTAGCGCGCTACGCAAAGTAAATCAGTAATGAGTTCGACTGCTAAAAAGTGGAGTATTGCGGCAGTTGGTATTGCGGTAGTGCTTGGCGGAGCTCTGACGATTTTTTGGCCTCACCAGATCGAACAGCCTGCCCCCGTCGTGGTCCAGCCAGCAATTCCTGACTATCCTATTCACAGCGTCATCGGGTTTTCAGTCGAGCATCGTACGATTGACTCTTACACCTATGGCACAGGGCCGACCCGTATCGCTTTTATCGGTGGTATTCATGGCGGGCTCGAGTGGAACAGCGTGATCCTTTCGTACCAACTGATGGATTATTTGAAGGCGCATCCAGAAACGGTCCCTGCGTCGCTTTCAGTCACGGTGATCCCCGACGTTAACCCCGACGGCGTACACAAGGCTCTCGGTACTGAAGGCCGCTTCGCCGTTAAGGATGTACCCGCTGGAGCGCTCGACGCGGGTCGCTTCAACGCCCATGGTGTGGACCTCAATCGTAATTTCAACTGCCGCTGGGTGGCGACGAGCACCTGGAAAGGGGAGACGCATAGCGCCGGCACAGCAGCCTTTTCTGAGCCCGAGGCACAAGCCATACGTAATTTCGTCGCGACAAGTAGTCCAAAAGCCGTGATCTTCTTCCATAGTCAGGCGGGTGCGGTCTACGCTTCTGAGTGCGGGAAGGGAGTACTCCCTCAGACGATCGATATTATGAATACGTATGCGCGCGCCGCCGGGTATCTCGCAATTAAAACCTTTGATGCGTACCCGACTCCCGGAGACTCAGAAGGGTGGCTTGCGTCCATTGGTATCCCAGCGATTACGGTAGAGCTCACAACGCACGACGTAGTGGAGTGGGAGAAGAATCTCGCAGGCGTCAAAGCAGTTATTCAATACTATAAATTAAGATAGGTCTTTTTTTGTTGATAGAATTCGGGTATGAAAAAATACTTCCCACACTTTCTACTCGCTGCTTACATCATCGAGTTTATTATTGCGGGTTTGCACCCGTTCGATCGTACTACCTGGTACGCTGAGAATGGTCCAATCGTACTTGTGGTCGCGGTCGTGGTAATTCTCTACATCAAAAACGTGCGCTTCTCGAACACGGCATATGCACTTATGTTCGTACTCCCGTTTATGCACACAATCGGTGGACACTACACCTTTGAGCGAGTGCCCTTTGAGTGGTTCGACTCGTTTTTCGGTTTCGAACGCAACATGTTTGATCGCGTTGCACACATGACAGTCGGTTTCTACGCGGTCCCGCTTATGGAGTACCTCGAGAGTCGCCGTTTAGTAACGAAGCGTTGGGTCGCCGTAACGTACTCGATCTTTGCCATCGCGTTTGTAGCCGTTGCCTATGAATGGATCGAGTGGTGGTTTGCCGTCACTAATGGCGGGAGCGCGGGCGCAGCATTCCTGGGTTCTCAAGGCGACATTTGGGACGCCCAGAAGGACATGCTCATGGACGTGCTCGGCGCAGTGGTGTCGGTAACCGGATATTGCGCAGCTTTGCTTTTCAAATCGAAAGTATAAAATAGGTTTGATGAGTCGATCAGTTCAAGGGGCTACCGTAGTCGCGGCAATTCTGATTTTCGTGGGTGTTTGGTATTTTGCATTTCGTACAACCAGCCCTGGCTCTGTGGCGAACTATCCATCAAGCGGGACCGACATTATCGCTTTCGGCGATAGTCTTGTCGCTGGTAATGGCTCCACTCATGGGAACGACTTCGTCTCAGTGCTTTCGAAAAAGACTGGACAGACGATTGTTAACCTTGGGGTCCCGGGCGACACCACGGCCGCGGGGCTGGCACGACTACATGAGCTCGATCAATACCACCCAAAGGTCGTGCTCCTTCTTTTGGGAGGTAACGACCACTTGCGCAATGTCCCCACTGCGACCACATTTGCTAACCTAAGCACGATTATTGAGAACATTGAGTCGAGAGGTGCGATCGTGCTCTTGCTCGGCGTGAAAGGGAGTCTCTTTGGTGACCAGTTTGCGCCAGAATTCGAAAGACTCCATACGAAGTACAACACGGCCTTTGTCTCAAATGTTCTCGAAGGACTTTTTGGAAAAGAGAAATATATGTCAGACGAAGTGCACCCTAATGATCTGGGGTATACAGTCATTGCCGATCGTGTGTATCCAGTCCTTGTGCCGCTTTTGAACTAGCGCAATCAACACGCACACATTGCGGCGGGGCAGAGGTGTGGGAGAATAAGCTCATCCCTATGACTGAACTTGTACTGATCGTCTTATTTATCGCACTGCTTATTTCTAATCGTTCGCTCTCCGGTCGTTTAGCCGCTCTCGAAGGTAGATTTAAAAACGGCATTCAACCACAGGTAGCTACTCAGTCCGCTCCTAATGCTGTTTCCTATAGCGCCGCTAGTGCTGTGTCGGTGGTCGCTCCAAGCGTCGTCCCGGTCACCGTTTCTTCTGGCCCCGATGCGTCAACGCGCTTTGGCGAGTGGCTGAAGGAGGATTGGCTTATGAAAGTGGGAGCGCTACTCTTCATTATTGGCTGCGGATGGTTCGTTTCCTACGCGTTTGCCAATAACTGGATCGGTCCTGTTGGCCGCATTACGCTTGGGGTCGTCGCTGGCGTTCTCGTGATGCTCTTCGGCTTCTGGCGCATGCTCAAGTATGCCTCACAAGGCGCCGTCTTCCTCGCGCTTGGCGCTGGAATGACCATGCTTTCGATCTTTGCGGGCCGTACTATATATGGATTCTTCACTCCAGCAGCAGCCGTCGGGTTCGACTTCCTCATCGCTTCGTTTGTCTCTTTTGCAGCGTATCGGTTCAACTTAAAGTCGCTCGCGGTCATCGGTCAGATCCTCGCCTTTGTCGCACCCTTACTTGCGGTGGGGCAGACCAACTCGGTCTTCCTCTTCAGTTACTTACTGGCGATCACGCTCGCAACGCTCATTTGGGCAGGGCTCAGCGGTTGGCGCGACCTTATCGTCGCAAGTCTCGTCTTCGTGACGTTGTACAGCTTGCCGTACCTCTTCGCTGCCCACGGCAGCTCCGGAATCTACAGCGTTGACGCGCCGATAGTTCTCAATTTCGCCTATATTTTCGCGATGGTCTATTTATTGACCGGTATGTACGCCGTCGTGAAGCGGGGAGTGGTCACGGCTCAAAACGAGCTCTTGCTGGCAGTACTTAACGGCGCTTTCCTCTTTTTGTGGATCCTCATGGTTTCGCCTAAAGAACTGCATACGTTGCTCTACAGTGCCTGGGCAATTGTCTTTGCTGTGGGTTCATTTATTGCCTTCCGTGCGAGTGAGAAGCCAGACCCGTTCTATGCGTATGGCTCAGTAGCGATCGCCTTTGTCGCCGCAGCAACCGCAGCTCAGCTCTCAGGCGCAACACTTGCCATCGCGTACACGATTGAGGCTCTACTTTTGGTAGTTGCGATATTAACGCTTACAAAGAAAGTGGGGAGTGCAGCGTCGTCGCTCCTCTTCTTCATCGTACCGATCGCTCTCTCTTTTGACAGTATGCGCGTCTACGGTTATTCGCAGGCTGTCTTTAGTCGAGAATTCTTTGTGCTGTTTATCCTTGCAGGTGCACTGATTATCGCTGGGCGACTGATCGGAAATGCAGAGCGTGAGAGTGGTGCGACCACAACGGGCCACCTCTGGCCGACTGCGGTAATCCTCGGTACGGTCTATATCTGGTACATCATCTGGAGCGCTGTACATATCGTGCTTCCTCACTCTGCTGATATGGCGACTTTCGTGACTCTCACGATTTATACGATCGCTGGGCTCGTCGCCTACTTCAACGGACTCTTTACGAGCGACACGGCTCGCAGGGTCTACGGCATGGGTCTGTTGATCTTCGTCGTTGCGCGACTTCTTTTTGTTGATGTGTGGACGATGGAGCTCGCCGGTAAAGTGATTACCTTCTTCGCGATCGGCATTCTCCTTATGAGCACAGCATTCCTCACAAAAAAGAAGGCGGCACCAGCAGTTGGTGTCTAACTCGTATGAAATTATTTACATTTGCCGCCCTCGTAGCGCTTTTCGCGTTACCTGTAACTTCGCTCGCTGCTACACCAACACCGACTCCTCAGTCGGCGTTTGTAGCCGCATCCGCAACGCAAAAAGACACCGTGACTAACGCCTTTCATTATTTTGAACAGGTGACGCCTCAGATCTCCGTGCCGACCGTGATTGAAGTTCCGCTCAATCTGACGCTCGTTTCGTTTCCAATTCTTGCGGTCTACAACGTAACGACGAGCCAATTTGAGCCGTATCTGATCAAGGAGTCGGTCGTGTCTGGCGCAGGTCCGATTCGTATCGACGCAAACGGTTCGGTGGGGAGCACGTATGCGATTAACGATAATAACTACCAAACGTATCTGGAATTTCCGCTTCACGAAGGAAGGAATCATGCAGAACTCACGCTGATCTTTACTAAGCCAGTGGTTGCATCCTCGCTTTCATTTGCACTCGACGCAAACGTTGCACTGCCACAAACGATCTCGGTCACTGCGGAAACGGCCCAAGGTCTCTATACGGCTCTAGCGCCAACACGGCTCTCACAAATGGGCGCTTCGTTCCCACAAACGACTGCGCTCATTTGGCATATCGCGTTTGAGTACGCGCAGCCACTACGCTTTACCGAGCTCAAGCTTAATCAGTCTTCGATAGAGCAAACCACGTCGCGTGCCGCACGATTTTTAGCACAACCGGGCCAGAGCTATCAACTCTACTTTGCGGCTGATCGCTTTGTACAAACGACTACTAAAGAAGCGGGCGATCTTTCCTCCGACAAAGGCGTAAGCATATACCGAGGGCAAGAGATCGCTAATCCTTCCTATACACCTGCCGATGCTGATACTGATGGAATCCCCGACCTCAGCGACAACTGCGTTACTGCTGCCAATGCTGATCAGAAAGATTCTGATAGTAACGGCCGAGGAGATGCGTGTGAAGACTTCGATCGCGACAGCATCATTGCCGCACACGATAACTGCGCCGATATGCCAAACCAATCACAGGTAGACACGGATGCTGATGGCATAGGAGATGTCTGCGATAGCTTCGACAATCGAGTCACCGAGCGTTTGCCATGGTTACCGTGGGCTGGGGTAGGAGTGGCGGCGCTCGTACTCCTCGGTCTCTTTGCTCTTGTGCTGAAGTACCAACAGAAGCCAAACGAGGCAGCCTAATTAGGCGTGGGTGTATACTGTGTATATATGAAAATGCCCATTAAAGTTATTGGTCTTATTGTTGCGGTAGTCGTCATTGCGCTTGTGGTACTGAAAGGTCAGTCTGCACCAACTATGAGCCAAACCGCTGAGCCTATTGCAAGCGTTCTTTATTCCTGTAATGCCGGCAAAGGACTTGCCGTGCAGTTCTTTAAGGGAGCTGACAAGCCAGCGGCGAGTGCAGACCAGCCACCAACTCCGGGTGGTACGGCAAAGGTTTCGCTCTCAGACGGCAGAGAGTTCAATCTTACACAGACCATCTCGGCTGACGGCGGTCGGTACACGAACAGTGACGAGTCGTTCGTTTTCTGGGGCAAGGGTAACACTGCTCTTGTTTTAGAAAATAATACTGAGAAGACCTACATCGGTTGTATTCTTGTAGCTCCTGCAGCTGCTAATTTTACTGAGATTTATTCAAATAGCGGAGACGGCTTTTCGATTCGTACGCCAAAGGGCTACACGATTGATGCTGCATACCAGTACCAGTTCGGGGAAAAGAAGACGATTGCAGGTGTTAAATTCACGGTCCCCTCGGCAGTGGCAGCAGGCACAAACCTGGGTAGCAACTCTTATATAAGCGTCGAGTCCATCCCGCAAGCAAAAGACTGCAGCGCAACTGCGTTTCTTCCAAGCGCCGCCTCAAAGGGGAGTTCGGTGTATAGCTTACCTGATGGCAATTTCACCTACTCAGTCGCCACTTCTTCGGGCGCAGGTGCTGGCAACCGCTACGACGAGCTCGTCTTTGCGATTCCGGGTACGAACCCGTGTATTGCTGTCCGCTATTGGGTCCACTACTCTGTCTTTGAAAATTATCCTGCAGGCACGGTCAAACGGTTCGACGAAGTGGCGCTCTTGAATGAGTTCGATACGATCCGCCGGTCACTGGTTATTGCTCAATAACATGCGGGGAGTGGCTGTGTTCGGGGGAGGATGTTTCTGGTGTACGGAGGCTGTATTTAAAATGCTGAAGGGCGTGGTGACCGTATTACCCGGTTACGCTGGCGGCACAACGCCGAACCCGACCTACGAAGCGGTGTGTAGCGGGCGCACGGGTCACGCTGAGGTGATCCGTATTGAGTACGACCCTGCACAGATCACCTTCAAAACACTGATGACCGTTTTCTTCGCTACCCACGACCCAACCACGCTAAATCGCCAAGGGAACGACGTCGGTACGCAGTACCGTTCAACGATTCTTTACACCACTCCGGCGCAGAAAGAAGAGGCCGAAGCGTTTATTACTGAGATCGACGAATCAACAAGTGCGGGCAACCCGGTCGTAACAACGATCGAGCCCCTTACGGAATTTTATGAAGCGGAGAGTTATCATCAAGACTACTTCGAGCGGAACCCTGAAAATGCGTACTGCAACCTGATCATTAGCCCAAAGGTAGAGAAGGTACAGCAGAAGTTCGCTGAGTTATTAGCTCATACAAACAATCATGCTTAAAGATGAGGAACTGAGTCCCGAGCTACGACATGTTGCACGTGAAGGCGGCACTGAAGCGCCCTTTACGGGCAAATACGTCGACAGCCACGACGAGGGTGTGTATCGCTGCGCGATCTGCAGCACCCAACTTTTTTCCTCTGATCAGAAGTTTGACTCAGGAAGCGGCTGGCCAAGCTTCACGAATCCGGCAAACCTTAACCAAGTCGAACTGAAGACGGACGATAGTCTCGGAATGACTCGCACTGAAGTAGTCTGCAGGACCTGTGGCGCTCATTTGGGTCATGTGTTTGATGACGGGCCGCCTGAGGCAGGAGGGAAGCGCTATTGCATCAACTCGGTTTGCCTCGAGTTAGATACTACGGGGTCGTAGGTCATTTTTGACAGTTCACATCTCCATTTTGTAGCGCTTGTGCGTGGTACACTTTTACTGTTAACGACTTAACCACAAACTCATGACCGAAAACGAACAGTACACGCAGCTCATTAGCGAGATCATCAAGAAACAGTCTCTCATCCTTGGTCCTGAAATCGCTATTCTAAAGGCACGCAGTGTCTCGGGCCTCATGGTCGACAACGACGGTAAGGTCACAGGCGTCGGTGATAATCCGAAGGAGACTCTCCAGAGCCTTGTCGATCAGTACGTCGAGCTCTCCGGTCTTATTGTTAAGAATGCTCTTGGCTCAATCTTCGCCAAATATCCTGACCTCAACATAAGCAAATAATTATGACTATAGACACACTTATTACGATCGGCTACTACGTCTCATCAATCGGTTTCCTCATCGCGACAATCGTTACCTTTGAGGCTGCTCGCAAAGCCAGTCAGTCAGGACTTAAGACGGTCCTCAATTATCTTTTTATCGGTACCGCCACTTTCTTCGTCATCACCGTATTCCAGAAAATGGTAGCTGCTGGGGTGTATAGCATATCTGACGAGTCGCCGGATATTTGGTGGCACATCATGTTCTACCTAGCGATGTTTTCGTTTTACTTTGGCTTCAAAGCCCTTGCGCGCTTAGGAAGTGCGGACACAGACGCTACCGCTGTTTCAGCAAGCTCAGGTAAAACGTGGGGGATTATCACCGCGGTCCTCTTGGTCCTCATCTTCATTGTTCCAAACATGGCAGACGGACTCATACAGAGCTACAACGCTTCCAAATTGGCTGAACTCGGTGCACACCACTTCCTCGCCTTTGCGCTCGCGGGCGTCGTTGGGGCGTATCTCTTTAGTGCGAAGCTCTTCCTTGGTCAGGTGGGCAAGGCTATAGCTAACCCAATGATCATTGCGATATGGGCGCTCGCGGCACAGCACTTCTGGGAATTGCTCGTTGAGAGCTGGAAGGTTATTGAAGTGACGGGTGAAGTGGGCGAAGGCGTCGAAAAGATCTTCCTTACTATTGCCGCTGTTTGCATCACATTTGCAGCGCTTCGACTTAAGTCACTCGCGAAGGCAGCATAACAGGGTAGTGCTCTACTCATGATAACTATTGCGTCTATAGTTATCGCTCTCGCCGCAGTTGCGGTGAGTGTGTATCTCATTTTGAAAAATCAAAAGGCTAAAGAGGTGCTCGAGAAGCGGGAGAAGGACGTGAGCCGTCGTATGTACGAACTCGCGATCTTGAAGGAATTGGGTGATCGGATCGGCTACTCGCTCGATGTGCAGCAGATCATCGATATCATCACCAATTCGCTTCATCAGTTTATTGAGTACTCGGCGGTCTCCTATATGATCCTCGAGCCTGAGAAGGTGATCTTCAAGATGCATCTCGAACGCTCGGTGCATAGGCAATTTGTAAACGACGTTCGCGACCGGATGCTCGGCTCCCTGGGAGCTCTGCTTGATCGGGAGTTCAACAAAAAAGACGTTGAAGAAGTCCTCTCGGGAGCCATCATTATTGAGGAACTCGAGGAGCCGGTGCGCTCCTTCTTCAATATTCCACTGGTGATCGACGAGAAAGTGGTCGGGGTGCTTACCGTCGCTGATACTAAGGAGGGTCTCTACAAAGAAGAGGAAATGACGATTCTCTACAAAATTATTCAGCAGGCTTCAAAGGCAGTGACGAGTCTTCAGGGCGTGGTGAAAACTGAACAAGCGAAGGTGAATGCCATGGTGGAGAGTATGGAGGACGGGGTCGTGATGACCGACGCTGACTATCGTATTCTCGTTATCAACCCAGCTGCAAAGCGCGTGATCGGTCAGGAGGGTAAACAGGAGGTGACGATCTTCGACTTCATAGACAACTTAGGAGGGAAGATGGACATACGTGGCCGTCTTGAGGAGAGCGTAAAGCTCAAGAAGACGTACATGTCTGAGCGCTTTGAGGTCCACAATAAGTTTTATCAGGCTTTTGTCTTCCCCGTAAAAACGATGTCGAACTTAAGCGAAGGCGAAGTACTAGGTGGTGTGGTGATCTTCCATGATGTGACGCATGAGGTCGAGCTTGAACGAGTGCGCGACGATTTCACCTCGATGATCGTGCACGAGCTGCGCACACCGCTTTCGGGGATACAGAAAGCAAGCGAGCTCCTGAAGATGCCGCGTAAGCCTGCCGCAGCGTCAAAACAATACGTTGATATCATCTACCAAAACTCTTCCTCGATGCTCGATATGGTGAACGATATCTTGGATGCCGCCAAGCTTCAGGCTGGCAAGTTTGAAATTAACGCTGAACCAGCCAGTATCGCCGAAGTGGTGAGCAATCGAGTTGATTTTTTTAACCTCTCTGCCGGTGATAAAAAGATCAAACTCAAAGTCACGATCGATAAAGCGGTACCAGGCGCCGTGCCTTTTGACGTCCAGCGTATTAAACAAGTGCTTAATAACCTGATCTCGAACGCGCTCAAGTTTACTCCTGAGGCTGGTGCGATTTCAGTCGTCGCCTTTCTCCACGAGGCTGGTGGGCTCGTAAATAAGGAATTACATAAGACAGGCGTCGTACCGCCAGAGCCGCTTCCGGAGGATCAGTTTGCCAAACTCCCACCCTCACTTGTGGTTGCCGTAACAGACTCAGGGGTAGGAATACCGCTGGAGCACCGGGGTGAGCTTTTTAGTAAATTCAAGCAATTGAGCAATACAACGCTTGTAACAAATATCAAGGGCACGGGACTAGGTCTCGCGATCGCTCGTGGTATCATTACCGAACACGGAGGCATTATCGACGTTGTTTCAAAAGCAGATATCGGAAGCACTTTTTACTTCGCGTTACCCGTAGAAAAATCACCTTTACCATAATAGAATCTATGAAAAAAATACTGATCGTGGACGACGATATGACATTTGTCGCGATGATGAAGGCAGCGCTCGATCCTAAGAAGTACGAGGTGACATCAGCTGGAAACGGGATTGAGGCCTTAAGTACGCTTGAAGAGTCGATGCCTGACCTGATCCTGCTAGATATCATGATGCCAAAGATGGATGGGATCGAGTTTCTTACAGAAATGAATAAGAAGTACGGCGAGCACAAAACGTCGGTCCTCATTACTTCCAACAACTCATCCTTGGACAAGATTAGCGAGGGAGTCGCTCTCGGGATCAAGGGATATTTTATTAAATCAAACGAGTCGCTCCACGGGATTATCGCAATGATCGAAAGCGCCTTGCCTAAATAACGGCTCGAAATGAGTTAGAAACAAACGAGGAGCCGAAAGGCTCCTCACGTGTTTGCAGACGGTGTAACTGATACGGGTCGCGGCTCTACATAAATGGGCTCACTTACTTTGCCAAGAATGATGAATCGAATGATCTGAATAGCGATCGCATTTACTTTACACACCTCAACACGGATGATGACATCTTCTCCGTCGAAGTACGTCTCGACTAAGGGCTGGTGCTCAGTGCCATTTTGGCGGATTTGTTCTGCGTACTTTTTCGCTCGTCTAAATCGAAACTCTTTTTCTTGCATGATCGTTGCGGTCATGACAGTCCTTCCGTATGTTCGAAGCCGAAGTAGCTTCTAGAGTAAGTATACAGCTGAGCAAGGGTGAAATATGTTCTTACTTGATACCTATGTGAGAGAGGAACTCGGAAAGCTCTTCGCCTTCGATGGGGCGCGACTCGCCTGAAGCTAGGCCATCGAGGCGGACATTCAGAACGCGCGATCGCTCAAGTTCAACGACGGTGTTGTGCATTGCTGAGACCATGCGGCGGATCTGGTGCTTCTTACCTTCTGTGAGCGTGATCATAAAACTCTTAGGACCGGTCTTTCGCACGACGCACTTTTTGGTCATGTAGCCTTCGATGTTGACGCCTGCTTCCATGTGCTTTTTAAAACTGTCTCGAAGTGGTTCACTTGTCTTCACTCGGTATTCTTTATCGTGATCGAAGCGAGGCGAGAGAAGACGATCCGTTACACGGCCGTCGTTAGTGAGGATCAGGAGTCCGCTTGAGTCCTTGTCGAGGCGACCAACAGGGAAGACGTCCTTAGGTAGCGAGGCGGCCTGCTTAACATCCTTCTCGCCGAGTTGAGGCGAGTGCGTGATCACTCCGACAGGTTTGTTAAAGGCGTAATAGAGATACTTTTTATTTGTATGAGCCTTGCCCTTCATTTCAACCTTGTCGTCTTCATATACCTTATCGCCCAAGACCGCGACGCGACCGTTGAGAAGTACGCTTCCACGCGTGATAAGCTCATCCGCGCCACGACGAGTTGAGATACCCTCACGGGCGAGGTATTTATTGATCCGCATCGGGTATTCCGGTACGGCTTCTGGAGTCGTTTTGTCCATGCGGGCACTATACGCTAGAATTGCTTTTTTTGCTAAGTAATGTACGGTCACATCCCGTTCCTCATGACGGATGGGCTATACTTTGTCTTATGACACCACGAATCACTTTTGTGCTAACTGGAGGGACGATTGATAAAGAATACGATGCGCTCGATAAGGCGTTTACCATCGGGAGCGGCGCAGTCAGTCGGATCCTGGGCTATGTGAGACCCAACTTCGAAGCTACGATAATTCCGGTTGTCCAAAAAGTAAGCGTCAACATACTCCCTGAAGAGAAGGAGGCTGTTCGTATGGCGTGTGCGAGTGCAGCAGATGACAAAATCATTGTTACTTATGGCACCGACGCAATGACTGAAATTGGCGAGATATTGAAAGACATCCGCAGCAAGACAATTGTTATCGTTGGAGCGCTTAAGTCACAACTGATCAAGGAGACAGATGCAGAGTTTAATTTAGGGTTTGCTGTTGCAGCTGTGCAGACACTTCCGACTGGGGTGTACGTCGCCATGAGCGGGCGCGTCTATCCTTGGGACAAATGTAAAAAGAATATGACCACTGGTCAGTTCGAAGAATTTGAGAATTAATTTTTCTTTTTTTCGCGAAATAAGGTACGGTAGAGAGATGGGAAGAGAAGATGCATTAATACGATTTGAAGGAGTCTCCTTCGGCTACGGCCACAACAAACCAATCCTCGAGGAGGTGGATTTTCCTATTCGCCGCGGGATGAAGATGGCAATTATGGGTCAAAACGGTGCCGGTAAGTCAACACTCTTTGCGCTCATGACAGGAGCGTTGAAGCCTGAGAGTGGTGAGATTAATGTCTCACGAGGTATGAAGGTCGCCACTGCGCCACAGGTGATTCCACGTGAGGACATGACCCTTACGGTGCGAGAGTACTTCCAAAAGTGTTTTGCGGAGCCTATTTACGATATCGACCCGAGAATCGACGAGGTACTGGAAGTTGTGAATTTGAAGCATCACGAAAAACTGCATGATCGCATAATAAAAAGCTTCTCTGGCGGCCAGCAAGCGCGACTCCTGCTGGCTTCTGCGCTGATACAGAACCCCGACCTCCTCCTCCTCGACGAGCCGACCAATAATTTGGACACTGGGGGCATTGAACACCTCACCAAATACTTAGTCGACTACGACAAGACAGTGATCGTCATTTCTCACGACGCAGCATTCCTTAATGCGTTTACAACCGGCGTGCTCTATCTCGACGTCTTCACACGAAAGATCGAGCAGTACCCTGGTAACTTTAATGACGTACAACGTGACATTTTGGCGCGCATCGATCGCGAAAATCGTAAGAATGCTCAACTAGAGAAAAAGATTCAAGAAAATAAAGACAAGGCAAACTTCTTTGCACAGAAGGGAGGCAAGATGCGTCTCGTCGCTAAGAAAATGCGTACTGAAGTTGAAGAGATGGAGGAAGAGAAAGTCGATGTCCGCAAAGAAGATCGCACCATTCGACCATTTATAATTCCCGCTCAGCCTGAATTAAGCGGCACGGTGCTCGCGCTCACCTCATATAGCGTACTTAAAAAGGGAGAGCCGATAGAAAAGAAGGCAAATATAAACGTCCGTAAGAATAACCACTTGCTTCTTAAGGGTCCAAACGGAATCGGTAAGAGCACACTTCTCGAGAGTATTGCAAAAGGAACAGCCGCAGGTGCGACTATCGCAAAAGATGTAAAAGTTGGGTATTACCGACAAGACTTCTCGACGCTCGACTTTGACTCAACCGTTCTAGCGGCCCTTCGAACCGCAATGGGTCAGCCTGACGAGCAAAAGCTTCGTGCGATCGCAGCAGGATTTCTCATTACGTCTGATGTAATGGAGACGAAGATTGGCAGCCTTTCAGAAGGGCAGAAAGGATTGGTGGCGTTCTGCTCCCTGGTACTCGAGCGGCCCGGACTCCTGATTCTCGATGAGCCGACCAACCACATTAACTTTCGCCATTTGCCGATTATCGCCAAAGCGCTGAGCGCGTATGAGGGCGCAATGGTTCTCGTTTCCCACGTGCCTGAATTTGTCGAGCAAATCCGCATTGATGACATCCTCGATCTTGAAAAATGAATCCACGAACTATCTCGGCAACGTTCAAAATGAAAGACGTCATGGAGGGCGCGGGCGTCCTCTTAAAGCGCGGCTTTTCAAACGTAGAAGCCGGGCTCTTTGACCCGTTCCTGCTCTTCGATGACTTCAGTTCAAACATTCCTGAGCACTATCAGGCCGGGTTCCCGTGGCATCCGCATCGTGGGATGGAAACAGTGACGTACATCCTCGATGGAGCAGTGCGCCACAAGGACAGTCTCGGGAACGAAGGCGTGATCGAGTCGGGTGCCTTGCAGTGGATGACGGCCGGAAGTGGGATTATCCACGAAGAGATGCCGGAGAGCGTGCACGGCATTCGCGGCTTCCAGTTGTGGGTGAACTTGCCTAAAGCTAATAAAATGGACAAACCGCGCTATCAAGATTTGGTCGGCAAGTCTGTCCCTGAGACCTCGCTCGGTTCAAACGCAAGAGTGAAGATTGTGGCAGGAAGTTTGGCTAACGTGACTGGCCCCCTAGAGTCGATCGCGGGCAGTCCTTTGTACGCTGATATTACTCTTGAGGCGTATGGTAGCGTGTCGATCCCGGTGCCAGACGGGCACACGGTATTCGCCTATGTGATCGAGGGTGCGCTCGGTCTTGATGATGGTAAAGATGTGTTCTACGCCCCTGGTACGATTCTCCTTTTTAATAAAAACGGTACGGAGGCAAACTTGCGTGCGCCGATAGCTGGCGCGCGCTTCCTCCTCATCGCAGGAGCTCCGCTTAATGAGCCAATCGCCTGGCACGGGCCAATTGTTATGAATACTAACGAAGAACTGCAAGAAGCTTTTTCGGATTTAGACCGCGGGACTTTTATCCGCCCTTAGCGGCGAGCCTCAAGTAAGCTAATAATTTTATCGAGTTTGTCGTTTTCAATACGCGCAAGACGAGTCTGGAGCTCTTCAATCTCAGCTTTAGCTTTAAGATTAGTTTCATAGTCTGCCTCGGCTTGGTCACGGTCGCGCGCGGACTGACGATTCTGGCTCATCATAATGATTGGCGCAGCGTAGGCGGCCTGCGTTGAGAAGATCAAGTTGAGGAGAATAAATGGAAACGGGTCCCACTGATTCATAATTCCCACAATATTAAGCACCATCCACACGATCACAAAGAGCGTTTGAATGATGATAAACGCCCATGAGCCCATTGCTCCAGCTACCGTATCTGCAATTCGCTCTCCAAACGAGCGCTCGGACTCATCCTTCTTATGCCAGTTAGTTGTCATGATGCGAATTGTATCACTGCAGAGAAGCAGAAAACCCACTATGCTACAATGCCTGTTCTTAACCATAAATTATTTTTATGAACGATATTTACACCTACACCGTACCGCTTTTTATAAAGACGCTTGGCGGATTGAAGAATGTGCTCGCTAAAGCGGAAGCATTTGCGAAGGAAAAGGGAATGAGTGAAGAGACGCTGCTTGCTGATCAGCTAGCGCCCGATATGTTCCCGCTTTCACGGCAAGTACAGATGGCTTGTGATAACGCTAAGGGAGCGACTGCTCGGCTCGCGGGCGTCGAAGCGCCAAAATTTGAAGATACAGAAAAGACATTCGCTGAGCTACAGACTCGTATCGATAAAACCCTCGAGTTTGTACAGTCAGTGCCTGAATCAGCATTTGCACATGCAGCAGATCGTAAAATTGTCTTGCCGTACTTCGCCGATAAGTACCTCACCGGCTTTGACTACACGCGTGAGTACGTGCTGCCGAACTTCTTCTTCCACACGGTGACTGCTTACGCGCTTATTCGCAAGAATGGCGTCAATATCGGCAAAGCAGACTACACTAACAACGTTAACTTCAGGGACCTTTAATCGCTTAAGTATAGTATTACGCACATATGGCTGACGCAGCACTTATTGTCAAAGATCTCGAAAAGACCTACGCCAGCCAAGAGGGGCGACCTGGCTCACAGGCCTTAAAAGGAGTGTCGCTTACTGTCGAGCAAGGGGACTTCTTTGCGCTCCTCGGCCCTAACGGAGCCGGTAAATCGACGCTCATTGGTATCGTCACGGGGCTCGTGAACAAGACAGGAGGCGAGGTACACGTTCATGGCGTCAATATCGATGAATCGCCTGAGAAGGCTCGCACCTTTATTGGTGTCGTTCCGCAGAATATGAACCTCGACTATTTCGGTAAAATTAACGATATCGTTATTAACCAGGCGGGGTACTACGGTATTCCTCGAGCCGTGGCGATCCCGCGCACAGATCAACTCTTCAAGGATCTTGGTCTATACGAGAAGCGCAATGACCAGGCGCGAACGCTTTCGGGCGGCATGATGAGACGCCTCATGATTGCGCGAGCGCTCATTCACCAGCCACAATTTTTGATTCTCGACGAGCCAACTGCAGGAGTCGACGTCGAGCTCCGTCGCAGTATGTGGGACTACCTCACGAAGCTCACAAAAGCGGGGGTGACGATTTTGCTCACCACGCACTATCTCGAGGAGGCTGAACAGTTGGCGAATAAGGTTGCGATTATTAACAAGGGCGAAATCGTTCTGAACGACACGATGCAGAATGTCCTTGCCATGCACAACGAAGAGTTAGCCGCAAAAGAAGGATTCCGCGGCGGTAAGCTCGAAGAGATATTCATCCAGATGACTAAAGAAAAATAATTATGAATGCGTATCAAACATGGGTCTCGTTCTACACGATTGTTCGCAAAGACGTCGTCCGTATTTTCCGCATTTGGGCGCAGACGTTCCTCCCGTCGGTTGTGACCTCGGTGCTCTACTTCGTCATCTTCGGCGCTTTTCTCGGTTCGCGAATTGGTGAAGTGCAGGGGGTCCCATATATCAGCTTCGTGGTGCCGGGCCTCGTAATGCTCGCGGTGGTGACCAACTCCTACATGAATACATCGTTTACCATGTTTATGTCGAAGTTCTTCGGGCGGAACATTGACGAGATCTTGGTCTCACCAACACCCCCTTGGGTGATTGTTGCCGGCTACATCGCCGGGGGCATGGTACGCGGCGTGATCATTGGGGTACTCGTTCTCGCAGTCTCACTCTTCTTTACGCATCTGGCGATTTACAATATCTTCGCCGTGATCGGCTTCCTCCTCCTCACGAGCCTCGTCTTCTCAGTCGCAGGCCTTGTAAATGGTGTATATGCGAAGTCGATCGACTCTATTAATATCGTCCCGACGTTTGTTCTCACTCCACTCGTTTATCTGGGTGGCGTCTTCTATAGCGCAGAAGCCTTGCCCGGCTTCTGGGGCTCACTCACCAAGTTCGACCCGGTCTTCTATATCATTAACGGCTTCCGCTACGGTCTCCTTGGTATCGCTGACGTCTCGATCTGGTTCTCCGTTGGAATTCTTGTTGGCCTCTCGGTACTCTTCTTGGCTATCGCGATCTACCTCATCAAAACAGGCCTCGGCTTGCGACAATAAACTATTGACTATAGTTGAATGAAGTGCTTTAATCTTTCTTAAGAAGGTCTTTGATTACCTATAGAAAGGGAGCAAAATGGGCGTACTGAACCTCACTCCGGAGTGTTTTGTGGACTTGGTCCTACTTGGTTTGTACTGGGAGCACTGGCCGCCAAAAATCCGTGCCAGCAGTAAGGGGATGCCATTTCTTCAGGATGGTTGGACAACGATTGATCACGTACTGAAACTTGCGGTTCGCATGGAAGTTGTTACACAACAACAGGTCATCGGACTCGTTCAGCATAAGATCTACGGCGTCCCGCATCAAAGAAAACTTGCCTACCACTGTGGTAGTACTGCAGGGGGTGAGGAAGGGCGTTTTCTGTTTCTGCTGCGAGAGTCGACATTCACTGGCTCGACCAACAGGACGCGGTTGGTGCGGAATATGCGCATACAATTGACGTCTCTCGGTGCAGAAATTGCTCAGACTCGCGAACAGAAATATGAACAATTTTCCCGAGAACGGTATCTGCAAGAGGCGAAAACGGTGAACGATATGTTCACTACTGAAAAAGCGTCTGCCTGTGCGAGTAACGTTTACCGCAGGAGAGTTGCTTCCGACTTGGGAGAAAAGCAATGAGTAATGAGTACTATGTGCAACCACAGGGGGAATTTCAAATTCCAAAGACGACACTAGCCGACGGAACTGAAGTTCTTCCCTTTACTGCCGTTATTCTCTGGTACCGAGATGTTCGGCCAGAGAAGAGGTTTGAAACAATGGCAAACAAAATCTTTCAAACGCAAAAGACAAAGGCAGAATGTGTTCTGGAGGATTTGAAAGCACGCGGTCTGAATCCGGCAACAGGGGTGCAACTCCTGGCTGTTTTTCAGAATGTTCCGGAACGTGAAAGGTATTTCCCGATCGCGGCGCTTGGCACGAGGCGCTATCCGGCAGAAGTTAAGGTGGTCAATCGGTGGCAGGAAAAAGAACCGAATGGCTGGACCGGTCTAGGGCATCCAGCCGGCAAGGTAAAGGATTTGCGCTTGAGGTATTGGACGGATATTCGTCCGTCATCAGTGCGGGTACTTGCGGTTGATTCTTAAGAGAGTACAAATGGGGCGGCCTGAAGCTAGGCCGCCTTTTACTTTGCATAAGGTAACGATTCGTTGTATATTTAAATCAACGGCCCGAGCCGCTTTTTTAATTCTATGGAAATCCGTAATATCGCTATCATTGCGCACGTGGACCACGGGAAAACCGCGCTCACTGACGCTATTCTCAGGCAAACTGGTGCAGCGCCAGAGGGTACCACCATGGACACGAACGCGATTGAACATGAGCGCGGGATCACCATTTATGCTAAGAACGCAGCAGTTGAATACAAGGGTACTAAAATCAACATCGTCGATACCCCAGGTCACGCCGACTTCGGCAGTGAAGTCGAGCGCGTTTTGCGCTCGATCGACTCAGTGCTCCTCATTGTCGATGCGCAGGAGGGTCCGATGCCACAGACACGCTTTGTGCTCAAGAAGTCACTTGAGCTGGGCCTCAAGCCAATCGTTGTTCTCAATAAAATTGATAAACCAGCGGCAGACGCTGCACGTTCTGAAGAGCAGGTGCTCGAGCTCTTCCTCGAACTCGGTGCGTCAGACGAGCAGTCGAGCTTCCCAGTCATTTATTCTATCGGGCGTGAGGGTCGCGCAGCGATGAATGTCGAAGACTTGAAGAACGATTCGCCAGCTGGGAAGGATCTTACACCGCTTCTCGATCTCATCCTCGACAAGGTGCCAGCGGCAAACGCAATGGCGGACGCTAGTGCACCGCTTTTGCTTCAGCCGTTTAACCTTGCCTACGACAACTTCATGGGTCGCCTCGCGGTCGGTCGTATCTACGAGGGAACTGTGCGCCCTAATCAAAATGTTTTTATAAAAAAAGTTGACCCGGTTACCGGAGAAGTACAAACGCGCACCGGCCGTACTACCAAAGTCTTCTGTTTCAAGGGACTCGAGCGAGTAGAGGTAGAAGAAGCAAAGGCGGGGGACATCGCACTTATTGCTGGGCTACCTGATATCTACATTGGTGAGACGGTGGCGACCGATGAGTCAGCAGCCGCGCTTCCCGCTATTGCTGTTGACGAGCCGACCATTGTGCTCAACTTCCTCGTGAACAATTCGCCTTTCGCAGGTAAAGAAGGTAAGTTTGTCACCAGCCGCCAAATTCGCGATCGACTCACGAAAGAGCTCGAGATCAACGTCGGGCTTAAGGTCGATTTTTCAAGCTCGGACTCCTTTAAAGTGTCGGGCCGTGGTGAACTCCACATTGCGATTCTCATCGAGAACATGCGCCGCGAGGGTTACGAGCTCCAGGTGTCTCAGCCGCAGGTAATCATCCGCGAGGAGAGTGGTAAAAAGCTGGAACCGTTTGAAGAGGTGATTATCGATACTCCATCCGAATTCCAGGGTGCGATTATCGAGAAGCTCGGTACGCGTGCATTCGTACTTCAAAATTTGGAGCAAAATGGCAATATCGTTCGGCTTACTCTTAAGGGCCCAACTCGTGGACTCTTGGGATACAAAAACATGTTCGTTATTGATACAAAAGGCGAAGGTATCCTCTCCTCACGCGTGCTTGGGTTTGAGCCATATGCAGGTGAGATCAAGAAGCGTCAGGTAGGCTCGATGATCTCAATGGCGAGCGGCAAGTCGCTTGGGTATGCGCTCTGGTACCTCCAGGATCGTGGTCAGCTCTATATTAAGCCTGCTACAGAAGTGTACGAAGGGATGGTAATAGGTAACACCGCCAAGGGTGAAGAGATGATGGCTAATCCAACTAAAGGTAAGAACCAATCGAATGTCCGCTCGTCAGGTACTGACGAAGCGCTAACGCTTGTACCAATATTTGACCTTACTATTGAACGAGCCATGGAGATCATGTCAGGCGACGAGTACCTCGAAGTCACTCCGAAGTCGGTCAGACTCCGTAAGCAATACCTTACCGAAAACGATCGCGCTAAAGCACGACGATAATTGTAAAGCCCCGGAGCGAACTCCGGGGCTTGTCGTTTTTGACCGAGCTAAATCGCCACAATTGGTCGATAGGTGTCGAGGTCTCTTGCGCTCAATGTTGAATGGTATGGGCGAGAAACGAGCGCTGCGCTCATTTCGAGCAGTGCTGCGTACGCAGCGTCTCTTTCTTCCAGTATCAGTGTGAAAGTCTCCACCTGAGTCCTGATCTCTTCGCAAAAAATGTGCAGTTTCTGCAGGAGGGGGCGTAGCCCGGGCTGAGGAAAGTCATTGCTTTGGCTGATCCAGAACGAGCGATGCGACATCATTCTGAAGCAGAAGAGGTGGAACACCTGTTGGACGATTATTGGATTGTTTCCTTGGTCGTAGCGCAAAACTTTTCGACGAATATCGTCAACAATCGCTTTGCGTGCATTTCTGCGTGAGTCGTACTTTGATTCGGTGCTCATGGTACCTCTTTCGGGTTGTAGATCCACGCGGACTCTACCACGATCGTATTGCTTTGCAAGCTCGACCATGGTACATAGGGTATATATGGCTTCTGCACGAATGTTTATCGAAGGACTGCTCAAAAAAGCCGACGTCACTATTGGCGGAGATCGACCGCAAGATATTGCGGTCCACGATGATCGCTTGTATGGCAGAATAATTCGCTACGGGACACTCGGCCTCGGCGAGGCCTATATGGACGGTTGGTGGGAGGCGAACAATATCGATACATTTATCGCTTCTATCATTGGTGCGCGTTTAGAAAAAGAAGTGAAAGTAAACATTGCGTCAGCTCTCGCTGTCGCGAAAGCGTTTTTTCTTAATCTTCAGTCGAGCGCGCGAGCCTTCACTGTTGGGGAGGTGCATTACGACCTCGGTAATGATCTCTACGAGGCAATGCTCGATACACGTATGGTCTACACGTGTGGCTATTGGAAGGACGCGACCACCCTCGACCAGGCGCAGGAGGCTAAGCTTGATTTGGTCTGCCGAAAGATTGGTTTAAAAAAGGGTGACCGCATTCTTGATATCGGTTGTGGATGGGGAAGTTTTGCAAAGTTTGCAGCTGAGAAATACGGCGCATCGGTAGTCGGCATCACTATTTCTAAGGAGCAGGCAGCGCTGGCGCGTGAGCGCTGCAAAGGACTCCCCGTCGAGATTCGCGTTCAGGACTATCGCGAAGTACACGAGAAGTTCGATCACATCATCTCTCTCGGGATGTTTGAGCACGTGGGTGTGAAGAACTACGACTCGTATTTTGAAATGGCAAATCGCTGCCTTAAGGATGACGGTATCTTCCTACTTCACACGATTGGCTACAAGTTGTCACAACTTACGAGTGACCCTTGGATCCAGAAATATATCTTTCCGGGCGGTCAGCTTCCATCAGTTGCGCAGATAGGGAAGGCAATTGAAGGTCTCTTCGTGATGGAGGACTGGCATAACTTCGGTCCCGATTACGACAAGACGCTTATGGAGTGGTTCAAGAACTTTGATGCAGCTTGGCCAACACTTAAAACAACGTACGGGGAACGCTTTTATCGAATGTGGAAGTACTACTTACTCACCTGCGCAGGCAGTTTCCGCGCTCGCGAGATTCAGCTCTGGCAGATCGTGCTTACTAAAAACGGCATCCCGGGCGGCTACACGAGTGTGCGATGAGGCGAGTCTAAGGTCGAACGACGCGTGAGGAGCTAAGGTATACTTTCCCCATGACCTTGATTGAGTATAAGAAGGCATTTCTTAAGTTTGCACCCGTTGAGAGTTTCTCCGCGGGCTTAGAGCTTTTGGGCACTGAAGTAAAGGCATTACGCGGTAAACTAGGCTCACTCGACGGCTCGCGAGTCGTTGTTCGCGGTGGGGAAGCCTATATCGTTGGGATGACGATCCCCCCATTTCAGACGGCGAACACTGATAAAGGATATGACCCCGAGCGTCCTCGCCGGCTACTCCTCACGAAGAAAGAGATTAATACGCTCTTCATTGAAGAGGCTAAGAAAGGGTTGACAATTGTTCCACTTGAGGTATATACTAGTGGTAGATTAGTGAAAGCGCGCATCGCAATTGTTCGCGGAAAGGGAAAAGAAGACCGCCGCGAAGACTTAAAGAAGCGCGATGCCGAGCGAGAGACCGAGCGTGCTCTCAAGCGGTAGCAACAAAAAATGAGAGCGCTCGGGCCGCTAGGCCAATTCAACTCTCATTTTTCGTCACTACCGCTTTCGATCAGTCGCGGAGACGACAGAATGGTATTCTGTATTCTCCGGGGGTGACCGGCTTTGACGGTCTGTACCTTGAAAGACGTGCGACGCAGTGCACGCTCGGTAACACTTAAATCTGTTCGAGCACAAATACTTGCTAAGAATACTCTTACAAGCGTGAAGTCCCCATACTTTGCTATGAAGGACTTCTCGTTCGCTTACGCGGCAGCCTAACGGCTCCTTCGCCTAAGCGACATCTAACCAGTTCGGTTCTCGTAGCGACTGGCTTAGGTGGAATCACCTACGAAATCGGCAATTGTTCTCCCGTACGTATTGCTTAAATTAGGGATCGGGTAGGAGTGGTTTCGTGAGCGTTCCTCGCACCCTACCTTAGACACTAACGCTAACTACGCGTCGTAGACTCGCTTTCAGGGCCAGATTCGGACCGGAGTTCAACTCTCCGCACCTCCACAAAATAAAAACAAAAAGCCGCCTAAGGGCGGCTTTTTGTTTTAGTTGTTTTTACTGAATTGGTTTAATCGGGTCGAACTTAGGAGTTGCTGGAGTGAAATTCATCTTCTGTACTGGAATAGCAACAGGTGCTCCTATCTCTTTCTTACTCTCAATTGTGATTGTGTTGGTATCTTTGTCGTATCGTGCTCCGCCAAGTCTCATTTCCTGTGACCCGCCCTCTGCTTTCTTTTGAGTCACGTTTGCCTGAGCTAGATCGAGACTGGCCTCAGGCGCTGCCTCAACACCACCTGCTGCGGTCGCCGCGACGACACCGGCCAGAGCCGCGCCAGTGAGGGCCTTCGGAGCTTTATTAAAGTTAAAAAATCCCATAGGTAATTTCGAATTAATGGATAGACCGCTTTCATAGAGAAGTATACAGCGGTTCGCGAGTGCGCAATGGCTGGGTGTGTACTACGTCTCTATCTATATGAACTTACGAAAAGAAGTCTAAATGCTATAATCATCACCTATGCCATTTACTCCAACTAGAAAGCCGAGGCGAAAGACAGATCCGCCGCTGCCGCCTTCTCCCTCTAAGAATGGGTGGCGCGGACTCTTTGGTGGACCGTCCTTTTTCAGTAATCTCGTAACGACGATTTTGATTTTCTTGCTACTGATGAGCGCGTACTCGCTCGTGCAGAGCTTTATGCAGCCGAGCACTGAGATCCCACTTTCACAAGTAGCAGCAGATGTAGCTGTTGGTAGCATCAGTACCATAACAGTGAATGGTGATTCTCTCGATCTTACTTACACCGATCAGACGGTTAAGCATTCACGCAAGGACCCATCCGCTGGACTCCCAGAAACTCTTGCTACCTACGGCGTGACGCCGGAACAGCTCGCAAAGGTTGCGATAACCATCCAAGGCCAGTCGGGCTTTGAGTTCTGGTTCCTTACGCTTGCGCCAATACTGTTGCCGCTTCTATTCATTGCCTTTATCTTCTGGTTCCTCTCGAGACAAGTGAAAGGGGCGGGAATGCAGGCATTCACCTTTGGACAATCCAAGGCCCGCATTATCGACCCAGCAGATTCAAGTCAGCGCGTCACGTTTAAAGACGTTGCGGGCGCGCGTGAGGCTAAAGAAGAACTCCTCGAAATTGTCGACTTCTTAAAAACACCTAAGAAGTTTCTCGACATTGGCGCGCGTATTCCAAAGGGAATTATCCTCATGGGTGCTCCCGGCACTGGTAAGACACTCCTTGCTCGGGCAGTCGCTGGCGAAGCGGGTGTGCCGTTTTTCTCAATCTCGGGCTCTGAATTCGTTGAGATGTTCGTAGGAGTCGGCGCCTCGAGAGTGCGTGACCTCTTCCAAATGGCAAAAAAAGCGGCACCGGCGATAATTTTCGTTGATGAGATTGATGCGGTTGGTCGCGTGCGCGGGACAGGTGTAGGCGGCGGCAACGACGAGCGCGAACAGACGCTTAATCAGATTCTCGTTGAAATGGACGGCTTCGAGCCTACGGAGAAAGTGGTTGTCATGGCAGCGACGAACCGCCCGGACGTGCTTGATCCAGCGCTCCTGCGACCAGGGCGTTTCGATAGGCGAGTCACGATTGACCTCCCGGATCGTCGCGATCGCGAAGAGATCCTTAAGATCCACGCGCGAAGTAAACCACTTGGTCCTGACGTTGCGCTTTCAGTGATCGCAGAGCGCACGCCTGGCTTCTCAGGCGCTGAGCTCTACTCGCTCATGAATGAAGGAGCGATCCTCGCAGCCCGCGAGGATAGAAAAGAGATCACCCAATACGACTTGATCCGCTCGATCGAGAAGGTGATGCTCGGTCCCGAACGAAAAAGTCACCTACTGTCTAAAAAGGAGAAGGAACTTACGGCCTACCACGAAGCTGGTCATGCTCTAGTCTCATCAGTGCTCCCAAATGCCGATCCAGTTCATAAAATCTCTATCATTAGCCGTGGGCGCGCTGCTGGATATACGCTTAAACTACCGTTTGAAGACAAGAAAATGCAGTCAAAGAAACAGTTCCTCGATGACATTGCTGCAACCTTGGGTGGGTACGTTGCTGAAGAAATGCTTTTCAACGACGTAACGACGGGGCCATCAAACGACCTTGTCGTGATCACGGCGCTCGCGCGAGACATGGTTTCTCGCTATGGGATGAGCGATAAACTCGGGCCTATCGCCTTTGGCGAACGACAAATGGGCAACGAACCGTACTCTGAAAATGTGGCAATGATGATTGACGAAGAGGTCTCGCGCATTATTGAGGTAGCGAAAGAGCGTGCAAAACAAGTGATCACTGATCATCGCGGAGCACTCGATGCAATTGCTAAAGAGCTCGTAGAGAAAGAGACTATTGAACGAACTGAGTTTGAAAAGATTTTAATCGCAAACGGTATTACGCCTAAATCACGTGAAGAGGAGGGGATTCTCATTGCTCCTACTCCTAAGGGCGACATAACGATCGGGTAATACATTAGGGTGTACTAAAAACGGAATCGCGACGCCTTATCCTCATAAGGGCCGCGATCTGTTTCTAGTGCTGTGTTGCAGTGCTGATAACTTTGCGAACGATGGCCAAGTGCGCCGACTCGCTTTTCAACATGTCGAGCCAGAAGACCGTGGCATACTGGGCTCCGGGGTCAAGCACCCTGCATGTTAACGTCTGTCTTGCGTTGTGTGGGGTACGTATCGTTGCCTGGGTTTCGGCAATCCTCGTTCCTTGCGGACTAACGAGGACTGCGCCGTTTGCCATTTCGTAACAGGCGGTTGCCAAGGATAAGGCGATGATTCGCTTTCCCTTTTTTACGCACACCAAGCTTCCGTTTGCGAAACCCGGGTCCCTCTCGTTCACGGCTACTACTTTTTTGACCATAGCATTCTCCGGCGTGATTTACAGCGTTGAGAAAAGCAGTCACAAGGACTGCGTACATCAGACCGCATATTACCACTCTTCATTTATTCTTCAAGTAGGTTATGAACTCATCTGCTGTGTATTGTGCGTCCATACTCCTGAGTCGGTGCTTTAATGACAGCAGGTGATGTTTGATACGAGGAGGTGGTATGCCGTACGAAAAGCATGGTTTTGATGAGGGGAGGGAGTTGATGCCGAGCAAGGAAAGTCGACGGCGGTGGAATGCCATAAAAAACGGTGCGCACATTTGGATCATGTATCAAGATGTGTACTATCGGCCAAAAATAATAGTGGGGCGCGCAATGCGCAACGCTCACTCGTATAGGCACCACTGTCGCATCGAGGAGATCTGTATCAGCGTAGACAATCAGGGATATCTGAATGTCATCCCGTTTGAATTCGTTTTCGCCATCGAAACTCGCGACTAGCCGCACGCCCTCTGGACGTGCGGTGTTTGCATATAAAACGACCCTGCTAGAAACCTGACAGCGATGCCTCAGCGCTAAGCTATTTTAGTCCATCCGCTTGGATTCGAACCAAGGACCCTCGAGGTATAAGCTCGATGCTCTAACCAACTGAGCTACGGATGGATATCGTTTACTGTAGCTCACCTCTACTCCAAATGCATCTGCTTATCGGCGGCTAGGGCTCGCTCGGCAAGAATCGGATGCTTCTTGAGGTCAGGATCTTTTTCAACAAGGCGCGCAGCCTCGGTGCGCGCAGCTTCGACCAGTTTAATATTCTTTAGTGCCTCCATCGCGATATCAGAGACGCCCCATTGGCGACCCCCGATGAGTTCTCCTGCTCCCCGCAGCGCTAGATCGTATTCAGCAAGTTCAAAGCCGTTCTTTGCGTTCATAAACGCTTTCATGCGCTCTTTGGTGGCTGGACCAAATGTCTCAGGGAGCGCGAAGCAGTATGACTGGTGTGTTGAGCGGATCACGCGTCCACGTAGCTGGTGGAGCTGCGCAAGACCAAAGCGCTCCGCGCCCTCAATCAAAATGACGGTGGCGTTCGGTACATTCACGCCTACCTCAACGACCGACGTTGCAACGAGGATGTTAATCGTACCCGTTTCAAAGTCGTGCATCACCTCTTCTTTCTCAGCGGGTCGCATCTTGCTATGGAGAATGCCGATTGTTGCGCTCGGGAAGACATCTCTCTGCAAGCGTGCAGCCTCAGCCTTGACTGACTTTGCTTGTATCGCCATTTCTTTAAGGGGGTCCGGTTCATCAATGCGCGGGCAAATCACGTACGCTTGATGGCCAGCCTTAAGTTCGGTGCGTACGCGCACATACGCCTCTTCTCGCTTCTCGGGGCCAAGCACCTCAGTAATGATCGGTTTACGTCCGACAGGCATTTGGTCGAGAATGCTGAGGTCGAGGTCGCCATAAATAGTGAGCGCAAGCGTGCGAGGGATTGGTGTAGCCGTCATTGAAAGCAGGTGTGGGGCGATCTCACCTTTGTTCGCAAGCTTTTGCCGATGGACGGTACCAAAACGGTGCTGCTCGTCGATAATCGCGTAGGCAAAATATTTAAATGAAAGTGACTTCTCAATGAGGGCGTGTGTACCGATCACGATCGGGATTTCACCATTCGCAACCATTTTCTTAAATGCGAGTTTAGAGAGCTTAGCTGACTCCTCATAGCGTATTTTAGAAGGGAACTTGCGGCACTCGCTCCCGGTGATAAGTCCAATCGGGATTGGGTGGTCTTTAAAATATGAAACAAAGGTTGAAAAATGCTGCTTCGCCAGTATTTCAGTCGGGCACAGATAGGCAACCTGGAGCGTACCGGCAATGCGACCCTTAGGAAGTGACGTTGCGACGAGGTACGCGGTTGCGGCAGCGACTGCAGTCTTTCCGCTACCGACGTCTCCCTCAAGAAGACGCAGCATCGGGTGTGTCTTCTCAAAATCACTCACGATCGTCTCGATAGCACCGAGCTGGGCCTCTGTCGCCGGAAACGGAAACGATTTCACAAAATCATGTAGCATAGCGCGGTCGACCGACACAGGGAGCGCCTCTTCCTTGAGTAAGGCGCGGCGTCTCTGCTGCATCACGATCTGGAGCGCAAAGACCTCCTCAAATGCAAATCTCTTGCGCGCCGCCTCAGCGTCTGGCAGCTTTCTCGGTGCGTGCACAAACACGAGCGCAGAGGCCAGACTGGGTAAGTTGTAACGCTCTAAAATTTCTGGCGGAATCGGATCCTCAAGCTCTTCATGCGCCTGTGCCTCAAAGACTCTCTTAAGCGCATGAAAGAACCAGAGCGATGAGACTCCCTTACTTTCTGAATAGATAGGATAGAGTGGAGTCTCGACACCCTCGACACCTTGTACGAAGAGGGAATCATGCACCTCTTCAGGAGCAATAGGTGATTTATCGATTTCAGGATTTGCCAAGTACATTTTTGCGCCCTCGCCCGCCACACGTCCGCTCACTTTTACCACCATTCCGTCGTGGAGCGTCTTCGCGATATACGGCTGAGAGAACCACATCATTTTTATTTTCCCTGAGTTGTCGTGAAGCCAGGCCTCAGCTACGGGACGTCGGCTCTTCCAGGTTTTCCTGATATCGGGCTTGCGAATCGTACCGTAGAGTGTCACTTCGCTACCAGCTGTGACTCCAGTAATCGTACCGGTCGGTCCCGCGTTCTCGTATCGAGCTGGGAAGTGGTAGAGAAGGTCGCGAATTGTCCTGATGCCAAGCTTATGCAGCGCGCGCGTTTGGTCGCTCTTCAGTCGTGTAAAGTGTTTTTCAATCAAATCTCCCGAGTGCATGCTTAGTAGTATAGTCCGTTGCGTGAGATGTGTCGTGGTGTATGATTTTTAGTATGAATACCACCACCGTGCGAAGTTGGTTTACCTGGCCTGTCGTCATAATTGTCGTTCTCGTCGTCGTAGCGCTTATTATTGGAGGCAAATACAACAGTTTAGTTCGCCAAAATGAAGCGGTCGACACACAATGGGCGCAAGTTGAGTCGCAGTACCAGCGACGCTTCGACTTGATCCCCAACCTCGTGGCTTCGGTCCAGGGTGCAATGAAGCAAGAGAGCGCAATCTTCCTCTCGCTCGCAGATGCTCGCTCGAATTACGCTGGTGCCCGGACGCCTGATGAAAAAGCGGCAGCGGCTACGCAAGTCGAGACGTCATTTGGTCGGCTTCTGGCTGTCGTCGAGAATTACCCTCAGCTTAAGTCAATCGATACCGTCCAGTCACTGATGTCAGAACTCGCCGGTACGGAAAACCGCGTTGCAGTCGAGCGGATGCGCTACAACGAGAGTGTGCGAGATTACAACATAAGCGTGAAGACCTTCCCCGGCTCATTTGTCGCTAGCCTGTTCGGCTTTACGCCGAGGACCATGTTTGACGCACAGACGGGAGCCGAGAATGCGCCGAAAGTAAATCTCTAATGAAGAATGCGGTTGTATTCGGTCTCCTTCTAGGAGCTGCGGCCATTTCTCAAACGGCATTTGCCTACACTTCTCCTGGATCTCCTGACGGATATGTAAACGACTTCGCTCATGTGCTCTCAGTGGGGTCGTCGCAATCGCTTGAGAACGAGCTCACTCTCTATGAACGTTCAAGTTCAAACGAGATTACGGTCGTCACTATTCCAAATATGGGTGGCGATTATATCGAAAATTATGCGGTGAAGTTATTTGAGGAGTGGGGTATTGGTAAAAAGGCAAAAGATAACGGTATTTTGCTCCTCCTCTCAATCGAGGAACGCAAAATGCGCATTGAGGTAGGGTATGGGCTTGAAGGAATCCTGCCAGATTCAATGGCGCAACGCATTTTAGTCAATGAAATGACCCCTCGTCTTAAGGCAGGCGACTATGACGGAGCCATTTCCGCTGGGGTAACAGCTATTGAGCTGGTGATCCAAGGGGAATACATGCCGACAGAAACATCGACTGCTCCTGATGCATTTATGAATGCGCTGCAGAACGGCGCGGGTATCTTTGCTGCGTTTGTCTTTATTTTTCAATTCATCATTTCGTTTCTCGCACGCAGTAAGTCATGGTGGGCCGGTGGAGTAATTGGATTCGTCGGTTCAGTAGCGATCAGCTGGGTTTTTGCTCCAGGCATTTGGGCAACAGTCGCCTTCATAGGCTTGTTCACGGGACTCGGACTCCTCTTTGATTTTGCTGTTTCGTCAGGGTACGAGCGCGTTAGCTCGCGAGGAATTCGTGGCTCTGGCTGGTTTGGAGGATCGGGTAGAGGTGGCGGCTTTGGCGGTGGTTCTTCTGGTGGTGGTGGTGCGTCAGGAGGGTGGTAACAGCAAAGACTACTTACAGAATCTAGTAGAATAGTAGCTATGAAGCGAAGACATACCGGCCTATATCACTCACTGGTACTTATTCCGGATCGACTCTATCCCTTTAAAACTCAGGTCGCCGGACAGTGGGTGCGTGGTATTCGCTCGTACAATGCGACACTCGCGCAGTATCAGCGCACGTATGGTGCCGGCCACTATGGCTTTAAATTGAGCTTTTATCGGCAAGTAAACCATCTTATCGGATCGATCCTCTTTCTCGGTTTCTCGGCCTATCTTTCGCAGAAATATTTGGGTGGAGAACACGCCATGTATGCCTTTCTAGGCGCAGCCGTTTTTCTAATCTCATTTCAAGAGTTTTATCTTCACCGACGTATGTACCAGCAGCTTTGGCGTAAAGGTGTAGTTGATTGGCTCGCCTGGTGCGTGCCAATGGGGATCTATTTCTTTACACACTTCCACTAACAAGCGGGGGTAGTATACTAGGGGTATATGACTACCATACTTCTTGCGATCGTTGGGGTGCTCGTGCTCTGGGTGATCTTCGCCTACAACCGGTTTGTCAGCCTCGTGAATAAAGCGAAAGAAGCCCTTTCAGACATCTCGGTTCAGCTGAAGCGTCGCTACGACCTCATTCCTAACCTCGTCGAGACAGTTAAGGGCTACGCCGCACACGAGTCGAGTGCTTTTGAAAATGTGACCAAAGCACGCGCCGCGGCCATGGGCGCAAGTGGAGCAGTACCAGCAGTACAGGCAGCAGCTGAGAATCAGCTCTCAGGAGCTCTAAAGACCTTGTTTGCAGTCTCCGAGGCGTATCCAGACCTCAAAGCGAACCAGAACTTCCTCCAGCTCCAGAAGGAGCTTGGTGACACCGAGGACAAGATCCAGGCGTCACGCCGTTTTTACAACTCGACTGTAATGGCGCTTAACACTGCACTCCAAGTATTCCCAGGCAACTTGATCTCAAGTATGTTTGGCTTTAAATCAATGGATCTCTTTGAACTTTCCGCCGCTGATGCGGCAGCCGCTGAGCCAGTGAAAGTACAGTTCTAATATGGGACCGGAAGGACTCCGTAAACCTACCCGCGACGAAGTTGCCGATGCTGAGAAAGGTCTTCTTAACTGGGGGCTGGAAGCGAAGAGGGGGGACGCGGATGCCCAGATTGGTCTTCACGAATGGCAGCATCAGGTGAGAGAGAATGAAGCTTCGGCAGAGAAAGAGTTGTACCACTGGGACAAGGAAATCCAGGAGAAGGAGAAAGGCTATGATTTTCTAACTGGCGCGCGAAATCTTGAGTTCTTCACACACGCTCTTGAGAAATCACTCATAAAAATGCGCGAGCACCACCGCAAGGGGGAAGGAGCCTCTGCCGAGGTATCTCTTATTGCCCTTGATATTGATCACTTCAAGAGTATTAATGATGCGTTTGGTCATGGCGCCGGCGATACGGTACTACAGAGAATCGTTGCGCTCATGCAAAGCTCAGTCCGTGAAGACGACATTGTTGCGCGGCTTAGTGGAGAAGAGTTTGCCGTACTTTTGCCAGGCTCAAATGGTCACGGACCAACAAAAGCGGAAGAGCTACGTAAGAAAATCAGTGAGTTGGTTTTCGATGAGTATCCGTCACTCGAAGTCAGAGCAAGTTTTGGAGTCCTCTCACTTGATCCATCGTTCAGTGTGGTAGTAGCACGAAAACGAGTCGACGATGCTCTCTATGTCGCAAAAAATACTGGGCGAAATCGAGTGATAATTGCATAACTATGAACCTCTACCAGCAACAATCTGCGAATGTGCGTCGAACATGGTTCCTTATACTAGGGTTCTTAGTAATTGTGACGGGCATTGGGTACGTCATCTCCTGGTATTACGGTAATCCGGCCATTCTGGGTATCGCTTTTGTCTTTGCGGTAGCAACTAATTTTTACGCCTATTGGGCGTCAGACAAGCTGGTTCTATCGATGAATCGTGCGCGGCCAGCCACCCGGGAGGAATTTTTCGATCTTTACACGGTCACTGAAAATCTCGCGATCACGGCTGGGCTCCCAATGCCAAAGCTCTATGTGATTGATGATCCTGCGCCAAACGCGTTTGCGACCGGTCGCGACGAGAAGCATGCGGTTGTCTGTGCGACGACCGGCCTTCTTGCTCTTTTGACTCGCCCAGAGCTCGAAGGAGTGATCAGTCACGAACTATCACATGTTAAGAATCGGGACATTCTCGTAATGACGGTCGCCGTTGTGCTGACAGGGTTTGTCGCAATGGTCGCTGATATCTTTCTTCGAATGGCGTTTTATGGAGGCGGAGACCGCGACAATAAGGGTAACGCGATTGTGCTCGCGCTCGGCATTGTTGGCATTATACTTGCCCCAATAGCTGCGCAGCTGTTGCAGTTCGCCATCTCTCGCAAAAGAGAGTATCTGGCTGACGCCTCCGGGGCGCTCCTCACCCGCTATCCTGAAGGGCTCGCGTCAGCGCTCCAGAAAATTAGTAGTAGCAACGTTCCCATGCGACACGCGAACCACGCTACGGCCCACCTCTTCATTGATGAGCCGTTCGGAAAGCCCGAAGGGAAGCTCGGTTGGATCCAAGGGCTCTTTGCAACGCATCCACCGGTGGCAGAGCGCATTCAAGCACTGCTTGGAGAGAAAGCGTAAGTGCGGTATTTCTGGTATAAAAAGATAACAACGCTAGGAGGCGTCGCATAGTGGTCTAGTGCACCGCCTTGGAAAGGCGGCAGGCTCGAAAGGGTCTCGAGAGTTCAAATCTCTCCGCCTCCGCAATATTAACCCCGCGAGGGTTTTTAATTTTACGAAGGCGAATCCTGCTAGGAAGCAAGATATGGATTCTAAGACCTTATAAGTATTTTAAGGAGCGCTGCAATCGGAAATTCCACAAGTGTACTGAAACTGTCAGATTAAAATCTCTCCATCGGTTTTTGTACGTTATACTTTTTGCATGCTCAACTGGTACAATCGCGTACTTTTACCTCGGTTTATTGAGCGTGATATGGATTCGGGGGAGTTAATAGAGATTCGCCGCACTATACTTAAAGATGTAACCGGTACGGTTCTTGAGCTTGGTATCGGCGCTGGGTACAGTCTTCCGCTCTATCCCGCGCTTAAGAGGCTCTATGCTCTTGAGCCCTCAGAAGGACTCATCAAGTTGGCAAGCACTCGGGTGCTTGGACTTGCGTTCCCTGTCGAGTTTTTGCATGCAAAAGCGGAGGCGATCCCGTTACCAGATGCTTCAGTCGACTTAGTCGTCTCGACCTGGTCACTCTGCAGTGTAGATGATCCGCGTCAGGTACTTTTAGAGGTGAATCGCGTGCTTCGCACCGGTGGCCGCTTTCTTTTTGTCGAGCACGGAGCTTCACCCTATCCATTCGTTCGCGCAGTTCAGAAATTATTGACTCTTTTCACAAAGGATTTTACCGGGAATTGCCACTGGGATCGGAAAATCGACGATTTAATAACGTCCTCGCCGCTCACAACCCAAGTGATGAAGCATTGTCCTGAACCAGGTATGCCGCTCACGTATAACTTTGAAGGGTGTGCCACTCGTGTTTAGCGCTATACTTTTTTGTATGCATCTAACTCGAGACGATCGATTTGAGAGAACTGATATCTGGAAAGAGGGGAAGTGGCTTGATCTCTGGAGTGTGGTCCACTTCCTTTCAGGGGTGTCCATAGGCTTTGTGTTTTATCTCTTCCCCTTTGGCCAGCTTGCATCAGTGATTATTGTGTTTCTCAGCCTTACGGCGTATGAGATGTGGGAAAAAATTGTGGGAATAGAAGAGACTCCCGCAAATCGCGTTCTCGACGTTGTAGTGGGAATGGCTAGTTTTTTACCAACCTTTCTCCTATTCGCACCCTCGCTTTCTTTTACCCTGTATATTTTAGTTTTCGGACTCATTCTCACAGCAAACATTGTGATGAGCGTCTTTGGGTGGATTGCTTCTCAAAAGGCTGCTGCGCTCAAGGTTCGCGCATCAGCGCGGTATTTAAAACAGCGCGCTCGACTCCTCCAAAGAGCCGAGCGCCTGCGCGTCCGCATGAAGTCGAAGGATATTTAGGGAGTTGTGCCAGTGTCGGCTGAACCTGATCCACCCGTAGGAGGAGCGGGGAGCGTGACATTGATGTTTGCACCAGAAGCTGGCGCCGCTGCGCGATGGTGAGTCCAGTAATATGCTCCGAAGCCGATCACCGCGATAAGGACGATAACGGCGACTGCCCATCCGGCGCCGCTGTCAGTGTTGGTCCCGCCATTTCCTGGGTTATTTACAATTGTTGCCATACAGATGTGTTACAAACAAATTATTCAATAATGCGCACCTATACTCTAGATGACGATAGGCATCGACATCCGTTACAATAGGGTTATGAGGGAATATTCACATCATGTCTGGGTGGGAGCTCTAGTGGCAGCGATCGTTGTTGTCCTTCTTGTAGGGCACTTCACACAGCCGCAAAAGGCAGCCTTAGAAATCTCGACTGTTACGCCCCCTGTGATCGTCGCCCCTCATGAGGGATTCGCTGATGCAACGTTTGCGGGTGTGTCCTTAAGGCTAGAACTAGCTACTACCACCCAAATGCGGGAGCGAGGGCTTGGAGGCCGATCAATGATCGATAGCGATTACGGCATGCTTTTCGCGTTCCCAAAAGAGGATAGATACGGCTTCTGGATGAAGGATACGCTTATCCCGCTCGATATTTTCTGGCTTGATAGTAAAGGACAAGTCGTTTCAGTTGCTCGTGAAGTTTCTCCCTCAAGTTATCCCAATGTCTTTTATCCGTCGGGCCCCTCTCGTTATGTCCTAGAGACGCTTTCAGGCTTTGCTCTTGCAAACGGAATCGCGACAGGTACGCCGCTCTTATTGAAAAATTTTCCAACTGTTTCAGAGTGACGCTATCCCCATACGGTTTCCGGCAAGCAGGAGTAAACTAAAGATATTAAGAATTGTTATTAACTGTTTGTAACCATTTCCTCATGCCTAAAACTGCAAAATCTCCTGTTCGCGCAAAGGCTGTCACTGCGAGTCCAGCACTCAAAGTCGTCACGCCACCACTATCAAAAGAAACACTTCGTTACCGCGAAATGATCACTCAAGTTGAGAAGCGGGACGGCAGACTGGTCGCCTTTGATTTCGACAAAATCGCAAACGCTATCTGGAAGGCGATGGCAGCGGCGGAGGAAGGCAGTCTTGAAGATGCAACGCTCGTTGCACATCAGGTCGCAGGGGAACTCGCGCGTTTTGCAAAGAAGTACAAGAATTTCCTCCCAACCGTTGAGGGGATGCAGGATTCAGTTGAGAAATACCTAATTCTGAACGACTACGTGAAAACAGCAAAATCGTATATTCTTTACCGTGACAAGCGTGCTCAACTTCGTTCGCAGCAAATTGAGATCCCCGAGCGTGTCCGCACCCTGGCGGAGGAGAGTGCTAAGTATTTCAAAGGAAATTCCCTAGGTGAATTTGTGTATCTCAGGTCATATTCGAAATGGGTTCCGGAAGAAGGTCGTCGCGAAACGTGGGTTGAGACTGTCGATCGTTACATTAGCTTCATGCGCGAGAATCTTGGTACAAAACTTACCGACAAGGAGTATAGCGAGGTGCGTATGGCGATCCTTAATCAGGAGGTGATGGGTTCCATGCGCCTCATGCAGTTTGCTGGTGACGCTGCACGACGGTCGAATGTTTGTGGATATAACTGTTCGTATATTGCTCCCTCCAAGCTCGAGGATTTTGCTGAGATCATGTATATCTCTATGCGCGGAACAGGTGTAGGATTTTCAGTTGAAAGCCAAAACATCCAGGCGCTTCCACAAATTAAATATCAGCGTGGGGGGAAGGTGGGATCGTTTGTAGTCGAAGACTCAGCAGAAGGCTGGTGCGATGCGCTCACGGCCGGATTGAAGACATGGTATGACGGAGGAGATGTTGTTTTTGATTACTCTCAGGTGCGTCCGGCTGGTGCGCGACTTAAAACGATGGGAGGGAAAGCCTCTGGTCCTGAGCCGTTAAAGAACCTGCTTGATTTTACTCGCGCTCGCGTACTTGCTCGCCAGGGTCGCCGTCTACGCAATATCGATGCGCACGACGTTATCTGTAATATAGGTGCCTGCGTGGTGGCTGGCGGAGTTCGACGTTCGGCAATGATCTCACTCTCAGATATTGACGACTCTGATGTGCGCGACGCAAAGAAGGGTCAATTCTATATGTCTGAGCCGCAGCGATCAATTGCGAACAACTCAGCAGTCTATTTGGAGAAACCAAGTAACGAGGATTTTGTCGATGAATGGATTGCACTCATGAAGAGTAGGGCAGGCGAACGAGGAATTTTCAATCGCGGAGGGCTCATGACTCAACTCCCGTCACGTCGCATCAAGAATTGGGAGAAGACCGGGTATATCAGTGACGGTCGAATTGTTGAACAGCCAGGCACTAATCCCTGCGGAGAGATTATTCTCAAGTCGAAGCAGTTCTGTAACCTTTCAGAAATCATTGCACGCGCAGATGACACGAAAGAATCGCTGGTTCGGAAAGCACGGGTCGCGGCGCTCCTTGGTACGTACCAATCAACGCTTACTACGCTCCCGTATCTTTCCAAGGAGTGGAAGGAGAACTGTGAGAATGAGCGTCTACTGGGTGTTTCGATCACTGGACAATGGGATTGCCCAGTCGTGCGTAATGCTGAGGTGCTTGAGGCGATTCGAGCTGAAACGATTGCTACGAACAAGAAGTACGCAAAGCGTTTCGGGGTAAATGAATCGACAGCGATTACGTGCACAAAGCCTTCTGGCACCGTCTCTCAAACCTTCGATGTGGCAAGCGGTATGCATCCGCGACACTCGCCATACTATATTCGTCGAATTCGTATTAGCGCTACGGACTCACTCTTTAAGATGATGCGCGATCAGGGTGTGCCGTATCATCCTGAGGTTGGACAGAATATCGAAGACGCTAATACGTTCGTACTCGAGTTTGCGGTACAAGCTCCGGAAAACGCCGTCTGTAAGGATGACCTTACTGCGATCGACCAGCTCGAACACTGGAAATTGGTTAAGGAGCACTTCACTGAGCACAATCCGTCAGTGACGATCTCCGTCGGGGACGATGAGTGGATCGCTGTTGCTAACTGGGTGTATGCGAACTGGAGCATTGTTGGCGGCCTCTCATTCCTACCGCGTTCCAACCACGTCTACCGTTTGGCGCCCTACGAGACGATAACCAAAGCGCAGTATGAAGACTTCACCTCGCGTTTTCCGAAAATCGATTATGCGAAACTGTATACGTACGAGCGCCAGGATGAGACTGAAATGAAAAAAGAGCTTGCGTGTGCTGGTGGTACGTGCGAAATAATGTAAAGCGGTCAGAAGAAATGAGAAACCCCTCGCAGGAGCGTGGGGTTTCTCATTTAGTAGACCAGGTCGATAAGCCGAGTTCTGTCGCGGACAATCATTTATCTGGGCCTGTCATTACTGACAAGCTCGAGCGGCACTCCCTCGATTACTCAAGGGCACGGCCTTGCATGCGGGTAAGGATTTGTTCGTTGCATCCTGTTCTTTCAAACAGGCTCTCCCCGAAGGGAGTCGCCGGCTTTCGCCTTTGACGTTTCTGTAGTCACCTCTATCCTCGCGGACGACGGGCGTTACCCGCTACCTTTCTCAAAGCGCTCGCGCGCTTTGGCATGCTCGGACTTTCCTCCCTCTACATTACATAGAGAGCGATCGCCTAACCTGGTCCTAGGCGACTATACCACACCCTACCTGTGGACGAGAAGCTCGACAGGTAGGGTTTACGAGTATACTAACTATATTAATAGTTAGCGTCATATTTTATTTCATTATGCCTCCGCAACAGTCAGCAGTGGTTCAGTCGCGCCGTTCTATTGAAGCGATAAGTATCTGGGCACTTTTTGCGACAATCATCGTAAGTTTATTCGTATTTCTACCATCAAGCGTAGTGCCGACTAATGCTACTAAAGCATTTGTACTTGCTTCAGGCACCCTGATTACGCTCGCGCTTTTTATCCTCGCTAGACTGTCTCGAGGCAATGTTATTCTCCCGCCACTTCTCTTAGTTGGTGCCCTTTGGCTTCCAGCAATTGCATACGCTCTTTCTACCGTTTTTTCTGGAGCCCCGTTCTCAATGACGCTCTGGGGAGTCGCGTTTGAGCCTGACACACTTGGGGTTATGCTCACTGCAGCTGTGCTTGGCACATTAGCAGCGTTCATGCTTCGTCGTCCTGAGCAGTACAAGACGTTCCTGAAGGTAAGTGCCTACGCGCTTGGCGTCTTTGCGATTCTTGAAGTCTTGGTCATCATCATCGGACAAATTTCACCTACTACGATTTCGCCTGCGTTCTCACTGGTTGGATCAATCGATGATCAGGCATATCTTCTCGGTCTTGGTGTGATTGCACTACTCATCACATTCAGATTTATTGAGGTCACGAAGAAGATGTATCGCGCACTCCTTATTAGCGGTGTGCTTGCGCTTTTTCTCCTGGCGATCGCTAACTCGTCGGTGGTATGGATCCTCATCGCACTTGTTGCGCTCGGGCTCTTTGTCGAAGCCGTAATGCAGCGTGGTCCTAAGTCAGGAGAAAGTGATATGGGTGACACCGTTGTGGTAATGGAGACTGCTCTTGAGGGTGACGAAGGTACGCACTCGCTCGTGCTTCCACTCGTTGTTCTTGCGATCTCGTTGTTCTTCCTTATTAGCGGTACCTTAGGCGGTGCGCTCGCTAATGCGCTTCATGTAAATGTGGTCAATGTCCGTCCGTCCTGGCAGTCGACCTTCGGCGTCACGCGCGGCGCGTACTCAGCGACACCAATCTTCGGCAGTGGTCCTGCAACCTTTGGATCCGAGTGGCTCAAATATCGTGATGCTTCTCTTAACACAACGGTCTTCTGGAACACTGACTTCTCATCAGGCATTGGCTTTGTTCCGACCTCGCTTGTGACGACCGGTATTGTCGGAGGACTTGCTTGGCTCGCATTTCTGGCGCTTCTCATCATATTTGGACTTCGGATGATTGTCCTGCGAGCGCCAGTTGATCCTTTTATTCGGTATGTTGCCATGCTTTCGTTTATCGGAGCAATATACCTCTTCGTAAATGCGATCTTCGGTCTACCAAATGTAGTGATCTTGGTGCTTGGTTTTGTGTTTGCCGGTCTGTTTATCTCGACAATGCGCTTTGCAAGCGGCGCTGAGCAACGCGGTATCGTCTTTTCGAAGAGCCCTCGCCTCGGCTTTGTGATTGTCTTCCTGCTCACCATCCTTCTCTTGGGATCAGTGGTAGCAGGTTATACAGTCGTTGAGCGCTATGTTGCAACCTCGCAGCTCGCAAGTGCAAGTGCAAGTTATGCCGCGGGTAATCTTGATGCTGCGGAACAGGCAGCACAAAGTTCGATTGCCTTTGCTCCAACCGCCTCGGCCTATCAGATACAGGCTGTCGTTGCGAGCGGCAGATTGGCTAAAATTGTTTCATCAACCACGATGACAACTGCTACGGCGCAAAAGGACTTCCAAACTGCGCTCTCGGCAGGCATCAACGCTGGGCTCACTGCTACTAAGCTCAATCCGTCTGATTATCAGAATTGGATCATTCTCGGCAACTTGTATGCTCAGGCAGTGCCGCTAAACGTCGCACAGGCCTATGAAAGCGCAAAAACCGCGTACCAAAAAGCGATGGCCCTGAACCCAACAAATCCTCAAATCCCGTATGTCATGGCACAGCTCGACATTGCCCATAAAGATAACAAGGCAGCTGAAGCAGATCTCAAGCAAGCAATTGCCCTGAAGCAGGACTACACTGCTGCAATCTTTCTCCTTTCGCAGCTTGAAGTACAGGACGGCAATGTAAAAGATGCGCTCGCAGCCTCACTTGCCGCGGCTTACTTTCAACCGAATGATCCGAATATCCTCTTCCAAGTTGGTATTCTCGCCGCAGCGCAGAACGATCTCGCAACGGCAGGCGCAGCGTTAAAGCAAGCGGTTGAGGTAAATCCACAGTTTGCTAACGCACGCTACTTCCTCGCGGCAGTCTATGCAAAGCAAGGGGATCTTGCTGGCGCAGTGAAAGAGATGCAGGCAATTGCCGACATATCAGCTGAGAACGCGACAGCAGTTGCTAGTCAGCTCACCACACTAAAGGCAGGAAAGAACCCGTTCCCAGCAAATCTTCTTTCACTTCCCGGAACACCTGTAACCCCATAACGATTCATATCGTTATAGTTTAAAACGGCGGGGGATTCCTCCGCCGTTTTTAACTATAGACCGCTATAGAGTATGATAAGACAATGGTTCGAGGGATATTAGAGAGGATCGCAGCCCCTGTACGCGGCCTTCACCAGGCCGCGTACTTGCTGGCGGCGCTCACTTTAGCTTCGCAAGCGCTGGCTTTACTTCGGGACCGCACCTTTGCGCACACCTTTGGCGCCGGTCAGATTCTCGACCTCTATTATGCGGGATTTCGCGTGCCGGATCTCGTTTTTGCCTTGGTTTCTTCTCTGGTGAGTGCGTATGTGCTCATCCCGCGCATTACGGGCATGAAGCGCGAAGAGGTCCAACAACTTCTCTCCGAATGCTGTACTTTTCTCATCGTCGTGGGCGGACTCATTTGTGCTGTGCTTGCAGTTTGGATGCCGCAGTTTCTCGCCGTACTCTACCCAGACCTTCTCCACTCGGATTACCGCGACTCGTTTATACTATTGTCGCGTTTGCTCCTCATTCAGCCGATCCTTTTAGGACTCTCGGGTGTACTTGCGAGCGTGACGCAGGTGCACCGACGCTTTATGCTCTTCGCTCTCTCTCCTGTTTTTTATAATCTCGGTATTATTCTCGGTACGACGGTATTCTATCCGCGGTGGGGTCTTGTTGGGATTGGCGTTGGGGTACTTATCGGTGCTGTTGCATACTTGGCGGTAAATATTCCCGTTCTCATGAGGGCAGGCGTATTCCCTCAATTCCGTTTCCCGACTCGGGCGAGAATGCAGAGCATCGTGAAAGACTCTGTTCCGCGTTCGTTGGCGCTTGGCATGGGCTCAATCACACTCCTCGCGCTCACAGCCTTTGCCTCAAGACTCGGGACAGGTGCGGTGTCGCTCTTCTCTCTTGCTTCCAATTTGGAGTCGGTGCCTCTTGGGCTTATCGGCGCTTCGTATGCGGTCGCAGCATTTCCGGCACTCTCCGAAACCGCTGCGCCAGAAAAACGCAGCGAATTCACGGCGATACTCGGAGCAGGCGCACGTCATGTGATCCTTTGGTCGATCGTCGCGCTCGGCCTCATTGCGGTATTGCGTGCGTACCTGGTCCGCGTGATCCTTGGTACCGGTGCATTTGATTGGGACGCAACTCGACTTACCGCAGCTCTACTGGTGATTCTTGCGATTGGCCTTGTTGCGCAAGGACTTATTCTCCTGTTTTCGCGGGCACTGTATGCCATCAAAAAGTCGTGGGGGCCACTTCTGTATCAAATCCTTGCAGGCGCGCTCACGGTTGCACTTGCGGCCTATTTTCTCGCATTTCCAAATGCTGCGCTGCTCACCTGGTTTGCTGCCTTCCTTAAGGTGAGTGATGTACAGGGTACAGCAGTGCTCGTCATTGCCGCCGCTGCGACCGTTGGTCAGCTGGTTCTGGTTTGTCTCTGCCTCTTCGCGCTTCGCAAAGAAACACCAGATTTAAATCGTACTCTCGTGAAGCCGTTCCTCCACGGCATCATTGCGGCTATAAGTGCCGGTGCAGCTGCATATGTCGTGCTTATGCTCCTCGGTGAGATCGCGCCGCTCACTACGCTACTCACCGTCTTTACTGATGGTCTTATTGCGGGTATCGTGGGCTTACTCGCTGCGGCGCTTGCATTATATCTTCTCGAAAACGAAGAGTTTCGCATCGTCACCTCCGCGCTTACGCGACTAGTGCGTCCGAATCGTGGAGACACGCCCGTTTCAGTCCCGTCAGCCGAGCAACCTATACAACCGTGAACCCTTCTCATATTCGAAACTTTTCTATCATCGCCCACATCGACCACGGCAAGTCGACCTTGGCTGATCGCTTACTTGAACGCACGGGGACGATTCCCGAGCGCATGATGCGTGATCAGTTCCTCGACCGTATGGATCTCGAGCGCGAGCGTGGCATCACCATCAAGATGCAGCCCGTACGAATGAAGTACAAGGACTACACGCTTAACTTAATTGACACTCCTGGGCATATCGATTTCTCCTACGAGGTGTCGCGCGCGCTCCATGCCGTTGAGGGCGTACTTCTCTTAGTCGATTCCACACAAGGGATTCAAGCGCAAACGTTAACGACACTAGCGATGGCACAAGCGCAAGGATGCGTCGTGATTCCCATTGTCTCTAAGATCGATTCCCCAGCAGCACGAGTAAGCGAAGTAAGGGACGAGCTTGCGCGACTGGTGCATGTATCGCCAGACGAAGTTCTGGCAGTCTCAGGTAAGACCGGTGCGGGAGTCGAAGAACTACTAGAAGCGATCGTCGCGCGGGTCCCGGCACCAACTGCTGGAGGAGGTGAGGCGCGGGGATTAATTTTTGACTTTTCATATTCAAGTCATCGCGGTATAGCGGTTTATTTGCGCGTCTTCGATGGCACCTTTAAAAAAGGGCAGCCGCTCACCTTCCATGCAGCAGGAAAGGACTTTATTGCACTTGAAACAGGTATTTTTATGCCGGGCGAAACACCGGCGGAGTCTCTTTCAGCTGGAGAGATTGGTTACATTGTTACCGGTATTAAAGAGCCTGGTATCGTGGGCGTCGGGGATACGGTAGGAGCCGCGAAGGGGGCGTTGCCGGCTCTTCCCGGCTACGGCAAGCCACGACCAGTCGTATGGGCGTCGGTCTATCCCGAAAGCCAAGACGATCTGCCAAATTTGCGTAAAGCCCTTGGGCAATTACGTCTGTCAGATTCATCGCTCTCCTTTGAGGAGGAGTCGTCAGGGGTTCTTGGGCGCGGCTTTCGCTGTGGCTTTTTGGGCCTTCTCCATCTTGAAATCATTACGGAGCGACTGCGTCGCGAGTTTGATCTCACGCTCATCGTGACGATCCCGACGATTTCGTATGTGGTCACAAGAAACAATGGCGAGCGTGAAGTGATCTATACGCCTGCGAAGTTCCCTGAGCACGGTGAGATCAAAATGATCGAAGAGCCATGGGTAAAGGTAATCATCATTACTCCTGCAGACGTGGTGAGCTCGTTAATACAGCTCCTTTACGATCATGAAGCACAGACGATGGCGACTGAGACGTATCACGATGGACGTATTGAAATGATCGTGGAGATGCCGCTCCGTGAACTCATGCGTGGTTTTTTTGATACCCTCAAAAATATTTCTTCAGGCTACGCGTCACTCTCTTATGAGATGCTACCCGAGCGAGTAGCTGACGTAGCGCGTCTCGATATTCTCGTCGCTGACGAGGCCGTACCAGCCTTTGCGCGTGTGGTAGCGCGTAGGCGTGTTGAAGAAGAGGGAGAGAAAATGGTTGAGAAGCTGCACGCCGTAATGCCAAAGCAGCTATTTGTGACTAAGATTCAGGCTCGAGTCCAGGGTCGTATCATCGCCTCGCGCTCCCTCTCGGCGATGCGTAAAGACGTGACGGGTTACCTCTACGGCGGCGACGTCTCGCGTAAAAATAAGCTCCTTGATAAGCAGAAGAAGGGTAAAAAGCATCGCGCTCAGTTCGATAAAAATCGAGTCCAGATCCCCGAAGAAGTGTTTATGAAAATGGTGCAGTCTTCTGCCGAATAAGCCAGAGGACTGGCTTCCTCCCGGCACTTGTCTCGAACGAATGCTCATACGCACTCGTTACTCGACTCGTTTGGTTGTAAACGGCTGAGGTATACTATTTTCATGCGCGCGAAACAGTGGCGACAAGGGTTGATTATCGGTATTCTTCTCCTGGTCGCTTTCTGGCTTGTGACGCTGATCTGGAGCCTGGGGGCTAAGGCTCATATAGCTATTTCAGAGGCTCAGCAGGCTAAAGCACACTATGAGGCTATCGAGGTGCGGAAAGCGGCTCTAGAGGCCAATATAGCCGCTATAGCGAGCGATAGAGGCAAGGATGCGGCTATTCGGACGGCCTTTGGAGTGGCCCGTCCTGGGGAAGAGGTGATTGTGGTGGTCCCGCCACAGGCAGCCACTACCACTCCAAAAAAGTCGTGGTGGCAGAAGCTGTTTGGATGGTTTTAGAGCAGCACAAGCGGGTATGGTTCAGTGGTAGAACCGTTTTCGCTTTTGTGCGGGATTGGTTTAGTGGTAGAACGCGACCTTCCCAAGGTTGAGACACGAGTTCGATTCTCGTATCCCGCACAAAGCACGAAAACCGATGAAATTCGCATCCGAATTTCATGCCCTTAGCTATGATTTGAGCCAGACGTTCAAACGAGCGAAGACGAGTGCAGTGCCCAGCGCCAGTAGGCGGGCGGGTACTGGGGATAACTCAAAGTGGTATACTATACCTATAACTTCAATAATCATGGATAAAACAGTCACCATTTACAGCACGCCAACTTGCCACTTTTGCCAAATGACCAAGGATTTTCTTAAAGAAAAGGGAATTGGGTATACCGAATTCGACGTCGCACATGACCTCGAAAAGCGTCAGGAAATGATTCAAAAATCTGGACAGATGGGCGTACCGGTTATCTTTGTGGGCGAAGAACTCATCGTCGGTTTTGACAAGGAGAGGCTCGTCTCGACTCTTGGCATAACCGCATAAGTCCGGTTCAAATAACTTCGAAGACTGCGATACGCAGGCATACGTAGTGCAAAAGGATGTCAGCTTTCTGGCATTCTCTTTGCCTCGTCGCGCCCTTGTAGTTCAATGGATAGAACGGCTCACTCCTAACGAGCTGATTCAGGTTCGACTCCTGACAAGGGCACTGTTTTGATATACTAAACATACATGGATCCAGAGCTTAAAAAATTGCTTGAAGAGAATTTAGTGCTTGCTAAGGACAATAACCGGATGCTTCATAACATCCGGCGTAACCAAGTGCTGAGTACAGTCTGGACGGTCCTCGTTTGGGTCGTAGCACTCGCAATCCCTGTCTATCTCTATCAGCATTTTGTACAACCGGTTGTCCATAACTTCTTCTCTCCTACGGCTACCTCGACGCCGAGCGTCTTCGTATTCCCAGCTTCCGCTGAGGTGCAAAAACTGATAAACTCGTATAAAGTTCAGAAGTAGAAGCTTGGATAGCTCAGTTGGTAGAGCATTCCCCTGAAGAGGGAAGGGTCCCCAGTTCGAATCTGGGTCCAAGCACAAAAGATAGTAAAATGCGCGACAGAAGATGTTTTCTAGTGAGTCGCAACTAATGCGGAAACAAACGTCGTCAACTTGACAAGTATTGATTTATACAGTATCATGTATCACACTGCGTTCGATCAATATCTGGTCGAAAGGCGGTTAGTACATTACAGGAGATCAAGATGAATCGTTTCCCCTTAGCTGTTCGCATTGTGATGTTCGTCACCTGCTTTATCGCGCTGTACTTGGCCGTTTGGGCGTTCGTCGAGCCATCGCAGTTCGTGAACACCGAGCTGATTCTTTTGACGTTGGGCGCCGCCGCTGTGCTTAGCGGCTCCTGTGCGTTCTGGCCAACGGAGCGCCAAAAGGAAAAAGGGCTTCATTTCAAGATCGTCTTCCTCTCTGCCGCCGTATTCCTTTACGGGGCTGCGGGGCTTGTTGGGCCGACATACTTGGCGTACGCAGCGATCTTGCTGAGCATCGCCGTCGTTGTCACGCCGCGACACCATTTCGCGCCGAACTGACATAACGCGGCAAATTAGCACAAACGCCCCCAATTTTGGGGGCGTTCATTTACATAACGATAAATCTTATCCTGCCTTCACTCGCAATTTTGTCTGCTTCGCCTTATCAAGTCGTGGGAGAACGATAGTCAGAAGACCATCTTTAGCGCTTGCTGAAGAGGCCTCGACATCAATTTCTTGGGGGAGGAGAATTTTACGCGCAAACGAACCCCAGAAAAGTTCACGAGTGAAGTAGTCAGCTGCCGCAACCTGCTCACGCTCGGCCCTTGCGCCTCCTATTTCGACCATGTCGCGGCTAATGGAAATGCTGAGTTCGTCCGGACGCACTCCTGCCACAAAGGCTCGAATCACAATGTCAGTCTGAGTCTGGTGCACGTCTACTGGGAGTTGGCCTTCGCCACCCGCAGCGGAGTCATCATCAGTGATCGGAGTTCGGCTTGAAGGAGTGATCATCCGCAGTGGATTATCTTTACGAGAAATAGACGCTGCGGGAAGTTCATCATCAAAAGAATCGAAGCCGTCATTATTTGACGAGCTGCCAGACAATCGATCGAAGAACGAAGACTTCATATTCATAGATAGTAATTAGTTCAAAGTTGGGCTTGGGCGAGACTGAAAATATTTTAATACTTCAAAGGTGGCGAAAAATATTACGGCAACCAGCCAGACGAGGAAGAATGCGATGAGGGTTGTCGAAGCGCCTTCTGTAATAATAAGCGCGTTGAAGGCAGTATGCAACGCGATGGCGAGGATAAGTCCGAATGCTGATGCTAAAAAACGTGTTGCAGGCCGTGACCCTGCTGAGAATGCGAGCGAGAAACCGATAGCAGCTGAGGCAATAACGTGAAGTAAGGTTGAGCCAAGGAAGCGAACATTCCCTGTGAACACGCTTGTAGCGAAGTGGCCATCGATGAGTGGCGCAAGGAGGAAGAGCATATTCTCCGCTGCAGCAAACCCGAGTGCGACTGTAAACATATAGATCACGTAGTCAGGCGCCTCGTCAACGGCTCCTCTCCAGAGGATAAAGGTGGCGGCCATTGCATACTTAAGCACTTCCTCAACGAGCGCCCAGAAGGTTAGTATTGAAAACGAGTCAGTGAGGTGCGACTTTGCGTATTGCTCGAAGGGAAGCGCTAGGGGCACAGCGATCATTCCCGCGACAAAGGCGAGCGCAATAAGCCGCTTAGGCTCAGGGTGAGTTGCGTCTTCTTTGAGCAGAAAGTAGAGCCAAATGCCTGAAGGCAGAAGACCGCCGAGAAATGCGTACCCGAGAAGCGTGAGGTTCACTCTGTAATTATAGCAGCCTGTCCTATGGAGAGCTTTAGTGGAGTAGGGGCCACTTAGCGACCATCAGGAACTTAGCGTCTTTTGTCGGCATCGACTGCCATATCTCTTCAGTCACAAAAGGCATGAACGGGTGCAGCATTCGAAGCGAATTATCGAGGAGATAGATTAAGAGCGTCTTCTTTGAGTTCTTTGCTTCCGCGCTTGCGTCTGATGGCGTGCGTACGGTACCAAGTATGGCCTTCGACTCTTCGAGGATAACGTCAGCAAGTTGGTGCCATACATAGTGGTACAGTTTCTCGGCCGCAAGGTATACGCGGTACGCCTCCATATCGGCAGTAACGTCAGCAATGATGATTTCGTATTCAGTTTTTCGTGCGGCATCTTCTGAGTTCAATTCAGTTTGACTTGAACGGTCGAAGTTCTCCGTATTCTCAAGCACGAAGCGCGCAATGTTCCAGAGTTTATTGGCAAAGTGTTTATAGCCCTTAATCTTATCTTCGCTAATGCGCGAGTCTGTGCCGGGCGCATTACCAACAATAAGCGCCATGCGGGCAGCGTCCGCACCAAATCTTGAAGTGATCTCGAGGGGGTCGAGATTATTCCCAAGAGATTTACTCATTTTACGACCCTGAGCATCCCGCACGATCCCATGCAGATAGACGGTTTTAAATGGAATCGTGTTAAGAGCAAACTCACTCATGAGAATCATTCGAGCAACCCAAAAAAAGAGAATATCAGGACCTGTTTCAAGTACATCAGTCGGATGGTAGGTTCTTAAGTCCTCAGTAGCTTCAGGCCAACCGAGCGTTGAAAAAGTCCACAATCCTGATGAGAACCAAGTATCAAGCGTGTCTTCGTCTTGTATCCACCCCTCTTCAGCAGGAGGCGTTCCGACAATAATGGCCTCACCTTTGTACCAGACTGGTATACGATGTCCGTACCATATCTGCCGACTGATGCACCAATCTCGTAAATTTTCTATCCAGTGGAAATATGTCTTCTCGTAATGGGTGGGAATAATCTGTATTGCACCCGACTGTACGGGTTCGAGCATGAGTTCCTTTAGGGATTTGCCGCGACCAGGAATTTCTCGGGTCACATCGATAAACCATTGTAGTTTGGGTAGCGGTTCTATAACCCCTCCCGTTCGTTCAGCTGTTGAGACGTTTTGGGTTATATCCTCCTCTTTTTCCAATAGACCCTCGCTCTTCAGCCATTCGACTACCGTATCTCGTGCGTCCAAGACCTTTTTACCTTCGAGGCGGCCGTTAACAGTCATTTTCGCAAATTCATTAATTACGATTATTTCTTGAGACAGTTCATGACGACTGGCGATATCCCAGTCAACATGACTGTGAGCAGGAGTTACTCCTATTGCGCCCGTACCAAACGCAGGGTCTACTTCTTTGTCAGAGACTACTTTAATATGGATCGGTACGTCACAAAAAATGGCGTCGTATTCCTTACCAATAAACGCGGTATACCGAGCGTCATCGGGATGCACGGCGACAGCAACATCGCCAACCTTTGTCTCTGGGCGCGTGGTTGCAACGGGGATAGGGAAATCTTTGCTGTAGCGAAAGGTATACAGCTTCGCAGCACGCTCTTCATAGACAATTTCATCATCGGAGATTGTCGTTTGGCCTTTTGGGTCCCAGTTAACGATCCGTAGTCCGCGGTAAATAAGTCCGGCATCATACATGAGTTTGAAGATGGTGCGAACAGCTCGGGTACGAGTTTCGTCTAACGTGAACGCTTCGCGCGTCCAGTCGAGCGATGCCCCCATAGTCTTTACCTGTTTAACAATAGTATCGTGACTTTCGTTCGCAAATTTCTCAATTCGTTTCAATAGCTGCTCACGGCCAAGATCATGCCGACTGAGGTTCTCATCCTTTTTAATTTGTTTTTCAACAACGGACTGTGTTGCGATTGCTGCGTGGTCAGTCCCCGGGATCCAAAGCGTACGAAAGCCTCGCATCCGCTTATAGCGGATAAACGTATCTTGAATTGCCAACATAAGTGCATGGCCCATATGGAGCCTTCCGGTCACATTAGGCGGAGGAAGCACAATCGAATAGGCTGGCGCATCAGCGGAAGTTATTCCTTGTTTGGCCGACTCGTCAGGGTTAAAGAGACCGCTCTGTTCCCACTCTTCGTAGATGCGAGATTCAGTAGCAGAGGGGTCGTACGGCTGGAGAAACTTCTCAGGCATTAATCCAAACTATACCATCACTTGAATGATTAGACGAATTGGGCCATAGTGATGTTCGGTAGTGTGTTTCGCCACGGTTCGTGGCAATGTGTGGAGAGTTCAATGTATAAAACAAGTGCTGACGACATTAAACATATCGAAGACGTGGTGCGAGGCGCTCAAGACGAAAAAGAAATAAGGAGAAGAATCGCGCACGCGTTTCCTCTCAGTAGAGTAGGGCCCGTCAAACAACAGCCCTCGGGATGGGCACTGCTTATGTACCCAGTGTATCCTTTGGGGGAAGAGATCGAAATTCGTTGGAATGATTCGTAATTCCGGTCGTGGCGGCAGACGCGAGTCTGTCGCTACTTATTATCAGCAAGTGCTAGATTGCCGTTCGCACTAATGCTTATCGTAAATTCTTCACGGGTTGCACGATAGAAGCCGGCGATTGCAATCATAATGGCGTTATCGGTCGTGAGCGCTGCTGTTGGAATACGCAGATCAACGTGTGCAAAATTGCTACTCATTTTATCTGTGAAGACTCGGCGTATGTGCGTATTGGCCGAAACACCTCCACCAATAACTAGTGTTCGTGCGTCCGTATTTTCGATTGCCATTGCCGTCTTCTTCCAGAGCACATCCGCGACTGCGTCTTCAAATTCGTGGGCCATGTGCTTCTTTTCCTGATCATTCAAATCACTTCGATTTTTGAGTACGTAGAGCACCGATGTCTTCAGTCCAGCAAATGAGAAGTCGCATGTATTTGAATCGATCATAGGGCGTGGGAGCGTGAACGGGTTTTCGCCATTTTGTTCTTCACGCGCACGTTCTGCCAGTCTCGAAATTTCTGGGCCGCCTGGGTAGGGGAGTGCTAACATACGCGCGACTTTATCGAAGGCTTCACCGACCGCATCGTCTCGCGTTTGACCAATGAGCTCATATTCGAGCCATTCTTTCATTACAACGAGCTCAGTATGACCGCCTGAGATAAGGAGAGCCAGCACAGGCATCTCTACGTTTTTGATCTCAAGATTTTGACCAGCGGCCTTAGCGAGGGCTGCTACGATGTGTCCCTCCATGTGGTTTACGGCCACGATTGGTTTATCCCAGACAGCGCTCAGCGCGCGAGCGAAATTAATACCGACCCAAAGCGCTGGCTCAAGGCCCGGGCCCGCGGTAACCGCGATCGCATCGATCTCTGGCGGCTCGCACTCAGATATAAATTCAAAAAAGGCTTCGGCGAGCCCGGGCTCCCGGGCTAAAATCTCACTAACTATATTGTGTGTCTCATTACTCATTATCTGTGCGTCTTCATGGAGGAGTTCAGCCTCCTCAAGCGCAGCCTCTAAAACCGGCACAAGGTTTTTCGCATGCTCGCGTTTAGCCAGAGCAGGGAAGACGCCGCCATAGGGCTTATGGACCTCAATTTGGGTAAGGAGCGCATTGCCGAGAATTGTAAATTCGGCGGCGTGCACATCACCGGTACATTCGAGAATGGCGACCGCAGTTTCGTCGCAGGACGTTTCAATGGCGAGGATTCTCATGATGTGTAGTAGTATAACGTGTATGCAGCGAAATGACCTCCTCGTCTGGGTTGATCTTGAAATGACCTCGATTGAGGACGTACTGGTGGATCAAATCACCGAAATCGCAGTCGTCCTTACCGATAAAGATTTGAATGTGGTTGCTGAAGGTCCCGATATTATTATCCACGCCGATCGGGATCTCATTGAAGCAAGGCGATGGGCGCCCGAAGGGCAGTTTCCCGAGTCAGATCAGCTCAAAGAACTTTCAGCTCTAAGTACTGTCAGTACGCGCGAAGCAGAAGAAGAGGTTCTCGCTTTTATACAGAAACACGTTGCGCCGAACTCCTCGCCGCTCTGCGGTAACTCGATTCATGCAGATCGACATTTTCTGAAGATCCACATGCCTCAATTCGAGAAACATCTTTTCTACCGCTGCATCGATGTTTCAACTCTTAAAGAGCTTGCTCGGCGCTGGGCGCCAGAAGTCTATATTGAAGCAGAGCGCCGCAAAGAGCATAAGTCACACCGCGCGAAGGCAGATATTATCCAATCAATCGAGGAGTTGCAGTTTTATCGAGAACACTTCTTTAATTCTCAGGATTTGCTTGGAGAGCAATCCAAGGGATAGGAGCGCCCCAGGGAAGCGAGAAAGCTGCAGAGCCCGGGTGGCCGCCTCCACCATGGCGCTGTGCAAGCTCGGCCGCATTTACAGAGCCGTCGCTACGAATGGATACACGAAGGCCACTTGCGCCGGCACGTACCACGAGCGAGATCGGCGGACGTTGCTTAACCAGTTCCGCGCCTAGGTCGGTGATAAACATCCGCACCCCGTTAACAATGTGGCAGGTGTAGCCTTCAAACTCGACAAGTTCGGCACCATTCGCTAACTGCTTCGATAAGAGCTTGAAGTACTCCTGATAGACAGTGCCGCGCTCGATCATCCTCGCTCGCTCAACAGGATCGTCTGTATTGCGAACATGAGCGTCCCATATATCAAAATGCCACACCTGCGCATATGCGTATCGCATGAGCGCCCGCTCCTCTTCAGGGATCATACGAAAAAGATCGACGTCTTCGACGTATTTGAGAAAAGTTGGAAGTGGGGTAGTCGGATGAAAATAACCCCATGCTATTGAAGCGCCCGAACGGCTCGTGTCGTACACATGGTTCGGCATAGACTCGACAACTGCCTGAATACCTTCATGGTGATCGAGTACCGTAAGCGACTTGGCCATTTTCAGTAGCTCATTCATCTGCACCTGGTCATAGCAGAAGTCGATCATATAGATTTCTTTCCCCTCAAGATTTTGAGTGAGCGGCTGCTGGTATCGAACCGGGATATAATCAGCAGCGTCTCCGTACTTCTTCCATGCGGCATAAGCGCTACCAAAGCCATCAGGACACCCGCCGTGGTAGAGAATGACTATATCTTTGTGCGCAGCGGGCATAACCTCAATATTCTACTCGCTCTAGCCCAAAACGCACGCGGTGGATAGGCAGTGGATAACTACCCAAGCTGCTCGGGATGTTTCTTAGACCATTCGTAGAAAACAACAGCAGCAGAAACAGCTGCATTTAGCGACTCAGTGCGCGAATGCATAGGAATCGAGAGTACCACATCGCACGAAGAAAGGGTTTTCTCGCGAATGCCCGCACCCTCATTGCCGATCACAAAAGCTGCAGGCGCTTCAAACGTATCGCCGCCAAGTTTTGCAGTACCGTCCATTGCAAGTCCGTAGATCCAAAAACCCCTCTTCTTAAGCGCGGCGAGTGTTGTATTCACGTTACCGATCGAAACGAGCGGGATACGGAAGGTCATTCCCGCAGAACTCTTCACCACGGCGCCTGTGATTGGTGCCTGATTATGTTCAGGAATAAGAACGGCAGAGAGTCCGAAGCCCGCTGCAGAGCGAATGATCGCCCCAACGTTATGTGGGTCCTGCACTTCGCCAAGCACGGCAACCGCAGGATTCTTCGAGAGATCAAGCGTTTCGAGGAATTGATCAAAGGTAATGACGAGGCGCGAAGGGTCCATTACGGCGATGACGCCTTGGTGTGCGGTGTCTTTACCGACATACGTTTTGCCCGAATTTTTTGCAAGTTCTAAAACAGGAATGGAATGCTGCTCAAGGAGCGAACGAAGTTCCCCGTCCTTCATATCGGGAGCCAAATAGGCCTTTCGTATAATACGAGGGTGGCTTACAAGCGCCTCCATAAGGGCGTGCTTGCCGTAGATATAGATCTTATCTTGGACCGGAGCCTTAGGCTGGCGGCGTGATCGAAGGGGTCTCATTACGAAATACTCTAGCACAAAATCAAGAATTTGTGACCCTACGGGGAATCGAACCCCGATTTACGCCGTGAAAGGGCGCCGTCCTAGCCGTTAGACGATAGGGCCATCTCTAAAACTTAGCATTTTCGCGCTGAAATGCTAGGATATTTTTAAGACGCATGGAGAGGTGGCAGAGTGGTCGAATGCACTGGTTTCGAAAACCAGCAGGGGCGAAAGCTCCTCGTGGGTTCAAATCCCACCCTCTCCGCAGTTTTGAGCGCAGCGAAAAACTGCGAGCGAGGAGTACAGTCCGAGGGACTGTACGTGTAGGATTTGAAGACCTTGCGAGTATGATTCGTAATTTTCTGAAACGAATCATCCGCAAGGTGTACTGAAGCTGTAAGCTTCAAATGCCACCCTCTCCGCAGTTTTCAGCCGCCATATGGCGGCATTGTGTTTATTCCTCAATAATTAAAGGCGTGGTATATTCTCATCAACGCGCGGTTAGCTCAGTTGGTAGAGCATCTCATTGACGTTGAGAGGGTCGTAGGTTCGAATCCTGCACCGCGCACATCGAATGTGCCAAATTGGCACGAAATCACCCCGTAAAAAAGCCCAGTATTTGCTGGGCTTTTTTACTTCATTCTCGCGTTTCTAAATCTGTCCTGTCAGAACCAGTACAGGATTCGAACCTGTGCGAGGCAATTGCTTGGTATTTTCTGCGCCCAAACGTATCAGCTGACACAATTCATCGCTTTGCGCGTCTATGTGTGATATGGCACGGACATTCCGCCATATGAGGATCAGTGTGAAATACATCGGTTGAACCCGACCGTGTTACGACTTTCCTAGAAAGAAGCGAGTGCGATGGGCAATAGCAAACCTTCCGACAACGCGAAGTCGGACATACCATAAGCTGGCAAGAAGAAGTAGATGAGCAGCACAGATATGAGCGCCCGTGGGAAATCCTGAGCGCAGCGAACGTTCAGAAGTTTACTAGCCGCTAATCTTTCCATGCATGCCAATCAATTCCTGGAGCGGTTCGGAACGAGCCCTCGTACGGGAGGCGAGCGTACGACTCTCTGCACGAGAACAACTAAGGGAAGCAGTATTAGCTCACGTGATCCAGGCGGCAAAAGCGTTCATGCAATCGCGAGGTATCTCCGAAGCGCGTGAATCAGAGTTGATCGAGGTTGGAATGGAACCCTTCGATCGAGTCTTCAATATCTACCTAAAGAATGCCCACGCGCAGAACGAAGAGGAGGGTCACTTTTTCTCCTATTACACCTGGTGGATGCGAAAGGCGATAGCTGAGTATTTATTTGAGGATCAACATAGTCGCCAAACTTAGAGACTTCCAGGGACGTGCTAGCGAACATCATGCCGCCATCGGGAGATCGTCCTTCTCCTGATGCTGCTTCTCCAAGAGTCGAATAATCGCCAGCGTTTGAATCAAATCAGGGTCGCGCGCGTTATATAAAGTTCTAATTCTGTCCAGAGCAGTGCACAATAGTAAACGTCCGGACGTGAGCGTCCGGACGTTTGCATTGCGTGCTACAACTATTGAATCAAAGGAGGTGAAGCAATAACGTTATAAATTGATGCGCCGTCTTCATCCATTGCCACTGCATGCACCGTCCCAAATGGAACTTCGGTTTGTAACTCGGTCAGATCATAGCCTTTCGTGTCGAGGACACCGCACATATCGTCGCGAGACAGATACCCACGAATGATTACGTTACCTGGCTCAGCTTCCTGAATGCGACGCAGATCGTCGGGTTGTAAACCTTCCTCAATTAGGTCGTCCCACCCCGTGCCATATTTGACGCAATACAGCGCAATCTCTTCGTAAGCAAAGCCGTCATTATGCTTTGCCTTGTAAGCAAGGTGCGATAACAGCCTCCCGTTCTCATCCATCAACCGACGTCTTGATTCGATCGAACGGTCGATCTGAGCGTTTAAATCCGCGTCCTCGGCCCATTCCTTTCGTCCCATGCCATCCTCCTTTAGTATTGTGTGCCCAAAAGAGCAAATGATCAGTTCCTGATGCCGAAATCACTTTGACATATGGGGATGTAAAAGGGAAGGAGTATAAAAACAAAAGGCCCGCGATCTATCTAACTGTAGATCTGCGAGCCTAGCTTCTGTGGATGAGTAACATAGGTTAACGTTCCTCGATTAGTAGTTGCAAATGACGACGGTATTTCTTCCGGCACCTTTTGCTTCGTACAGTTTAGCGTCGGCCGCCTTGATCAAATCTTCGGCCGGGACGTAGGTTCGCGTTATGACGCCCCCAACGCTCACAGTAAGTCTGAAGCCGGGAATTTTCCTAAATCGATGTCTGCGAACACTGTTACGGATCTTCTGCGCTGCTTCGTGTGGGTTGGGGAAGTTTTTCACAGCAGCTACAAACTCGTCACCATATTGCCTCCCGACTATTGAGAGATCATCTTGTCGCCGTCCACCCTCGCCGGTATGAAATAAGGGGTTCTTATGGCCTAGCGATCCACGATAAAACTTGGTCTGGAGCTGTTGAATTACTGCTCCCAACTCAGATAACAGGCGATCGCCTTCGTCGTGTCCATGACCGTCGTTAACCTGCTTGAACTTGTCAATGTCGAAGTAGAAGAGGACAAGTTCATCTCCGGGGCGGAGACCGGTCAACATTCCCTGCAATTTTTCCAAAAATTGTTTTTTGTTTGGAAGACCAGTCAGGCTGTCATACCCGAATTGCTCCACCTGTTTCTTGAGCGCTGCATTTTCCTCAACTAACTCATCGCGATTCTTGCGAATTGCCTCGATTTGTAGGTTAGCTGCTGCTAACCGTGTTTCGAGTAGCTTTTCGACAGGAGACAGGTTCTTTCCCGCCAGTGATTCCGGCTCGATCCGATGCATATAGCGACGGTCCGCAGACAGTTCTCGATTTGCCATCATTTCACCTCACCTTTCCAATGTTAAAGGGCCACTATCTAAATACTTACACATCTTAACTTCACCAGCAAGCTCAGACGGCGACTAATGGCTCTTGCACTAGGTCAGCTAGTCTGAGACTTGAGCGTCAAAAGCTGTAACGAATGCTACTGAGCAAGTTTTGAGTTAATAAGGTCCCTTGTGTATTGTCCCACAAAACCGGTAGGCGCGTTATAGCCGGCTTTCTGATAGGTTAGAGTAGAATATTTGCTTTGCAATTGTTTCGTAGCAGCAAGAGTCAAGGGACCGAAAAATCCAGTTAAGGGCAGGCTTGTGCCTAATTCTTTATTCAAGAAACGCTGCAGAATCTGAACTTGATCAGCCGGATTATAGTCGCCAGGCCACATATTAACCGTTAGGGTAGTAGATGGAATGTTTGTGGTACCCGTGCCTGACGTGGATGAGCCGCCTTGACCCAAAATCGCGCAGGCAGAAGGAGCCGGACTAAAGCCGCACGATTGCCAGAACTCTCCATTACAGATCAGGAAAAATCCATCTACTCCTTTTACAGGGTTGGCCGGCAGAGTGCAGGCCGCACTGTCTACTACGGGCGTTATGGCTAGGGCAGGGGTAGCCGCGACGAAAAGTGGGGTAACGAGTGTCGTAGCCGCGGCGAATGTAATGTAGAGTTTTTTCATAGGTTAATAGCGATTAGGGGTAGCGAAATCAAAGAGTACGTCGCAGATGTACGGAACACACTTACTGGTTTTAGGACTGCAGTATCCAGAGGCACAGACGCTTGTCCCTGGCGCCTCAGAACCTACACAGGCTTGTCCATTTTCAATCGACCCCAGATTTGTAATCGGAGTACGACAGGTGGGATGGCCGCTGATTTGATTGCGAACGTTAACGTACAGCGTATCTCCGGCGTTAATATTTAGGTTTGCTTGGTGAGCTTGAACACTATTGGGATTATTAACCGTAAAGTTGAACCCTGGCTCAATACCAGCTGATGCACCAAGCGAGCTAGTGATGTAGTTGCCAGTCTGGAAGTCACACGCATTTTTTGAGATCGTTACTTCTTCACCAGCAACAGGACCCTCCACTTCCGCAATGTGGATGAAGCCTAGGTGGTTGATGTTGAGTGGAGGGGTGAAGGTTGAGGGTACGGTGATTTTGAATGCGAGAGTCTGGTCTAAGAAACCACTTGTAGTGGGTCTCACTTGTCCGGAAGCAGGCCAGGGGACCGAGATGATCTGGTCGCTACCCGTACAAAAGTTCTGCGAAGTGGAAACAGTTGGGGTGGTTCCAGTGGTGTTTGCAGTTAGTCCCAACTTTGAATTAATTAACTCGCGCGTATATGGGCCGACGAATCCAGTTGGGGCCGATAACCCCGCTTTAAGATATGTTTGCGAAGCGTACTTTGTTTGTAATGTTTTCACTGACGTCAGTGTTTGATCTCCAAAGAATCCCGTAATAGGCAGATTGATCTGCAGCTCTCGATTGAGAAATGTCTGTAACGTTGTTACTTGGTCGGCGGGATTGTAGTCGCCGGGAGCGAGATTTGATGTCAGCGCGCTAAGAGCGTTAGATGCGTTGTTTATGATCGTGTTGATTGCGCCTGAGCTAACTGTCTGTTGTGATACCAGATAGGCGAGATATTTTGCTGCTAAATCAGCATTACTCGTCCCAGTGAATGTCTGCCCGCCTATGGTTGCGCTCGTACCGGCATTGCCTTGCTGAATTGTGAGACCACTTGATACGCCCGCATTTTGTGCAAGTGATTGAATAATGCCTATAGCTGCCTCGTTAGTAAGTCGGATTGTTTGACCTCCGAAGGTAAAGCTTAAGCCTGTTGATGTGGTACCGCCGCTCGCTATAGGAACTGTTCCTATGGGTGTTCCTCCTAAGGTGTTTCCGCCAGTAAAGCCGACCGCTGCTTTTTGTCGAGCGATTTCAGCAAGAAGAGAATCAAGGTAACACTTTGAGGAGAGAATATTGTCACCCGTAGTTGTGTGCTGTCCTTGGTCAATAGCGCCAATGGTAGCGTGTCCAGCATTATCGACACCATAACGGATGGAGCATGTGCCGACGGGGTGAGCTCTGTTATAGGCTTCTGAAAATATCGGCCATCCTGGTGCTTTCGAGTCCTCAGGCCATTGGCTACCGTTTGGTTGAACGTCAGGAGCGTAGGTTCCCGCCTGGGGAATTGCAAAATCAAAGAGAATGTCGCAGCCACCACCGTCACAGGTTCTCATGTTGGTGATACTTTGATAGCTAGGCTGGATTGGGATTGTGCCGTACCCAGTTGTATCGTGAGTAACGTTTACATAAAGCACCTCTCCAGGGTGGAACATGAGAGGGAAATTTGAGGCTTGCGTACCATAGCCAGGTCGATCCCAAAGGCCGAAATTCAAGCTAGGGGCGGTCCCTCCCTCGCCGGCTGCGGTGATAGCTGAGTGATACAGATCACACGGTATTTTTGAAATATTTGTAATATGCATCGTCGTTTGAGATCCTGGCGTCTCAGCGATATGAATAAATCCACTTTTTTCTCCTCTGAGAAAGGTTTCACCGCTGCTAACGAGAGCGTCTTTTGGAAGCTGATACTTCGCCGCGGGGATCGTGCTGCTGAGAGGCGGCACTACGATTCGGAAAGATATCGTCGAGTTATTGAAACCATTTGTGAGAGGTCGAACCTGAGATCGATACCCAAAGCCCGGCCAAGGCATATCGACAATAGCGTCTTTCCCAGGCCGACAGTAGCCCGTAACCGGATTAGGAGTTGCTGGAGCTTGAGCGACAACGGTAACTACACTCCCAGGTACCACCGGTGTTGCCACTCCTGGGCAGCCTGGCGTTAAGCCGAAACTGCATGACTCATACCAATGCATCATTACGCCTTGATAGAGGACACCTTGATTGCATACAAGTGTGGTTGTTCCTCCATTCCCATCACTAACAGTGACAACCTGACCGGCAGTTGTGCAAGGACTACCGTCTGCTGCTGTGGTTGCCGAGGCGTATTGAGGTGTAAGTGATAGTATCGAAAAAAATACTGAGAAAGTAATTAGTGTGAGAGATTTATGAAGCATATAGCTCAATCGTAGCATGCGTAAGGTCAGCGGAACTTCATTTGTGCATAAGGTATACTTTCCCTACGCAATGTCGATCGACTTTATTACACAACTCATCCTCCAGTACCGCTACTGGATCATTATTCCACTCTCCCTTCTTGAGGGGCCGGTCGTCGCTTTTGTGGGTGGTACGCTTGCTGCGGCCGGGTACTTCAACGTGTTCTTGTTGGCGTTTATTTTCTTTTTGCGTGACATAGGTCTTGACGGAGTGTATTACGCGATAGGGTACTACGGCGGTCATACGCGGTTTGCGCGGCACATGCTTGCTAAAATCGGCGTTACAGAGGATCACCTGGAGAAAGTCCGCGCGCTGTGGGACAAGAAGCCTGGTATGACAATGCTTATCGGCAAGCTCTCGTACGGGATTGCCTCGGCATTTATTGTCGTTGCGGGTACGGTGCGAATGCCGCTCTCGAAATTCTTTGGTTACGGCTCAATTGTCGCGGTATTGCAGTACGGAACGCTCGTCTTTCTCGGGTACTTTCTCGGGGCGAGCCTTGGTGGCGGTATTGCCCAGATTATCAACAAAGTGCAGTACGTGATCGCTATTGCCGCGATCGCAATAGCAGGGTACTACTTCCTCAGTTGGAAAATGCGCAAGAAGTTTCTTGCCGAAGACGAGCAAATAGAGAAGGAGTCTCTTGGTGATACGTCACAGATATGAAAATCTTGTTCGTGACCGATGCCTGGGCGCCGCAGGTTAACGGTGTCGTACGTGTTCTAGAGGCGCTTATTCCGATTTTAGAGTCACGCGGGCACGAAGTGAGGGTGATTGAGCCGTCGCAATTCCGCACAGTCCCACTTCCGTTGTACCCTGAGATCCGGCTCGCGGTGTTTCCACGCAAACGCGTCAGACAGATCATTTCAGAATTTGAACCGGATGCGATCTGTCTCATTACTGAATGGTCGTTGGGTTGGGCCGCGCGATCGGTCTGCCGTGAGCTTGAACTGCCGTTTACGACGTGGTATCACAGCCACTTCCAGCTCTATGTTGATCTCCGTCTCCACGGTCTGTTGCTGCCTATTTTCGTGCTTATTCGGCAGTTCCATAAGGCAGCTGCGCAAACCATAGTTTCGACAGAGAGCTTAAAAAAGGAACTCGCGTTGAGTGGGTTTAGAAATCTGGCAGTCGTGCCGCTTGGAATAAATACAGAGCTTTTCAAACGCAGCCTGTCTCCGACACTCCCCGCACTCCCAAAGCCCGTCTTTGTATACTTTAGCCGCCTGGCGCCTGAGAAAAGTCCAGAAGAATTTATGAAATTAAAATTGCCAGGCACGAAGCTCGTTATTGGAGATGGTCCGTATCGAAAGCGTTTAGAAAAAGTGTATGGCAAAACGCATCTGTTTGTTGGATATAAGAAGGGGCAAGCGCTTGTCGATTGGCTCTCCTTAGCGGACGTGTTCGTCTTCCCGTCGCGGACCGAGACCTTCGGTCTGGTAGTACTCGAAGCGCTCGCGGTTGGGATTCCGGTAGCTGCTCACAACGTTATGGGTCCACGCGATATTATTGAGCACGGTAAGCACGGTTATTTAAGCGACGACCTTGCTGAGGCAGCTCTTAAGGCACTCGAACTCTCGCGAGACGCCTGCCGCGCGCTCGCCGTCGAATATACCTGGGAGCACTGCGCCGATGCATTTATAAAAAATGTAGTTCGGGCGCGCTAATGCGATGTATTAAAAACAAAAGTCCGTCGCGCAAGCGCGACGGACCGAAGAACATCAGGCTGTCTTTACCGTCGGATAGGTCCAGGGCCAAACATCAAGGTTGCTTGTGCCATGCCGAGCAGACAGAGGGCTGTCATTCCAACTAGGATTGCAGCCCATACGCCTCCCGCATACATCGCGAATCCGGTGAGCACTGCCCACAGGCCAACAAGCATCAACGGTAGTGTCGGGCTGGCAATCAAGTCAGGGCACCAGCTCCATCGCTTCCATCGATTAACGATACCGAGAAACACGTGCGTCCCGGCCATCATGTGGACGCCGACGACAATACTGCCCAGAGCGACGTCGTGCGGGTCAGTTCCCGGAGTGAAATACATGAGTGCGATGAACATCACTGCAATCCACATATACAAGAAGTGGAAGAAAATGGTCAGAGACCATCTCTCGCCCTTCCATCCGAACGGGTCAGGGACTGTTTGCGTAAAGATTAAGAGTAGATGATTGGCGAATGTCACGGTAAACCCGATCTTAATCGCAAAACCGACCATCTCACTACTCCATTCACTCCCATACTTCGCGGTGAGATACCAGAAAAGCGCGGGCAGAACAAATAAATCTCCATAGAAACCACCGTGAATGCCGACCGCGATTCCTGGTCGCGCCCATTTTTCCTGTACCTGGCGCGGCCAAAAATTCTGATCGACCAGGTATGATGACGTCCCGTAGGCAATTGCCCACAGCACTGCAAACAGTATCAGCTTAAAGCAGAAATCCGTTATGCTCACAATTTCCTCCCAATTGAGCCGCGGACGCGGCGATTGAAACAACAGGCACCCTGTTGTTAGGATATCACGTTATATAGTAAAAGTCAAGTGCAACAACCTATCACCCAGGCGATGGTTTAGACTTAGCGAACAACTGACCACTCCTTGTAGGCTGCTTTGCCGCGAAGCGCGACGTGGATGCCGTTTTTGATCCAAATGCCGTAGGTGCGGAACCACCCGAGCTTATGAGGGCGGCGAAGCGAGTGGCGGACGCAGAGCTTGTAGTATGAGCGTGTAGCGCCGATGTTAGCCAAATTGCGAAAGAGCTCATTGTCTTCACCAGCGGCGAGGTGCTCTGTAAAGCCGCCAATCTTGCGGAAGGCCTCAGCACGCATCATTTGGAACTCACCTGATGAGTTCCCTGAGTGAAAAATGTTATTTGAGATCACATAAAACCAGTTGAGAGGAGCACTAAAGAGGGCGTCTATTATCGAGCTATTTTCAGCATACGGTTTGAGCGGCACAGTCATAGCTACGAGCTTCGGGTTCTGGTCAAACGCAGAGAGCATTTCGGTAAAAAAGTTTTGAGGCTCTGGGATTATCACATCTGCATCGATACAGACAATATAGGTGCCAGTCGAAAGCGCTGCGCCAGCGTTCTTGGCTTCGCCAAAGGTTTGACGACGAGCCTGGTCCCACACAACCACCTTATCTGTATATGTGCGAGCTATGTCGAGCGTTCCGTCAGTACTCCCTCCGTCAGTAATAATGATCTCGTGCGGGATCTGTAGCGTGTCAAAGTTGGCAAGTGTGCGCTCTAGAAACTGTATTTCTTTAAAGGTAGGAATAACGATCGATAATATTGGCATACGTTAGGAGTGCGTCTTGATCCAAATATAGATGTCTTCAAGCGCCTTTACGCCGTCACCGGCGGCGATGTTGTTTTGGTGATACAACTCATCAGTACAATCTCCCGCTGCCCAAACACCGTCAACCGGCGTGCGCTGATTTCGCGCATCCACTTTAACGCGGCCGAACTGGTCAACGTCAACGAGTGCCTTGGCGTAGTCAGTATTCGGGATCACGCCAATCTCGACGAAGACGCCGGAGACGGGGAGTGTCGTCTCTTCGCCCGTGTTCTTGTCTTTATAGGTGAGGCCGGTAACAAACTGTTCGCCGAGGACGGCAGTTGGCTCAGTATTTGTGAGAATGCGCATGTTCGGGTGCGCGCGAGCCTTCTCGACTGTGACGGGGTCTGCCTTGAATTCGCTGCTTCTATGTACGAGCGTAACTGATTTTGAGTAGGCGAGGAGTTGGAGTGCGCTCTCAAAGCCGGCGTTACCGCCTCCGATTACCGCGACATCCATCCCGCCAAAAAGCGGACCATCGCATGAGGCACAGTAGGTCACGCCCTTGTTCTCAAATTTGTCTGCGCCAGGCACCTCAAGCTTACGTCGACCGGCACCTGAGGCGATAAGAACAGTCTTCGCGGTGAACTCGGTGCCGGTTTTCGTTACGGCTTTAAAACCACCAGCAACCTTTTCAAGTGAAGTTACGTATTCACCAATAGCGAGTGTGACAAAGTCACTCTTGACTGCTTCGAGGTGCTTGGCAAAAGCTTTGCCTAGGTCTATACCAGTGATCTTTGGCGTACCGATCCAGTTCTCAATTCCCTCAGAGACCGTCGATTGACCTCCAATTTCTCCCGCAATGAGTACTGTCTTAAGTTGCTTGCGAGCGGCATAGACTGCAGCTGCTACTCCGGCAGGGCCTCCGCCGATAATCATGAGATCGTACATATAAGCTTAGTATAACAGAACCGGCGCCAAGGGCGCCGGTTCTGACTTTTGTATCATTCTACTATCAAGCGAGCTGAGTAATAAAATATATACCTATGTTTCTTATTCGAGGCAGGCGCAGGGAGGAATCCCAGCTTTGCGAGCTTATTTCTTGTGTCTACGGAGGAAACTCGGGATTGCTCCCCAGGCCTCGTCGTCCTCAGGTACTACTGGAGTGTCCTCGCGCTTTTGCGGTTGTGCGGTGACAATAGGCTCCTCCTTCTCAATAGGGAGTAGCACTTCCTCTTTTTTCATTTCCCTTCTTTCTATTTTTTCCTCAGCAGGTTTGTCATCGCGGCGGAGGATCTCATGGTAGATGCGACCACGCTCTTCGTCCCGTTTCTCTACTGGTGCTGAGAAGAGGGATGGTTCAAAGCCGGTGCCGATTGGTGTTGCGTGAGAAGCACTTTCAGGGAATCCAGTTGCGATAACGATAATGCGGATCTGACCCTTCTTGAGTTTCTCGTCTTTCATCATACCGAAGATCACCTTGGCGTTCTTATCTACTGATTCGTTGATCACCTTAGCGGCTTCCTGAACCTCGATGATGCCCAGGTCGTCTGAGCCAGCAACGACGAAGAGAATTCCCTTAGCGCCGCTAATCGATACGTCGAGAAGTGGTGAATTGACCGCCTGGATAGCTGCCTCTTTTGCACGCTCATCGCCTTCAGCGATGCCGATACCCATGAGAGCAGGGCCCGCATTTTCCATAATTGCCTTGATGTCGTTGAAGTCAGTGTTGATGTCTCCTGGAGTTGTGATGATGTCTGAGACACCCTCAACGGCTTGACGGAGGATCTCATCACAGAGCGCAAAGGCACTCTTGGCTGACATATTCTTGTCGACGATGGCAAGTAGCTTGTCGTTGGGGATGACGATAAACGCATCGACTTCCTTCTTAAGTTCGGCGAGACCGCGTTCGGCGATTTCTTTACGCTGGGCGCCTTCAAACGAAAACGGCTTAGTGACGACCGCAATGACGAGTGCTCCGACTTCCTTGGCAATTTTTGCGACAATCGCTGAAGCTCCTGTACCAGTACCACCACCCATACCACAGGTGATGAATACCATATCGCTCCCCGATACTGCTTCTTGAATTTCCTGTCGCGTTTCTTCAGCGGCACGGCGACCAAGCTCTGGATTCATGCCTGCACCGAGGCCGCGAGTGAGGTTTTTGCCAATGTGGATCTTGCGTTTAGCGAGCGAGCGGTGAAGGTCCTGGGCGTCAGTGTTAACGGCGACGAATTCGACGCCCTGCACCTTGGAGGTGATCATGTGGTTAATCGCGTTTTTACCAGAACCACCGACGCCAACCACACGAATTCGTGCAAAGGTCTCAACTTCGGGTTCAACGCGTTTAGACATACTCGTAGGGCAATGATAGCAGAATATCGAGTAATGCAAACCTTGACGGAAGAGTCAAAATTGTTATAACTATCTGCGGAACTAACTGTCTTACCGGGCTTTGGAGGGCCTCGCAATGATCATCATTTTTCTTGTCATGTTGTGCACTCAAGCTCCGCGTATTCTTACGGGATTATGGCGTGAAGTTGTTACAAAAAACGTTGAGGCTGTTGTAGCGGCGTGGCAGCGAGCTAGTAGAACTCAAGCATTACCGCTTGTCGTAACCCAGACACTCGATGAGTTCATCTCCGTAGCGCTCAACGACGGGTGTCTGCGCGCTCGTGTCGATCTTGTGCGCGAGAAACCGTATGGGTCGATGGTCACCGGGGATTGGGTGTATGTGACCGCATCGACGATAACGTACGCGCATCGAAAGATCGTGTATCGCTCGACGAAAACGGGAGTATTGCTCTCCACAACTGCGCACGCATGTGAACGAACGTGGGTCGAGAATCAGGCAAAAGGTATGGCGCATGAACTGCGCAGTAAAGGCATAACGGCCTGCTGGGTCCGCGATGAGTTCGAGAGAGTTATCGACCCACCTGCTCGATGAAAAATAAAAAGCCTCACTACCTGGAACACGGGTAGTTCTTTTTTAAAAGAAACCGCCCAAACCTAGAAAGGTTGGGCGGAGTGAAAGAGCGGGTATGGCGACTTAGGTCTTCGCGATTGCGGCCTCTGTGCGCTGCGCTTGCGGCTTGTGCTGATATTGCATTTGCTTCGCGGCGGCTGAGGTGGGCACTGTCTCGACAGAAAGGGCGACGCCTTCGCCAAACTTATTCAGGCGGCCGAGTTCCTGCAGGAGAAAGAACTGGCGCTCCGAATCGGCGAACCGGAAACCATCGTGGTGCGCTTCGGGCTCGTGAAGGCGCACCTGCTCAAAGGTTGCTGTGGTAACCGACGGAAGACCGCACGCATGTGCCACTTCCTTCGAGAGGGAAGCAATGACGGTCGTTCCCGGCTGCATGCACACTGCCTCCAGCTTGTTGAGCGGGTCCACCAGGGCATGCGAATGCCGTGTAACGGGGTAGATGATCAGCTGGTCGCCAGGTCGCGCAGGATCAGAACGAACAGTTGCTGCCTTGAGGCTGAAGTCGCACATCAGAAGTCTCTCCTGTGGTTGTCAAACAAAAACCGCGGCATTCCGCAGTGGAAATACAATAACATGAGACTATTAATATGTCTAGGGCAGGAACTGCTGGAAAAACTTTCTAACGCTCGTGCCTACGTTCTTTTTTGGGGCTGCTGTGTCGCCCGTAAGTCCCCAAAGGGCGAGGCCGTACGCAACGGCCCAGGTAGCGTCACGGATTTTGGTGTCTGCAGATATCCGCAGTTCGGCAAGACGCGCAGGGAGCTTGAGTGAGCCTTTGGCAATGTCGCTAATTGAGCCGACACCTGAGCCACCTCCTGAAATGATGATGCCCGCAGGAAGGGGACCCCTGCGGCCAAGCGACTTCAAGTGCTTGTCGATAAGTGCAAACATATTATTTAAACGGTTGGCAATAAAGTCGTCTATCTTTTTCCTGGGGTACATTGCGCCCGTGAGTTTACCAACTTTCACGCGCTCTGCTTCGTCAAGAGAGATGCGCAGACCAAGGGCAATGTCATCGGTAATGTGGCTTGAACCCATCGGGAATACTTTGACTGAAACAGGAATTCCTTCATCATAGACAACGATTGAAACCGTTTCTGCACCAATGTTTGCCAGAACGCAACCTTTCATTTTCTGGTCGCCTTCAAGAAGTACGTAAGAGCCTGCAAGCGGAGAAGCCATCTGGTCAATGATTTCTATGTCAGCGTCTTCTATCGCTGCGGCAAGCGCCTCTTCGTGTTGTGCGAGACAGGTAACAAAGAGATAGTCCACCTCGAGGCGGACCCCTTTCATCCCAAGGGGGTCACCAAGCACTTTGTTACCGTCAATTCGATACTCGACCGGGATGCTGTGGAGCACGTGACGATTTAGGAATCCTGGGGCAGCAGCTTCGCGGGCAGCCTTGCCGGCTTTTTCAATATCAAGCGCGGTGATTTCTTGATCAGCACGCGAGATAATGGCGAAGCCGCTTGCGCGCGCTTCATCCAATGAGATTCCACCTACCGCAAGAAAGCCTGCACGGATAGGGACGCGGGAGACCGACTCGGCTTGTCGCTTTGCTTCGCGAATACTTGCGGTCACCTCCTCTTTATTGACGATGTAGCCGTGGCGTAGTCCTCTCGATTCTGACAGCCCGGTCCCGATGATACGAATTTGCCGCCCGCCGTGTTTATCGGTGAGTTCCTCGACGACTACCATTTTGACTTGGTACGTGCCGATGTCGATTCCGGTTGCGATTCGTCGTGACATGAGGTAATGGGCGCATAGAACTCTGGGCATATTTTGCCAAGAGTTTTTGTTCGCTATTCTCCATCGTAGCACCATGGGCCCTCCCTTGTACGTGCAGTAGACCGTGGATAAACAAATACGTGACAAATGTGCGTTCGCTCATTTCATAACTCGCGCACTGCCGATGAGCTTCTTCTAGACAGATAAATATTTCCCCACTCTTCGCGCCTAGGGCATACGAGAGCACGTTCGGTACGTAACTTTTGTTTCGTAACTTTTGGTTGAGTGTTCGGGCTCGCTTTGCCCCCACAAACACAAGCGAGATCTCCCAGGAGGGGAGTACATCGTTTGCAATTCTGGTAAAAAGCGCACGCGACGCCACGGGGCGTCGCGTAAAGTTTTGTATTGAGACTGACATTTGCGGCCTACTTTCGACGCGTCCTCTTCGCGGCTGGATCGATCTTACCGAGCTTCACAAGCTCGTTGTAGTTCTCGCGGCGGACCTTCGAGATGATGGCGCGCTTATGATCGACGTTCTTACTCTTTGAGCGTTCAAAATAGCGGCCGTCGCGAACTTCGCGTACGAGACCAAGGGTCTGTGCGCGACGGGTAAAACGTCGAATAAGCGCAGCTGAACTTTCGTTCTTTCCGCGCTTCACCTCCACTCGTGTGCCTGCTGTCATAGTGATAAGACTCTACCACATCCACAGCCAAATTGTCTATCAGCGGAGCTGTGGGTGTAGGATAGGGAAGGATCAACAACTGAAGGATGATGTGATGAAAATATCTGTTCCCCCAGGAAGGCTTGGCGCACTCAACGCGGACGTCGAAGAATGCTATGCGTTCAATGATTGGCGTCCGACAGCGGTTGCCGTGCTGGAGGCTCCTGACGGACGCATCTTGCGCGCGTGTACGAAGGGCGGCTGGTGGGGATTCCCACAGGGTAGAATCGAGCAAGGTGAAGACATTCTTGCTGGCTGCTGTCGAGAAGTGCATGAAGAGCTTGGATTCGAGCACTCGATCTTCGATGAAGCTCGGGGCTTCGTCTACCAGGGCGATCTTCAGGTGCCGAACAATCCCGACGGGTTTAAGCATGGCAAGCGACTGTATTACTTTCATTTTATCCTGCACGGGACCCCATTCATTACTCTAAACACGGGCGAGCTCAGTGCCTGCGAGTGGGATCAACCCGATCGGGTGTACCAATTCTTTAGCGGCTTACGGCGCGTCTATACGGAGAAGCGTAGACAGCTCCTTCAGGTGATTTCGCTTCTGCCGAGCATGCCTCAAGGCGCACTTCCGTTCTGACCATTCTTCGGCGACCGACCAGCTCAATGCTGGTCGTCATTTTTTAATCAAACAGTGAGATCAGATAGGTATCGATCTTGCGCTGATCCATTTGATAGAAAAAGGTCCCTGATTTGTGCAGGCTCGTAGCGAGCTTCACTCCCACAAAGCGCCAGTGCCATGGCTCATAGATGTAATACCCATTGCCCGGCGGATAGGACTGCACGAAGCCGTAGCGATAAGCATTTTGCACCATCCACTGATACGCAGGTTTTTTATCAAATCCCTCAAGGATGCCACCGGTCCCGGTTGTAATGAAGTCGATTGTCGTGCCGAGCTGGTGCTCTGAATACCCTTGATCAGCAGAGAATGAATTGGCAGTCCCGGCACCATAGGTAACTTTATACTGACCCTTCAAGGCGCTTTGGGTATTAAATGAGCGATAGGCGCTTGATGCATAGATATCGACACCATCGTCTTTTGCCGCGTCGAGCATCTTCTCTACGTAGGGAAGCACTTCGGGAATGATCTGGAGGGGTGCGTTCTCAATATATTTATAGGTTGCTGGGATCTCGACGAGACGCGCCGGAGCGTATGTATCGCTCAAGAAAAAGACTTTTGAATATTTTGCCAAGAGCTGAGAGTCGATCGAGCTCAGTTTCTGAAGATCATCGACCGTCCCAGTTACCGATCCCACCTGATCTTGGACTTCGCCGAGTTTGTCTTGAATATTTTGCCGCTCAGTGGCGAGAGCAATGTCAATTGTACTAGTCGCTTCGCTTAGTGCTATTTGAAAGATTGCCGTCGTTGACGCAAGCGCAAGCGCAAGCGTGTTTACTTGGGTTGAGAGTTTCTCCACGCGGTAAAAGCCATAGCCTGAGACAAGGAGGAGGATGCCTATGGTCATGGCGAGAGTGCTAACTACCATTTCTTTGCTAATTGGCATACGACGGCCTAGTTTTTCAATAGTTGCTTGCATAGTCTTATGCTACCGCTTTCAACCGTTCGATAATACCCAGGAGGGGGACAATGGTCTCTTGTTGTGTTTGTCGATTGCGCAAAATTGCTGAGCCCTCAAGCGCCTCTTTACGTCCCATGATGAGAAGGTACGGGCTATTGCGTATCTCAGCCAAGTGGAGCTGCTCGGTGAGAGACTCGATACCAATGTCCTGAGAAAGCGCCACACGTGCTTTGCGAAATTCTTCTGTGAGCGAGATTGAGACGCGCTTCGCCTCGTCGCCGATGTGTACAAATGAAAAGCGCAGACGCGGATTCACGGGCTTCTTTACGATGTCTCCTTCGCTGGGGACTTGGAGCACAGCGCCAGTCGCACTCACACCAGCTCCTGGGAAGAAATGTTTCGTGAGATCGGTATATCGTGAACCCCAGGCAACACGTTTGCCGCCCGCCAAGACCTCGAAACACGTATCACTCCATAGGGGCCCTCGACTAATTAAGTCACGCGCAAGCTCGTAGGGCGTCTCGGTCATCTCCATATATTCAAGCAGGTCTTCAAATCGCTTGCGGCTCGCGTCCGAGAGGTGTTCGGTAGGAGCAGGGAGGTCCTCGGCGTAGGCTTGCGCGATCATTAGCTCGGCTGCTTCAAATGCATCACGCTTTGCACAATTGACGCAGTCCTCAGGGAGTGAGTTCGCGCGCTTCTTGAAGAAATTGCCGAGCTCGCGCGCGTAGCGCGCGCGGGTCTCCTTATCGCCCATTGAGTTGATCCGCACCACTGGCTCTTCGTGGTATAGGTCGCGCGCGAGAGCAATAAGGGCGCGGATGATGATCACTTCGGAAAGTGCGCGGTCTGTACCAAGCGCGTGGAACTGCACCGTTGCCTTCTTGGGTGCTGCGCGCCCAGCGGCAATGTTCGTGTGCCAGACAAATAGCGGTTGTCGTGGCGTCGTAGAGTATTCGACGTTTTGAAATTGCTTTAAGAATCCTGCAACTGTTTCAGCTACCGGATCGAGTGTTAGCTGAGCGAGCGCTTCAGGGTAGCCCGCATGCTTCAGGCCTTTGCCGCGAGCCTTAAGGGTAAGTGTTGAAAGGGGGGTAAATCCGTAATACTGACCCACTGCCGTCGCCTTATGGAGCAGTTCTTCAGCTGGGATCACGTCGCGTATCATGGTGAGGTTGTGGTCGCGAGCGAATAATTTGCGCTGCCGGGGAAGAATCCAAGGTTGCCGACCGGCAGGAGTCGGACGTCAACGCGACCGATAATGTTTTTCCTTGGGAGAGGGCCCCAGACGCGTGAGTCAGAGCTGTTAGGGCGATTGTCGCCCATAACGAAGTATTCGCCAGCGTTTAGGGTGACGTCTCTCGTGTAGGTGGCGTCCTCGTTCACGATATATGGTTCTGAGAGTGTCTCCTCTTTCCCCGTGATGGTGGTAACCGATACTACACCGTGATTGATCGAGACCGTCTCGCCCGGCAACCCTATGATGCGTTTGATATAGAAGACTGACGGATTGCCTGGGTAGCGAAACACGATGACGTCGCCACGCACAGGAGACTTTAGTGTGTAAACTATTTCATCAACAATGAGATAGTCCAAATTTTCGAACGTGGGATGCATCGATTCGCCATCAACCACAAACGGAGAGACAACGAAAAGGCGAATAGGGATAACAACAATAACGATGAGAAACGCAAGAGTGAAAAGATCCTTCAGAAGACCCTTTCCAGTGTCAGACATGCACGCATTGTACTCTAGCGTTTGTGGCGCGCAAGCTTTTCTACCACAGATCGCTCCGAGTCAACTATTTTTCAGAGCGTTTCGTTTTACTGCACTTGGCACACTCTGAAAAATCGTTACCTCGTCGCTTGAGTGAAGCTGCTATGCTACGATTCTCGCATGGCACTCGTCATAGTTGGTCTCGGGAATCCCGGAACAGAGTACGAAAAGACGCGTCACAACGCCGGTAGGACGGCAGTTGAGCTAATCGCGTCAAAAGAAGGATTGGAAGAGTTCGTTTTCAATAAAACGGCGAAAGCCTTGGTTACAAAGGGTAGTGTTGGAGGTGAGAATGCTACGCTTGTACTTCCTGAGACAATGATGAACCTCTCTGGCAAGGCCGTAATGGCATTTGTGAAGAGTCCAAAGGCTGCAAAAAACTTGCTCGTGATCCACGACGATCTCGATCTGCCTCTTGGCACGGTCAAAATGGTATTTGGCCGCGGGAGCGGGGGACATAAAGGTGTTGAGAGCATCATGCGCGCGATTAAGACCAAAGACTTCGCTCGAATTCGCATAGGTATCAGTGCAGTAGGGAAGCAGAATCAGGCAAAGAAAGTCTCGGGCGAAGAGAAGGTGATCAAAATGGTGATTGGTAAATTTAAACCGACCGAAGAAGCCTCACTTAAGAAGGTATTAAAAAAAGTCGTAGAAGCATCGCAGCTTTTCGCTTCTGAGGGCATCGAAGCTGCAACTATGTTTGCAAATACCCGCTAAGTCATACTATTTCCGCATGAAAAATAATGAAATGAAATTGCGTATTCTCGGAGGCTTGATAATTTTCGTTATTCTTTTAGGTCTTTTTGCTATGTCGATGGTCAGTTAACCACAACAAATCAAAACACCCGGTGCCTTTGGCACCGGGTGTTTTGATTTCGACTTCTTAAAGGGTTATTTCTTCTTCGCCGTGTAGGTCAGCGTCATGCGCTGATCCTTTGGTTCAAAGAGGGCAATTGAGAATGGGTAGGTCTTACCGAGCTCAAGAGTTTCTCGGAGAGCTACAGGAGATTCAAACTCACTTACGTGTACGAGACCAGCAACACCCTCCTCAATAGAGGCGAGAGCACCGTGCTTGTTGTACTTAATAATGACACCCGGCACTTCCATACCCTTAGTGTAGCGCTCACTTGCGGTGTGCCACGGGTTATCCTTAAGGGCTTTGATCGAGAGGGAAATCTTCCCGTCTTTGATTTCGATTACTTTCACGCGAACCTTCTCACCGACATTGAAGAGTGAGCGTGGGTCCTCAACAAGGCCCCAGTCGAGCTCGCTGATGTGCACAAGACCTTCGAGACCTGGTTCGAGCTTCACGAAGACGCCGAAGTCAACAACACCGGTGACTTCGCCTTCTGCGGCATCGCCCACCTGGTACTTGTCGATAAGGGAAGCCTTTTCTTCAGCCTCGTTACCGGTGCGCTCTGAGAAGATAAGCTTACCTTCTTTAGGGTCAGCGGTGATAATACGCACTGAGAGCGGGTGGCCGACAAGCGCATTGAGTTCTCCAAGGATCTTGTCCTTGTCGCCTTCAGGCACTCGTGGATAGTGCTCCTTAGAAAGCTGGGAAGCAGGGAGGAATCCTTGAATACCTTGCCACGTGAGGATGAGCCCGCCCTTGTTTGCTTCTTCTACGGTAATTGAGTACGCAGTCTCAGAGAGAATAGCTGCCTCAGCTTCGCCCCAGATCGCCGCTTGGCGAGCCTCCTTAAGCGAGAGTTCGATGTAACCGTCGCGACCGGCAGCGTCGATAACTTTTGCAGAAATGATGTCGCCTGAGTTTGCCTTACGGAGCACGTCAGCAGCGTTGAGGTATTCGCGACCGTAAATGAGGCCTGTACCAAATGGCGGCAGGTCGATATAGACGCGACCGCGATTCATCGCGATGATCGTACCCTCGACAAGGTCTCCGTTGTTTGGAGGAGTCGGGATACCGTCAATAAGACCGAACATCGGATGGTCGGCTGAAACGTGGATGGTTGGTAGCGGGATAGCCTTAGGCTTCGCCACTACCGAAGTGGTCTCTTCAGACATGTGTGTAAAGCGGTGCGGATTTTCGTAAAGGGTGCTGTAGCCTTGCGGCTATCAGGGTTAACACCTCACTACTTCTTCGACACTCGTTAGAGAGGACTGTAGCACAAGAGCTAAAGTATGAAAAGAGTGACCCCGCATTGTGCGGGGTCAGGATTGGCTGAGGCAGGATTGCCTATGGCCGCGTGCGGTTCTTCAGGTCGACTGGAAGCCGATCTGCGGCATTGCATCGCCATGCGAGAAAGCGTGCCACAGGACAGGTGCGCCACCGCTTGAACCGGCGCCAGCTTTGGCGTTCATGACAGAAGCGCCGCCGCTGGTTGCAGTACCCTTGCCGTAGATCTGCTTCGTCTGTGCCGTCTCGATCGGATTCAGATTTGCAGAAACGGCAGGACGGTCGATCTGGCCGGCGTTGGTGACGTGCACGGCTTGCGCGCTGTCGACGATTCCCAGAACTCCGAGGCCTGCAAGGGCCGCGAACAGGGATTTTTGCTTGAAGGTACTCATGATTTTACTACTCCTTGTTGGTTTCAAAGTGATCACTTTAGAATCAACTGCAGAAGCGCCACGCCGATGCGTTGTCGCGTAGCTTCTGCCGCCACAATAGCAGAGTTATTTCTACTTGCCACAGGGCTTTTTGATGCAAGGGGACAAGCCGAATTTTAGATGAAGTCGCTGTCTCTTACACTCGATTTGTGCTACAATATACCTAATGGTTATCACGCATCACGGCGGGCAATGCTTCAAGGTAACGCTCGGCGATTTGACGCTCGTTTTTGATCCAATCGGCAAGGGGGCAACACTCCCGGGTGTCCGCTTTGGTTCGAATATTGCGCTTGTTTCTCGCGATCACCCAGACATGAATGGGGTGAGCGAAGTGACGTATGGCGACACGGTGCCGTTTGCGATTACTGGTCCTGGCGAGTACGAGCGCCAAGGCGTTGTGATCCAAGGGTTCCTCTCTAAGAGTCACTATGGTCTCTCGAAGGGTACAGAAGAGGCGGTTAATACTATATATAGTGTGGAGCTTGAGGACATGACGCTTGTGCACCTTGGCGCGCTCTCAGATAAGGAGCTTGCGAGTGACGCTCGCGAGGGGATCGATGAGATCGACGTACTGTTTGTACCGATTGGCGGCGACGGAGTGCTGAGTGCGGCTGATGCTCACAAGCTCGCCGTCTCACTCGAGCCGAAGATTATCATCCCAATGCACTGGAGCGGCCAGGGAGACTCTAAGGCGCTCGAAGCTTTTCTCAAAGAGGCAGGAAACGGCAGCGAGAAGGTCGATAAGCTCACATTGAAGAAAAAGGACCTTGCAGGCAAAGATGGGAGTATACTAATACTGACACCCTAATATGAAGTCGCTAACAGAGCATATTGAA
>JAQBQV010000001.1 GCA_028286825.1 Parcubacteria group bacterium
GGAGGTTTGTCTCGGACACGGTGTACGAGCCAGGCGTAAAGGTATTGATTGCACCACTCACCACTGAGGTTGAATTAACGAAGAGTGGGAAGTCAGCAACTTGCTTTGTGCCACTGTTGTCGTTAATCACGATCTTCACTACCTTAATCGTAGATGGTGTGACTGTAGGAGGAACACAGCCATTGGCCACTGATCCCATTTCTTTGAACCTATAGTTTGGTGGAACTGAATTATCGACTTCCCAGATCTGCCAGTTGTGGCCATTGAGATCGTTACCGCCCGTACAGTAAGGTGTCCAGGTGACTGCTGGAGGATTCGTTACCGTTACCGTCGCTGAACACGTCGCTTCAAGGCGAGGTGAGAAATCGAGATTGTCATAAAGGGTACCGCGGTAGGTAGTGGTCACGACTGGATTTACTGTAGTTGAGCCACCGTTAACATTAGCCGCACCAACGCCATTACTAATAGTGAATGTTGAGTTTGCGTTAATGATACGATTGGTCGTCCAGCTAAGAATCACTGGGCTTCCTGACGTAACGGAGCTCTTGTCGACAGTAATCTCACACTTAAGTGGTGCGTAGGTACAAAGGGGGCTATTTGTGCCGCCACCGGTACCATTACAGTACCAATGATGATCCCCGTTTGGTTGAATGCCCGGTGTCTGGGGTACTCCCGAAGTACACGAGTCGATCACGGTGCTACAAACGCCATTTACTGGAGTTTGAGGAGGAACGTAGAAACAAAGTGGGCTACGATTTTCTGTCGTATTAGGAGTTCCATCGCAGTACCAGTGGTAACTACCATCAGGTTGAATCTCATGTGCGCCGAGGGTTCCATTTGCACACGAGTTCGCCTGTGTGTAGTTACAGGCGCCAATCGTATTGGTTGGCGTTACGGGTGGTACATAGAAACAAAGTGGACTTGTCGCGCCGCCATTAGGGCTGTTGCAGTACCATTGGTAACTGCCGTCAGGCTGAACAGCATTGTTGCCAAGAGTACCGACGGTACACTGATTAGGACCCGTGTAGTCACAGACACCAGCTGAAGGCGGAACATACACACAAAGTGGGCTTGTTGCGCCACCATCAACGCCATCACAGTACCAATGGTAGCTGCCGTCAGGCTGTTGGGCATTAGCGCCAAGTGTTCCGGAAGAACAGGAATTGAAAGTCGTTGTGTTACAAACACCAGGGACTGGGGTCGGGGTCGTGCCGCCAGGAGCTTCGCCACCGGTCGTGGTGGAGCCAGTGTCACCAGAGTCGCCTCCCGTGTTACCAGTATCGCCAGAGTCGCCTCCCGTGTCACCTCCATCTCCACCGTCACCGCTATCATCGGCGAACGCGTGAAGTGTAGAGAGGATTGAGAAGTCTCCCGCGTGAGGAACGACGACTACGCCGCGTGCAAAAGCAAGCGTAAGGAGTATCAGTGCTGCAATTATTGTGTAACGAATTTTCATAAATATAATAAGTTGTTTTTAATTCCTATTTCCGGCACACCTTATTTTAAGAAGATGTTCCAGAAAAGGGATGCTAAGGGCGTCATACTGACCACCCTTAACAGCTCCGTAAAACCGATTCAATCCGGCGACACACTTCGCAGTGTGTTAGTCGAGCTTCAGAATGCCGTGCATGTGCAGGCACTTGCCGCGATTCCACCATTCCGGTTTGTGAACAAGACGACGAGAGCCACCCGAAACAGTCGGCGACAGATACCGCTCGGGCCAGAGCGCCTCGATGACGTAGTTGCGCTGTTCATCGTTAAAGGTCATGCTTGCGACGCCCTTCACCAACCGAACTGTACCCACCTTCTCTACGATCTCGAATGAGTCCGGATCACGAAGTTGGATAAAGAGCAGGTCGTCGACAGGCGCTCGCTCACGGACTTCACGTCGTAGACGTCCACCTAGTTGAGCAGACACCGAATCGGTCGTATAGCCTTTCGGGTTCGTGGCGTTTTTGCTCTCACGAGCATCGGCGACTTCGACCAGTTGAGCGACTTCAGAAGCGAGATCGTTCACAAGCGCTACGCGATTCCAGTCCCAGGCGTCAAACACGATTGTGTATTCGCCTGGTTGGCAGGCATTTACGAGAAGCGGTGGCAACGGCTGCGGTATCAGCGACGGAGCCACTGTTGGTGCAGGCGGCTTTGTAGCCGCTTGAGGTGGAGCAACCGGTACTGCGAGAACGCCGGGTATGACCGGATTCAAGCAGAAAGCTGACAGAAGCGGTTTGTTCGGCCCGCTCTTGTGCACGAGCACTTTTTCGTGCTCATAACACTTGCGGGGCCATGATCCGAACTTCGTTGCTTTCGAGTTGGTGACTGCCAGACGATTGTCCTTCTCGAACATCTTGTTCTGGCATGTTACCAGCACGAAGTCGTCAGATTCGAGCGCCTTTGCCGTTCCTTCACAGCCTTCAAACGGATACCCCGGGTGGGTCTCCGCCATTTGGCGTACGAGCACATCACAGGTAACGCGCATTGCCTTCTTCGCAAGCTCGGGGTTCCGAAGAATCGCGATGATCTGCGCCTTCGTGCGGTTCCAGTACTCATACGCGTATCCGTCCCCCTCCCCTCGGGCAAATTGCACCGACGGTTGAAACGACGAAGGTAGGGTTGGCGCAACTTGCGCCGCTGCCGACGAAACGAACGACACTGCTATTGCGAGCAGCACAGCCTTGATGAACTTCATCAGGTTTCTCCTTGAGAGTTGGGCCGCGAGCGGCAAGTGGTCTATCGAACAGAATTGAATCGAATTGGAAAGAACTGCGTTCTGGTTTTTGCCTTCCTTTTTACAGGAAGTCATCCGTGCTCTAACTAATTAGAGCTAGGGTGACTTTCTATAAAATCGGCGGTAAGCACGAAGCGGTCTGCTTTCTCACCGAACGAGTCGCAGGTCGACAGTGTAAGCACCTGGCCGCTGACGTCAAGCGGAATGCCCGCGTCTGTGGCGCTTTCTTTAAGGACCGAGCGGACCCGGTACGTATATGCCGTAGTAGCCGAATAGACCATTACAGTATCTCCTGCCTTAAGCTTCTGAATATCGTTGAAGGCTTTGTATGCCTGATTTCGGACAATCGGAAGGTAACTGGAGTGACCAAAGAGTACGACATTGCCTTTTTCGCCGAGCTCGGCTGAGGTCGGGTACCGAACCGCGCCTTTGAGCAGATACTGGTCCAGGATCGCGATCTTGGTCGTGGTTGGGTTTGAGATACTCGTCGCAAGCTTAATCTTAGGGATCTCGATTCGAAGCGGGAGTTCAGGAGTTGCGACAGGTGTCGATGTGGCAATCGGTTTTTCGATTGAAGTCTCTGCCACTGCAACAGGCGTCGATGGTGGGTTAGGTAAGAGATCCATGTGTGCGAGGACTGCTGTACTAACGAAAAAGGCAAGGATAAAGAGGCCCACGAAGCTCCATTTTCTGGTAGCTGCCTTTCGGGTTGCGAGTATGAGACCTGCGATGGCATGTATCAGCTTTTCCATACGGTTATTGTCTCACTAATAAATACACCATTGTATGCAATCTGTCAAGTCCCCCTCGACAAATGCACGACCTATCGCCCTATCCTAAAGCTTGACACGCTAAATACCCTATGGTATGTATTTACCCATGAATACACCAGAAAACCAGGTCACCGTCGTGACCCCTACCACGAGCAATCGAGCGGTAGTTATTAATACACTTGCCATTGCCGGTTTTATCGCCATTGTTGGCGCGTTGATTTGGCTAGCGGTATCCTCAGGGCGGATTATTCCAGGTGTGGTTAACGGTATCGGCAACGCCGCCGTCTACCTTGGATCGGTCTTTGCACCATCCCCTACCCCTGGAATTAACGTAGTTCCTATCCCAAGCGCATCAACTACCATCTCCTTCGGCACGGCTACTACTACCCCTATCTCAGTCGTAGCCACAACGACAGCAACAACAACTCCCCACACTGCTCCTAAGCCGGTAGTGACGCATCCTGGAACCTCAACGGGTGGCGTCTACCAGACCAGCACCACGACGGTTGCTGCAAATTACTATGGCACGGGCGACCTTAAGACGACGATCGACTTTGTGGGGTACCTCACCTCAGACTCAACGGAAACCTTTGTCGGAGGCACCACGGTCCCTAGCGGCAAGCGCCCCGCAGTAAAGTTCACAATTAAAAACGTAGGTACCAACTGGACCGGTGTATGGCGCTTTACCGCGACTATTCCGACCCGATCTGCTACCACCTTCGTGTCTGACCCTCAGCAGTCCCTGGCTCCAGGAGAGAGTATTGACTACACTCTCGGCTTTGACAATACGCTTCGTGGAAGTGCGGAAACGATCACTATATCGGCCAATTCGAGCCATACCGCAAGCGACCTGAATACCTCAAACGACACCGCTTCAGCGACGATCGACACTCTCGGCAGATAAGTATTTTTCAGAAATCTTAATGAAAAGCCGCCACTATCTCAGGCGGCTTTTCGTTATATACTAAGGCCGGATTGTCCATCCCTAAATACTTAATGAAGAAGTGATCATGAATTCTTCATCTTACTCCTGCTTTACTTCCCGCTAGTTAGTAGATAACTTACACACTATGCGAGTACTAGTAGTAGAAGACGAACAGAAGCTGGCTGAAGGAATAAAGAAAGGTCTTGAGAAGAACGCCTATGCTGTAGATGTGCTTGGGGACGGGGAAAAGGCGCTCACTCGTATCTCGGTCCACCGTGACGACTACGACATTGTCATCTTGGACCTAATGCTTCCTTCCCTCTCTGGGCTCGAAGTATGTACGCAGGCACGAGCATTAGGCGTGGTCGTGCCGATCCTCATCCTCACGGCGCGCGCTGAGACCGACAATAAGGTGAAGCTCCTTCTTGCTGGTGCTGACGACTATCTCGTAAAGCCATTCTCCTTTGAAGAACTCTTGGCACGCATGCAAGCCTTACTGCGCCGACCTAAGGAAAAAGTGCCCGATGTGCTTAAGGTACACGATCTTGAGCTTGACCCGACTACACACATCGCCCGCAAGGATGGAGAGATTCTTGAGCTGACTCTTAAAGAGTTTATGCTGCTTGAGTATTTCATGCGGCATCCGAACGAGGTGATCAATCGCGAAGATCTCTTGACCCATCTCTGGGATTTCAACTACGAATCGTTTAGCAACGTCATTGATGTTCATGTTAAAAATCTTCGAAGAAAAATTGGCGAGACTGGTAGCGACGGAATACTGGAGACGGTCCGTGGGATTGGTTACCGTCTACGCGTCTAAATATAGGCGGGACCCGTTCTTCCGCACTGAGTTTAACGTTATTGCGCTCCAAATCCTTTTTGGCTTATTCATTTTGTTTGTAGTGGTTCAGGGGGTTGCCCTCCGCTACCAGAGACTGCCCATGATGGCGATTATCGTGATTAGTACGGCGATCTTCGTCTACCTCATCACCCGACTTGCGCTTGCACCGGCACGTAACGCACTTGAGGCCCAGAAGCAGTTTATCGGGAATATCGCCCATGAACTACGCACTCCGCTCTCGGTGATTAAGACCAATACGGAGGTCGCCCTTCTCGACGACACCGCTCCCATCGGCATGCGAGAGACGCTCCACGATACGATCGAAGAGCTCGACCGCATTTCCGACATTATCAACAACCTTCTCTCATTGAACGTACTCGTTCGCCAAGAGAAAATGACGTTTACCAACGTCGACCTTGGAGTGGTCGTGAGGCGGATGACTAAGCATTTGCATATTTTAATTACTAAAAAGAAAATCAATCTGTCGATAAGCGAAAGCGAATATCAAAATGTGTGGGGCAACACCACCGCCCTCGAGCAGATCGTTATGAATGTGCTCAAAAACGCAGTGAACTATACGCTACCTGAAGGTTCGATCACATTATCTATTAAGCCCGACTACCAGGGTCATATTCTCCTCACCGTCGAAGACACTGGGATTGGCATCGAAAAGAAAGATCTCAATCGAATTTTTGAACCCTTCTTTAGAAGCGATCAGTCTCGGGCACGAATCAGCGGAGGTAGCGGGCTTGGGCTCGCTATCGTGAACGAGCTCATCAAACTTCACCGGGGGTCTATGCTCATCCAGAGTGCCAAAGACTACGGCACGTTAGTGGAGATAACTCTTCCCTGCGGCCACGAGCCAGACAGGGTACCGATCGAGCGCCGTAAAGAGGATCAGCCAGTACACCGGGAGCGCCGCAAACGAGTATCTGAGGTAGAAATCAATTACTCCCAACTCCCCTTTACCAAGAAAGACCACGGGCGCCGTTCATAATTGCTTCATCCGGCCGTGAGTACACTTAGGGTTAATGCAGTATGGTCATGGTCGCAAACAAAAAAAATGGAGGGATCCGCTTAAAGATCCTCCAGAAGATATTCTGATGTAATGCCGGGGAGGCTGCGCCAATAAAAAGCGCAACCTCCCCGGCACCTTTTTATTAGTTTTAGTCACGACTACTAATGTTGCTTATTTTTTTGATGACGTTTTGATCGCTATAAAGACTTGCGTAAACAACGCCTCAAGGCTCATCGCGCCCGCAGTACTTATATGGTCCTCATCTCGATAAATCAGTTTGCCTTTGTTTTCTAGTGCGCACACACCTCCCTTCTCGCATAAAATGGCGGCTGGATCAATAATGCGAACGCCTGGGAGTGCTCCGAGGCTATCAATCACAGCGTTGGGAAACGTCTGATACATCTGGTGACGACTCGCTTTGATACTTTGCAGCTCGAGACGCTCGCCTAAATGCACCGCACGATAAAACGCGTCGCGAATATTAAAATCAAATTGCTCTGGTACTTGTTTGACGAGTACGACCTCACGACCTTCACGTGACCACTCCCGTACCATTGCGGTTAGATTTTTTTCTAATACGAGCACTGCCTCCTTTGATGAGACCGACGCTTGTTCCGAGTCGGTAATAAATGCTTTTGAGTCTCCAGAAGAACCTCCCATCACGTAGTAACTCCAGCGACTGATCAAAAAAACAGTATGAATGTCGTACTTCTGTATGTATGCAAGAGCAGATGTCGTTTCTTCTTCGCAGCTGGTAGCCGCTGGTAACTGATGAACACCATTAACTGGGATACAAAAAGCACCATCAAACACTGTTCCCCTCACGCCGTAGGCGCGTCCTAATGTGTTAAATAACGGGACGAGCGCTTCTGCGTGACTGTCGCCCCATACGACAAAGTCAGCACCGCGTGCTATCGAACCTATATCTCCTATCGAGCAGAGAGCTTCATCTACAAATTGACGAGAACAAACGCCTCCCCAGGGTACGTTTTCTGCTGACGCGAGCAATATATTCTTGCCGACAAGCGGAACTCGATTGATCACTTCGCCTGATGTCCTCTGTATAAGAAAGCCGAGTAGTGAGAGAAGCATAAGAGAGGCGAAACCGAAGTAGAGCATATCTCTCCGCAGAGGAAAGAAAACTTTCTTTCGAAAGGGAGTCTCGATAAACCTATACGATAACCATGCGAGAACAACTGATGTCAGCATAAGAAGGAGCGCTGTTGTGTTCGAGATTGGAATGGTTGCTGTCAGATTGGCGAATGCGAATAATGGCCAATGCCACAAATAGAGTGAGTAAGAAATCAATCCGACCCATACGAGGCCAGGGTATGCAAGAACTGCCCCGACCTTGGTTATATGACTCTCATTTGCAACAATAATGGCCGCCGCTCCCAGGGTCGGCAACAGTGCCGCTACGCCCGGAAAATGCGTACTGTCGCTAAATAGAAACGCTGCGGCCATAACTGAGCCGATGCCGGTAAGAGCAAGAATTTCTGACCACACTATTGATCGGATACATACGGGATAGAGTGCAATCAGAATGCCGACCCCGATCTCCCATGCACGACTCGGCAGTAGATAAAATCCGGCGGTTCCATACGTCATTGCTGAAAACACTGACGCAGGCGCTACGTTAACGAACCAAATGTTAATGAGGAATGAAATGAAACCGAGTATAAGTACGCAGCCTAACAGCATGCGCTGCCCACCCCAGCGCTCAGTGAGCATTATGATTCGCCCCTTACGCTTCGCGAACCATACGCAAAAGAACACTATGCCTGGGAATACGAGGTAAAACTGCTCTTCAACTGAAAGTGACCAGGTGTGAAGCAAGGGCGAGTAGCGCGCAGACTGTTCGAAGTAGTTATCTGTCACTGCAAAAAGCATGTTCGAAGCGAATAGGCTCTGCGCTATGACGGTCGTACCAAAGTCGTGATACTCCGGTGGGTATAAAATAAGCGCATAACTTGCGATACTTGTTGCTAAAATAACGGCAACAACAACGGGGACGATACGGCGAATACGGCGTTCCCAAAAACCAATAAGGGAGAATGTGCCTGCCTGGACGTCTCGCATGATAATCGACGTAATCAAAAAACCTGAGATTACAAAGAACACATCAACTCCAATAAAGCCCCCGCCCACCGATAAGAACCGCGCGTGGTACAGCACCACAAGAATGACAGCAACACCCCGCAAACCGTCAATGTGTGGACGATACGATATCGCGTTCGTACCGTCTGGATACGCCATGTGGATAGAGCTACTGAGTCACGCTACACGTCGAGATTAGCGAGCTTTGCGTTGCTTTGGATGAACGACTTGCGTGATGCGACATCACTGCCCATGAGAATATCGAAAATCCGATCTGCTGCCTCAGCGTCGTCGATCGTAACTCGCTTTAGGACGCGGCGAGCTGGGTCCATAGTTGTTTCCCAGAGCTCTGAGGCGTTCATTTCTCCTAGACCTTTGTAGCGCTGTACATTTGCTTTTGAAGGCTTCTTGCTAGCCACCGCCTCTTCCTCTGTTTCTACGGGAGCATCATCTTCTTCGCCCACGAGTGCGACTTCAGTTGGCGCAACGCCCATTTCCTTAAGCACCGCCTCTTTCTCAGGATCAGAATACGCATAGGCTATCGCTTTACCTCTGGTGATCTTATAGAGAGGTGGTTGAGCAATATAGACAAATCCGCCATCGATGATAGGCCGGAAATGGCGGTAGAAGAGTGTAAGGATGAGCGTACGGATGTGCGCCCCGTCGACGTCGGCATCAGTTGCAATAATGAGCTTGTGGTACCGGAGCTTCGACAAATCAAACACATCGCCGATTGCAGTACCAAGCGCGACGACCAAGTTTTTTACCTGTTCTGACGCAAGCATCTTATCGAGACGTGCCCGTTCAACGTTGAGGATCTTGCCGCGTAGAGGCAGAATCGCCTGTGTGCGACGATCGCGACCCATCTTAGCAGTACCACCGGCCGAGTCTCCCTCTACGACAAAGAGTTCGCTCTCTTCCGCACTCTTTGTCTGACAGTCAGCGAGCTTGCCTGGCAAGGTCATCCCTTCAAGAGCTCCCTTGCGAAGCACCGAGTCTTTCGCGGCTTTTGCAGCCTTTCGGGCCTTGAGAGCAATCAAAACTTTGTTGATGATGGCGCGAGCGTCGTCCGGGTTTTCTTCAAGATAGGCCCCGAGCGCTTCGCCAAAGACCGTTCCCACAGCACTCTGCGCTTCGACACTCCCTAACTTACTCTTAGTCTGTCCTTCAAATTGAATCTCAGGGAGCTTTACTGATACAACCGCAGTGATACCTTCGAGCACGTCGTCTCCCGTAAAGTTCTCATCCTTCTCTTTCAAAATGTTGGCGTTTCGGCCGTAGGTATTAAGTGAGCGCGTCAGTGCGGTCTTAAAGCCCGTGATGTGTGTGCCACCTTCACTGTTGTAGGTGTTGTTTGCAAAAGCGGTAATGCGGGACGTAATGTCGTCAACGTACTGAAGCGCCACCTCGACCATTACTCCGTCAAGTTCACGGTCTACATAAAAAATATTTTTGTGCACCGGAACTTGATGCTTATTGTAAAACGCAACGAGTGACTTCAACCCGCCTTCAAAGTAGAAGGTCATGCTTGGTACATCAAGTGTCATGTCACGTAGGAACAACGTGTCAGTTTCAAATGCCTCACTACTCGTGCGGGCATCGTAAATAGCAATACGTACGCCCTTCACGAGGTACGCCTGCTGGCGCAAGTGGTTGACGATCTTCTCAAGACTCATGTCGATGCCGTCTTTGAAGATGGTAATGTCAGGCTTAAAAAGCACGATCGTACCATGCTCTTTAGTCGTACCGATCTTCTTTACTTTTGCCTGCGGCTTACCGATCTTGTACTCCTGTATGTGCATGCCGCCATCCTGGTGCACCACCACTTTCGTGTGTTCAGAAAGCGCGTTCACGACTGAGGCACCTACACCATGGAGACCACCCGAAACTTTATACGCGTCGTTGTCGAATTTACCTCCGGCGTGAAGGGTGGTCATGATCGTCTCAAGTGCTGAGACTTTGGTCTTTGGGTGAATGCCTACCGGAATGCCATTACCGTTGTCAGCAACTCTGACGTAGCCGTCAGGCAAAAGCGCGACCTCAATGTCATCACAGCGAGCGGCCATCGCTTCGTCCCGCGAGTTATCGAAAATCTCCCACACCAGGTGATGGAGACCGTCGACACCCGTGGTGCCGATATACATTCCAGGGCGCTTGCGGACCGGCTCGAGACCCTCAAGGACGGTAATAGATGAAGCGTCGTAGGCCTTTTGTTTAGGCTCTTTTTCGGTTGCTTTTGCCATATGTTTCTTACTCCTATTCTAGCATGAAATGCCTCTATTTACCCGCTGTAAAACAGCATTCTCTAGCGGACCTCGTAGCCAGAGGCCGCTAGAGCCCCAGAAATGGCCTCCATACGGGTGTTTATCTCCTCGTCGGTCAAGGTACGGTCCATTGAGCTAAAAACCAGTCTGAACGCGTAGGAGACCCTGCCCTCTTTCTCGAACTGGTCGAATTTATCGAAGCGTAGGAGGAGCTCTCCAGCGTTCTCTCGGATCGATTTCTCGATGTCTGCGGCAGCGATACCGCTCGGAACCCAGAGCGCGATATCACGGCTGATAAACGGATAGAGCGAGAAGGGCTTAAAGGAGCTCAGACCGTGCCGCTTTGGCTGGTAGTCATTACCGTACTCCTCAAGATTAGCGACTGAGAGATTGTCGACCGTGCCAACGGCCTCGCCCCATTCTGGTACACGCTCGGACATACGTAGCTCCATATACTCTCCCTCTTTCGGGAACACACTTCCGACTTCAAATAGTTTTGGCTTAACATTAGGAGGAAGGACAACGGGCGCATTATATTTCGCTTTAGCGAGGGCTTCTGTCAAATTTTCTTCAAGTGAAGTGCGGAGCGCCGGCTTTGCTTTATCAAGCGGGTTCGCAAGCGTGATATCACCCTTGGTTGCAAACGACTGTGTCGAGACTTCAATAAAGCCTTCGGCGACAAGCTGATCTTTCATCCGCTCAATACCGCGGAAGCGCGACTGATCGGGCTTCTCTTCGACTTTTGAAAACGGAGTCGCAGGGATCTGATCATATCCAATGATGCGCCCAACTTCTTCTATCAAGTTTTCAGGAATCGTGAGGTCAACACGCTCGAGAGGCGGCGTAACGGTAAACACATCGCCCTCAACTCCAGTTGGCAAATCCAGCCGATGAAAAACGTCGACAATCTGTTCAGTTGTAAAAGCTGAGCCCAAAAGGCCATTAATGCGCGTACGCGAGACTTGCACCGGCGCGACCTTAGGTCGCGCCGGGTACTCGTCGACTACTCCTTCAAGCGTCCCGCCAGCAACCTCTGCGATAATTGCGAGCACGTCGCGCATGCCATAGGCCACGAGCTCAGGCGATGGTCGGTTCTGGAATCGTGTCGATGCATCGGTAAAAAGTTTGAGTGCTTGTGCAGTGCGGCGAGTACTGGTCCCGTCAAAGTTTGCCGCTTCAATGATGAGATTTACCGTGTCTGCTGTTACCTCGGCACGCTTCCCTCCCTTTACTCCAGCAATACCCAGCGCAATATCGGTATGTGCATCCGCAATAACAGCGGTGGCTAGAGTAAGACTGAGCTCGTCCCCAGACAGCGTCACCATCTTCTCACCTTCATGAGCGTTACGAGCGCGAATCGAGTACGTCCCGTCTTGTTGTGTAATCTTGTTTGCATCGAAGGCGTGCAGCGGTTGGCCGATATTGAGCATGACGTAATTGGTCGCATCCACGATGTTGTTGATTGAGCGTTGTCCAACCGACTCTAGCGCTGTCTTAAGCCAAGCAGGTGACGACCCCACTTTTACTCCTGTCACGAGCGCACCCATATACCGTAAACACTGTTGTGGATCTTCTATTGATACAGAAAGTTTCTCGGTTGTCGGAAATGCGGGGAGCGGGTCTCGAAGCGGATCGGCCTTGATCGGAATGTTTAAAATCGCACTGAGTTCTTTGGCGAGGCCGCGGTGACTGAGGCAGTCTGCAGCCCGGTTTGGCAGCACCTTAACGTCGAGCAAGTCCCCCGCTGCTTCGTCGATCTCAAATGCATGAAAGGTGTAAGCGTCACTTATAACCTCTGCAGTCGGCAATGGTTTATCAAAATAGTTTTGGAGCCAGTGTATAGAGACTTTCATAGTGGAGCACTGTCAAAAGCGAAGTTAAAGCGAATGTCGCCGGAGTGGAATGACCGCACGTCTGAAATGCCATACTTAACCATCACCACTCGCTCAATTCCGCCGCCAAAGGCAAATCCGGCCACCTTCTCTGGGTCGAGCCCGGCAGCCGCGAGCACGCTCGGATGGAGCATTCCTGCCCCACACATTTCAAGCCACTTGCCCTCTTTACCGGGTGCTTCAAACCACGCGTCCACTTCAACTGACGGCTCGGTGAATCCAAAGAAACTGGGGCGGAAGCGCACCTTCGCCTGTGGCCCCAGGTATTCTCGATAAAATTGTTCGAGCGTCCCTTTCAGGTGCGCGAGCGTAACGGACCCAGTCGGCCCGACGGCGAAGCCGTCGAGCTGATAGAACTGCACTTCATGTGTCGCGTCTGTGGCTTCATTGCGAAACGCTTTCCCAGGAGCAATCATCCGTATCTCCGTAAGACCCTCTTTCGCCATACGCTCAAGTTCGCGTGCAGTGACAGATGTGCAGTGCGTTCTTGGCACGCGTCGAGGGGTTTCAGTAGTAAAGAAAGTGTCTTGCATGTCGCGCGCGGGGTGATCAGCCGGAACGTTTAACATGTCGAAGTTATGCGCTTCATCCTCAAGCTCCGGACCATAGGCAATGCCGAATCCCATATGGCTAAAGATCTCTGCAATGTCGCGAATCGCGACCGTGAGAGGGTGGAGACGTCCTTCTATCTTCATGCTGAAAATATACCAGATTATGCTACAGTAACGCCATTATGAGTGCCGAGGCGCTTTTGTATCCCTTTCTCTTTCTAGCGATATTTTTCGAGTCTTTTTTGCTGGTTACCTTCCTTTCTAAGCCAGCCCGGGCTTATCGAAACCGAGCTATTGTTCCCTCCTTCCCGAAAGTGGCGATTATCGTGCCGTGCTGGAACGAAGAATCAACTGTCGCCGGTACAGTTGATTCTCTTTTGGCCCTTGAGTACCCTCAAGAGAAGCTCAGAATCGTCCTCGTGAACGACGGCTCAACGGACGGCACAGCCAAAGCCATTGAGAAGTTTGCGACTCACCCGCAGATCACCACACTCCATAAAGAGAATGGCGGAAAGTTTACCGCCATGAATCTTGCGCTTTCAAAGGTTCCTGACGCCGAGTTAGTCGGATTTCTTGACGCTGATTCCTTTGCCGCCCCAGATTCGCTCCGTGAGATGGTCGCGACATTTGATTCGCCTGAGATACTAGCAGTCACTGCCTCCATGTCGATCGATAAGCCTTCGACACTTTTTCAGCGCATGCAATTTGCTGAATACTCTTTTGCGATCATTCTGCGCCACATCTTTGCTTCAATTAATGGACTTTACGTCACTCCCGGCCCGTTCTCGTTTTATCGCCAAGAGGTATTTACGAAACTGGGATTCTTCAAGCATGCATACCTCGCCGAGGATATGGAGATGGCCATGCGCATACAACGGGCTGGTGGCCGAATTGGGAATGCCGTTCGAGCTCGCGTCTACACCAAAGGCCCTCCTACCTATCGAACGCTGATCAAACAACGCACGCGGTGGACGACTGGTTTTCTTCGCAATATGCTTTTTGATTACCGCGATTTGATCTGGAGCAAACGAAACACCGTCCTAGGGATGTTCGTCATTCCGCTTGGCTTCCTTGCGATTGGCGGCGGTATCATCGTTTTTGCACTTAATATCGTCGAGCTCGTGCGCCGAGGGTATCACGCCGTCTCTCTGATCCAGACCGTGCCGGTATCCTATACGTTTGCGCTCCACCCATTCTCCTGGTTCTACCTTCCTATCACGGCACTCGTCGTAATGGGCATACTTGTGCTCGCAAGTACGGTCACCTGGATGGTTGTGGGTAAGAAACTCTCGGGTAGTCCAGGAAGCCTTGCCCTAAATGCAGTGATCTATATTGTTCTGTATGGAGTGACTGCACCCATCTGGCTCATACGCTCTGTCTCAGACGTTGCCCGCGGAGTTGCCACCACCTGGCGATAATCCCCTATGTCACTCTTTATCCGCAATATACTTATCTCTCTTGGTATTACCGTCCTTCTTATTGGGACCGTTACCTACGCCATTAGTTATTTAAATAGAGCGCGTATCACGGAGCTGACGGCTATTGAGGATCAGCTTTCGATTGAAACCCTCTCTCTTGAGACCCAGTTCTCACTGCTAGAAACAGCGCCATGTGAGACAAGTGCGTCATCAACAGCGCTCTCTAGCGAACTAACGAACCTCGACAATCGCCTTTCCTATACGGAGAATCAATTAGGTAGTGACAACCCTCAAGTATTGCAGCTCAAAAAGCAGTATTCGCTTCTTGAAATTCGAGATTATTTGATTACAAAAAAGCTAGCGGCTGCCTGTAAGACGAAGCCCGTCACGGTCCTGTATTTCTACAGTAATGCGGGCGATTGTAGCGAGTGCGACAAGGCGGGATATGCGCTTTCCTATTTACGCGATACGTATCCATCGCTGCGCGTGTACTCGTTTGACTACAACCTTGACCTTGGCGCGCTTAAAACCTTCATTGCGGTGACGAAGGTCAAAGACAAACTCCCGGCCTTTGTAATCTCAGACCAACACTACTACGGCTTCACAACGCTCGAGGAACTGGAAAAACAATTCCCCAAAGGAGCACTTGCAACCTCAACAGCAACTACAACTGTTCGTCAGTAAAGACCACTAACCTTTTTGAAGAGCTTTTAGTCACTGGGTCCCAATAGCCTTCGCAGGTAATAAGATTTAAATGACCTTTCCCATCATTTGAATTAAATACTAACGATGCATCCCCGCTAGCGTCATACGTCCGCATTTCGCGTACTATAAACGTAGTTTGCGCTCCCGCATCGTCTTCCACCGTTACTTTGTCGCCTTTTTCGAGTGTGGCGAGTTTGTCAAATACAGCCGGTATCCCGTCCTTCCATCCTGAATGGCCGTCAATAACAGCACTACCGATATCGCCAGGTCGAGTCCCGAACTTGTACCACCCCACGTGAATAGGACCTGTCGGTGCATCCATTGCTCCTGACGCAGTCACTCCTACTGCTTCGATGTGCGTATCGATATTGATCTTCGGAATTGTTAAGCGAATTGGTTGGGTAACTTCAGTATGTAACACCACATCCGTAACGCCATGATCAAACCAGTTGCCACTTTCTATTGCACTCAACACGAAAATAGCTGCAGTCAGAGCGACTGCAGCTATTACTAGAGTTCGTTTTAGAGCTGCCTTCGGCACAGTGCTACGCGTTATTAAACCGCCTGCTTTGAGTAGGCGCCACCAATGCCGACGATTGTCATAAGTAGAGCCGCGATAGCGAGCAGCATATCCAATCTGGCATCAGTTTTTTGAGGACCGAATCCAGTGTTTGGGAAACTCGGGGTAACCGTTGTTGTCGTAACGGTTGTCGTAGTCGGTGTCGCAGTTGGCTGAGAAATAGCTGTTGGCGTAGGATTGGTTGGTGTAACAGATACGGTTGTCGCAGCAGCAGGTTTTGGAGTGGACGAATTGGCAACCGGCGTTGCAGCTACTATTGGTACTGGAGCTGCGACGGGAGTAGGCGTAGGAGCAGCATTTGCTGAAATGGATATTGTATTGCTATCGAGCGTCACAGCCGTCTGAGCGAGCGCCCTACCCTGAAGAGTTGCACCAGTATTCATGACAATTGCCGTCTGGTCCAGAATAATTCCACTGAAATTTGAATTTGTTCCAAGCGTTGTTTGGCCCGCAACCTGCCAGAAGACGTGAGAAGGCTGAGCGCCTCCACTAAGAATAATGTGTACGCTAGAACTCACAGTGAGATTCCCTGCGATTTGGAATATCCATACGTCGTTTGCACCACCTGAGAGGGTGACATCAGTAGGTATGATGACATCGGTACTCCACTTATAAAGACCTGGCGAAAGTGTCATTGCGCCAATGTTTCCTGCTCCCAAACCGGTTGCAGTCGGGTTTGATCTGCCTGCGGCATCGGTGTACGCCGTCTCCATGTCACTAATGGCAGTGCTCATGTTCGCGGGTGTTGGGGTAGCATAGTCCGATGCGTACACCTTACCGCTTACCACTGCTGATGTTGAAAAAGCATTTTGTGAATCCATGATAAGCCCAAACCCTGTTATTCCGCTTGCGGCGATAGGGCTTACGCCTATGTCTCCTGTGACAGAGGTCCCACCTGTCGTGGAGATTCCTGACTTCGCCAGAATGACGAAGTCACCGGCCGATCCTAAATTAACTAGCGCAGGGCCTGCAGCAAATGCAGTTACGGGTAATATTGTTCCAGCAATCAGTAGGCCTGCGAGCGCTGTAACGATAGGTTTGTTAAAAGTCTGTGTCATAATAGGTGATTTTAATAGGATTAAGATGAAGCCTTATAGATAAGATCGTTTCATATACCCAAGTATTACAGAAAAAAGTCTTAGTGGTAAGGTTATGAATCCTTTGAAGTAAAAATAGTATGTAACCAACTGTCTTTAGTGTCGTGGGTTAGCACGAAATCCTGCAGCACGCGGTCATCATCTTCAAGTGCTTGTACTGCGATAGTGAGAGCTTGACGACTATCGCTTTTCTTCATCGTGCCAATCAGTGTCTGAAGCTGCTCTACGTTCAGCTTGGTGCGAGCTGATTGTGCCTTTAGAAGGTCGAGGCTATGACGGTCTTGCCCGAAGAAAAAGTACACAAGACTTCCACGTGACGACAATTTTTCTATTGCGTCTGTGGTGAAGGCTTCCTCAGCTTGTTCGATTTTCACAATGGCTCGAATTTGCTCGATATTTGCATTTACCTTATCTAAAGTCTCCGGTATATTACGGCTCGCTAAAACCAGAGCAGTGACGCATGACCTGTGGGCCTGTGCCATGAGTTGGCCCTGCACACTCTCACTTATGCCTTTTGTTTCCGGCGAAGCAAGTACAGCCATCGGTATAAGGACTAACAGAGCTGCTGTGACCGACAAAATATATCCTCGCGTGTATTTCATATACAGGTCACGACGCCGCTGAGGCATGTTACTTACACCCAAAGCTCAGCTGTAATAAGAGAGCTCTTTATGCGACTATAGTTGTATGGACTCATATAATTCACCGACGACAAAGCCGCTATATCGCGGGACACAGATTGTTTGGTATATTCTCGGTTTACTAGAAGTGCTTTTAGCGTTTCGCTTTGTGCTTAAATTACTCGGTGCTAACGCTGCCGCTGGGTTTACTAGTTTTATTTATGGCGTGACGTATATTTTCGCTGCTCCATTCTTAAACGTATTTCGAATGACTCAGTCAGCCGGTCATATCTTTGAGTGGACGACGCTGCTCGCAATGCTCGTCTATTGGATGCTCGCAATTGGCATTATCAAACTCTTCCTTATGGGCAAGACTGTCTCGACACCGGAGGCTGCCGTAAAGTTAGATAACCAAGAAAATGCATAACAGTATGCTGTGGACCATCATCGCGGTTCTCCTTATCCTATGGCTACTCGGGTTTAATCTCCATATAGGAGGCGATCTCATCCATACGCTTCTCGTCATCGTACTGATTATTGTGATCGCTAAACTCCTCCTTTGAGCCGCCTCTACGAAGTACTGACTTTCCCGGATATTAGGGTTTAAGACGGCGTGTTCTCCAAGCTCTCCCCTTACCCTTATTTAAATTGCGAAATGAAGGAGTGAGAGCATGGCAATTCGGACAACGTAACCTGACATTTGTAGGGCGGTTATTTTCAGCATTACCATCAATATGATCAACTTCGACTGGTATTCGCTGTGTAGTAGGGTTTCTTTCATTCCAGTTACAAACTGAACATTTTTCTCCATACGTATCCACCAAAAAGCGCTTAATGTATCCAGATATATTCTTGGTTACTCTATTTCGCTTTCCCGAGATCCATTCCTTCAGAAAAATCTGATGCTGAAAACTAACAGAGGAGTCCCTCTTAAAACACGCTAGAACCTATTTCTCCCAAGATCCCTAACTCTCTCGCCCGCTTGCTTTGCCAGATCAGATTGTCCAAGATGTCGATTCTTCTCGGCGACTCGCGTGTGTTATTGACCTACAGGATGAGTAGGATAACTTAGACATTTGCGCCAAGTATTGTCTCGCCCAAGAAATACTTTTACTGCTTGCAGAACTTTGGTATGCGCAGGTACAGCTCGCGAAGCAATTCAAACGCAGTGCTATAGATGGGTAAGTGTCAGTCGCGGGTTATACAAGGCAAGATTTTTCGGAGTCAAATCACCAAATACCCAAATGACCTAAGATGCTCGGACGCAACGAACGCGAAACGTGCCGGACTTAATGCCGTAGGGCGTAAAGCCATCATCGAAGTTAACGCCCCAGGCGTAGTCCTTGTAGCCCGGGTATTGGCCAGTAGTAGCAGACCAATAGCTGCCCGAGTAGGTATTGGGAAACTTCGCAGTATCGATTGCTGGGGCTGCTTGTCCATAGTCGACCATGGTGAGAAGTTCCCGTATGTTTGGTAAGTGCCAGCCAGTGGTATGACCAGCGTAGCTGAGTGCCGCGCAATAGGTGAGTGCGTCTGACCAGGTCATCTGGGTCGCAGTCCCTGTAGAGCAATCCGCACCGCTCAACCCTTCCGAACACTTCTTCCACATAAGGCTGGTAGCACCATCGGTGATGGTACCGTTCGTGTTGTCGGTATAGGTGCGGGCGATGCCTCGCTTGAGTGCACCGTCTTGTTCGACGCCTATGCCCGAGCAGTCGGCAATGGGCGTGCCGTTAACATTCCAGCAGGTGGTTTGATTAGTCTTGAGCGGAGCGGCAGAGGAAAGGGCCGCTTTGGCGTCTACTGCGGCGTTGTACAGGTCGGCAAGCGAATGGAACGTAGCTATTGTAGGAGAAGATGTTGTGGAGACAGTGTGGTTCGCTTCAGTTGCGTTGGTGTTGGTCGTGAGTTTCTGGTAGATATCTTCGAGTGTATAGCTGGTAGCAGCTGGAGTACCCGAAGGTGGTGTGAGAGACCCAGCGTACGCGACTCCGGCGACTGCCAGCGTCGCGATGAGAATACTTAAAGTGAACCGGAGGGCGGGAAGAACGTTTTTCATTGTGATTTTCATAGGTTAATAATGGCTGTTGATAAAACCCCGAGTGAGCGGCCCGAAGTAGCCCACAGCAGGTGCAATGTCGTTACTTTTTTGAAAATTGATAAGCGCGGCTTTCGTGAGAGCGCCGAAGGTCGTCGTCTCGTTCCCCGGTGAACCAGGACCGCTTATCGCGAGAATAAATCCGTGGATGTTAAAGAACTTTTGCAGTATGCGTATGTCTTCGCCTGTCTCGCCTATCCGATGATTGATGAGAAACGAGTAGTGCGAGGGTATTGCGGTAGGAGGTATGGAAGTGGTTGAGGGCGGGATAGTAGGGGTAATAGGGACTGGGACTTGCGTGGGTACACACTTGAGACTGCTCGAGCTCCACACCAAGCCAGTGCTACAAACCACCGCACCACGACCTCGTCTGCTCTGATGAACTACTGGGGTTGTTGGTGAGGGTGAGGGCGAAGAGGCAACTCGCCAGTCGGTAGTAACTGGGTGATCAACGGCAAAGACTATCCAACCGAGATTCTCTGAGTACGCGTAACCGGAGAAAACACCTGAGCTATTTATCGTCACGCCACCGGCACTCGGCGCGAAGTCCACCCAGCCCGTGTTCTCTCCCCAAGCGAATCCGGAGAGCGTACCGCTACCGTCGTTCGTGACTGCGTAGCTATTGGTCCCGCAGGAGCTTGTGTTGGAGCAATTAAGCGAGATCCAACCGACATTTTCGCCATAGGCATAGCCCGTGAGCGCAGAATCGGTCATGTGTACATTCCCTGCCGTAGTGCCGAAGTCTATCCAGCCCGCATTCTCCGACCAGGCCCATCGGTCGGTGGTGGAGACAGTGCCGTCAGTGGTCGAGGCGAGAGTGTGCTGTGCTGAAAATAGGAAAACGCATAAAAATAACAAGGGCAAAGCACGCATGCCACTTTTCATAGTTGATAAAACGCGCCATACGAGAAAGAGAGTAAAATGCGTTGCGAATGTTCATATGAATGCACCCAGATAGTCTACCACGCCGCTGCGAACATAAGATGTCTTCGTAATCGCCAACCCTCGCCCTGCCGCTCCATTCCTTTTCCAAAGAAATTTCCCCGCAAAACACAAAGCATGGAGAGCGACATTGTTTCGTTAAAAAGCGAAGCGAATTAGGAAACAAGGAGTGACTTGTGGTTCGACAGCACGAGGGGCCGACCGCGAGTCGACGTTTCGTCGTACTATCGAGTGCAAAATGCCTTTATGTTCGTTATTGGAGCCGCCTCTCAGACTTGAACTGAGGACCTTCTCTTTACAAAAGAGTTGCTCTACCAACTGAGCTAAGGCGGCAATGCGTTTCAAACCGTCTATTGACACTCTACCGAGCTTACACAATCTCTGCAATAGAATCGACGATACTCGGCGATTAGTCTTCTTTGTCTGATAACTCTGGATGCACCGAATTGAGCCCATCTTTGAAGTCTGAGAGGGTCTTCACGAACTCGCGCGCGTTCTCTCCCGGCGCCTCAAGACTCGCTTGCCGCATGCGAAAGTAGCGGATCAAGCGAGTCAGCTGCCTTTCGAGCATGCGCACTAGCTTGAGCGACACGTGCACCGCACGGTGGAGGAGTGTACGCAAGAGATGCTCCACTTCTTCTCGAAGAAACGCTGCGAGATCGACATGTTTCCAGATGAAAATCATGCGATCAACAATCTCGTCAAACTGTGAACGATAGGGCGCGAGAAGGCGTACTCCTCGTGTGGTCTCATACCACGTGAGCACATAGAAACTGCCAAGAAGTATAAGAGAGACGATGATAAAGACCAGCGATCCCATTGCCAATTAGCGAGCTGAGAGTCGCGTGAAGCGAGTCACGAGGACACGCTCACCAAACTTTTGCGTTGCTTCGTTTAAGAGGTCTTTGATTGTCTTAGTCTCGTCTTTGATAAATGCCTGATCAAGTAATACCTGATCGCGGAAGTAACTCTGGAGCTTCCCTTCCATAATCTTCTCTTGCATTTCTTTTGGCTTGTCGGCAACCTCTTTCTCAAACACGGCAATTGCGCTCGTTTTAGCCTCGTCCGGCACTTCATCGCTTGAGGTGTAGCTCGGATTCGTGGCAGCAACCTGCATCGCAATCTCACGCGCAAGAGCAACGAACTCAGGATTTTTCGCTACGAAGTCCGTCTCGCAAGAAAGGAGCACCATCGCGCCTATCGAGCCCTCGTGGGTATAACTCCCAATGGCGCCAGCGGCAAGCGAACGGTCTGCCTTCTTCTCGGCTGAAGCGGCAGAGTGTTTCTTCAAAATAACTACTGCCTTTTGGAGGTCCCCGCCAGCCTCTTCGAGCGCTTTCTTACACTGCATGACAGAGACCCCACCGGTCATCTCACGCAACTGTTTAATGCTATCGGTTGTAATGTCCATAGTAGTAAGCAAAATAATAGCACAAGAGGCGAGCCGCCTTACTTATGCTGTCTGACCGTTTTTAAAGCTATCGGTGAGCTCGCCGAGCACGAGCTTCACTGTCTCACGAGAACTATCGTTAGCAACAATCGGATATGTCGCTTCAGCGAGATCGCAGTCTGAGCTCATGATCGAGATGATCGGAATGCCTGCGTCCTTCGCCTCTTTGACTGCGTGCTTCTCGTGCTTGGTGTCAACGATGAGAAGCGCGTCTGGCTTTTTAGTCAACGTCGTGATTCCGTCGAGACGCTCCATAAGGCGCTTCTTCTCGCGATCGATCATCACGAGCTCGAGCTTGGTGTGCTGCTTGGCGAGCGTGATAGCTGCATCCGGTGCAGTAAGCTCAGCAAGGCGGTCAACGCGCTTCTTGATCTCCTGCCAGTTTGAGATCGTCCCCCCGAGCCAGCGCGTAGCGACGTACGGCGCGCCAATTGAGAGAGCCGCTGCCTTTACGAGTGCGGCAATCTCCACCTTACCCCCCACAAAAAGAATGGTTTTCCCTTCCTTAGCGAGTGCTCCAAGTACCGTCTTAGCAGCTTCAAGTTGCGCCTCGGTCTTCACAAGGTCGAAAATCTCTTGACGACCCTTTGCGCCTACAAGGTAGGGCTTCATCGAAGGGTGGCGGCGACTCTTAACCTGCGCGAAATGCGCCCCTGTATCAAAGAGGCGCTTTACGTCGGCGGTGTTCTCTGCGGTTGCCATTGTGAGAGTACTTTACCCGATTAGTGCCTCTTGTGCAAGGAGCGCGGCAACAACGTCGTCGAGACTCCCGGCAAGGATTTTCGGCAGGTTATGCCACGATTCTTTGAGCCGGTGGTCAGTAAGCCTGTCCTGGAGGTAGTTATAGGTGCGGATCTTCTCAGAGCGGTCACCGGTGCCTATCTGTGCCTTGCGGGTAGCGGCGTGCTTTTTGGCTTCTTCTTCTTCCCGCATGAGGTCGATCTTTGCGATAAGGATCTGCATCGCCTTCTCGCGGTTCCCAAGCTGATTGCGCTCACTCGAGGAGCGCACGTCGATCCCCGTTGGCTTATGGATAAGCCGGACCGCAGTCTCAACCTTGTTCACGTTTTGCCCGCCTGCCCCACCGCTCTTAGAGAATTCCATCTCGATGTCTGAGGGATTGATCTCAACCTTAGAGCTCGGTCTAATGGGAAGTACTGCGATAGACGCTGTTGAGGTGTGAACCCTACCTGACTTTTCGGTGATCGGGACTCGCTGCACTCGATGGACACCGGTCTCATAGCGCAGTGCGCTATAGGCCTCCTTGCCGATGACTTCGATGGTAAGATCGTCGATTATGCGCGTCTTCCAGCCCCTATGCTCTGCATATTTCAAATACATTTCCCGCAGCTCCTGAGCAAAGAGCGAGGCTTCGTCCCCACCAGCCCCCGCGCGTAGCTCAAGTACGACCGAGCTCGGTCGTACTACTTCCTCTTCTTCTTTTTTCAAAATCTGTTCAATCTCTCCTAGGATTTCATGCTGTCGCGCATGTTTCAAAGCGACCTCCTCTGCAGCCATTTGTTTAAGCGAGTCGTCGCCTCCGGCCGCTTCAACCGTCTCAGCAGCCTCTTTATCGAGACGTTCGTACTCCTCCGCGAGGTACGCGGTTGCAAAATTCTTTTTAAAATCAGGAGAATACTCCATACGTTTTTATAGTATACGCGAAATGACCGGTGCCGTATGGTGCGCCTCGCGAAGAGGCGCACCATACGGCACCGGTCAAAAAACCCTTAACTCGCCTTTTTCGCGGCGCGCTGCTTGAAGCGCTCCACACGACCCGCCTTATCAAGCGTACGGTCTTCGCCTGTGTAAAACGGGTGCGACTTCGACGAAATTTCGACGGTGAGCTTTGGGTACTCTTTACCGTCAGTCCATGTGTCGGTCTCAGTCGTACGGACCGTTGAACCAATGAGAAACTTCTCTCCAGAGGCGAGATCTGCGAAGATCACGTCTCGATAGGTGTCTGGGTGAATATCCTTTTTCATTTGCCGTATCCTACCATGCCCCTACGCGAAACTCAATTTCCGCTTCGGAGTACAGGCACCCCCTAGAAAACTTCAAAGACAGGAATGATATTGACCGTGACTGGTTTGTCGGGTATCGACTGCCCACCCAAGTTGTTGCACGAGAAGACGTACGTAGTCTGTTGAGTTATGTTTGTTTGGGTGTATGAACTCGTTATCGAAAAATTGGCTCCGGCCGGAGCCCAACTAACTCCGTTCTTCTTTACCGTACAGCTACTAACACCATTTAGAGTCCAGGAAATCACCGACTGCCCCCCGGACTTCACACGGGCTGGATTAGCATTAAGAGTGACGCTTGCTGAATGCACATTGACGGTGACTGATTGCACTAGCGAAGCCGTGCCCGAGGGTACTCCTGAAACTAAGGGGCCGCTATAACAGGTTAGCGTATATGGTTGGGACGTATCTACGGGAAGATTACCAGTAGACACTGAAGGCGTACCGCCGCTCCACGTTCCTGTACCAATTGGACTTGTACCGCTGTAGGATCCAGCATTGCTGCAAGTCCAACGAAGCGTCGTTGAGGTAGTCGGACTATAGAGCTCTGTGCTATCGGCAGATAATGTTGCTCCTGGAGTAACGACACACGAGTTTGATGCCGTAGCAGTAGGCTGGGTCGGATCGATACCGCCACCATAGTTAATCAAGATTAGACCAGAACCTCCGGCTTGGTTAGCATTTCCGCCACCGCCGCTACCGCGAGTAATCCCTACACTGCCCTGTCCGCCACTAAGCGACCATCCTCCGCCTGCTCCACCGCCACTGGTGCCAGAATTCCACCAACTACCCCCTGAACCGTTCGGACTACCCCCAGCTGGATTCACGCCGACGGCCACACCTGATCCTCCCTGCCCTGCAGAACCGCCATTGTAACCGCCACCGCCACCAGACCACACATCATTCGTATCACTATCTACATAACCGGCACCACCACTACCACCGGTTCCTGAGGGACCCGCTGCGCCACCGCCACCGCCACCCGCTATAGCACAACACCCCGATTGAGATCCGGAATTCCCGGCCCCGCCAGAGAATTTGGTTGTACCGACACCGCTTATAGCGGCTCCACCTGCTCCGCCCGTTCCAGCGCTATTCGTTCTTCCACCTTGTGCACCTACTTTAACGGCAGTGCCTGCCAGACTCGCGCAGTTGCTGGTTGAATTACAGAAATAAGTATCTCCACCATTTACGGCATTGGACCCAGCGCCGATTTTGTATGTGACACTTGCTCCTGGGGTAAGAGTGAGATTAGTAATTTTGCTGTATCCACCACCACCACCGCCACCGTATGAGAAATTGGTCCCGCCACCTGCACCAACTGTTTCTATGGAATTGCTCGAGCTATTCCAATCAGACGGCACTACCCACGTCGTACCGCTTGAGAGAATGGTTTGACTTGTCGCCGTTTGTAATCGATAGGTATGGCTCGAACCAGAGGCTAGACCCGTATCGGTATAATTCGTCACATTCCCCACTGAGAACCAAGCACCGCCGTCACGAGAGAGTTGGTAATTTGTAACACCTCCCTGGGCTGGCCAGCTGAGATTAATGTTACCTGTTGCAGCACAGGCACCCGTGACAGCTGTGAAGCTTGAACCCCCTCCTGATGAAGTACAAATACCACCACTCCAGCTTGTTCCAGCAGCGCAGCTTGCTGTGAAGTTTGCTGTATTTAGCAAAGTCGCGCCGTCATATAAGTTAAAAGGGTATGTCCCGGGAGGAGTAAAGGCAAAGGACTGGCTTCCACTTGGCCCAGAAGCAACAGTGCCAAATGGTGAGTATGCTCGCTGTACGGTAACCGTTCCAATCGTGGCAGATGAGGTCCAGGCAATATTCATCGAGCAAGAACTTGCTCCTGAGGCGATGATACAAGAGTTTGGTGTTATCGTACCCGCAGCACTGCAAGTACCGGCAACAGTGCCACTTTTTGAAACCGTAGCAGCAGAAGAGCCGACAGAGTTATAAGCAAGAACTTTATATGAATGCGTAGACCCAAGAACAAGGCCGGTGTCTGACCAACCAGTAACATTGCCGACATCGATCCAAGAACCACTTCCGTCTCGCTCGACCTTATACCCTGTCGCACCTGATGAGGCTGACCATCCAAGATTGAGCCAATTATTTCCACAAGAACTTGGCGTAACAGTAAACCCAGCTGGTGTCGCCGGTGCTGCCACACAAGCATTTGCTACAGTATTACTTACTGAGCCAGTAGCAGCAGACGAACCTGAGGCGTTATAGGCAAGCACTTTATATGAATGACCAGATCCAAGAGTAAGACCCGTGTCTGACCATGAGGTAACGTTGCCGACATCGATCCAAGAACCACTTCCGTCTCGCTCGACTTTGTACCCGGTAGAATTAGCCGTTGCATTCCAACCAAGATTAAGCCAATTGTTACCACAGGTGCTAGGGGTAACAGTGAGTCCAGTCGGCGTCGAGGGTGCTGACACACAGGCTGCTGAGGCGTTAGCACTTGCTGAAGCAGTTGCTGCGGATGAACCATTCGCATTAACAGCACGCACTTGGTAAGAGTGGTTCGAGCCAGCACTCAGTCCTGTATCGGTCCAGGTAGTGACGTTGCCAATAGAATTCCATGCGCCTCCGTCGCGTGACACATCATAACTCGTTGCGCCACTTGAGGCAGTCCAATTGAGCGTTATGTTGCCACCACAGGTACCACCCGTAGTGGCAGTGAACCCAGTCGGGACTGAGGGTACCGAGGGTGATGCACAGACTGTCCCATTCCACGTTGTTCCGCTGCCACAATCATTGACTGTCAGAGTCGCCGTTCCAACAGCTGATGAGACAGGATCGGTACAGGTAAAAGTATAGGTCTGAGGAAAGGACAGCGCAGCATTTCCCGTTACACCAGAAAATGCTTGTGCGCCAGAACTCGGATGAGAAGAGTTCCAAAACGTGCGAATTCCGTCTGAAGTGGCAGGATATGTCCCAGCCGATCCGGTACAACTTGTCGCGCCACTAACACTCCAATTTATGGTAGTACTACCTCCGCGCGTTACCGGATTAGCTGCATTCACATGATTAGAGCTATAGAAAAAAGATAGAAAAAATAAACTGACACCAAGTCCACCCAGGAGCGCTTTCATACTCTTCATTATAGACCGGTACTTAAAAACAAGGGCACTTACCCACAGGGAGTAAGTGCCTGGAACAAGCAGAGCCCAAACTACGGGTTGCTATATCCAATAATGACACGGAAAGGCTCACCTCCAACCACGTCTGTCGCTAAAACGGTGCTGGTAGTAAACGAACGGTCGGAAAACTTCAGTGTCCATCCTTCGTGGTTTGGGAAGTAGTAAATCCCATCAACCACTTCTGCGTAACTTCCCGCTGGGCCAATATCCTGACTGAGATAGGGAACATTGTTCCACGAACCCCACGACGCACTGTGCCACTTTGACGCATCGAATACGTAATCACCACTGTATCGATACAACTCGTTGGTAATTGGGTCGATGTAGAAGATCCGCAAACCGTAGTCAACCGCAGCGTAACAAGACACGGGGATGATCCCGCGATCGATCGGCGTCTCGTAAAGAGAGCAGTTGTAGAGCGGATAGAAACCGAATGTGAACTCGGTCATATTCTTGACCTTCGTCACTCCCGATTTCGTCACGGAGTATGGGTAGCCGCCGACATGGGTCACATACACTTTGTCTGTGTAGCTGAGGACGTCGCTCGGTGCACACATCACTATCCCTTCGTCGATCCAACCTTTCGCGACAAGTTCCGCAATCGCCGCCTTTGAAGACGTGATCCGATGATTGCTGTCGATGCCACGCGCAAAGCCGTTGTTGTAAGCGCGATAGACCGGGACAAACCCCGATGCACACGAACGATTAACGGCCGGTGTCGTGGTGAACTCGAGACTCTCGAAGTTCCAGCGCTGAAGCGGTGGGCTCGGGGTATTCTTCTCGATCTGCTTCAGACTGCCGCACTCAGCCGGGTCAGCCGTGTAAAAGTGGCTGTTCGGACCGATGTTCGGTGATCCATAGAAGCGACAGACTTGAGTCGGACCGCCTGAGAGAAATGCTCCTCCCGTACGCTCCCAGCCTGGCCCGGCGCTACCTGCGTCAATCGCAGCTTGTTCGCTCGCGTTTGCAGTGACGAAGTAGTGATCAAGCACCGTGTTATGGAACTCGACAACGTTGCTTCGGGCGGAAACCGCCCAAAGCAGGCAGAGGATTCCAACCAAAAATTTGGTCATTTTTGCTTCCTTTCCTGTCAATGAGCTATTGAAAAGCTAAAATAGTGAGTAAATGCTTGACTTTTCAGTCACACCGCCCTTTACCCACTCCTATCCTAAGCTCTAACGTAATTAGCTAGTTACGTCAATAGCCTAGAAAGCCCATCCTGGGGATAACTATTTACAACAGTATTTAATTAAAATAAACGTTCACAGAAGGCCCCACACAAATACTCCCGTTCCAGCTGGTACCAGAGGTACAACTCACAACGAAATCTGCCCCACTCCCTAACTTCGTACTGCCGTCATACAAATCCATATGATACGTTCCGGGAGGAGACCATGTGGCAGCATTGTTTCCACTGATACCTGTAGCAAAAACACTATTCCCAGCATAAGCGCGCTGTACAGTCACTGTTCCACTTGTATTAGATGAAGTCCATGCGACACTCATGGTGCAAGAGTTTGCATTCGCCGCGATAGTGCAGGAGTTTGGCGTTATTGAACCAGAAGCCGGCGCCGCACAAATACTCCCGTTCCAGCTGGTACCAGAGGTACAGCTGGCTGTGAAAACTCCTGTATTTAAATACGCACTGCCGTCATACAAATCTAGATTGTACGTCCCAGGAGGCGACCATGCTGCGGGCGAGTTACCGCTTGCCCCAGACGCGAAGACACTGTTTCCAGCGTACGGACGCTTAATGGTAACCGTCCCGGTAGTATTAGATGTGGACCAGACCACATTCATAAGACAAGAACTCTGATTTGCGAGGATTGTGCACGAGTTTGGAGTTGTAATTGATCCTGTTGCAGCGGGCGCTGTAGGGGTAATAGTAAGGGGACAGGTCGGATTGCCGCCAGGACCATTACACGTCACCGATCGATCTATCGATGAGGTCACTGGCCCAATACTGGCGGTCGTCCCAGAGCTTGGAAGACCGCTCCCATAGAAATTAATGCTACAAGAGTTGTTATACGCATTGGTAGAAGACCACGTCACTGTTGTGTTGCCTCCAGAAGCAACAGGCGCTGCCGAGCAATTTACCGTAGTTGTCGTACATCTACACTGATAGGTGCCATTGCAGGGGTCGCTTGGATAAAAATGCCCATTCGCCGTTCCAGCACTAGTGCCTACTTCTGCGAGTGAACAATCAGGTATTTCAACCGCAACGGCATCGCAGAACGGTGGCGATCTAGGTGACGTCAGTACCCAACCGCATGACGTTTGAGATGCGGACTGCGCGCCAGCGACATGTGGAAAAAGCGAGGTCAATCCGCTTACAAGGAGCGCCATCAATACAAATTCTGTTCTACTCATTTGTTTCAGTATATACGACATAAAAACGAACGGTTGAGACTACGGTGGACAACCTTATGTGTTCGCAAGGAAGTCGATGTTGTTCTGGATCGATGAGACCTTGGCCATTACTTGGTTCGCGTATCCCTGCCCTGCTGTCGCCCAAGCCCCACCAGCGTAGTACTTGGCTGCAGCAGTGCGCTGCGCTGAGTAGCCACCGCCTGCGCCAAGGCCCCCTAAATAAACCGACATAGCCGTAATCGCGTCCTTAGCATCCCACGGGTTCGCCACTCCTTTACCATTTGCGGCAGCCACCTGAGGAGCATAGAGCGCCCACGTCGATGGTATGAACTGTGCCGGTCCCATCGCTCCTCCCCATCCAACAACCCCAGCTATGGGACACGACACTACCTGGTGATGTGGGTCGAAGCCAAGCTGCGTGGAGAGTTGCAAAAAGACGGGCACATCACGCACGGGGGCCATCACTTTAGCGAACGGTGTGCCTGAGTTTTTACCTATACCAGCACCTGTCTGGTCATTAGTGAGATAACATTGCCCCACATTTGCACCAAGATTTGATTCCTGAGTAAGAATGGCGAGCACGAGAGCCGGGTCAACGCCGGTAGTCACTTTCGCTTGTTGGGCATATCCGAGCGCTGTACCAAACGAAATCGCTGCTGCGTCACGCAGCGGGAAAAGCGCAGCGCGAATCGCCGCGGCTTTTGCCTGGCGGTCAGCGAGGACTTTTTTATACTCTGTCTCTTGATTAGTTGTAATAGCGAGAAGCTGCTGTTTCTGTGTTTTATCACTTGAAATGCGCTGTTGCTCAGTTTGCACCGCGGCTTTCGCATCCGTGGTTGCGTTCTGCTTAGCTGCGAGGTCTGCCTTCTCTGTTTCAGTCTGTGCCTTTGCTTGTCGAATATCGCTAAATAGCTCAGCGAGCTGCGTCTTGATCGACGTAAATGCGTCGAGATCGCTAAAGAAGCCTGAGATGTCTTGTGCACTTAGAGCGACGGTCACTACCGAATAGTCGTCTAGCATCTGCGTCTGGCGCATAATTGATGCTAAAGACTCTTGTCCACGTTCGATACGCGTCGAGAGTTGCTTGATTACCACGTTCTTATTCGCAATCTGAGAGGACAGCTGCTTAATCGAAATGTTCTTCGCGTCGATCTGCGCTTGTGCTGCTTTAATTTTGGCGTTCAGGAGGGTTACATCGCCCTGCAGACTACCCTTTTTTGCCTGGGTCTCTTTAATAATCTGTTGCTGGACAGCGATCTCCTTTTGGAGTTCGTCGTACTGCGCTTGGAGCGCCGCGCGCTCTTCTTGGGTAAGGTCTTGAGCGTGAGTAGGAGTATGAGTAAACGCGAGTGCGCTTGCCGAGACGAACATGAGACCACATATGACAATGAAAACCTTGCGGAACATCGCTCTAGTATAGCAAAATCCCACGACTCCGGAGGAGTCGTGGGATTTTGCTATTGCTTGGGTCTTACTTTGACTCCTCAGTTGCCGGGACTTCGTCTGCCGCATCTTCCTTACCCTTCTTCTCGACTTCAATCGATGAAAGGTCTGCCGGTGCTGCTTCCTCTTTCTCTTCAACCACTTCCTGAGCAAGAGCAATAGCTTCTTCGCCAGGAGTAACGAGCGTTACGCCAGCAGGAAGTTTGAGAGATTCTGCGGTAATCTTGTCGCCTGCAGCTTTAAGAACTGAAATATCTACCTCGATGTGTTGAGGAAGGTTCATTGGGTCAGCTTCAACTTCGACTTCGTGGAGAACCTTCACGAGATTAGCTCCACCCTCAACAGCCGCAGAGACGCCTACAAACTCGAGCGGAATGTTAACCTGCACCTTCTCGCCCTTAGTAACAGCATAGAAATCGACATGGCGAGGAAGGCTCGTGAGCGGGTCGAGATCCACCTGGTGGATAAGCGTAGGGACCGCCGCTCCAAGTCCAGACAAAGAAACGATTGTCGCCTCGCCGGCCTCCCGAAGCGCCTTCTTAAAGGCGACCGCATCAACCGTAATGGGTGTTGATTCGTGATGGGCACCATAGACAACCGCTGGGACCTTCCCAGAACGACGTAGCGCTGGCACCGCCATTCCTGCCTCTCTCTTTGTAACCTCAAGCGTAATCATAGTTGCCCTACTATACGAGAAACGGACGAGAAATGCAATTAACGCACCGCTGCGCTCACTTTCTTAAGGCGATCGATAAAGACTTTCCGGGCTGCGTCTTTATTCTCCTCTTTACCCTGCCAGACTGAGAGAGCCTCGTCTTGAAGTGCGCGGGCGTAAGAGAACGTAAGCGGCCACGGGGCCTGAAGCTCCCGTGCCTTGGCCACAATAGCGGCAAGATTCACCGTCGCCTCGTCCGTTGACTGCCCTCCGGAGAGAAAAACAATACCGGGGACCTGGCGCGGTACACACTCCATAAGTGCTGCGATCGTGTCTTCGGCCACTTCGGGAGAGAGGTCTTTCTTTTGGTTTTTATCACCCGAGATCGCCATCGAGGTCTTAAGGATTACTCCGCTACAATCAACCGCATTCTCTTCGAGTACTGAAAAGAGTGTGCCCAGCGTTTCAACGAGGACTTCCTTTGCCTTCTGACGACTATGTTTACCTTCATGAAGCACCTCCGGCTCAAGAATAGGCACGAGACCTGCCATCTGCACGTCTTTAGCATAGCTCGCGAGACGTTTAGCATTTTCGTGAATTGCAGAAGCAGTAGGCAGTTCATCTCCGTCTATACGTATTACCGCTCTCCACTTCGTAAAGACTGCGCCCTGCTTCTTGTACTCTATTAATCGTTCAGGGAGGTCAAGCAGCCCCTGAGTGATGAGCTCTTGCGGACTCGTACTGATGGGCTCAGTACCAAGGTCGACCTTAATACCTGGGAAAATACCTCGCTCAGCGAGCGAATCGGAAAAAAGCTTTTTGTCGTTTCCTTTTTGTTCAAGCGTTTCTGAAAAAAGAATGACTCCTGAGAGATAGTCTTCAGCTCCTGGCGCACTTAAAAAGAGATCGCGATATTGTCGCCGCATTTCCTCACCCGCCTCAATGCCGTAACTCGCGAGTCGCGCAGTTGCGCTATGCACGCTCTCATCGGCAGCCAGGATTCCTTTGCCTGGCACAAAAAATGAGCGCGCAATCGAAATAAGATCGGTCATGAACAAATGGTACCACGCGAGCCATGTGTATTTTTGCACGAGTGGCTGCAATGCCTCGAGCAAGTGCACATACCATCGCGTGTGTGCTGCATGGTAGACTGGTGGTCATATGGATTTCATTGCGATTGGGGACACTGCGGTCGACGAATTTATTCAACTAAAGGAAGCGCGTGTTAATTGTGATATTAACGACGAGAACTGTACGATCTCGATGAAGTGGGGCGACAAGATCCCGTACGAGTCGTCGATTCTGGTTGCGGGAGTTGGGAACGCGGCGAACGCGGCCGTCTCTGCGGCTCGGCTTGGCCTGTCTGCCGGCTTCGTCTCAAATATTGGCAAAGACAAGTTTGGAGACGACACACTCGCAAGCTTTGCTACTGAAAACGTCGACGCAACCTATGTCCGGGTAAACGAAGGAGTTCCTACCAACCACCACTTCGTTTTGTGTTTTGAAGCAGAGCGCACGATCCTCATTCGCCATCAGGAATATCCGTATGCCCTCCCCGCTGATTTTATCGCGCCAAAATGGATCTATCTTTCTTCAATCGGTGAAGGCGCTGAAGCCTTCCATCAGGAACTCACCGAGTGGCTCAAGGCACACCCTGAAACAAAGCTTGCGTTTCAACCAGGGACGTTCCAAATGAAACTTGGTATTGAGAAACTTGCTGCTCTGTACAAACAAACTGAGATCTTTGCATGCAATAAAGAGGAGGCGCAGCGCATTTTGGGTATCGTAGAGCACGACGTGAAGTCACTGCTCGAGAAAGTGAGAGCGCTTGGCCCAAGCATCGTCTTGATTACTGACGGACCACATGGCGCATACACTTTTGACGGTACGACATACTTGAAGGTGCCGATGTATCCAGACATACAACCCCCGGTAGAGCGCACCGGTGCCGGTGACGCCACCACCTCAACGGTAGTGGTTGCACTTGCTCTCGGCCTTTCACTTGAAGAGGCACTCGCATGGGGCCCGATAAACTCAATGTCAGTCGTGCAAGAGATTGGCGCTCAAAAAGGCCTCCTTACTCGAAGTAAACTCGAAGAATATCTTGCGACGGCGCCAGAGAGTTATCGCGTAGAAACGTTCTAGTAGTGAAGTGCTGCTGCTGTGTCAGCATCAATCATCACATAGGTAACCGTGTTCGAATCTGCAACGCGCATGATAGTGACGGCGGCAAGCGCACCAATAATAGTAATGATGAGTATTGAAAAATAGGTATTGAGTCGGCGCGTCAGCATCATAGCGCCAAGAGTGATTTCGCTGCCTTGACGATTGACTCAGAGTCGAGTTCGTAATGCCTTAACAGTTCCTCGGGCGTACCAGATTGTCCAAACTGGTCTTGCACACCCAAAATCCGCATGGGGAGCGGGTGAGACTGAGCGAGACACTCTGCAATCGCGCTGCCAAACCCGCCATGCGCCTGATGCTCTTCAATAGTGACTACCGCGGGCACTTGCTTCGCCACCTCGAGCACTGCCTCTGTGTCTAGTGGCTTCACGGTTGGTATATGGAGTACAATCGCTCCGACGCCTTGCTCGTGAAGCATTTGTGCAGCAAGGAGCGCGTTATAGCTCAGTGCTCCTGTCGAAAGCAGTGCCACCTCAGGATTAATCGGATCAAAGAGTCTGAGCGCTTTACCTATAGTAAACGGGGTTTCGGGTGTGGTAAAAACGGGTGTTGCTGAACGGCCAAAGCGTATATAGACAGGCCCATCTGTTTTTGCCGCCGCTATCACTGCCTTATGCGCTTCAGTCGCGTCACCCGGGACGATCACCGTCATGCCGGGGAGCATACGCATCAAACCAATGTCCTCGAGCATTTGGTGTGTAGCACCGTCAGGGCCAACGGAGACACCTGCATGCATTCCGCAAATCTTCACAGCAGCATGATTGAGCGCGATCGTGGTACGAATCTGCTCGTAGTTACGACCTGGATTAAAGGCCGCATAGCTCGTGATAAACGGAATTTTGTTCGCGAGTGCCATACCAGCTGCAACCGTTGCCATATTCTGCTCGGCAACCCCCATTTCAACGAAACGGTCAGGGAACGCCTTTTCAAACACTTCAGCGCGCGTCGACTCCTTAAGGTCTGCCGAAAGGACCACGACACGCGCGTCAGTGGTGCCTGCTTCAACCACGCCGGTACCGAACCCGTCTCGAGTCGCTTTCTGTTCGATATCGTCTGCAAAAATTTTTGCAGACAGGTACGCCTCTTTGTTAAGCATATTCTTGTGTGACCTTGCCGTTCATGGTGCGAATCTCTTTCAAGAAGCGTTGTGCTTCCTCTTTCGTCGGCGGTTTACCGTGCCAGCGATAATCGCCTTCGATCTCAGGTACGCCCTTACCTGGAATGGTGTGCGCAATAATGATCGTCGGTTTCTCGACAACTGCTTTAGCCTCATCAATTGCTTCGATAAACTGTCGCACATTATGCCCGTCGACTTCGATCACGTGCCAATTAAAAGCGCGATATTTATCTGCGATCGGTTCGAGCGACATCACGTCTTCAGTCATACCGTCGATCTGGATGTTGTTGCGATCCATCACGGCCGTGAGGTTTGAGAGTCTATATTTGCCCGCAAACATCACCGCTTCCCAGATGTTGCCCTCATCCTGTTCGCCATCGCTCATGAGGCAATAAACGCGATTCTTCTTCTCGTCCATACGAAAGGCATATGCCATACCCGAAGCCTGTGAGAGACCTTCTCCTAATGGTCCCGAGGTGGTTTCAAGACCCGGAAGCCGAAGTCGCTCAGGATGGCCCTGGAGCCTCGAACCAAACTGCCGCAGCGTCGCACACTCAAGAACGTCAAAATACCCCGCATGCGCCATGGCCGCGTAACGAACGGGTACGATATGGCCGTTTGAGAGTATGAGCCGATCTCGATCAGCATCGTCTGGATGCAGCGGGTCGTGCTTCAAAATATGAAAGTAAAACGCAGTAAAAATATCGGCCATACCTAAGGGACCGGCGGTGTGACCGCTACCAGCGGCTACCAGCATTGAAATTATAGTTTCGCGAATCTCTTCCGCCGTATTTTCTAACTGAGAAATGTCAGAATCTGTAAGCGCCATCCCTCCAGTATATCACTAGACTCCGTAGGGGCTTCTAAGCGTTTCAAACGATTCGAAGGCTGCTCGTGGATCAGCAGCTTTCAAAAGCGCCGAACCAGCAATGAGGCTTGATGCGCCCGCACGTAAAAGCTCTTTCGCGTTTTCAAAGGTCACACCGCCGTCAACTTGAACCGGAAGTGCTGGGTATCGAAGTTTGCACATCCGGATTTTTGGTATGACTGCCGGATCGAGCGGCTCGCCCTGGCGCCCAATACGAGCAATGCCCATGCATTGTATGTAATCGAGGTGTTCGATACTCTCACTGATGCGCTCGAGGTCGGTGTCGACGTGAATCGCGAGCCCAATGGAGACGATATGACCATAGTGATCTTGCGCCTCTTCTATGAGCGTATGAAGATCCGTTGCGCTGCCTTCGTGGAAGGTGAGCCTCGTTGCTCCAGCAGAGATCCACGGTTCAGCAGCGCGAACTGGGTTAAAGCACATAAGATCGACCTCATAGGCAATGCGATGTGGCTCAAGGAGACCCGCTAACTGAGGGTCTTTAGCGTCGACGTCGTTTGTGTATGGCCACGAACCAGGTGAAACAAAGAGTCCATCAACCACGTCGATCTGCACGCGAGCGATACCTGGGAAGGTCTCGAACAGGACAAGCTTCTCTTCAAGATCCTGTCTTGAAGATGGTAAAACTGCCGGCGTCACGAGACTCATTAGAATTTGGCCAAACGGCGCGCGTGTCGCGGAGCATCAGAGAAGGGCGTCTCAAGGAAAATACGGACCGCCTCGTCGGCATGATCTCCGGACATAAAACGCGCGCCGAGCGAAAGGACGTTTGCATCATTATGACGGCGGGGAAGTCGGATGGCGTCATATCCGTCTTCTGAGTGTCCTCCTTCGATATCAAGCGCTGCTGTCACCTGCATCGGGCCGTAAAAAACCGCAGCCCGCACGCCGACGATCCGATTTGCCGCCATGGCCTCACCCTGGCCGCTACCACCAATGATCACACCACGCGCCTCAGGATCTTCAGAAACTCGTTTTGCCAAGGGCGTAACAAAATCAGGGTAGTCATCGTCGGGGTCAAGAGCGAATGCTCCGCTGTCTTCGACGTCGTAGCCGAGCGTCCGTACGTGCTCCATGAGCGCATTTTTGAGGAGAAACCCAGCATGATCGGCCGCGAAATATACTTTCATATATTATGACTGCGCTGCCTTGAGACAATGGCGTACCAGGCTTTCGGTGTAGCCCATTTCGTTGTCGTACCACGCAAGCACCTTAACTAAGGTTCCGTCAACAACTCTCGTCATTCCGAGGTCAGCGATCGAAGCGACTGGCTCCCCCACTATGTCACTTGAAACAAGCTCTTCGTCAGTAGTCTGAAAAATACCCTCCCATTTCGACTGCCCTGCTGCGTCACGAAGAATGGAATTGACCTCCTCAACTGTTGTCGGACGTTTCGCGATAAACGTTATGTCCGCAATGGACCCCGCAGATACGGGAACCCGGAGTGATATCCCATCGAACTTACCCATGAGTGACGGGTGCGCTTGCGCAACAGCAATCGCTGCTCCTGTTGAAGTAGGTACAATATTTTGCGCAGCCGCTCTTCCTTCTTTCATATCCTTCTTAGAGGGTCCGTCGACAATTGACTGGCTGGCCGTATACGCGTGCGTGGTAGAGAGCACCGCTTTTTCGATTCCGATCGCCTCGTCAAGAATCGTAATCACGGGGCTTGCGGAGTTAGTCGTGCATGACGCGTTGGAGGTAATTGCGCAGGTCGCAAGTTTATCTTCGTTTACTCCCATAAGAACCGTCGCGCCAAGTGGCGAATCACCCTTTACAGGCGCAGTAATAATCACGCGACGTGCGCCAGCCGTGATGTGCGCCTGAGCCTTCTCATAGTCAGTAAAAAAGCCCGTTGATTCGATCACGACATCTATATTGAGATCCTTCCAGGGAAGCATGGCCGGATCCTTCTCAGAAAGGAACTTCACTTCCCTACCACCGATCAAAAGAACTCCGTCTTTCACTTCTACTTGAAATGGGGCTTTACCGTACACCGTGTCATGCTTCAGTAAATACGCCAGATTTTCGAGGGAGCCGAGGTCATTAACCGCGACTACTTCGATTCCCCGCTCATGCGAAAGGCGAGTAAATGCTCGCCCAATTCTCCCAAACCCATTAATAGCGACGCGAATTGCCATGTTGAATTGAAGTTAAAGTAATACTGCTTCCTCAGAAGTATACCACCAGGCTTATTGTGCCATCGTTGCCTCAGGAGAAGCAGTGACGTTTATGCTTCGCGTTGTCGAACCGAGGTTACCCGCGGCATCGGTGGCACTATAGGTCACGATATACGTACCGACGGTGCTGGTATCGACAGAGCCGGTTGTAATAATCGTCGACGTCAAATCACCATCAACATCGTCAGTGGCAGTTGCTCCATCATCGATAAAGCTTGAACCGACGGTTATCTCTAGCTCTGCTTGTCCAACGAGACTAACAACGGGAGCGGTTGAATCAGTTGCTGCGGGAGGCGTCGAGGTAGCGGCCGGAGGAGTCAAGGTTGAAAATTCTGGTGGCACGATCACCGTCGTAATCGTTGGCGTGATTTGGTCGACGCTTGGACCCATATCGGTGCTGGTGGCTGTCGTAGTAGTTGCTTGCCCGTCAGACTGGATAAGGAAGTAGTCAAAGGTTGCATCCCCTACTTGCGCCTCTTTGAAGTGGACGCTGAAGGATCCATCAACCTTCTCCCCTACCCACCAACTGCCATCAACCGACGAATTGAATGTGACAAGGACCTTCGTCGTTGGCTTCATGTATGCATTGTTCACTTGTGCAACAGTGTTACCAGCAAGGATCGTGACCGAACCTGCAGAACTCGTGCCGGCTGAGTTAGTTGCAGCTACAAACTGATCAGACACGAGGGTACCGAATTGTGCGAAACCTTGGCTGATGTAGGCACCAACCGCATTAAAGGCGCTTGCTAAGGAAGACGTCGAGATCGAAATTGGCGAACCGCTTGCGGTGGTGATTGAACCATTCTCAAGTGCTGCAACGCGGGTCTCGAGAGAAGTGATGCGTATGTCTTCCTGCGCAATGCGATCCGCAAGCGCTTGGATACCTGAGAGGTTGTAGGTCGCAAGCTTGTAGAGGTCGACATCGCCACCAAGAGTGAGTACTGCTGACGGCATCTCCGCGGTGACTGTTGTTGTCCCAAGCGTGAAGCTTGTCGAAGGTGAAAGCGTCGTCGAGAAAGAATGGCCAAACACATTTCCTGAGACAGTAAGCTGCGGCAACATGGTCATCGCGCTTACCGACTGCTGAACCATCTGATTAACAGAATCCTCGATCTTCATTCCGGCAACACGTTCTGTCACGAGCGATTCGATTTGCTCAACGGCGAGCGACTTGTTACGGCGCGAGATCAAGACCTTAATCTTGCCAGTTCCTGATGAGAGTGACTCAAGAGCAACGCCGACCGTCGAGTCACCACCATCTGCACGCATTGCCACACCTGGAGTTGAAGAAGCTGACGTGAGCGAATCGCCGATGTTAATCGGCCCGTTCTCAGCCGACACAAAAGCGTCAACTTGTCCGAGCATACCAATCACAGCGTAGTGCGAAGGGTCTGCCGCTACCGCCGCTGTATTATTACCAGTTATAGACGGGTGCGTTGACACGATACCCATCACGTTATTGTCAGCTCCGCGTTCACAGCGCTTCACTGCATTGTTGCTAAGCACATCCACACAGACCACTTCGCCAGGAAGAAGGTTGACGCTATTGGTACGGAAGTACTCGGCATAGTCGGCACCCACGGCGGCAACAGTATCCGAGAAAAGCGCACCGTTTGCGTTCACTCTGAGGATGTAGCTTGCTGACCCACGAGGGATTGCTCCGTTAGTCGATGTCGAGATGGTAAATACGTTTCTCGTACTTGGGAAGGCTCCGTCGTCAACGAGCGCAAACTTGGCTCCGGGAGTCGTCGTACCAATACCGACGTTACCAGTCCAATCGACCACAAAAGCCGAAGAGGTTGCAACTCCAGTTGTCGACGAAGCCACCAAGAAGAGGTTTTGTCGCGCAAGTGAGTTTGCACTACCGATAGCAAAGAGTGCGCCTGGTGACGTCGTACCGACGCCAACCTGACCTGCGTTGTTGATAATGAAACTTGTTGCGCTCGATGAGCCGACGACAAATGCAGGAGAAGAGATGTTACCTGTAATCGGATTCACTGAGAGCATTGCCCAGGGTGTCGAGGTACCGATGCCGACAAGCCCGCTCTGATTAACGCCTGACACAACGAATGCTGGTGTCGAGCTACCGTAGTTAGCCACGACAAACGCTGGGTGCGTTGGCCCCATTTCTACTGAGAATTTACCCCACGGAGTAGACGTACCAATTCCGACCAATCCAGAGGTACCACCGCTAATAATTGAAAGTGCTGGTATTGAGGAGCTAGCAAACGTAGCCGGAGAAGAAGTTCCGATATAGAGATTGCCGCCGACCGAACGGAAACTCCACGGACTTGCTGTCGTGCCGTCCCCAAGCGTGAGCTGAGAGTTTGTGCTTGATACAACATTGAGGGGCCACTGAGGAGTTGTTGTGCCGATGCCCAGGCGACCCGTGCTATCGAGAGTCATCAGTGGATTGGTTCCCGGAGTGATGCCACTACCCCATTGGAAATAATCGTCGTCTGCGATATCGTTGTCTGACTTACGTCCCTGCCAGAAGTCTGTGTCTCCACCCGCATTGCCTCCGAAGAGGATACTTGGCGAAACTCCTACACCGTTCTGTTCGTATAGGTCGATTGTTGCACGTGGCGCATATGGGGTATTGATGCCAAGTCGTGCGCCATTAGGTCCCGACGTGATTGAGAGAGCGGTCATGCCAGAGGTCGTTGCAAATGTCGTTGGTGAAGACGTCGAGAAATAGAGGTTCCCATTTTCGTTTGCAATCACCCAGTGCGGATTCGCTGCAGACGAGGTGTCAGTAATTGCCAGCTGACCTCCGTGGAACGTGTTGCTCAAACTCGACGTCGCAATCTGCATGAGCCATTGAGGGGTAGAAGTGCCGACACCTACAGAACCAGAGCCCGTAATTGTCATTCTGGTATTAGTGGTCGTTGCGGTACCTCCAGTGAGGAAGTAGAGATTTTTATTAGCCGAGCCGTTAGCGACATACATGTCATTACCGAGACCGAGGAGAGTAGTGTCACCTGCACCTCCAACGTTATAGGTCGCTGGAGTGTAGAAGTTCGAGTTGTTTATGCCCATCCACACAAAACCTGTGGTACCTGTCCCCACATCTGAGGTGGCTGCGTACCCAGACTGAGCAGCCGTTCCCTTGGACAGGTTTGTAATGTTGAATTCAAAGAAGTCGTTTACATTGCTATAAGCATTAATTGCATTTTCGATCGTAGAGTTACCCATGTCGATAGTAAGTCCCGCAATTTGAGAAGAGTTAATTGTATCGGTTGTTGTACCGATAAAGATGTTACCCGCATTGTTGACTAAGAAATTGGTTTTAGTGGACGACCCAATTACAAAGGATGGTGCCGCTCCGTTCGTTGCCGATGGATTGATCGAGAGCTGTGCCCAAGGAGTGGTGGTGCCGACACCCACGAATCCAAGTCCACCGTTATTATTGTTGGAAATATTGTTACCAGTGAGTGACCAATACCCACCACTCGTTAGACATGTTCCGTTCATGGCGTAACAGCCTGAAGCAATATTGAAGCCTACATTTGAGGTAGAGGTCGCTGACCCAGAAATGGTGAGGCCAGAAAGTGTTGTTGTCGCAAACCCAGTTGCAGAGACCGAGAGTGCGGTCGATGAGGCCGAGTTAACGACTTCGAAGATCTTGCCCGTTGCGCCGCCCCAGACAGAAAGCGGAGCATACGCTGTGGTCGTACCAATACTTACGTTGCCTGAAGTGAAAGAAATGTTTGAGTTTGAGGAAGTGGCGAAGAACCACGGTCCAGTAGGAGCATTGAGACGCGCCATCCAATTAGCATTCTGAGCGTTGTTACTTATGGTGGCACGGTAGATAACCTTTGTATTGCCCGAATTATCACCTCCAAACAGATATACAGAATCTCCAAGAACTACAGACGCACCGCCGGAAAGCGGCGTAGGGAGTACTGCTTTTGTGTCAGACCAACTAAGAGGATTCGATAGCGGCGCGCGATATATAGTATTTTTTTGAGTGGATGCAGCAGATCCGCCAAAAAGATATACGTAGTCTCCGATAACAGAAATGCTTGCTTCTTGTAAATTAGCTGGAATCACTACACCCGTATTAACCCAACTCGTTGGGTTAGATACAGGGGCGCGGTAAATCACATTTGTTGCGGCCGAACCGTTAAATCCTCCGAATATATAAACGTAATCGCCGATCATTGCAATGCTTGATAATTCTATATTTCCGGGTAACGTAGCGCCGGTGTCCACCCAACTCGTTGGGTTAGATACAGGGGCGCGGTAAATCACATTTGAACCCGCACCATCGCCTCCAAATAAGTACACATAATCACCAATCACAGCAAGATTTGAAAATTCTAGAGTTCCTGGAAGAGTCGCTCCTGTATTCACCCAATTCGCTGGACTAGACACCGGGGCACGGTAAATTGCGCTAGTAGCTCCTGATCCGTTATTACCTCCAAACTCGTATATATAATCACCGAGAACTGCCAAGCTTGCGCCATATGCAGAACCAGGATTACCAGTACCGCTGGTGATGCTCCAACTCGTAGGATTTGACACTGGCGCTCGATATATAGAACCGGATGGGAATCCTCCTATGTAACCGCCGAATATATAAATATAGTCGTTGATTACCGCTACTGTATGTGCAGCACTGGTATTTTGCGGGAGAATAGAACCAGTGTTGACCCAACTTGTCTCATTCAAATTATATCGAACTGAAGCGGCAGAAGTAATCGGTGTCCAACCAGAAGCTAGTGCGGTTGTTGAAGCGTATGCATTTTTAAACTCAATCATCCCGCCGTTCTCGCGGATTCCATAACCAGTAGAGCCAGTGCCATATAGTGAGCCGAAGTTAATGCTTGCATTATTTCCGAGCCCTACGTTACCGGCATTCGAGATGGTGAGAAGATTCAATGTTGAGCCAGATCCAGTCGTAGATGCGATTGCGAATACACTACCGCTGTTACTGCTTGTCGCTTGAATTGAGAAGTTCGCCCATGGGCTGGATGTACCGACACCCACAAAACCATTATTCGCGATTAAGAATTTCGTTCCCGTTGACGAACCAATAACAAACGAGGGAGCACTACCGTTAGTCGCCGTTGGGTTGATTGATAGCTGTGCCCATGGAGTAGTTGTGCCAACGCCCACGAACCCATTAGCATAAAGTTGTCCAGTCACAGCAAAGGCTGATGTCGTGGCAGCTGTAAAATCAGCATTTGCGAAATGCGATGTTGACGATGCAAAGATGCCGTTTTGAGCCCAGAGAGATGAGGATGTAGCAGCAGTTATGGCGTTGTAATTCGAACTCCAAATAAATGGACTTGTGCCTGAGGCTCCACCACAGGCACTGCCGGTGTTTGAAATAAGTCCCGTTGCAGAGAAGGTGGCACAACCTGG
>JAQBQV010000019.1 GCA_028286825.1 Parcubacteria group bacterium
CTGACGCCGCCTTTCACACAAGTGAGCTGCGTAAACTGAAGACCCAAGAGACCGAAGTTGGTTTGGCTAAAGTACAGAAGCAACTGAAACAGGATCTCGCGAAGAAAGGTCTGCGCGGTTTCCATACGGAGATTCGCATGAAGGGTCTCTGGAGTCTTCACCAAAAACTAAAGCGTAAGCACGACGACATTAGCGTCATCCACGACATCGCCGCGCTCCGCATCCTCGTCCCAACTATCGAGGATTGCTACTCAACTCTTGGATCTGTCCACGCGCTGTATAAGCCACTACCGGGAGAATTTAAGGACTACATTGCCTTCCCTAAGCCAAACGGATATCAGTCACTCCACACAACTGTAGTAACGCCTGACGCTGGAATCGTCGAGATCCAAATCCGCACAGATGACATGCACCTCCACGCTCAGTTTGGTATTGCCTCCCACATGTCGTACAAGCAACTCGGCAAAGGAATCGACAAACTCGACAAAAACTCTCAGATGAAACGCTTTTCCAATCTCTCGTTTAGCTGGATACGCTCACTGATCCCGTCACTTATGCGCGTCGCCAAGAAGGCTGAAAACACAACCGCTTTGACGCAAGTGCCACCGTGGCTTGCTGACCTCGCGGAAGCCCACACCGATATCGCTGGATCTGAAGAATTTGTTGAAGGGCTTCGCGAAGACTTTTTTTCTCATCGCGTTTTTGTCTTTACTCCAAATGGCGACGTCATCGACCTTCCTGCTGCGTCAACCCCTATCGACTTTGCGTATGCAATTCACAGTGACCTCGGTGACCATCTCCAAGGAGCTAAGGTTAACGGCAAGCTCGTCTCGTTTGAAACGAAACTCGGAAATGGCGAAGTGGTAGAGATTATCCGCAAGGACTCTGCACATCCGTCGCCAAAGTGGCTTGAGATCGCACGAACCTCACTCGCGAAGCGTCATATAAAAAACGCGCTCGGAATGAGTTCTCCTGAGACTTTGAAAGCTGCAAAACGTGCGCCCCGCAAAGCGACAAAAAACAGTACTAAAAAGGGTTAACTGCTAAAGTTCTAACTGCCAAACGAGCGAGTGAAGAGGAAAGATTTTTTTCTTCCGAGCGAGCGCTGGCAGAAAGCAATTTTCAGACTGAAAAGTTGCTTACAGAATAGAGCTCTTCGTCAGTCTCCTCTGGTGCAGCTGGCGGTACAGGATCACTCGCGAGCTGAGTCGTGTTATTGATGAGTACGGGTGAAATTCCAGCCAAAACTGCTTCGGGTAATGCACTCTCAGCTTGCTGCTTTGCATAGAGTACATTCACCAATTGCAGAAGGTCGTCTGGGGAGAAAAAGTCGATCAGAAGTCGGCCGCCCTCGGCATTAGTCTCGATTATGACCCGCGTTCCAAGCGTTTCAGTAAGCGATTTTTCAATTTCAACCATTTCTGGTGATTTGCGATTCTTCTTGTGCACGCGCTCTTGTGCGATGGATCGCGCAATCTGCTCTGCAGCGCGCACCGATAGACGCTTCAAAGTAATCTCTTTAAACAAGGTCTCACGCTCTTCAGGCCTGTCGTTGAGCGCCATGAGTGGACGCGCGTGACCTTCGCTAATCTCTCTCGCAACTATCGCATCCTGCATATGCTGCGGAAGCGTGAGGAGCCGCAAGCTGTTCGACACATACTCACGGCTCTTACCGATCTTTGCCGCTGTCTCTGCGTGCGAGATACCGAACTCATCAATAAGTTTCTGGAGCGCTTTAGCGCGATCAATAGCATTGAGGTCTTCTCGCTGCAGGTTCTCAATAATTGCGAGCTCAAGCTTAGTAAGGTTACTGTCGCCTTGTCGGATCACGACCGGCACTTGTTTTAGCCCTGCAAGCTTCGATGCGCGTAAACGCCTCTCTCCAGCAACGAGCTCATACACACTCTCGAGACCCCCATCAGGGCGCTCCACTTCACTCCGGCTCACCACAAGTGGCATGAGAACGCCGTACTGGCGAATGCTGTCAGCTAGAGAAACAAGTCCTGCCTCGCTAAATTCTTTGCGTGGTTGATAAGGGTTTGGAACAATGCGATCGACATCGATCCAGAAGACCGAATCATATTTAGTCGGTACGTAAGCCGCATCTGCGTTCATTAACACAATTCTAGCATGATGAAATTCTCATGGCGAAATGGTACTGTGCACGTATTGCCGGGATGGCGGAATTGGTAGACGCAAGGGATTCAAAACCCCTCGACGCGAGTCATGAGAGTTCGAGTCTCTCTCCCGGCACCAAAAAGAAAAGCGGGTCTTGTGCCCGTTTTTGTTTTTGGTAGAGAGACGAGAAAGCCGGAACCAGCTTGGCTGGTGAGGCGGGGTCGCGACCTCGGCCAGCAGGCCGAGAGTTGTGACCGAGTCTCTCCAAGCACCAAAGTGAGCGACGTCTTAATTTTGAGTTTGAAAGCTAAACGCCCGATGGTTTGTCGGGCGTTTCTTTCGCTATAACTTCCCTACCAAGTCGAGACCTGGTTCGAGCGTATCATCGCCTGGCTCCCATGAAGCAGGGCACACTTGCCCCTTGTGAGTCTCCACGTACTGCGCTGCCTGGAGTTTACGGAGTGTCTCAGCGGCTTTGCGACCCATTGAATTGTCATTGATCTCCATAGCGCGAAGTGTACCGGAAGGGTCGATGATAAACGTACCGCGTAGCGCTAACCCTTCGTCAGGAGTGAGTACTGCTTCGCCTCCTTCAATAAGGACGCCAAAAGCGTACGCGATTTTACCAGACGGATCTGCCGCCATTGGGTAGCTAATCTTTTTAATACTCTCTGAAGTGTCATGCCAGGCCTTGTGCGTGTGCACTTTGTCGGTTGAGAGGGAGATCACCTCAGTATTGAGTGCTTGAAACTTAGGGTAGAGCATGGCAAGTTCTTCAAGCTCAGTCGGGCATACAAACGTGAAGTCGGCAGGATAGAAGACGAGAACGACCCACTTGCCGCGGAGCTTTGAGAGGCTCATCGTCTTGATCTCTTCCTCATGGAAAACCTCAAACTCAAAATCAGGCACGGTCTCCCCTACTCTCACCTGGGAGGTGTAGTCGCGCACCGCGTCGTGGAATTCGCCGCAGTTCTCACAATAGTTGCTTTTCATCTCTTTCATGATGTTTTTGATTAGGTAAAGACATGATACCATCGCGACTAATGGCAGTCCAAATTCTCCTTATTGCCGGGCCCACTGCCTCAGGCAAGTCAGCTCGTGCTATTGAAGAGGCTTTGTCGCGAAATGGCGAAATCATTTCTGTCGACTCGAGGCAAGTCTACCGCGACCTCGACATCGGTACCGAGAAAATAACCCCGGAGGAGATGCGCGGCGTCCCGCACTATTTGATAGATATTCGGGATCCTCAAGAAAGCTACTCAGCTGGTGACTTTGTAACTGACGCAACCAAACTCATTGAAGAAATCACCTCGCGGGGCAAACTGCCCATCCTGGTTGGGGGGACTCACTTTTACTTCGACGCTCTAATCAAGGGCTTACCCGCGGCAGTGGACACCAATAACGTGCTTCGAGAAGAGCTTGAGTCTGTCTCGACCGAGGAGTTGTTTACTCAAATTTCTACAGCTGACCCACGCCGAGCGAGTGAGCTCGATCCTAACAACCGTCGCCGCCTTATCCGGGCACTTGAAATCACTCACGCGCTCGGCACTGTCCCCTCGCGCTCCGCAAGCAACAACAGGTATCCACAACTTGTACCTATAGGTACAAGTTGTGGATACCTGACCGAATGGATTGTCATTGACCCAGAGCGAGAGGCCCTTCGCGAAAGGATTGATGCGCGACTCATCAGCGCATTCGACCGTGGGCTTATTGATGAAGTCAAACGAATACAAGAAGAGGTGGGTGACGCTAAGCTGAACGAGTTTGGTCTTGAGTACCGAGTGATTGGCGAATTTTTGCGAGGCGACCGAACTCAAGAGTCGCTTCTCCCTACACTCTCCGCTAAGTTATGGCAGTATGCCAGACGACAGAAAGCCTGGCTCCGAAAGCTTCGCGACGAAGTTATTTTGGCAGCACCGTCGCACCCGAACAAAAACTGAATCCCAGATTTTTCGATGCGTACGCTGCGTTAACCTCAAAAGTAGTACCTACATAGTAGTTAAGCTTGCACATATCAGCCGTAGAAATACCAAGCGTTTTTAATAGAAATTGCTCGGCGGCAGTCCGAACCTCTCCCAGTGGCTCCTCAAGAAGAGCGATGGTAAAGGAGTTATGAGTACTATTGAAGTATATGTTATAACTCCGCTCGTCACCGGCACGACAACTCTCTGATTCAGAGACACAATAACCAAGGTCGCCAGATAAAAGATATCGCCCCTTGTTTGCCTCATCTGGTATCGTTACGCCGTTATGAACGAAGTCATTTGTCTTAATGGTGGCACCGCTTAATGTCAGAACAGTCATTGAGCCGGGTGTGGTATTGCTGGACGATTGATTGTCAGGTACCTGCACAGTTCCGCCAACCGGCAAAGTGGTAGGAGAATTAGGCTGAAGTGCGGGAACCTCCTCCGAAGACCTCAGAAGGAAAAACCAAACTAGGGTACTTACCACTACGAGAACAATTGCTAGCCCTATGCCTGAGAGAATTTTCATATTCATATCTGATTAGGTTCCAGCATACTTGGCGATGCATTGCTTCTGCGCAATAGCTCCTCTCGGATCTGCTGTCCAGGCAGTATAGTTCGGTTGTCGTCCTAAAACGCATACTGCAGCCGTAGTGTTGCACGCTAGGTTTGCTGCCGCCTTGAGGCATCGAGCAAGAATGGTAGCGTTACCCCCTGCAGTAAATCCCTTCGAGTCAAAGCCTTTTTGACATTCTAGCGGTCCTGTACCTCCTGCTGCTGAATAACATACTGAGTTTTCAAAACAAAGGTGATTTGTCGATAAAAGTATCTGGAAAGCGCCATATGCTGTTGATGCCCTTCCATCCTGGTTAGGAATATTCCATTTATCGTTTTGCATTTTTGCTCCGCATGAACTTTCAGGCCCCGCGAGACAGGCAAAAGTATTCATTTGCTGAGTGATTAATGAGGGAACCGCCTCCTTCAAAATCGCTGGATTACAAGCGTCAGTTCCTGTAGAAAGTGGTGGTGTCGTTCCAGCACTTGTGGCCACTCCACCATATGGCGTTGCCTGATTGAGCTGTGCATTTTTATCAGTACCCGCTTGCTTTATGCATTCTTCGCCTACATTTCCGCGAATAATATCAGACCACTTATTCGTCCATCCACTATCATCTGCTGGCTTATAGAGCACTGCCATAACCGCAGCTACGATAAGGTACCCTGCGAAAGCAACAACGAGTCCGATGATGGTATTCTTCAAAACCTCTTTTGCTTTACTGTGGCCGCTCGCATCATACGGCGTGATGACAAACAAAAAGCCCGCATACGCGATAGCAAGTGGAGCCACAAGCACGATCGCAAGGGTGAGGAGCAGACTGATGATGTTGTTAATAACGACAATTAAGAGACTCCAGCTTCCGGGACAAGTCGCTTGAGCAGCCGGAATGATCGGTCCGAAGAAAGGCACACCTGCCTGTGCAGCGACCGGTATGGCAAAGGCGGACATCACTATAAGGACAGCTAGAAACGTACGAGAACGCATGAGTTCATCATACCGCCCCACTGCACTTTAAAGGCGGCTTTTCCCCCACACTACTATCTGCTATCTTGAGTGAACACGACTACAGCAGCGTGTCGTTATTTTTGAAAACATGGCTATGGCAGTGCCCCGCACTGCCAGCCGGGTCCATCGTATAGTGGTAGTACATCGGTCTCCAAAACCGACAGTCCAGGTTCGATTCCTGGTGGGCCCGCCCGTTTGACTTTGTATCGTTTTAGTGATATAGAAGTAGAAGTATTTCCTGCTCTGTAAACCCACCGGAGGCAATTCAATGAGTATCGAAGTTCATGTTTTCATTTACGAAAACAAGCTGAGCGATGATTCAACTTGTGCTCACAAAAAAATCTCAGTATTGGCGGTGCCCCGGAAAGGCGATACTGTCATATTCGAGGATCGTATTGAGTGGCCAATCGAAGTCAGCGAAGTAGTCCATCGCTGGGGCGACGAGCCTGGGATTGATGTCATGGTTCAAGGAGCGAATCCCAAACTTATCGAACAGCTGTGGGAATGGGGATGGGGGGACTAACTCCGTATTGTATTCAACGTAAGCCTTACATGCCAAGGAGCTTTTGCTCCGTAGTATGTAAGGCTATATTTGTAGATATTTCCTTTCGAATCTCGTCCCACAGGGCCCGCACAACTTGACGGAATTAAAAGAATGTTATATATAGCGGATAGCATTGACCTGTTGGTCAATCTCGTTTGATCATTCTAAACTTCTAGGAGAAGATCTTGAGCAAGGGATACTATGTCGCCATCGCCATCTTATGCAGCCTGATGCTTAGTGGTTGTGAAGAGGATGGCTCCAGGGATTACCCGAAAAAGTTTCAGCACGGACAAATCGTCATGATGAAGCTCGACGGTCGTAAAGCCATGGTTACAGACGTCACCAAATGTAACAAGGGTCGTAACACACACCACTCTTGCAGCTATGAAGTACGCTTTACGACGGCTGTCGCGTCGACGACGAAGTACGACACAGTGACGGTCTACGATTTTGAACTGGCGCTCGCCGAGTAACAGAATCGTTCTCGCCCACAGAAGTTCGCTTCTGTGGGCTTCTGCTTTAGGGCCTAGACTCGAAATCAATTCTGCGTCGAATCTCGTCCCACAAGGCCCTCAATTTCCTTTTTACCGCATAGTCAGAGCGAACCCTTCTCACACAGCGCTCATTAACATGCATTTATAGTATGAATGGGTTCTGTCCTCAGTCCTTTGAACGAATACGGCGTACCCTTTCCCGCACAGTCGAGCAGATCATTAAATACCAGGAGAAGAGAAAGTTATGGATGAAGCATATGAACGCGAAGCCCTTATGAGTAAGTTGGGAGGAGAGCATGGAGCTGCGCAGTTCCTTCGCGGTGAATCGACTGTCAGATTGAGTCACAGGGATATTGCAGCATGGAAAGTTGTTAAACCTGAAATCTGTAGAGCCGTGAATAAGCTTTTCCGAGCAAGAGATGAGACTACAAGAACCGAATAATCTCAGCTTTACTATATAGGTTCACGGCATGCCGTGAACCTATTTGCTTCTGACTTAAATTAAGTTTGTTGCTATACTTTCCCAACCACTACCATGAAGTTACTCTTGCGAAATTTGTTTCTTATCATTCTCGCTGGAATTTTATTCCTAGGTAATTTGACCGTCTACGAAGCGCTCGTCCTAGCTTTTGGGCTCCAAACCGGTCAAACACATCTGATACTAGCGGTCGCGCTTGGACTACTTTCAGTTAGTTTTATAGTCTCTCTCGTTATTGGGAGAAAATACTACAACACCCTTACTCGTGCCTTTTACTGGTTTTCAAACATTTGGATCGGCATTTTTAGCTATTTCTTTATTACCTCACTCGTGTATGCAGTTGTCGCTCTGCTCTACCCTCCCTTTGTCGCCCTTGGTCCGTGGCTCTTCTTAGCGAGCGTACTCATAAGTCTTTATGGATTTATTCACGCGCAACAACTCGTTACAAAGCCAGTCACGGTAACACTGCCGCATCTGCCCTCTCAGTGGAAGGGTCGCAAGCTAGTTTGGATCAGCGACATTCATATTGGGCCCTTATACGGAGCAGCGTTTGCGGAGAAGATTGTAAAACACATTACTAGCCTTGCTCCAGATATGATCTTTGTCGGAGGCGATCTCTACGACGGTACAAACGCACCTGACATGACAAAACTCTCAGCGCCGCTAGCAAAGCTTTCTGCACCATTTGGAGTCTACTTTATAACAGGCAACCACGAGGAGTACGGTGATCTAAAGGAATTTCTGTCGATCGTCACCACAGCTGGGATGCGCGTTCTCAAAGACGAACTAGTCATTGTTGATGGACTACAACTTATCGGCGTTGATTATCGAACCACCGCAGAGGCGAACGCATTTAAGGAAGTTCTCGCCAAACTTCCGATCGATTCGCAGCAAGCATCGATTTTGCTTAAGCACGAGCCTAAAGACTTACAGGTGGCAGCCGAAGCTGGCATCTCTTTCCAGATATCGGGTCATACCCACAACGCACAACTCTGGCCGCTCACCTACATTGCCGACATGGTGCACAAAGGCTACGCATATGGGCTCAAACGTTTTGATACCTTACAGGTCTACACCTCTAGCGGCACAGGAACATGGGGCCCACCTATGCGCGTTGGGACAGATGGCGAAATTGTACTCATTACTCTCCAGTAATTAGTCGCTGTCCTCCCGTTGTTGGTATTTGCCCCAACCTCTAACCCCCCAACACCACCCCATTCTCAAGCAGCACCGGTCCCTCAGGACACCCCACGAGCTCATTCGCCTTCTTGCGGGTTGCTTTGTACCAATACCCGGTTGGTTGTGTGAGTCCCCAGGGTTTA
>JAQBQV010000015.1 GCA_028286825.1 Parcubacteria group bacterium
GGCGAACAAGCGCCAGAGGTGATCGCGGAGCAGATCAACGCGGCGCTTATACTTCAATGATTATTACCTCTGACACGCAGCGTACTAACCTCATCGAAGGAGGGAAGCGGCTTGCCGCCGTGCTTGAAGCGCTTCGCACTCAGGTTGCGCCCGGGGTCACAACTGACACACTCGACGACTTTGCCGAGAGAATGATACGCGACGGCGGCGATGAACCCTGTTTCCTTGGGTATACGCCTGAAGGGGCGAATCGACCGTACCCAGCAACTCTCTGTGTCTCAATTAATGATGAGGTGGTTCATGGTATTCCAAACGAATCCGTGAGAGTACTGCGAGAAGGTGATATTGTGGGACTTGATCTTGGGCTTCGCCACAATGGCATCATTGTTGATGCGGCGATCACAGTGCCAGTTGGGAAGGTGAGTGAGGAGATCTTAAAGCTGTTGCGGGCTACTGAGGCATCACTCGCCGCTGGGATTGCAGCAGCTAAGCCAGGCAATCATGTGGGAGATATTGGTGCAGCGATACAAGAGGTGATCGAACGAGCCGGCTTCAAGGTGATCAAGGAACTCGGTGGGCACGGAGTGGGTGATGTTGTACACGAAGAGCCGTTTATCTCAAACTTCGGGCGCAGGGGAGAAGGCGAACTTCTCGAAGAAGGGATGGTCCTTGCTTTGGAGCCGATATCAGCAGCAGGGAAGGCGAGCGTAATATTAATGCCAGACGGCTATACCTACCGCACTAAAGATGGCTCTAAGAGCGCGCACTTTGAGCATACGATTCTTCTCGATAGAGATGGGGCGCTCACCGTGACAAAGCTGTAGCATTTGATCGATGTTTCGCTTATACTAAAGACATAACGCCATCGGCGCTTTTATTTTAATCTATGACACATCCAAAAGAAGAACGAACACTTATTATCTTCAAGCCAGACGCTATTCAGCGAGGGCTTCTCGGAGAGGTGGTGACTCGTTTTGAGCGCAAAGGACTCAAGATCGTTGGGATGAAAATGATGCAGCTTGAAGACGCTATTATCGAGGCGCACTACATACACATAAAGGACAAGCCTTTTTTCGGCAGTATCAAGAAGTTTATTCAATCGTCACCTGTCGTGGTTATGGCACTATCTGGTATCGGTGCTGTTGAAGCGACCCGACTCATCGTAGGGCCGACTAAAGGCTACGAGGCCGCCGCGGGGACCATTCGAGGTGACTTCTCGCTCTCGACACAGTCGAACTTGGTGCACGCATCAGATAGCGTTGAGAACGGTAAGATTGAGGTGGATCGCTTCTTTAAAGAAGATGAATTGTTTGCGTATAAGCGTAACGACTTCGACTTCATTAACGCTGAAGAAGTATTCTAGAGACTCATTAACACAAAAGCCCCGCACCGCGGGGCTTTTGTGTTCTCCACACCGTCTTCATGTGGGTAGGGTATAATCTGGGCTGGAGCTATTCTATTAACGCAACTTGACTACAACTCGGGAGCTTTAGATTAAGATTGTCTTGGTGAAGTCCGCGAGGAAATCCGAAAGCAATCGTTCGAGCACCCACTTAGTACACAAGAGTTGCAGTCAGGAATGGCTCCGCCAATCGCCCTATTTCTTCGGAAACAGGGCGATTGGCGTTACAATAGCTTCACCATGTCAATCAAACTTTCGTTTTATGGTGGGGCAGGGAAGGTCACAGGTTCTAATTTTTTAGTTGAAGGATCAAAGGCAAAAATCCTCGTTGACTGCGGGGTAGAGCAGGGGAGTGATTTTATCGAGGCACATATCTATGGTCCATTCCCTTATGACGTTACGTCGATTGATGCGCTCGTAGTAACCCATGCGCATCTCGATCACGTCGGGCGCATCCCGAAGCTCGTGAAAGATGGATTCAAGGGGAAGATTTTTATGACGCCTCCAACGAAAGATCTTACCGAGCTCATCCTTCAAGACTCAGTCGGGATCATTGCTCAGGAGGCAAAGAATAGCGGAAAGATGCCTCTCTATGAGCAGCAGGACGCAGACAAGGCGTTCTCGCTCATAGAGACGATTGATTACCATAAAGAGACGGAAGTCGCTCCAGGTCTTAGTGTCTATTTACGTAATACAGGCCACATACTCGGTTCAGCAAGTGTGCGTATTAAAGACGAAGAGGGTACAACCCTTGCGCTCACTGGAGACATCGGTAACTCACCGTCCCCACTCCTACCTGACTGGGAAGGAATACCGGACGCTGACGCTGTAGTGATGGAGAGTGTGTATGGCGACCGCCTTCACCCGCCACACGAGAAGCGAGTCGATGCACTGCGTGATGCGCTCAAGCGTGCGATAGAGCGCGGTGGGGCTATCCTCATCCCAGCCTTTTCTCTTGAGCGCACGCAGCTCATGCTCTATGAGCTCTCGAACTTTTTTGATGCAAAAGAATTGCCGCAGGTACCTGTCTTTTTGGATTCACCACTTGCGATACATGTCACTGCAGTTTACGAAAAGTGGGGTGCCACCTACTTTAAGCCAGAAGCCGAGGACGAGATGAAACGAGAGGGAAGCATCTTTACCTTTCCATTTTTGAAGCAAACCTTGTCTCGCGATCAATCAGAGGAAATCGGGAAGGTGCAGGGGTCAAAGATAATCATTGCAGGCGCTGGGATGAGTCACGGAGGCCGTATTGGTGGCTGGGAGGCTCGCTATCTACCCGACCCCTCTACTACGCTCCTTGTAGTCGGCTACCAGGCTCCAGGGAGCCCTGGAAGGCGCATTAGCGAAGGACAGGGCTCAATACGCATCCAAGGCCGAGATGTCATCTGTAAGGCTAAAATAGAGAATTTAGCAGGGTGGTCCGCCCACGCTGACCTCGACGAGCTCATGCAGTTTGCCGAGGCTGCGCTTGTCGAAAAGCGGCCGAAAGCCATCTTTGCAGCCATCGGTGAACCCGCGGCTGAGCGCTTCCTCGCACAGCGTATCCACGACTACCTAGGCGCCCGCGCTATCGTGCCTGAATATGGCGAATCGTACGATATTTCCAAAGACTCGGTAACAAAGCTTTAAAAGCAAAACCGCCCTTAGGGCGGTTTTGCTTTTATTTAGACTACTTGTTTAGAGATGCGAGCGAAGATTTCAGGGTGCTCGGATGCGAACTGGGCCAGGACCTTACGGTCTAGCGCAAATTCGTTCTTCTTGAGCTTTGCAATAAACGTAGAGTATGAGCGGTGACCATTCTCGCGGACAGCGGCGTTGAGGCGGACAATCCAGAGCTGACGGAAGACGGTCTTCTTGTCGCGGCGGTGAGCAAACGCGTAGCGGCCAGCGCGCATGAGGGCCTCGTTTGCGTAGTTGAGCTTCTTCGAGCGGAGACCTCGATAGCCCTTAGCACGCTCGAGAATATTCTTGCGTCGCTTGTTTGCTGTTGTTCCTCCTTTGATTCGTGTCATATATTAAAAGTTATTTAGCACCAGTACCTGGGAGGAAACGTGCTCGTACCTTTGCGGTGAGACTGAGAGCTACCGTAGCGCGCTTAGCGCGGCGCTTGCCTCCACTTTGCTTTGCATTGAAATGGTTCTGACCCTTGGCGCGCGCAACAAGCTTCCCGTTACGGGTGACGCGGATTCGCTTCGAGTAAGATTTGTTGGTTTTCATGGTTTTACTGCTTCTATCGTTGGCGCTGGAGTCTTCTCACGCTTAGCCTGAGCGGCGAGATCGCGTTCTATCACTGCAGCAAAGCCCTTAGGGCTTCTCGTAATAGGCTCTGCGATCTTGTAGCCGTAAGGGATACGGACGAGGAATCTCTCGAGGCGCTCCTTAAGAAATTTCTCCTCCATACCCTTGTAGCGACCTTTAAGGAAGAGCTCTGCGCGGACCCGGTGTCCCTCACTGAGCCATTCGGCGGCTTTTCTGGCTTTGAGGGCCATGTCATTGTCGCCGGTTCCGACCTTGATCTGGACCTCTTTTGTCTCTGAGACCTTGACCTTAGCCTTCGCTACTTTCTCCTTCTTGCTACGCTCGTACTCAAATTTACCATAATCCATGATCTTCGCAATGGGAGGGGTGGCTGAGGGCGAAATCTCGATTAAATCGAGTCCGGCGGTCTTCGCGGCCGCCAAAGCGTCGATAAGGGAGAGAACACCCAGATTACTCCCGTCCAAGGTGATCACGCGCAACTCAGGCGCGGTGATTTCATTATTGATGCGAATTCGGTCTGTAGCCACTTGGATTTTTCATATAATAGCACAAAAATCGCTCTACGTACAAGGTAAAAAGAAGGCCGCGTCGTTCGCGCCCAAGTGGTGGCGGTCGATGCGGCGCGGCTAAAAGTAGCGTTTATTTGTGGTTTTGGAACGTTCTGAAGATGTTGCTTGTCGTAGTGCCTTCGCGGAGTAAATCATGTTGTGCCCTATAGGACTGTAAAGTTCGACTTTCCATCCAGAAGGCAGTGATGAATACTCCTCGTTGCGTGTGAAAACGGATGCAACGCGGAATAGATTCACTTCAGCATCGTCCGTTCGTCTCACTTGGGACGTGAACACTACGACGTCCATGCTGTTAAGGGGCGGCAGTGAAGTTCTCATTTAACCCTCGATTGCGAATTGAACGATTTTTAATTTATAATTACTTCGTTGTTTTGTCAATTCGCCAGCTGGCTAGGGGAGGAGAGGATGATTTCGGCTTGGCCCTGATAGGAGGAGATTTTGCCGGTTACGGTGACGACCGTGTCTTCATAGCGGGAGAGGTCGCCAAATTTCTTAACGTCGTCGGCGAAGATAACTGCAGAGAACGGGCAGCTCTTATAGCTTTTACAAAAATCGAGAAAGACGGTACCGCTTTTGGACGTATAGGCGCTCTCCAGAGTCCCCTGGACTGACGCAATCTCTCCGATGTGTTTAGGTGCTTCAGTGTAGTCGATAGTACCGGCTGAAACAGGCGCGGCCGCGTTCGCGGCCGCGGTATTGCCTTTATAGGCTTCTAATAATTTCGTCAAAATGTCTTCGTAGGCCTGGCGTAGCCCTGGATCGGTACCAATCTCGAGGATTTCGTCGTTAATAGTGGTCGCCGAGTTGGTCCAGTTATAGCTTCCGATTGCGTAGGCCTGGTCTGTCACGATCGCTTTAATGTGCATGATTCCATTCCCGCTTGGGTGTTTCTCCGTTACAACCGGAATACCAGCGGCTAAGAGTTCGTCGATAATCGGTTTATCGTAACTGTTGGCCCCTTCGCCGCTGTCGACGAGTCCTCGTACTACAATCCCGCGCTTTTTAGCAGCAACAAGCGCGTCAGCAATGTCTTTGAGAGTGAACTCATACATCGCGAAGTTGATGTAGGACTTTGCACCCTCAATAAGCGCGATGATCTCTTTGTCGTTCTGTTTCTGGTCGAGGCTGTACACGACACGGACGGATCCAGGTGCCGGCGCTGTGACCGTCTGCGAGGGGATGCTTGGGGTCTCAGCGTGACTTCCGTTTGCGGAGTATCCGACAACGCCGGCGGCAAGGGCGAGAATCGCCGCCACAAGGGCCCGAGTCATCTTTGAATTCATAAAGAATAGTATAGCTCAACCCATACTCATGCATCTCTCAGCGAGTGCGTGGTACGCTACGCATATGAAGGTATTTCCGCAAAATGAACAAGAGACAGAAAAGGAAATACTATGGTTCTTCGATCTCGCCCTTCTGCTTAAAGGTGTGGGCGGCGCTCTTGAGTTTTTGGGTGCGATTCTCGTTCTTTTCGTACCGCCATCCTTCATTCTTTGGATGGTTGAGCTACTCACGGGCGGCGAACTGGCGCAGGACGTGGACGACCCCGTTGCAACATTTCTGCGCACTGCAGCCGATTCCTTTACGGTTCATCCACACTACTTTCTCGCGGCATATCTAGCACTTCGGGGTGTCATTAAGGTGGTCCTCGTCATTGGCATCTTCAAAGGAAAGCGCATCGCGTATCCGCTTTTCATGCTCTCGCTTGGACTTTTTGGCGCGTATGAAGCCTATCGTGGCTTTGTCCGGCATGAGATCTTATTGCAGGCGCTTGCCGTCTTCGATTTCGCCGTGATTCTGCTTACCTCACACGAGTATCGACGTCGATATCCGACTCTTGCTTCACCAATCGATACTCATATAGATTCCGTCGCCCAATAAAGAAAAAGACAAGAAGGAAGGCCGCTGCAATAATCCAGCGCGCAGGGCCGAGCCACTCTGCCGTTGCGTTACCAAACCAATAGGAAAGTGAAAAGAGAGCGGTGCCAAGGAGGAGGCCACCAGCAATCGCTGCTGGAATATAGCGAGAGAGGGGGTACCGGAAGAAACCGCTTGCGACGTAGCTGGTGAAGCGCAGTCCAGGTACAAAGTGAGCTGAAAAAATTGTGAGAGCGTAGCGGCGATCGAGCCACGAGCGGAATGAAGAGGTAAAGTCGTGGTCAATATACTGAGCAAGGCGCGGGTGAGTACGAGCAATTGCACCGAGTGAGTAGAGGACCGTATCGCCAAGCACGATACCAATATAGAGGGATACCGCTGCGAGTGGGATAGACACAATCCCATCAGCAGCGAGAAGGCCAACAATGATGCAGCTGATGTCCTCGAGAAGGAAGGCGCAGATAATAATCGCCAATGACAAGAGAAGGGTTGAGCTACCAAGAGCGCTATCGATTGTGTGGGTTATGAAGGCAAACAGGTCCATCGCCGACGTATTTTACCAGATATAACAGTGCGGAAGCGGTAGTTGATAGGAGGACAAGAATGAGCAAAATGTATTTGCGGATTCAAGAAAAGCGCGTATTCTGAGCCGTATGAAGCGACTTGGCGCGACGCTAATTCTCCTATTTGCCTTTTGCGGGCTTGCCGACTCAGCATACTTGACGCAGCACGCGGCAAGCGGCTTACCGCTTATCTGCGATATCCAAAGTTTCTCACTTTCAGGCTGCAATATCGTTGCGACTAGCGAGTATTCTAAAATTCTCGGGATTCCGGTAGCCAATCTTGGCATCGTGTTCTACGCAGTGATGTTCATACTCGCTGCAGTTGAGCTCGTTATACCGCGCCGCATCGTTAGACGACTACTCCAGATCGGGGCAGTACTCGGAGTGCTCATGTCACTGTTCTCAACTACGGCGCAAATATTCTTTATTAATGCACTCTGTATATACTGTCTTGCATCTGCCCTCCTGACTGTTTTTATCGCTATCTGTGCGGCGCTCATTGAACCGCTCTCTTTCAAGCAGATTAGTTCTGCACAGGGTGAGTCGGTAGCGCCGCAACCATTTACGTTGCCGCCTGAGGCATAACTATGAAGAGAACGCTCATCGTACTTTCTCTCTTCCTTTTTCTCATACCCGCCATCGCATTTGCTGCAACACCTCGAAACCCTACCTCTTTCTCGGCAGCTCAGTCGCTCCTTGCGACTAGCTCGGCGCTCGGGAATGCCTTTGTTGCGGGTACTTCCGTCGTGGTGACGGCCCCTGTTTTTGGTGATTTTTCTGCGATTGGTGGCTCGATCGTTACGGCCGCGCCAGTTTCCGGAGACGATCTTTTGCTAGGCGGGTCAGTGAGGTCACGAGCAACTGTTGGTGGGGATGTGCGCGCAGCAGGTGGGGGGATTTCTATTGATGAGCCAGTAGCGGGAGATTTGGTTGCCTTCGGATACTCCGTGGTCGATGCGGGGCGAGCGGGGGGAAGTGTGTTTATTGCAGCGCTAAATACCACCATTACAGACGGAGCAGGTGGCCCGGTGACCATTTATGGGAATAACATTTCGCTTGCGGGTGACTTTGCAGGGTCTGTACACATCGTCGCCGGAGGTCGTGTGACGCTGGCTGCAAGTACGACAATCTCAGGCAGTCTTTTCTACGAAGCACCAGAGCCGGCCAACATCCCGACGTCAGTCGTGATCTCAGGAGGCGTTAAGTATACAAATGCGTCCTATCTGCCCAATGTGGGTACGTCCCGAATTCTGGCGCTTGTGAGTGTCGGGTTCTTCCTCTTCGCGCGCATTCTCGGTGCACTTATACTCGCCGGCCTTCTCGCTGGCCTCTTCCCGCGACTCGCTGAAGAAGTGGTTAATCGCGCACATTCCTCAAGCATTCGCAGTATTTTACTTACAACGCTGTTAGGGTTTGGGATTTTTGTAGCGACACCGATTCTTCTCGTTACACTTCTCCTCACATTTGTCGGTATCGGCCTCGCTTTTCTTCTGTTACTCGGCTATGCGTTACTTTTCCTCTTCGCGCTTCTGTACGCCGGCATTCTCCTTGGAGGCGCCTTGACTCGTCGCTATATGAAGCGCGACCACGTACTCTGGCACGACGGGGTGTTAGGGATGCTCCTTTTTTCAGCGATCACACTCGTTCCGATAATCGGTTTGTGGGTGGCTCTGCTTCTTGCTCTCTATACTGCTGGGACATTGCTTCAGCTTTTTTATGCATTCGCATTTCCTCATGAACGCGACACGCGTGTAGTGGTATAGTGATGCTGATGGAATTACCAACAGTTGGTTCGACCGCTCCCGCATTTACTCTTAACGACCAAGACGGTAAGTCGCACCGTTTCAGTGACTATAAAGGGAAGTGGGTACTCCTCTATTTCTACCCTAAAGACGACACTCCTGGTTGTACGATCGAAGCGTGTACGATTCGCGACCAATTTAAGGATTTTACTAAAATCGGAGCGACGGTTCTGGGAGTCTCTACTGATTCGGTCGCAAGTCACAAAAAGTTTGCAACTGCGTATGCGCTACCGTTTACGCTTCTTGCTGATGAAAAGAAAGAGGTCGTAGGAGTCTATGGCGTATTTGGCGAAAAGAAACTCTGGGGTCGAACCTATATGGGGATCAAGCGCGTTTCATTTCTTATCAACCCGGAGGGAAAGATCGCCAAGGTCTATGACAAGGTTAAGCCGCTCAAGCACGCAGCCGAAGTAATTGCTGACCTTAAGGCACTTTCATGACAATAGAAAAGAAGCAGGCAGAGCGGCAAGCGCGGGTGAAGCAGATCATGCGCTACTTAAAGAAAGCGTACCCAGACCCCGAGAGCGAGCTCGTACACCACACACCGTTTCAGTTTGTGGTTGCAGTGATTCTCTCAGCTCAGTGTACCGACAAGGCAGTCAATCGGCTTACCGCAACCTTGTTTAAGAAATACAAAACACCGAAAGATTTCGCTCGTGCCAATCTCGCTACCTTTACGACTGAAGTGTCGTCAGTAACGTTCTTTCGCAATAAAGCGAAGGCGATTATTGGAGCAGCCAAAATGATTGAAGAAAAGTTTGGCGGTAACGTTCCTCAAACTGAGAGTGAGCTTGTTAGTCTTCCTGGGGTTGGATATAAAACGGCACATGTGATTCTGGGTGAACTCCACGGGCTTTGGGAGGGAATAGCGACCGATACACACGTAAAGCGCTTCGCAAAGCGTTTTGATCTTACCGACCAAACTGATCTCACCAAAATCTCAAAGGATCTTGAAGCTCTGGTGCCGAAAAGAGATTGGAAATACGTTAACAACGGGCTGGTGCTTTACGGTCGCTATGTCTGCCCGGCGCGTCCGCACGACTGCGATGCACACCCATTAACTAAACTCTGGCCCAACGCCTCGACTCGTTGGCCGAAGGCGAAATGACAGTCGCCACATTTAGGAAAATTATTTGGGCGCATTATAAAAAACGGGGGCGGCACGATTTGCCCTGGAGGAAGACCAAGAATCCGTACCGGATTCTTGTCTCAGAAGTAATGTTGCAGCAGACGCAGGTAGATCGGGTCATTCCGTTTTACAAGAACTTCCTAAAACAATTTCCTACTGCAAAAGCACTTGCCGCTGCGCCACTCTCCGAAGTGCTACGAGCATGGCAAGGCTTAGGCTACAATCGTCGAGCAAAAATGCTTCGATTAGCAGCTCAACTGCTCGCACTGAAACCAGTTTCAACTATTACAGAGTGGGAAGCGCTCCCCGGGATTGGCCCTTATACGGCACGTGCTGTAGCAGCTTTCGCTCGTAACGAAAACGTTGTTTTTGTAGAAACCAATATCCGCACCGTGATTATTCACCACTTTTTTCCTACGAAAAAAGTAATTGCGGATACAGAAATCGCGAAGATTCTTACAAAAGCACTCCCAGCCGGAAAGTCGCGCGAATGGTATAGCGCACTGATGGACTATGGTTCCTATTTAAAACAATCGGGCATTTCACATAACGCTAAGAGCAAGACATTCACTAAGCAAAAAGCATTTCACGGATCCCTCCGCGAAGCACGTGGGGCGATTTTACGAGAACTACTTAAAAAGTCACAAGGTACATCGCTAACTTCAACGCTTGGAGCAATCCGTAAGGAGCAACTCACCGCTGCACTAGCAGCACTTATCAAAGAAGGTCTAGTGGAGAAGAAGGGAAGGGTGTATAGACTGACTACTTAAAGTCCTCAATAAGCCCTGCGGTAATTGCTCCTGCCAAAATAAGGAAGCAGCCCGTTGCAATAAACAGAATTTGAAAAGAGAAAAAGAAAAGAATAATGCTCCCAACTATGGGTCCTACTACCGTTGCGAGTGGCCAGACACCACGAAAGAAACTAACAGAGCCAATGTCATCGGCCTCCACACGCCTGAAAAAATGACCCTCAGTCATGCTCTCAATGAGTGCGGCACCAACGCGCGAGACAATCAATATGATCAATATGAGTGAGAGCGATGAGGTTACTGGCAGCGTACCTAGTGCGATAAGTGATCCACCCGCAAGCAGAAAGCCGGAAAGAAGGAGTTCTTTATCTCCGATATAGCGATCAGCAATCCACCCTGCTGGATACTCGACAAGCACATACGGCACAAGCATTACCGCAAATATCCACCCAAGCGTTGCCCAGGAGATACCGACAACCGTGTGGAGATAAATCGGAATATAAAGCGGCGCCCAACTGAAAAACAGATAAAGCAGAAAGTGCGCAAACGTAATCGCTGAAAGATCTCGGTTGCGTAGCACGTGCTTGAGCGTGTCGGTGAAGTGAGAAAGCTTAGGTGGAATACCCTTTGGTAAGCTGCGCGTGACTAAGAGCACGATGAGTGGGACAAAAATGGTTGCTGCAGCAATGTATACGCGAACGTAGGCATTTGAATCGTCCAAGAGTGCGCCGAGAACAAGTGGCGCGGCACACACTCCGATATTCCAGGCGGTGAGGAAGAGAGAGCGGACTTCAGCAACCGTCTTCCTCTCAGTCACGGTTGCTTCTAGGAGCAGGTCGAATCCGTAAGCTATGACTGGCTGTAGTGCGAGCATCACAATGACGAGGACGATTGCAGCAATTGCTCCTGGAGCCGCTGCAAGAGCAAAAAGAACAATCATCTCACCGATTGCACAGGTAAGTGCTACCTCTTGTGCCCCGTAGCGACTGATGATGCGGGGTAATACAAAAAACGAAACAATCGAGATTGCTCCGCCACAAGCGATGACGAGACCCGCAAAGCTTTCAGGCATAAACAATGACAGAAACGGCAGTACGATGTAGCCCGTGAGAGCACTCGCGAATGCAAAGAAGAAATTACTTGTCGAAAGAATCACACGCGGATGCATTTGTTTGAGGATATCACACTCAACCGCCGCAAAAAGAAAACAGCCCGAACGGGCTGTTTTCTTTTTGCCGCATTCATTACATCCCAATGAGTACAGGGATCACCATCGGCGCTTTGTTCGTGCGCGCGAAGAGGAATCCTGCCATCACGTCGGTAAGGTTGTTTTTTACGTAGTCGAGGTCGATCGGGTTCATATTGCGAGTTGAGTCCTCGATCGTCTTTTTAATCAATACGCGACCTTCGTTAAGGAGGTTCTGTGACTCACGCAAATACACGAATCCACGACTGATGATGTCCGGGCTCTTCCGCAGTTTACCGGTCTTCAGGTTCACGCTCGCGATGATCACGAACATGCCGTCCTTAGCAAGTGACTGGCGATCGCGAATGACCACCTCTTGGATGTCACCAATTGTGAAGCCATCTACCACCATTGGCGAAGAGGGAACCTTCTGCTTGTGCACGTTCATCGTCTCGCCGTTCTCGATGTCGATCACTGTACCGTTGTCAGCGATGATAATGTTCTCGCGCGGGAAGCCAGACTGCTCAAGCGCTTTCGCATGACAGGTGGTCATCGAGCGGTAGCCGTAGGCAGGCATGAAGAACTTCGCGTGGACTTGCTGATTGATCCAGATCAGTTCACCGGTGTTCCCGTGTCCGGTCGAGTGCACGTCGCTTGAACGGTAATGAATCAGTGAAACGTTGTGGCGATAGAGGTTGTCCTTAAGTTTTTGCACCGAGATCTCGTTCCCGGGAATAACTGAGGAAGAGAGCACGATGGTATCGCGCTCGGTAAGCGTAATATATTTGTGCTGTTTGGTAGCGATGCGCATCAAGGCAGCGAATTCTTCACCTTGGGCACCAGTCGAGAGAATTACGATCTTGTCTGGCGGGTAGTTGCCGATGTCTTGGGCCGGGATGATCGTGTCTTTTTTGATGTGCAGGAGGCCTGTCTTCTCAGCGATTTCGAGGTTGTTTTTGATCGAGCGACCTTCGGTAACGATTTTTTTACCCAGTTTCTCTGAGGTTTCTATGATATGGATCATGCGCTCGAACTGTGAGGCAAAGGTACCGATGATGAGGCGTCCCGAAACCGTTTTGATGATGTCTTCAAGGGTTTGGATCACGCGCTTCTCAGGGATTGAAAAGCCATCGCGCTCTGCGTTAGTCGAATCAGCAATAAAGAAAATATTTTTATCTTTGCCGAGGTCGCCCCACGTCTTTTGTTCTTTCGCTGAAGGGATGCCATCATCGTGGTCAAGCTTCAGGTCACCTGTAATGACCACATTGCCTTGCGGCGTTTCAACCGAGACGCCCATCGAGTCAGGGATTGAGTGCGTGACAGGGAAGAATTTAACTCGGGTAGAGCCGATGACGACCGACTGACCGACTTCAACCGTAATCATTTCTGATTTTGGCACGTCAGGGTACTCTTCTTGGCGGCGTTGAATCATAATCGAAGTTAGATTCTGAGTGTAGATCGGTGGAGTGCCAAAGCGGGGAAGGATGAAAGGGATACCGCCAATGTGGTCGAGGTGACCGTGGGTGATAATGACGCCTTTGACACGCGACGCGTTTCTCTCGAGGTACTTAGTGTTTGGGAGAATATAATCAACGCCAGGTGACCCCTCCTCAGAAACGAACTGGAAACCAGCGTCAAAGACGAGAATGTCGCCCGTAGCACCTACTTCGACGGCAGTCATATTGCGACCAACCTCTTCTACGCCACCAAGAGGGATAATGCGTACGGTTGTGGGACCAGCAGGATCTGGGTAGTAGTCGACGGCTCGATTGACCTTTGTGGGGTTCGAGCTGGGGCGACGGAGTAGTCGCTGGATACGGCGTGTGGCACTCCCAGGTCGCGCAGGGCCGCGACTTCCGGTGCGGGTGCCTCGATCAAATGGTCGTGGCGAACGTGTATCTGGGCGTTGCTCGGCTGGGCTCGGCGTTGCTGGCATCACTTCTCGCTGAGGGAGCGGAGTGAATGGAGCTGGTGCTGGAGCTGGTGAAGGATTCATACTAATTGGTTAGTTAAGGCGGGTTAATAAAGTAATAAATGTTTGAAACCCGTACGAAAATAGCGATCTTATTTCTTAATAAAAAA
>JAQBQV010000024.1 GCA_028286825.1 Parcubacteria group bacterium
GGAGTGAATGGAGCTGGTGCTGGAGCTGGTGAAGGATTCATACTAATTGGTTAGTTAAGGCGGGTTAATAAAGTAATAAATGTTTGAAACCCGTACGAAAATAGCGATCTTATTTCTTAATAAAAAATGGCCAAACCGCGTCTGTACTGCGATACCACATAGCTACCGTCGCGAATCTGTCTGCCGGGAGAACCACCTGGGGTAGTTCAATACCGCGGAGATCCTGCGGCACCGAGTATGTGAAGTTTGGCGCATAGAGGAAGGCAGCAGGATAGTCAGCGGCGACAGTATTCTCGACATTTTGGAGATCGTCAGTGCGCGTACTCTCGAGGGATGAGACTCGAGCACCCTCTAGGAGCGCGTCAACGGTCTTATTCGCATAGAGCGCAATGTTGAGGCCTGGGTCGTTACGTTCCTGCGAATCCCAAAAAGCGTAGAGGTCTTGGTCGCGGCCAATCACCATTCCATAAAGGAGGGCCTCGTAGCTTCTTGGTCGAATCACGTTTTGAGAAAGGTCTCCTGGCTCATAGAGCTCAATCGTTACTGGAATACCGAGTTTCTCCCAGGTGGCTTTGACGGCGGTGGCCACGTTCTTAAGCTCAGCAACGTTTGAGGTACGAAGGGTAATTGAGTCCAATGTTTGCTTCGCTCCGGCGTTTTTCCATACTCGAGCCGTTCCATCGTACGACCAGCCAGCGGTAGTTAAAATAGCTGCCGCGTCCTTAATCCGATCACTTGATTCAGGGACTGCTACTTGAGTTACGCTGCCACCTGGCGGCACCGGCCCCATAAGGGGTGTTGCATACCCACCGAGAACCGTATCAACGATGCTCTGGCGATCGAGTGCAATTGAAAGTGCTTTACGCACCTCAAGTCGCGAATAGACTTGCTTCTGATTGGGATTCCAAAAGACACCAAAGACGCGTGCGTACGGGGCCTTCAGCTCGTGAGCTGAAGGAGTATCGTACGCGCTCTCGATCTCGCCGCTTCGTAGTGCTGACGCAAGGTCCTCACTACTCGTGTAGAAGTTAAAGCGTATCGAGTCGAGGTAGGGGCGACCAAGTGGGTAATTTGGGTTCGCGACCAAGGTCACGCTTCGGATAAGCCCCGCGTCCTTCGTCACTGACGAGACCTTGAAGGGTCCTTCTCCTACAGGATTTATCTCAAGCGGAGAGAAGGGGAACTGTTCGGTTGATATGTTCTGCCAGAGTCTTGAAGGGAGAATGCCAAGCGTAGTGAGCCCCAGAAATGGTGCGTACGGCTTTGCGAGCGTGAAGCGTACTGTTTGTGAGTCTACCGCCTCAGCGCGTACTCCCGACCAAGCTGCATACTCAGGGCTCTTGAGCGCAGAATCCTGAGCCTTCTCTACGGTGAACACAATATCAGCGGAGGTAAGTGGGGTACCGTCTGAGAATTTCACCCCGTTGCGAAGGGTAAAGACATAGGTCTTTCCGTCTTCCGATATGTTGTAGCTCTCGGCAACGACGGGAATCAGCGATCCGTCACCTGAGAGTCCCATGAGGCCAGCGTAGGTGAGCGTCGTGAGGTCTCGGTCGGCATCGCTTATCGCCAAAAGCGGGTTCATAAACTGTGGACTGCCTACGGCGCCCTCAACGAGAGTGCCACCGTATGCGGGCGTAAGAATAAGGAGCGACTTTTCAAGCTTGTAGACACCACTGATGGAGGCAATCGCAACGAGTAACCCAAAGAAGCCTAAAAGGACGCGGTCGCCGGCCGGCAGGTTTTCAATATGGAAACTAAACCGGCCAAGTCCTGGGAGAGTGCGAGAACGGGTCAATTCCTCTATCCAGACAGGTGTGCCAGAGTCCATTAGCCTACCAGAAGGAAGTTTGCTATCGCTGCGAGAACGAGTATGACTGCGATACTAATCGTCGCATTGAATAGAAATTTCTCGGCGCCGCGGCGCTTGTAGAACGTTGACGCGAAATTATCGCCTCCGAAAGCTCCTCCGAGTGTCGCGCCGCGCTGTTGAAGCACGATACCGACGATAAGGAGTATGGAGAGGACTATTTCTGCGTACGGCAGTGCCGATACGAGTGCCTCCATCTTGCTGGCTATCATAGCATGGATAGGGAAGAGGTCGCAACCAGGGCTTTGTATAAAAGAAAACAGGCGACCATTGGGGTCGCCTGTCGTTTGCGCATGTGCGAGAAGTTCAGCCTTTGCCGGCGAGCCCGGCGCGGTTGAGTCGGTCCCATAAGAGCCCTGAGCTCATTACGAGCGTGCGGCTTCCGCTTGCCTGAAGTACGATGCCGACGAGTTCGTAGTTGTTGTTTATGACCGCCGTTCCGGTTGATGCATCCCAGTTGCGGTCGATAATCAGGAATTGACCATCGATCTGGGTATATGACGACTGCGTACAGCCGGACATCGAACAGCTTGAGGTCGATTTCGATCCCCAGGTAACGTCGGCAATCCTGCCGGAGAGGAACCCATGATTGGGGTAGGCGACGAACTTCGTCGAACCGATGGTCAGATCCATTGGCAGCGTGTTTGCTACAAAAACGTCCGTTCCTAGCGCAGGGGAAGTGTTGATCGGTCCCATGAAGGTTTCTTTCCCGACACGGACGAGATGAAAAACGACGTCTTCCACCTCGATCCGATTGACCTCTTGGCCGAAGTCGCCATAGTAGGTCCAGTTTCCGCCGCACACAGACGGCAACACAATGACGGCCAGACGTTCGTTGGTCTTCGCAGCGTACGTGTCGTAGATGTATGTTCCAACACAGTTAAGCAAAGGAATGCGTGTGGACTTTTCGACGACGCCGACACGTTTCATTTCGACGTTACGCTGTGACTGCGCATCAGCGTTGCCGACGAACATGGTGAAGAGCGCGACGAGGACGGCGGCAAGGCTTTGCAGATGCTTTGTCATTTTGAAGCTCCCGTAGTGAGCGCTAGGGCGAGGAATTCGCCATTTGCGCGGACGTTTGATCCGTTGTGTATTATAAAGCATAACTGGCCACTTTGTCAAGTGGCCAGTTATGCTGCTTATTTACTCGTTATTATAAACTGTTTAACTTTTCGCGTGTAAGCGGGCCAACACTGCCTTCAGTTGGAAGGTCGTTCGCAGCTTGGAAACTGATAACGGCTGCTTTAGTAATCTCACCGAAGTAGCCAGTAAGCTCATCGTGATAATACCCGAGACGGGTAAGGACCTTTTGGAGTTCCAGTACCTCGTTACCAGTTGAACCAACTTGCGTATATTGACTAAGTATAAACTTTTGGGCACCCAACACTTGCGGACCACAAGCATTAAGCCACACAACAATATCTGGCACTGACTTGCGAACGGCTGTCGCACCAATCATTCCAGTCGTAATCGAGCTCCCAGAAGGGTCAAACAGATACTGAAGAATCATGTTCCCATCGCTGAGAGAGTTGATAGTCCCGTCGCCATCAACGTCGTAGTTGTGGCTTGCAATATAGGATTCGATCGATCCAGCATCTCTGCGCGTTGCGTTTGTGGCGATGACGCTTGAGATTAGGCTGTCGCCTCGTGTCCCGTTTAAGTAGCGCTTTATCAGTAGGCCGTCAGTAAGCGCGTCTTTGATACCATTCCCGTCGACGTCCAGGTTACAGGCAGAAAGGCTTTGGGCAGCCGGACTCACAACAAGAGGCGCAATGGTAAACCACATAATGTTACTGCTCCCATTCGCATTTCTCACTTGAATTGAGCACCCAGAAGAAGAGCAGGTCTGGCCGCTTGGGACCGTAATTATCCACCCGGTAGGACCACTACTGGAGTAACCACTGGTCGCGCTCGAGACTGGAGCCCCATTGAAGTACACCGTGTCTGAGTTAGTAAAGCCAGTACCGTTTACGGTTACGTAGCTCCCGACCAGTCCCGAAGTAGGGGAGAGTGAAGTGATGGTTGGCGTGGATCCTGTAGAAGAAACAACGGAGAGAGTGACAGTGCTTGCGACCCCGTTACTTACTGGGCTTGCTTTCTCTGCCACAGTTACTGCGTGCGACCCAACACCTGCACTAGTCGGGACGATAAAACTGAGCACTGTCGAAGAGAGGGAATCGGGGGTAACACTCCTGCTAGTGGCGAAGCTGTAGTCCCAGGCAACATAGGTACTTGAAGTGAACTTCCCATACAGGTATACGCGATCGCCAGGCTTCACTTTTCCGTCGGAGGGGGTCACTGACGTGATGGTCGGCCAAGCAGTATCTCCAGAGTTTACTGTAACTATCACGCTCCGGGTCGACAGAGTCCCATTCGTGCCAGTGCAGGAGAGGGTATATGTGGTCGTTTGTGTCGGGTAATAAAGTCCTTTATCGCCAGCTCCATTGAATGTCCCACTCCAGCCACCAGAGGCAGTACAGGTGTTAGCGTTTGTGACATTGTAAGCAAGGACAACGCCCTGACCTGAAACGACAGTGGATGGAGTTGCCGTTAAGGTAATATTCGGTTGCATGGCAGGTACCAGGATTCGAAACGATGCTGACGTTCCGCTTCTTCCATTGATGTTATCTTTGACCACTATCGTTACGTTCGCGTTTATGATGTCCGGTGCGGTCCAATTGATGTAACACTTATCTGCGTTATCACAATGCGCTTGTGCTGCTGTATAGGTACCAATCGTGACAATTGTTCCAGATGTATTGTAAGAGAGTGAATAATTTGTGTCGGCGCGGAGTCCATTCCAGGTGATAGGAATAATTTCGCCCTGAGTGTAGGTATTGCTGATCGGATTATTCACAGTAATGTCTCGTGATGTCACTGAGCCATCACAGCTGGTGCCGTTCACACTACTAAATCCCGCATAGGAAGTGCATCCTGGTAAATAGATAGGATTCGATATTGTCGACCCATTACATGCGGCACCTGTCGTGGAGCTATAAATTTGACCAGCTGCACAGCCAGGTATTGTTGAGGGGCAAGCAGCGAAGGTGCAGGAAGGACCACCGCGAGAAACATAGCTGCCATCAGGGCAGAGTTTTGCGTCGGCGGTACATGCAGTCACTGTGGTTGTAGGGCAGGCGTTTCCAGTAGCTGAGCTAAATATGGCACCTACGGGACAGCCGCAGTCGTTACCTGTTGTTGAACTATAGATTTGACCAGCGACGCAGCCGGGGACCGTGGATGTTGTAGGGGGCGTGGTCGATGTGCCACTACAAGAATCAGCGTTGATCTTCGCTCTAGTGATCGGGCCAACGTAGCCTGAGGCCAAAATGCCATTTGCGCTCTGGTAAGAGCGAACAGCGTTATACGTGAGTACACCGAAGTAACCTGTCGGATTAATAGCGAGGTAGCCTTTAGTTTGCAAAAAATCTTGGAGCTCAGACACGTCTCCGCCGGTTGTTATATCGTTTGATCCGCGGATCAAGTTGTGCGTAAGTGTCACACACGACGTGGCGGTTCCGCTTGGTGGGACGTCTCCCATTAGTTGAGCTGAAGCGAAAACAGGAGTAAGGAAGCCGAGAGCGATAAGCACACCAAGAATATAATTTTTCATGTAAGGGATAGGGTTGATAACAAATACATTATCCAACGTATTGCCACGTGACGCAAAGCGCTCGCGGGGACAGTTGCATGAGTAGCTACCGTTCTCTATACTTCCCTCACCAGTGCTCGGGCGAAATTTATACATTTAAATATAGACTGCTATG
>JAQBQV010000020.1 GCA_028286825.1 Parcubacteria group bacterium
CTTGCAAATCACGGTTAAAGCGAGCACTCGGAGAAGCATTACTCCACGCTGGGGATGCGGGGCTGGCAGGTGTGGCGCTTACAGTACAAGACTTACCGCTCGTCGTGTCGAACAAGTCTCCTGAGCCAGGTACACACCCTGTGGCATGAGTAACTGCCGGAATAGCAGGTGTTGCTGGTTTTGCACGTGAGTGACTGCCGCCGCTACTACCACCTCCCCCGTTTCCGATGTGGGTATAGACAGCACTAACGACTGAAGAGGTGTTGTTAGCTTCATCACAAGCAATTGCCTTAAGGGTAATTGTTTCTGTGATGGATAATTCACCACTATAAACCGTACCGACAGAGCATGTTGGCGTCGAGCCGTCAGTGGTATAGCGAATCTGGGAAGAGCCAGTTGCGGTAAGAGTGACTTGCGAACCATGAGACTCGGTATCCGCAAGACCCGTTGGGTTTCCAGGTGGCACGGTATCAGAGATTGCTAGTGCCGAGACGGTTGCGTCGTTGTTTCCGATCGCATCCTTAACTGCTGTCGTAGGATCCACCGTATCGGCTGTGGCAACCGTTGGACTTGTTCCAAGAGTAATAGTTAACACAGTGCCAGCAGTGTTCCATGCCACTGTTGGGCTTGTGCCAAAGGTATGGGATCCTGAAAGCGCGAGTGTCGTATCGACATTTCCCGAGACGATAGTCGACGTTGCCATCGTTTCAGAGAAGGTAAGCGTCAATGTATCCGTCGCTGAGAACTGAGTAGAGCCGTCAACATCGGTCCATGAGACTGTGTTAAGCGTAGGACTGGTTTTGTCGAACGTAATATTTGAACCAGTCGTTAACGCAGTGACCGTTGTTGTCGCCGTTCCAACAAGCGTGTCCTGACCTACTGAAATCTGGAAGCTAACCAGCCCATCATTCCATACTGAAGAGTTTGACGTTGTGGTCGTCGCATAATACCAGTTCGTTGTTGCGCCTGACATGGTAGTCGATCCTTTGCCTAAAATGTTAATTTGGGGTGCCACCAGCGGAGCGCCTCCTGACAATGTAAGCTGATATTGAATCGTATCGCCCACCTTAGCGCGCGTCGTGGTAGCAAATCCTGTGTTTGAATATGCAGGTGTAGACGTTGCGGTCAGAGCTGAGACCGTAACGGCCGCGGCATGTGCAGACTTCGGTGTGGCTGAAAATAGAACAAGCATTGCTGCAAATGCAGCGGCGATTGTAAGACTAAGCGGGCTGACTGAAAATAATTTCATAACTATTAAGATAAATTGACGAAGTGGGTAACGATACTTCTTATAGTATAGGGCTACAGGAAAGATAAAGATGTTATCCCCATGACCTATTCTAATCGCCGACTTTTATATTTGTGTAAAGAAGAAAAGGTCGAGATCGGGAAAGGATTTGATCGAATCTTCCACATACTTACTGACCAACTTACTTTGTTCGATCTGTGGGTTTAAATCGAGTGCTTTTTTTGCATATGTCCTGGCCAAATCGAACTTTCTCATATACACGTAGGCTACTGACTTCATCCAATACGGCTGCGGGCTCTGTGGCACAATCTTGATCGCTTCATCAAGAACGCTCTGAGCTTCTTCAAGCTTGTTGACTTGGAAAAGCATTTGGTAAATTAATACATCGGCCAAGTTGAGATGGGCTCTAAAGTTTGCTGGGTTATTGGCAACGTAGTCTCGATATCCTTTTTCAAATATGACTAGTTCTTTTTTTAAAGAATCAACTTTTTTTGGATCATCGAGTACAGACGAATCTTGAGATATCCCTCTCTGGAAATCTGTTGCGGTTCTCCAAAGAAACGCCTGCTGATCAACTTTCGAACCAAAAAGCGTTGCATAGAGTGGGATTCTCTTCTCTGAGGATCCCACTCGGCGTATATCTCCGTTTGCAATTTGCGCTCTTAAAAGCGGCAGGGCTCCCACCCACAGTGACCAGGCAAAGAACGCAAACAGTATGCCTCCAAGTCCATACTTGCTCACCTGGTTTAGCTTGAATGCGAGATTTTTATCCTGCGTGGAATACGCTCTATAAAAAAGCATTGCTGCTGATACGTACAGAAATGCCACCATCGGATAGGATATGGATGTATCAAAGGCTGTTTGTAGCTCTGCGAAATGAAGCGTGAAATACACGATTAAGACAGAAGAGAATATTCGATCTCGTCTTGTAATAGCATGTAATGCAGAGTACAAAAGCGCCCAGAGAGCCACAAGATAGATGAGCAGATACGCTATTAAACCAATGATTCCATTGTCCACCAATTGATCAATGAGCACATTATGCGCTCGATCAAACCATGCCTCATTTCCATAGTCGGCCTGGAGAAGGCGGTTATCATAGTTCTGCTCAAAGACGCGCTCAAAGTTATCCCCTCCCCAACCGAAATAGGGCCGTTGCCCTATGGCTTTTTCAGATATCTGCCAGACAAGTGGCCGAGCAGCACTCCCTTTGCCTAAATACGCTTCTCGCAAGTAGCCGTTAGGGGAAAGGAGCGAAAAAGAAGCTATCGCTACGGTCACTACGCCAATGCCGAAGAGTGAGTAACTCACGAGTGATCGCTTTCTTAAATCACTTATTTTTGAAACCGCCCATAACCCCAATAGCGCGAATGGCGTGAGTAAAACCACATATGAAGTAGCCTGTGCCGCACCGATAACGGTTGAAAAATCTCCAAACCAAACACTTTTACTGAGTATGTTCGGGTTGATAATCAGAACGACCGGCAAGAGATACATCCACCATTTTTTATGTTCTGACTGAAGCAAATAATAGAGCGACAAAAGAAATGCACCAAATATATACATTGCCGCAAACGATGTGTTACCAAATGTAAATGCTTCGTTCAAAGAACTCTTAAATAGAATTCCTAACCCGTCCTTTCCAAACAGATCGAGTACTGAATAGACAGCAGTTGAGAGAATAATTATTAAAATTAGCCGGTGATGCTTTTTTTCGTCCTGGAGTACCGCTGAGAGGATCCACATAAAAAAGCCTAGAGATACTACGTACCAGATACCCGTCATACGTGTGGCGACAGACCAGAACGTTGTGTACATACTTAACCCGACGAACCCTGAGATTGTGAGCGAAAGCAAATAGACAAGAGGAGTAACACTTAAGGGAGACTTTATAACTCCGACAGAACTTTTTTTAAAGAAGAGCCAGACGGAAAACCCGAGACCGATAAGAGATGCGAAGATAATCAAATTTAACGAACGAGTTGAGGTCCCACCATACAGAAACGAGCTGTAGTTAATGAAAGGAAACGTTACGAAAAAAAGATAAAAAAGATACTCCATCGTTTTCCAAAATGTGGAATTCTTGAGGTCAATCTGCATACGAAGAGTATAGAATGTTCCACATAAATAACAAAACCGCCCTTTCGGGCGGTTTTGTTTGCTAGACCAATTTTCTAGCTGGTTCCAAGAAACTAACTTAGTTCAAACCGAGATAATCGGTCATGAACTGAGTGAGGTTGGAGGTGTAGGTGTTGTCCGGAGTTGCATCGGCTGAATCCGTATCCCATGATACGCCACCGAGAACAGCTCGGAACTGACCTGCTGAGCCAGCTGTTGGGAGCTGAACAGTTGTCGTAACAGTGAAGGTCTGACTACTACCCTCGCTGATGGTCCAGAGACCAGCTGCGTTAAGAGTAGTGGAGTCTGAGCCCGTACCGTTATTCGAGATCGTAACGCTAGTACCGCCGACAGTCGCAGTTCCTGCGCGGTCGACATGTACTGATGTCTTTCCGGTTGTAACACCAGAAAGAGTAGCGTCAGCTAGCGACGATACATATGCCGTATCGCCAATCGCAGTTACCTTGAATTTGATTGTGAAGGTACCGAGATCGTCACTTGCCGAATTACCCGCTGTGGCTGACTGACTAGAAGAGACATAAGTAAGCGAGATTCCGTTTGTGCGGAATTCTTGTGCCTCACCAGTGACAGTACCAGTCTTGTCAGAATCGCTAACTTGGTTGTTCTGCGCGTTCTCAACGTTCATAGAATCACGGTTCGATGAGGTAACAGAGGCCAAGAGCGTGTCGCCTTCGTCAAGATTGCCCGCATCGATGTCGTTGATATCTGCGAGAACTTCAAAGTCCACGGTATCACCGGCATTAATGTCGAAGTTAAGGTTGTCGAACGTAATCGATGCTACAAGCGTAGTCGTGCTTACAGACTCCGTGTAGGTTTGTCCATCGAGCTTGAGAGTAACAGAACCAGTCACAGCAGAAAGGCCATTGCCGCCAACGGTTGTGAAGGTAACTGGGAACTCATCAAGGTTAACATCTGAGGTGCCGTCAAGCTTCATCTTACCCTTAAGGAGAGAAACATTGTCGGTATTTGACGTATCGTCAATAACAACGATGCCTGCCTTAGGAGAATCTGAAGACACGGAGAGCTTAAGCTCAGTGTTTGCTGAAGTGCTGAAGTCAACGAAGCTGATACCTACGTTCATTGCGTTGATGTCGCCAGTGCTGTCATCAGTTGTGGTGACGCCTGAGCCATCGACGAAGCGAATGTTCTCAATATCAACTGTCCATGAGTCGCCAGAGATATCGCTTGAATCAATGTTGTTAACAGCATCTACCGAGACGTAGAGCTTAGCAACCTGATCTGCGCGGATAACTGCATTGTTCAGGGTAATGGTCTTTGTGTAAAGATTATTGCTGTCCTGAGAGAAGCCAGCTACATCAGCTGAACCAATCTTTGTGCTGCCGAGCCATACGTCAACAGTGTCGAGGTAATCATCAAGATTATCTGAACCCGTGTTGCCGGTTGGATCGAAGCTTACTTTGATCGACTTCAATTCAATGTCGCCATCGTTTGAAGTTTCGATGTCAGCTCCGAGAACTTTCACACCTGAGTTGCCTTCTGCAACATCCTCGTTGTTGAACGATCCGAGCTTAGATACATCTGAGATCGAACCATCAGTTCCAGCGAGAGGGCCTGAAGTGGTTGTCGTAGTTGTGGTCGAAGAACATGCTGCGCCAGTCGTCGAGCTGAACATTGCGCCTGCCGTACAACCAGGAACTGTCGAGGTTGTCGTACAAGCTGCGCCAGTCGTCGAGCTGAACATTGCGCCAGCTACACAACCTGGGACTGTTGAAGTCGTGGTTGTAGTAGTGCTGCCGCCCATGCCCCAAGCTGCGCGAGAGATAGCACCGAAGTAGCCAGCTGTTGGCATGATGCCTCGAGCTGCCTGCCAAGCTGATACCGCTGCACGAGTCTGGGCACCGAAGTATCCAGTTGCACCAGCTGGGATCGAGTATCCAGCGGCGATGAGTCCCTGCTGAAGGCAAGTTACTGCCATGCCGGACGAGCCAATCGTGAGATTAACTGTACCGACTGAACAAGAGGTGCTCGTTGTCGTTGTTGTCGTTGTCTGCGCGTGCACCATAGGTGCAAACGAGAGCAATGACGTAGCCATTGCGAGAGTGGTTGCCACTGCGGCAACCTTCGCAACTGCTGTTGAAGTTATTTTAGACATAACAATTGTTAAGAATTTAAGGAGCACATGATAATCAAGTTGATTGCGCACTGCACTTTCATTTCACACTACCCCACACCGTACGGTATCGACCAGTACGCCATGGGTTAGCTGACAAGGTTTGATGTGACTAGCTAAGTCACTATTCAGTTATCAAAGTACGCCCTTTAGGAAAACAAGTCCCCCAAGGACTAAGAGCTAGTATATAGGCGGATACTTGCTTTCCCTATGGCTCACGTGTGGATAACAGAGCTTTGGCGTGAAAAACAAAAAGGCCGTTCCCGACCAAGTCTTCACTATTTCTCCGTTTCTACCACGTAGGCCATACTACCAGAGACGAAGCAACTCGTCAAAACTTTCAGCTCACCTTTTGTCCTTTGTATTAGCCTATATTTCCTTACTATTTTTATGCCTCATTCGCTAAAGAGTATGTGCTCCAGCGGCGTTCCCCTTCCTTTAATATGGTTCCTGAGGCTACCAGAGCCATGAGCTCACGTTGAATGGTCTTCTCTGAAACGTTCCTTATGACGGTCGAAATATCCTTAATGCTAGCTCGGCGCTTCTGTCGAATAACAGCGATAACTGCCTCTTGTCTGTCCTTTATCTGAGGTGTTTCTACTTTGTCCTTTAATTGTCCTTTACTCTGTACCGATACTTTATTCTCTCGGATCCGTACACTTGAGTTACCAACTGTGCTCTCCCTCTTAGGACTATGCTTTGCGATATCTGATAGCGTTGGCACTTCATCAAAAGAGAGTCTGGGCTCTTCATAGGAAGCAACTTCTTGTAGTAATAAATGCACTTCTCGCTGGATAAGCTCAACATTCATGAGTGAGAGAGTACCGCTCGTTCGAGCTATCGAAAGGAGACTCGAGAGTGTCAGGAGTTCGCGCGAAAGAAGTGTGCGGGCGCTACTCAAAGGCAGCAATGACGCATCCACCAAACGCATCGCGAGAGTATCAATTCGTTCTTTAAGAGACACCGATTCTGAAAATGCCGGCGTAATCAGGTGAATCGCTTTTGCGAGTCTTTCTGCCTTTTTATATATGTATACGCGACGTATGTCTTTTTCAAAAACGTTATTAAATATGTTTTTTTCTAGGACGAAATCATCTTTGAACGCCAGCGACGTGTGGCTTTGAGTCTTTTTCAATTCAGAGTTTTGTCCTATATCGGACTGCTCTTGTCTCATATGATATAAGACAGTATACCGCTCATGAGAACACCTGCAACTGTAGTAAGCGTCCTATTGCTTAAAGCAAGCACAACGAGGCTCCCAATCTAGCCCAAGTGGTACAATAGTTGTATATACCACCATGAGTCGCGTTAACAAAAAAAGGACGAGGCGTAATTCGCGTGAAGAGAATGTCAAAGAGTACGACATGCTCATTCGCTATGCCTCAGCGATTGTCCTTATAGCAATAGGGGTCCTCTTTACCCTTGCAATCTTTGGTGGAGCGGGGCCAGTTGGTCATGCCGTATTTTCAACGAGCTACGCAATTGTCGGCATAGGTGCATTTGTGCTGCCGATCGTACTCATAAGTATTGGTATGTACGCAGGTTTTGGACGACCCGCTATGGCCCCACTCACGACATCAGGGCTTCTTATTATGTGCGCATCGGTCCTCGCCTTTGCTGGACTCTTTGACGCTGGTTTTGGTGGCATTGCCGGAAACTGGGAGGGCAAGATGCTTGCCGGCTTCTTCGGCTTTTGGGGAGCACTCGTACTCCTTATCGCAACGGTTGCAGTTGGCTTCGCGATTGTAAGCGACATCGAGGCACTCCTGGCACTCCTCAGTGAGAATGTGGTCGCACTGTGGAAGCGTATTCGCTCGCCCAAAGAATCAGCCGACGGGGAGGAACTCACCGTTGTGGGTGTTCCCGAGCAACGCTCAGTTAAAGAAATCGCGACTGATGCTGATGAAGCCCCAGCTCCCCAGCCTGAGCACGAGCCGATTGTGACGATGTTTAACCGGCCAGCCGAGGGTGTTGCTCGCGTGAGCACGGGCATCGTTAACTTTGACGCCGAGTATGACCCTCCTCCACTCTCGATCCTCGGAGCGGACCATGGCAAACCTGGGGTGGGAGATATCAAGGCCAATGCCAACATTATTAAGCGTACCTTTCAAAACTTTGGTATTAGCCTTGAGATGGACGAAGTTTCGGTAGGACCAACGGTTACGCGGTATGCGGTCAAGCCAGCCGAGGGTGTCCGTCTTTCGAAAATCGTCTCACTTGCCAGTAATCTTGAGCTTGCACTTGCCGCACACCCCGTCCGTATCGAAGCACCGATCCCGGGTAAGTCACTCGTGGGTATCGAAGTGCCAAACACGACTAAAGCGATGGTCGGTCTTGGCGGCCTCCTCACCTCTTCTGACTGGGAAGAGAGTACTAAGCCACTCTTAGCTGCGCTTGGTCGAGACATTACCGGCACTCCATACTATGTAAACGTGGCAAAGATGCCGCATGCGCTTGTAGCGGGAGCAACAGGCTCGGGTAAGTCAGTCACCATCCACGCACTCATCACCTCACTTCTCTACAGAAACGGGCCGAACCAACTCCGCTTTATCATGATTGACCCGAAGCGTGTCGAACTGACGGCCTATAACGGTATCCCGCACCTTCTCACGCCCGTAATCACTGATCCAAAGAAAACGATCTTTTCTCTCAAATGGGCTGGCAAGGAGATGGAACGACGCTATAACATCCTTGAGACGGAAAAAGTACGTGATATTGATTCGTATCACTCGACTATATATGAGCCAGCTAAGAAGCGCGGGGATGAAAAAATGCCGGAAGCGCTTCCCTACATCGTCATTGTTATCGACGAGCTCGCTGATATTATGCACACCTTCCCCCGAGAGCTTGAAGCCTCGATTGTTCGCTTGGCTCAAATGTCGCGTGCTGTTGGTATCCACCTCATCCTTTCGACACAGCGCCCATCGGTTAATGTGATCACGGGACTCATTAAGGCGAACGTTCCGACTCGCATGGCGCTCCAGGTCGCTTCTCAGATCGACTCGCGAACCATTCTCGACGGCTCAGGTGCTGAGAGCCTGCTCGGTGCAGGAGACATGCTTTACCTCTCAAGTGACATGCAAAAGCCAGTGCGTCTTCAAAACGCTTTTGTGAGCGAATCTGAGGTAAAAAAGGTTGTGAGTTATATCAAAGCGCACAATGCCGGCGATCTCTCTAGCATCGACTTCGGCGGGAGCGGCACAGGTAACACCGCTGAAGCAAATGACGTCATAGGACTCATTAACGGCTCTTTTAATGATGATGAGGACATTGACGATGATCTTTATGAGGATGCTAAGACAGCAGTGGAAGAAGCTGGTCGCGCATCGACCTCATACCTCCAACGGAAGCTAAAAATAGGGTACTCACGTGCTGCCAGGCTTATGGACGTGCTCGAGGCAAAGGGAGTGATCGGACCGGCTGATGGTTCAAAACCGCGTGAAGTACTTACGCGCATGGGAACAGCCCCGGTCTCAGAAGACAGCGAAGCCTTCTAGAGAAATGATCAAGTACCTCATTGCCGTCATACTCGTTGTCGGGCTCGGGTACGGCCTTATAGAGGCTTGGCCACTCATTGCGGGCCCTCGCTTAGCTATCTCTTCCCCAATTAATCTCGCCCTCGACGAAGACGGAATAGTCACAATAGGTGGGAGCGTTACCCGAGCAGCTGAGCTCACTGTCGACGGAAGCGCGGTCCTACGCGACCAGAATGGTGACTTCTCGTCAACCCTTACCTTCCCTCGTGGAGGTACTATACTTACGTTTGTTGCGCGGGATCGTTTCGGACGGACCGTGACGGCACGACGAACTATTTTTGTACCCTAATCATTCATTATCTATGGCCTTCGCTAAGAAAAAAGAAAAAGTGCTCAAGACAGTCACGGCAGCGAGCGACGATAAGTCGGAGAAGCAGAAGTCGATAGAGCAAGCGCTTAAAGAAATTCGTACTAAATTCGGTGATGAAGCAATCTCAACCTATGGCACTGGCGCTCCTCAGAAGATTCCGGTAATCCCTACCGGCTCAATTGGACTCGACGCTGCTCTTGGCGTAGGGGGGCTTCCCCGCGGCCGCATCATTGAAGTCTTTGGTCCCGAGTCTTCGGGTAAGACGACGCTCGCGCTTCACGTAATCGCTGAGGCACAGAAGGCTGGTGGTATCGCCGCTTTTGTTGATGCGGAACATGCGCTTGACCCTGAATACGCCCGACGTATTGGCGTTAAGCTTTCTGAATTGCTTATCTCCCAACCAGACACTGGCGAGCAAGCCCTCGACATCGTCGAGAGCTTGGTCAGAAGTGGCAACGTTGACGTCATTGTCATTGACTCAGTGGCTGCGCTTACGCCGAAAGACGAGATCGAGGGTGAGATGGGTCAGCAGCACATGGGTAAGCAGGCGCGACTCATGAGCCAGGCGCTTCGTAAACTCACCGCAATAGCCGCAAGGAGTAAAACGATCGTAATCTTTATCAACCAGATCCGTATGCAGATCGGTGTCATGTTTGGTAACCCTGAAACGACACCGGGCGGTAAGGCCCTTAAGTTTTACACCTCAGTGCGACTCGATATTCGCCGCATTGCCTCAATTAAGAAAGGTGAAGAGGTTGTGGGCGGGCGCGTGCGTGTGAAGGTCGTGAAAAATAAAGTCGCTGCTCCCTTTAAGACAACTGAGTTTGATCTTCTCTATAATGAGGGCATCTCCCGCGAGGGCGAGCTTATCGCACTTGGTGAAAAGTTTGATCTTGTTGCCAAAAGCGGCTCTACCTACAAGATGGGTGAAGTAAAATTAGCAGTCGGCTATGACGCCACCCGAACCTTCCTGCGTGAAAACAAAGATATTTCAAAAGATCTTCTGAAGCAAATCCGCGCGAAACTCGACGAAGCCAGTCAGTAAGCGAACCGATAGTTGTGTTCCGCTCTTTCTTCAAAGCGGGTAGACTAATTGTCTATGGCCCGCAGCGGTACACAGTACAAACTGTTCGATGAACCTGTCCATTTCAAAAGCGGGCTCATCTATAGACCCAACTTCATTACTCCTGATGAAGAGGAGTTCCTTTTAGAATTCATAAGCCAGCAGCGATTACGTCACGCGACAGGCGGCAAAGAAGGCGAGTACACGGCTCAGCGACGCTATAAACACTTCGGCTGGGGCTTTAATGATAAAAGCGGAGAGCTTATCCCGGGCCCGTCACTACCCCGCTTCTTAACCCGATTTTCGCATCGTATCGAGAAGTGGCTCGACATCTCTCGCGGCCGTGTGGTTGAGGCACTGATCAATGAATATACGCCCGGTACACCTCTCGGATGGCATACCGATAGAGAACAGTTCGAACACATCATTGGAATCTCTCTTGGCAGCTGGGCGCGTATGCGGTTCCGTCCTACCCAAAAGCGAGGCGAGTATGATCCAAAGCAAGTGATCAGTCTGGAGATTGAGCCGCGTTCAGCGTACATTATGCAAGACGAAGTCCGCTGGAAATGGCAACATAGTGTTGCCGCTACCCGCGCCCTCCGCTACTCAATCACTTTCCGCACACTACCCTCAGAAATCACTCTATCTAAACCCAGTTAATGCGCTCGCGCTGGGATAGCGGCTCCTGAGATAAGGCCTGCGGCTTTGCGCGCGATGGTTATGAGGGATGCTAGTGTGATGAGTGATAACACCTGCACCACGACTTTCGTATGTGCGAACGCCGCGAGATAGAACGCCGGGAGCGCCGTAACGTTGTGCGGTGCGTTTTCGAAGACGCGCGCGACCCATACGTCTCTACCAATCGCCCAGAGCGCGACAACGAGTACGACGCTAGCGAGCGCTCCGACAGTTAAGAGCGGCCGTACGGCTCGAATAACGCCGATGCGGCGCATTACGTTGCGTTCGATGGTGGATGGATTATTCATAGCGTTGTTTGTCGTAAGCGTCTTTAAATAACTTCTTCGCGCGATGTATCCTCGTCTTCACGGCTGGAACCGAGAGTCGCTCTGAGGACGCGATCTCTTCTTGGGTCTTCCCTTCGATAAATTGTAACCGAAGTAAGCGCGCTGCGGTTTCAGGAATTTTAGAAAGCGCCGCCAGCACTTCGCTTTTAAGTGAAAGATCTTCGAGAAACTCTGCGCGTGAGTCTGGTAGCATCTCATACACCTCCGGCAAGAGCTCTGCGCGTCTCCCGCGCTCTATACTTTTTACGCGATACTTCGTATAAGCTACTCGGTTTAGAATGGTGTACGCCCATGAGGAGAAGGTAGCCCCTTCTTGCTCTGAGTATTTATCGACGTAGAGATACATCTTTGTAAAAGCGTCCTGCACCACCTCCTCCGCGTCTTCAGGGCTCTTCAGGATAAGCCTGGCGCGCCGCAAGAACGGTGCCTCATACCGACGAACGAGAACAGCAAAAAGCTCATGCTCTTTTACTGAGCGGGACAAGATCTCGCCGTCACTTAGAGCACCTAAGTCCTCGGTGGTTGAAAAACTCATTATGTCTGCTAGCATACAGGAATCCCCCTCATGGGGCACTTTTTATAACTCGACTTATTCACTATTAGTTTCAGTCCTATGGCAGTACTCTCGTATAACGAAATCCTTCCGAAAAAGATCATTAACTACAATGACGCGCCCTATGAGGTGCTCTCCGCGCACATCTTCCGTATGCAGAAGCGTAAGCCGGTCAACCAGACACGCCTGCGCAATATGGTCACCGGGAGCGTACTCGAAATCTCCTTTCACTCAAACGAGACAATAAGCGAAGCCGAGACCGACCGCATGCAATCAACGTATCTTTACAGTAATGATAAGGAGAGCTGGTTTGCTGAAGAAGGTAATGCAAAAAACCGCTTTTCGTTCCCCTACGAGGCTGTGCATGATCAGGTACAGTGGCTTCAGCAGAACGATGCAGTCGAAGTCCTTACTTATGAGGAGAAGCCGATGACTATTAAGATCCCGGTCAAAGTCGAGCTTGAAGTAAAAGACGCTCCCCCAGCCGTTAAGGGCAACACGGTAAGTGGTGGCACGAAGCTTGTCGAGCTTGTGACAGGAGCCAAGGTTAACGCACCGCTCTTCATTAATGCGGGCGATATCATTCGTATTAACACTGACTCGGGCGAATACACCGAGCGCGTCAACAAAGCGTAAGAAGCAAAACAAAACAAAACAGTCGCCGGCTTTGCCGGCGACTGTTTTGTTTTGAACTAAAGCCGAGGGGGCGTCGGTGGAGTATCCGTATTTATCCGAGTTGGTGCTGATACGTAAGCAGACGCATTCCTTTTAGGGCTAATGCCGTATTTATTTGCTTCTAAATCACCGTTACTTGCGAGCAGCCATACTAACGCGACTATCATCACTAGATCTGCGATAGCAAATAGAAACAAGTAATAATCGACCCCTCCTATTGCGAAACCAACAAAAATCATGCCAAGAATAATCACACCTACGTATAGAACAAGCGCGCACCAGCCACTTCGATTAGTGTCATGGAATCTGCGAACGGTGACTGCAATAGAAGGGACAAGAACTAGAAAACCATATAAGTTACTCCCGGCTTTGCCTGCGCTGCCAAAAAGGCCAAACACAATGTAAATAATCAGGTTCGCGAGCACGAAATACCAATATTCTCGACGACTTGAACGTCCAGTAAAGTCAGCATACTTACGTAACACGTCCCGATAGTAATTGACCAATTCCATATGATTTCGTAGTTATAGTCGTAAGCGTTAGGCAAATACTAACACAGCAAAAGCCCCGCTTTAGCGGGGCTTTTGCCTCTTATTTATGACTGAACGTACGGTAGGAGTGCCATAAAGCGGGCTCGCTTCACGGCCTGCATGATGTCGCGCTGCTTGTTGGCAGGGACGCCCGTGCGCTTCTTCGCAAGCATCTTAGCGTGCGCATTCGTGAACTGCTTCAAATACGCTACATCTTTGTAGTCGATGTACTTCTTGATCTCAACCTCTTCTCTTTCAGCTTGGTATGCCATAGTCTATGTAATTAAAAGGGAATGTCTTCTGGGTTAATCTCCTCATCAGGGTACTTGATTGCCTCACCATCTGTAGGTGCTGGCGGCTGCTCTTCGGTACCTGCACTACCTCCAGATTGCTCTCCCCCAGCGGATGCACCTCGAGCGCCATCGGCACCGAACTGGAAGTTCTCAACGACGATCTCCGTGCGGTAGTTCTTCTTGCCGGTTTCTTTGTCGTCCCACGAGCGAGTCTGCAGTCGGCCTTCAATGAAGAGCGGGCGACCTTTCTTGACGTATTGTGCAATTACTTCAGCCGTGCGGCCGAACGCAACAAGATTGTGAAATTCGGTTGACTCCTGCTTGGCGCCGTTCTTGTCCTTGTAGCTGCGATTAGTTGCGATACCAAATGAGGCTACGTTTGACCCTGACGGAAGCGCCTTAAGCTCTGGGTCGCGAGTAAGATTTCCGTAAAGTGTAACTTTGTTGAGGTACATGCAACAGGAATTAAAAGATTATATAGCGACGCTTTCGAGCGCGGCATCGAGCTCTGCTCCCGCAGTCTCTTCAGTATCGTCCTCCTTCTCTGGCATTTTCATTGAGATCTCTTTCATTTCAAGAGCATGGCGAGCAGCGTCCTTGGTAGTGATGAGGTCGATAAAGCGGATCACGTACTTGTCACTATCAGCCGCAGCGATGACTTCAGCGTGATTTAGAGGAGTAGCTTCGTACACAATCCAGCCGAAATACGCAGAATCAAAGTCACGGCGACCGGCTACGTCCTGGCGAGAGATCGTGTAGGCGAGCGGAATCTTCTCAGGCTCAACTTCAGCAACAATAGTTCCCTTTCCCTCAATTCCCGTACGAAGTGCCTGATAGACTTTCTTTACCTCCTCAACAGGAAGCTCAGGGTCAAGGTGAAAACCGAGCTCGTAGACACGAGGGTCGGTTCCGATATCCTCAGTTGAATCAATGGAGATAACCTCCTCGTCGTTATTTCTAGCCATAATAGGCGCATCCTACCACGCTGCCCACTAGAGAGCAAATAGCCGCTCGGCGTTTGAAACAAGGGTTTGACGGACCGTTTCAGGGTCTTCTTGCCTAATTTCAGCTATCTTTGCCGCAACGTCCTCAACGGCGAGCGGATCATTCCGCTGCCCCCTTCGAGAGAGCGGGGCCACATAGGGAGCATCCGTCTCAGAAAGAATGGTTGCAAGCGGTATTGTTTTAATGACCTCGTCGTAGTCACGTGCAAACGTAATCACGGCGGTAAAAGAAAGAGTGAAGCCAAGCGCAATAAGCGCCAGCGCCTCGTCGATTCCGCCAACAAAGAAATGAATGTCGCCGCGCAAATTCGGGTAACGCTTTTTCGCTTCGGTGAGTATGACAATTAGGTCTTGGTAGGCATCCTGCGACCCTTTAGTAGGTCGTGAGTGGATGACAAGCGGCTTATCAAGCTCAGCGGCGAGCTCGATGTGTTTCCACAGGAGCTCTTTTTGCTTTTTCTTTACCTCATCATCAACGTGTGTTGGGCGGTAGTAGTCGAGCCCGCACTCACCTATGGCGACGACCTTTGAGCTCATGGTGAGCTTGCGGTATTCTAACGAATCAAAGCGTTCGTCAGTCTCGTGGTTAGGATGAAGACCCACGGAGGCGTATAGGTGCTCGTGTTTTTCAACGAGCTCAACGGCTCGGATTGAAGAAGCAAGATCGCAGCCAACGACAATGCCAGCTACTTCCCGCTCACGCATGGCCATAATAAGCGCGTCGCGATCACCATCATACTGATCAAACTGCACATGGCAGTGCGCGTCTATATATTTGGGACTCATACAAGTCCTACCTGCACTGGCAGGCGCGGGAAAAGATTTTCTGGCTTTTTATTTTCCTTTATCGCCTGCAGAATCTTGTCGCTCGTGCTTGGCATAAATGGTGTGAGAAGCCGAACGACTCTGGACAATCCAATAACGAGTTCAGTGATTAGCGCCTGACCCGCCTCCAGATCCTCCTTTACAAGATTGAATGGTCGGTCTTTTGTAATCCTTGCATCGAGTGCCTGTACATCAATTACCGCTATCTGGTCAACAATCTCGTCAATTCTGAATTCCGGGATCTTCCTGTCTAGTAGGACACTCTCGTATTCTTGTTTAAAATCGAAATTTGGTAGTGACACAGGCGCAGACAAATGAGTCTCGGCCATCTGCAAAATACGGGCCGTAAGATTCCCAATTCCGTTCACTAGGTCAGCCGTATACCACTCATCCAGTCGTTCCCACGTGATGTCTGTATCATCATATGGATGTATATTTCTCAAGAGTAAAAATCTTGTTGCTTCAGTTCCATATTTATCGACGAGCTCGAGAGGATTAATAACATTACCCAAACTTTTGCTCATCTTCTGTCCTCCAGCAGCATTAATAAATCCATGATAGAAGACTGTGTTTGTTGTCTTAATGTCAGCCGACATGAGCATCGCCTGCCACATGAGAGATTGAAATCGAACCTGGTCCTTCCCTGCCAACTGAAGTACGCGTCCATCTTCCCAATACTTTTTAAACTTACCCTCTGGATCAGTGGGCCAGCCCAGGGTGGAAATGTAATTCGTAAGGGCATCGAACCAAACATACATAACTTGTGTTTCGTCTCCTGGCACAGGAACGCCCCACGAAAGACGTGCTTTCTCTCTGGAGATGCTGAAATCCTCGAGACCATTCTCGGCGAAAGCTATTGCTTCCTGTCTGCGCCACTCAGGGACGATAACATTCTCTCCCTTTAGATAATCTAGAAGTTGCTTTTGGTAATTTGAGAATTTAAAGAAGTAATTCTCTTCAGTAATCTCTTCTGGAGTAAGGTTGGTATGGATAGCGCAGTGACCGTCAACAATCTCTTTCTCAGTTTTAAATGCTTCGCATCCAACGCAGTACAAGCCGGTATAGGCTTTCTTATATATGTCTCCCTTAGCCTCGCAGCGGCGCCACATTTCTTCGGCCGCCTGCATGTGAGCCTCATCAGTGGTACGAATGAATGCGTCGTTCGAAAGATCTAGTGCCTCATGGAGTTTGCGAAATTCAGCTGCATAGTAATCAACGTAATCGTGGACGTCCTGCCCTGCCTTATCCGCCGACTGAAGAATTTTTTGACCATGCTCGTCTGTTCCGGTGTTAAAGAAAACTTCGTCCCCGTTTAGACGCCACGTTCTTGAAAATGCATCAGCCTGGAGAACCTCAGCCGCAAATCCGATATGAGGATCCGAGTTAACGTACGGGAGTGTAGTGGTGATATAGCGCGCGCTCATACGTTACACAGATTGCTTAGCCTCCTTGCGCTTCCGCTTATCGAAGTCGTTAATAAACTCGAGCACTACTGCTGCAACCGGCACAGAAAGGAGAACTCCGAGGAAGCCCGCGAGAGTGTAACCGGCGATAAGTGCGACGATCACAAGGAGCGGCGGGATCCCCACAATCTTCTTCACGATAAGGGGATAGATCAGGTTCGACTCAAATTGATTCACCACTACATAAAGACCTGCAACGATAAGGCCGAGCGACACGCCGCCAGCAGAGTACGCAACGATCACCGCGACTGTTCCTGCGATTAACGAGCCAAAGACTGGAATGATTTCCGCGATTGCCGTAACGACCGCGAGAAGCAACGCATACGGAATCCCGATGATGAGGAGCCCGAGGTACACCAGAATCGCAACGATTACCGAGAGAAGTACTTGTCCCTGCATCCAAAGGCCGATCTTCTTCTGTGACCGCTTCCACAGGTCGACCGAGTACGCTTCATACTTAACTGGCATGACGAGCCGCAAGAAGTCGTCGACACCGGTATCCTGAAGTGCGAAGTAGAACGAGAGCACGATCACGAGCATAAGCGAGAAGAGCCCGCCGAAGAACGTAACCATGAGTTGCAACACTCCGCTTGAGGTGGCGGTAAAAACGCCCTGTAACGAGAGCAGTGTCTGAACGAACGATCCGCTTTCTGCTCCGGCATTGATGAGACTCGATGAACTGGCGATCTGCGAGAATGGCGTTGAAAGATTGAGCGTATCTAAATATTGCGGCATCGCTGAAAGAAAGCCGGCTGAGTCAGCAATGATTGGCGGAAAGAAGAAGTACAGAAGCGCGAAGATTGAGCCGAAGACGAGTACATAGACCAACAGCGCCGCTACAAAGCGCGGCATATGGCCTTTGATAAAGAGCGCGACCAACGGCTCAATTGCCGATGCGATCACAATTGCTGTGAGCACGAGCAGTGCCAGATCGCGCAAAATCCAGAACAAATAGAAAGCTAAGAGGATCAGCACCACCTTCACCACGCTCTCGGCAGTAATAGAAATCTTCATTTCTTTATCCATA
>JAQBQV010000003.1 GCA_028286825.1 Parcubacteria group bacterium
CATTAACCCCAGTGAGCTCGGGCGCAATTCAAAATACGTATTCGCTCTGCCAGCTCGGTATAATTATTATGGCGATGTACTTGGCATAGAGGAGGTAACGGCAATTATTAACAGCAACCCTCTTCGAGGATTTTAAACGTATCTATATCGCTGACCACTCAATAGCGGTGTGGCGTGACGCCCCCTTTGCTATACTTAAGCCATGTCCTGGGCAGCGCGGAGGAGATTTATTATATTATTCATCCTTGGAGCCGTTGCGGTCGCTTTTCTCGCGGTTGTACTTATTTCTACCGTCTATAAGACCCCTACCTGTAGCGACAAGACGCAGAATCAGGGTGAGGCAGGCGTTGATTGCGGCGGGCCCTGCTCATACCTCTGCACACCGCAAGTAGTGCCACCAACGGTCCTTTTTACTAAAGCGATTACAAATGAACAAGGGCGGACCGACATTGTCGCCTCAATTGAGAATAAAAATCTTACGGCGGCTGCTAAGGGCGTCCCATACAACGTTCTTATCTATGGTCCTCATCAAGCGCTTCTGAAGACCGTAACGGGTAGGGTGGATCTGCCTCCAGGCGGTAAACAAACGGTCTATATTCCAGGCGTACTCTTTAACAATCAGACGGTCGTGAATTCATTCCTCGAGATTGACCCTATTGCTCCAAAGTGGTTTACGCTCACGTTTGATCCGCGCATCGTACCGTTTGTCACTAATGTGAATCAAACGGGCTCGCTTACGGCTCCCCGAATTACCGCTACACTCGGCAACCGCACTGTCGTTGTACAGAGTAATGTGCAGGTCGTTGTCGTGGTTCGGGACGCACGCGGTGAAGTCATTGGCGCTTCACAGACGGTGGTACCGTCTATAGCTGCCCAAGGCGACTCTGGCGCAACGTTTACGTGGAATAGTGCTTTCCCTGGAATTCCTGCGGCGATTGAAGTAACTCCAATTGTAGGGCTTCCTTAATATGGCTCAAGCGCCTCGTTCGCGTCCTCAGCTCTTCCTTGATTGGACGCTTTTACTCCCTGCGCTCGCGCTCTCCCTTGTCGGTATACTTACGATGAGTACGTTTGGTCAAGGGACATCTCTTGCACCCCGCCAGCTTCTCTGGCTTTTAATTTCAACCATCGTTTACTTTACGATTTCGACCGTTGATGTGCGTTTCATTCGCCGTACACCTGTGGTGATGACACTCTATGGTGTCTCAATTTTTCTTCTCGCGCTTCTATTGATTGTGGCGCATCCAGTCATGGGAGCGCGTGCCTGGTTCTCCTTGGGTCTCATTTCATTTCAACCGGCTGACTTAGCGAAGCTCGCCCTTTTGGCCCTTCTGGCAAAATATCTCTCTCGTAGACATGTTGAGATCGGTAACTTTAAACATATTCTTGTCTCGGGCGGTTATGCGCTAACGCTTATACTGTTGATTCTTGTTGAACCGGATATGGGGAACGCCATAATCTTTTCGAGCATCTGGCTCGGGATGATGCTGATTTCAGGTATTTCAAAAAAACATTTGGCAATCATCGGCTGCATTGCGCTCATCGTTGCCTCGGTTGTGTGGTTTGAAGGTCTTAAGCCGTACCAGCGAGCGCGCATTGTCTCCTTCGTGAATCCTGTGAGTGATATCCATGGTGCTGGGTACAATGCATATCAAGCGAAAATTGCTGTCGGCTCAGGGCAGCTGTGGGGGAAGGGGATTGGCTACGGGACCCAATCCAAACTGCGCTTTCTGCCGGAGTACCAAACCGACTTTATATTTGCAGCGTTTGCTGAGGAGTGGGGTTTTATTGGCGTGATGATTCTGCTCTCACTCTACGCGCTCATCTTTGCGCGACTCGCTCAGATTGCCCGAAGCGCAGCGACCAACTTTGACGCCTTTTTCACACTTGGTGTGCTGATCCTCTTTGCCGCACATGTCGCAATTCATATTGGTATTAGCCTTGGCCTGTTACCGGTCACAGGCACCACAATACCTTTTATGAGTTCAGGCGGGTCGCACTTAGTGCTTGAATTTGCCGCGCTTGGAATCGTCACGTCACTCGCAAAAAGCGGTCGTGGCGCAACCCGCGACCTGGGTGCTCACGAATATCTTGGTGGGTAGTACGCGTACCGAAATCACGTTCGGCCTAATTTTAATAGAGAGAAATAGTGTTCGCGACCATTTTCTCAAGTGAAAACGCGGACATGTCCTTTGTGTTCAAAATTTCGCCAACACCTCCAACATGATTGGCATCAATAGAAAGGCCTGCTACCTTTGCCTCAAGTAGTACATAGGGAAGGCCTTCTTTAAGCGACGGCAGAGCAAACTCGTCAAAGCCCTTCATAACTTCGATTGCTGGCATAAACCCAAAGAGCTTTACGCGGTCTCGAAGCTGATACTCCGCTATCGCCGCTTCAAGCGCCGCTCTCTCTTCACCTTCACCAACAATCGCGACGAACATGCTCGGATTTGATCGGGCTTGCTCTATAAGTGAAATTTGGTTCTTGTTGTGGGTTAGTTCTCCAATTGTCCCAGTAATATGAGCACCAGCGGGGAATGCGTTCCGAATTACAGCGCCCGAAGCAAATGGTATATGAGGATCAATCCCGTTATATACGAGGTGCATCTTGTAAGCGCTGAAGGGGAGGCCTCGCCCTACATTGAGATCGTTTTTAGAAACTACAATGACCACGTGCGATAACAGAGCGGTCGCCCAGGATCCTAGATATGCAAAAGTTCGCCACAACATACTTCGTTTCTCGGCAAAGGGCCACCCATGCGCCGTGAAGATAATTCGCGGAACGCCAGCGAGGCGCGCGGCAAGAGCGCCGACGCCAGCTGCTTTTGAAGAATTGAGATGCACTACGTCCGGGCTCTCTTGTTTGAAGAGGCGCGTTAGTTCAAAAAGACTTTTTAAATCGGCGACAACTGAGACGTCGCGTTGCAGGGACAAAATCGGAAAGGTCGCCACACTAGCCTTAGTCAGTTCTTCAGCCAAGCGGCCCGACTGACCAAACGCTACGCTAACCTCAAAGGTCCTCGTGGGAAGCGATGTCGCCAAGTCATAGACATAGCGCTGAGCACCGCCCCAATTACTTTTCGTTATGACGAAGATAATTTTCTTAATGTGAGGGTCGCTCATAGGTGAAACTGTACACCATCTCTAGGCGTTATAATATGTATATCTATGACGTTTGACCGCCGCGAGACGGCGATTCTTCTTATAGGGGATTTTCTCATATTGGCCGCTTCCTTGTGGGTGGCGCTTCTTCTTCGTAACCTCGCTATACCTGGGATAGGTTACTTTCAAAGTAACCTAGTGCCGTTTCTTCCAATGTTCCTCCTGTCGTTAGGAGTCTTTTACATAGCTGGCCTCTACGAAAAACTCACTCGTCCGATTCGCCGCGTGATGGGAGTGCGTGTGGCTGGAGCTCAGGGTGCAACAGTCGCTATCGCTGCAATCCTCTTTTTCATTCTGCCACTTTCTATTGCGCCAAAGACTATTTTGATTCTATATCTTGTTGTTTCAGTTCTCGCAGAGACTGCGTGGCGGTTCTACCGAATGAATTACGAAATTAAGACGGAGAGTCGTACGCCCGCTGTCCTCATTGGTTCGGGTGGAGCTGTGCTCGAGCTCTTTGAAGAAGTGCGTGAGAACAATCGATACTTAATGCACTTTGCGCGGATGATTGATACGCGCACCGTGACCGAAGAGACGCTCGTTACAGAGATCGGGAGCGCATTTGAAAGCGGTATTCGTGTCATTGTAATTGATGCGCACGATCCCGTTGTTGCGCGGATTGCCTCGCAGCTCTATGACCTTACGATGACCGGCTTCACGGTAGTAGAGTTCGCATCGCTCTACGAAGAGATTTTCGATCGAGTGCCACTCGATCATGTCGATGCTCCGAGCGTCCTTAACGCCGTCTCGAATGACCGCGCGCTTTATGACCTTGCGAAACGTATCTTTGATTTTACTCTCGCCGCACTCGTCTCTCTTGTCGCCATTCCTTTTGTTGCCATTGCCGCACTCGTTCTCTTTGTAGACGGAGGAACACCGTTTATCCACTCTGAGAGAATCGGTCGAGGGAATCAAAAGATACGGCTCGTAAAGCTGCGCACCATGCTCTTCTTTGACGCTGGCGACCCAGAGAAACAGAAGCAAAACAGAGTAACCTCATTTGGTAGTTTGCTGCGGAAGACTCGTATCGACGAACTTCCGCAATTGTGGAATGTGCTCAAGGGAGAACTCTCGTTCATTGGGCCACGGCCGGAGCTGCCGATGATTGCTGCCGTGTACGAGAAAGAGATCCCACACTACAGACTTCGTCACTTAATCGCTCCAGGTCTCTCAGGTTGGGCACAAATCCACGATTATGATGCACCGCGTGGCGGAGCTGACGTTCCTCGTACACGGCGCAAATTATCTTTTGACCTTTACTACCTAAAGCATCGATCCTTTGGTGTTGATCTGACGATTGCGGCTAAAAGCGTTCGCGCCATACTCTCACTGTCTGGGACATGAATATCGACGGTTGCGCACTTGCGCGCGAGATTAACGCTCGCACAAAGTCGCGGGCAGAACAGTTGCCGCAGGCACCCTTCGTTGTGGCATATACAGGACCAAATCCAACACCGACAACGCTCTCGTATTTAAAAATTAAAAAGCGAAGTGCAGAAGCAGCGGGTTGTCGCTTTGAAGAGACAGAAAGTCTCGAGTTCCGATCCGAGGTTGACGGTATCATTGTGCAGTTGCCATTACCCAAGAACATGAATACACAAGATGTGTTGAACTCGATTCCGCTTGAGAAAGATGCTGACGTTTTGTGCGTAAATGCGCGAGATAGATTTGAACGCGGCGATCGCGACGCCATTCTGCCGCCCGTCGTGAGCGCCATTCAGAAAATTTTAGAAAAAGCGAACATATCGGTAGCGGATAAGAAAGCGGTGGTGATTGGTGCCGGGTTTCTTGTGGGTGCACCCGTCGCATTGTGGCTACGGCAGCAGGGCGCAGATGTCTCAGTAGTAACACTTGAGTCTGGAGATCTCGTCGCTAGTCTACGTACCGCGGATATCATAGTCTCGGGTACCGGCTCTCCGCACCTCATTAAACCGGACATGATCAAAGAGGGTGTAGTCCTCATCGATGCGGGCTCGAGTGAATTGGGTGGGGTAGTGGTGGGGGACGCTGACCCAGTCTGTGCCGAGAAATGCTCGCTCTTCACTCCCGTTCCGGGTGGTGTCGGTCCTGTGGCAGTTGCCTGTCTTTTCGAGAACGCCGTCACACTCGCTGAAAGGGCAACAAAAGCATAAATCTGCAAGGCTTCGCTTTTTGCGCAGATCAGCTATAATCGCTCCATGACCAAGTATCGTGTGCTTGCCGCCCTTGCCCTTGTTGTGGGCTTTTTGCTTGCTTATTTTGTCTGGTCAACTCAGACCATTTCTGGCAGCTCCTATCGCTTTAAGCTCGGCCTAGACCTCGCGGGAGGTACTGAGCTCGTCTATACCGCTGATATGAGCAACACTCCCTCTGGTGAACGTTCAGACGCCCTATCGGCGCTGCAGGGTGTGATTGAGCGTAGAGTGAACCTTTTTGGCGTTGCTGAGCCATTAGTGCAGACTGAAGAGGCGAGTGCGCTCTCGGGCACGACTGAAGATCGTCTTATTGTCGACTTGCCTGGCGTCACCGATATCAAGGCTGCTGTTGCCGCTCTAGGCGAAACACCAACACTCGAATTTAAACTTGCCACGACAACCACCGTTGGTACAACCACTTCAGTTAAATTTGTATCGACAGGTCTCGACGGCCGCTACCTCGCGAGCGCTACTCTCGGTTTTGGCAGCGGTGCAACCGCAGGTCTTTCAGCGCCGCAGGTGATACTTAATTTTGATAGTGACGGCGCAAAGCTTTTCGAAAAAATCACGACCGAAAACGTAGGCAAGCAGCTCGCGATATTCCTTGACGGACAGCCAATCTCAGAGCCAGTGATTCAAGAGCCGATCCCTGGAGGGCAGGCGACGATCACGGGTCAGTTCACTGCAGCAGCAGCGCGTGACCTCGTCCGCAATCTTAACTTCGGTGCGCTCCCAGTGCCCATTGCGCTTGAAAGCAGTTCCGCTGTTGGCCCAAGCCTTGGTGCCGCCGCTATCTCAGCAGGCGTGATTGCTGGGGCGATCGGCTTCCTTATCGTGGCTCTGTTTATGGTCCTTTGGTACCGTCTCCCAGGCGTTATTGCAGCACTTGCTCTCGCTGAGTACCTCGCCTTTATGCTCGCCGTGATTAAGGTGATTCCTGTCACGCTCACTGCCTCTGGTATCGCTGGACTCATCATATCGGTTGGTATGGCGGTAGATGCGAACGTGCTCATCTTCGAGCGCACGAAGGAGGAGCTTAGAGATGGTAAAGGGCCACGCGAGGCAGTCCATATCGGCTTTAGTCGTGCATGGCCAGCAATTCGCGACGGGCATCTCACGATGATCATTTCGGGTGTGATCCTGTTCTGGCTCGGTACTTCGATCGTGCAGGGTTTCGCACTCGTCTTCGTTCTCGGCGTCCTTGCGTCGTTTATCTCAGCCGTGACTCTCTCTCGCGTCTTTCTCCTGGCGATTGTTCCTGAGAAGAACGAGGGACCTTGGCACTTCTTAATGGGCTCGGGCGGGCGTAATTCATAAGCTATGTATATTATCAATCATCGCGGACTCTTCTTCTGGATCACGGGCCTCATCCTTGCGGCTGCGATTGGAGCGATCGCGTTTTGGGGTCTTCCACTCGGGATCGATTTTACTGGAGGTTCCCTGATTCAGGTTAAGTATGCAAATGGGGTGCCACCTCTCGCCACGATCCAACAGCAGATAGCCGTAGTCCCGCTCGGCGCTGTCTCTGTCCGCTCGTCTGGCACTGATGCCGTAACCATCCGCACGCGAAACATGACCGAGACTGAGCACCAGGCTATTCTCGCATCCATTTCACAAAACGCATCAACAACGGAACTCGCCTATACCTCAGTCGGCCCTGCGCTTGGCAGTCAATTCACGAGTAAGGCGATTTGGGCGATACTCGCTGTCGTGTTTGTGATAGTGCTTTACATCGCTTTTGCTTTCCGTAAGGTGTCGAAGCCAGTGCCAAGTTGGGGGTACGGCCTCATTGTTGTCGCTATGCTCGCGATCGACTTAATCGTCCCTGCTGGCTTCTTCGCTGCACTCTGTCACTTCACTGGCTCCCAAGTTGACTCACTCTTTATCGTCGCCCTCTTAGCCCTCCTTGGGTACTGCGTGAACGATGTAATCGTGATCTTCGATCGTATTCGTGAAAATCTTGCGAAGAACGAGCGCGAAAATATGAAGGAGCCGTTTGAAACGACGATTGGTAAGTCGATCAATGAGACCATGACCCGCTCCATCAATACGGCGCTCACAGTAGTACTCGCGCTCCTTTCGCTCATCTACCTAGGAGCTCCTGCAACGAAGGATTTCGCACTTGTGATGCTCGTCGGCGTTGTCGCGGGCACCTTCTCCTCTATCAGCCGCTCTGCTCCGCTTCTTATCCCTATCGCAAAGTGGTTTAAGAAATGATTATTGGTATTGTTGGCACGATTGGTTCGGGAAAGGGGGCCGTCGTTCAATATCTCAAACAAAAGGCGTTTACGCATTACTCGGGTTCAGGACTACTGCGAGAAATCCTCAGTGCACGGGGTGAGGATGTTAATCGTGACGCATATTCACGAATTGCCCAGGAATTACGGGAGAAAGATCCGTTAGAGCTTTGCAAGCTTTTATATGCGCGCGTGCTGAGCGATCAGCCTGACCATGCTGTGTTAGAAGCGCTTCATACTATGGAAGAGGTAGAGTTCGTGCGGGGTATCGGAGGGAAAATCATTGGTATCGATGCGGATATCGCACTTAGGTATGAACGTATTACGAAACGTGGAAGTGAGAAAGATTTAATTACTTACGAAAAGTTCACCGAACAATCGAAACGCGAAGACGAGGGTAGTTTTGATCCTTCGACACACAATATTCGTGCTGCACTAGGCATTGCCGATGTCGTCCTCACCAACAACGGCCCTCTTCAAGATCTTTATACTCAAATCGACAAAGCGCTAGTACAGTTTACGAGATAACTGTCCCAACAAATGGTTTGCCATCGAGATAGTTTGAAAACTCTTCGAGTTTCTCTCCATTGATGATCGCCACTTCGAGTCCAAGCGACTCAGCTTCTTTAGCTGCTATAGGGTCAAAAGGTGAGGAGAGACCCGGATCCCACTCTTTAGGAATTATGTTCCTAAACTCTGCCCAATCTATCTTTTCGATCTTCTCTGCGTCCGGATAGCGCCTAGGGTCTTTATTATACACGTAGTCAATGTTCGAAAGGTTTACCAGATGGGTTGCGCCTAAATTCTTGGCCATCAAGACGGCACAGTAGTCAGTTGACCAACCAGGTTGCCACCCAGCCGCGATTATAATCGGCTCATCAGCCTCCGTGTCGATTGTAGGATTCTTGACTACATGCTGGTGAGCATAGCCGACAAAAATATTACGCAAGAGTTGCGCATTGAGTCGTGTTGAGTGGATGCCGATCCAATCGAGATCTTGACGAGAGAGCGGGGTGACAGTGTTTGCAGCTTCTTGGTAGCGGCGAGCAGTTTTACCTCCACCTGCAATGATAGAAAACGTTAACCCATGTTGCACTTTTTCGAGTATGAGCGTTTTAAAACGAGTGAGAAAGTCTGTGTCAATGCCATCAGGAACGATCAAAGATCCTCCAACTGACACAACGATTCTCTCCCGCTCAGTAGCGTTCATAGGCAAGGGTGACGGCTCTCTCTATCATACGCCCCTGTATATGGTATGCAATGTTGACAACGTTCCATCTCGAATTCACAGCTGATTATGCCGACTAACTCATCCTGATATAATAGATGAGATGATTCAAGCTCGGTTGCACCGTACATTCCTCGTCCGAGGAATCGTTTCTGTTGCGGTTTTGTTTTTCTTTTTTACACCATCCACCCATGCCGCCACCCGCACGTGGAACGGAGCCGTCTCGACCAGCTGGGGAGTAAATGGTAATTGGGTAGAAGGCACAGCTCCTACCAGTGTCGACGACGTCGTGATCAATGGTTCGTACACCAATGCGCCAACTCTTGACCTCTCTGCTGGAGCTACAACGACAGCATCACTTTCTCTTGGATCGAGTGCTACTTCGGTACTGACTCTATCAAATGGCGACACGTCGACAAAACGACTGATTGTTACCGGTGACGTTACAATTGGTGGCAGTGGTACATTGACCCACTCGGCAAACTCCTCAACACAAACACATTTCGCGTATCTTAATGTGAGCGGAAATTTTGCAATCAGTTCGGGCGGAAAGGTGGATGTTACCGGCAAGGGATTTACCTCTGGAAATGGTACAGGGAAAGGCGCTCTATCTGGGAGCAGAAATAATGGAGGAGGGGGAGCGTACGGTGGGAATGGAGGCAATGGTGATGGCAATGTTGGAGGTACAGCGTATGGCTCTTCAACCGAACCTACAAGCATCGGCTCTCCAGGAGGGACGGGTTTTTTTGATACTGGAGCTACGGGCGCTGGCGGTATAAAAATATCAGTTGTTGGAACTCTCACCGTGGATGGGCAAATTTTAGCTGCCGGGAATGCAGGCTCGGGATATGCTGGTGGCGGATCAGGGGGAAGTATCTGGATCACGACAGGCACATTAGCCGGGGGCGGAACTATCGCCGCCAATGGTGCTGCTGGCGGAGGTACGGGCGTTGGTGGCGGTGGCGGTGGCGGTCGGGTTGCCGTTTATTACACAACTAATAGCTATACGGGCGCCATGACTGCATATGGAGGCAATACTAACGGCGGCGCTGGGACTGTCTTTACTAAGGCGACAGCTACGAATGGCGATTTAAGAATTGATAATAATACGTTGGCGGGAGCAACAACTCCAACCATTGCGAGTGCCACGTACGACACGGTATCAGTTGTACGCGGAGCGCAATTTTCGATTGCGAGTGGGCACACCATTAGTCTTCTCTCGTCGCTTATCGGGAGTACCACTGCAGCGCTCACCGTAAATAGCGGCGGTATCTGGAGCGCCTCTAGTCTAACTTCCTGTTCAAACATAGTGATACTTAACAATGGAACTACAACCATCTCTTCGAGTTTTAGTTTAGGGAATGGCTGTACTTGGAAGGAGAACGTCGCCACCTCTACCACGTTCACAAGCCTCACTATTAATTCTGGTGGCATACTCACTCACTCAGCAAATAGTACGGCTCAAACATTTAAGGTCAATCTAGTTATGACGTCGCTCACTATCGATGTCGGCGGTAAGATTGATGTCAGTGGCCTAGGATTTGTCGTAGGGAATGGAACCGGTGCGGCAAGCAGTGCCGGTGACCACTCAGGTGGTTCTGGAGGAGGGTATGGGGGAGGAGGTGGAGTCTCGGGAACCGCTGCAGGCAGTGCGTATGGATCGACTACGGCACCAATCGATATTGGTTCGCCAGGAGGTTCCAGTTGGTTTAGTGCTGGAGTACCAGGTGCAGGTGCGGTGAGGCTCACGGTGAGCGGGGCACTAACCGTGAATGGTCAAATCTTAGCGACAGGAAGTGCTGGCTCAGGAGAGGCGGGCGGAGGGTCCGGTGGGAGTGTGTATCTTATCGTTAATACGCTTGCTGGAAATGGAACGATTGATGCAAGTGGGGGGATTGGAGGATCTACTAATGCAGGTTCTGGTGGCGGTGGTCGAATTGCACTTTATTACACGACCAATTCCTACTCGGGAGCCATAAATGCATTTGCGGGTGCGACGGCCGGCTCTGGTAAGGGCGGAGCAGGAACTCTTTTTAAGAAGCAGGCAAGTGCAGTTAATGGAGATCTTATTGTCGACAATAATAGTATTGTTGGGGCAAACACCAGTACGGGTGGAAGCATTACATTCGACAATATTTCAATCTTGAGGGGTGCAAAGTATGCAATAGCGAGCGGAGCAACGGTTGGACTCGCTTCCGCCCTAACGGGTAGTACAGGCGCTCTTTTGACTGTTTCGGCGGGAGGAACTTTTAATGCAACGGGGCTCGCGACTTGTGGAAATATGGGTATCACGAACAATGGAACAGCATCAGTCGCTTCTTCTTTTAATATCGGCAGTGGGTGTACATGGACAGAAAACGTTTCGACCTCTACCACGTTCACAAGCCTCACTATTAATTCTGGTGGCATACTCACTCACTCAGCAAATAGTACGGCTCAAACATTTAAGGTCAATCTAGTTATGACGTCGCTCACTA
>JAQBQV010000009.1 GCA_028286825.1 Parcubacteria group bacterium
ACGAAAGTATCGGGATCTCAGTGGTGCTTGGCGAAGAGATCAATGTTGATAACGGCGACAGTGTAACCTGTACCTTCACCAACACGATCGTACCTACGCAGACTCCTTCAACTGACGTTTCAGTAACTAAGTCTGTTACAGACATAACGACTGAATCGATCGAGACGACAGCGGTGAACGCAGGCGATACGCTCGTCTACACGATTACAGTCAGCAACGAAGACGAGGGCGTAACCGCGCACGGGGTAGCAGTTTCTGACCTTCTCCCAAGCGGCCTTACTTTTGTCGCAACAAGCTCAGCTGACACGGTAGGTGTGTACGACGGGGTAACAGGCGTCTGGACCATCGGCGATGTAGAAGCTGACTCTTCTATCACGCTCCACATCACGGCGACGGTAAATTCTGACGCAACTGGCACAATCACCAACACTGCTTCAGTATCGAACGACGACGATACCACCGACCCTAACGCAGAGAACAACTCGAGCAGCGCTTCTGTTCGTGTAAACGGCCCAGCTCCAGTACTTGGTTGTACTGACTCGAGCGCGTCTAACTTCAACTCAGCAGCGACACAAGATGACGGGTCATGTGCCCCTGCTTCGCACGGCGGTGGCGGTAGTAGCGGTAGCTGTGGAAACGGATTCGTCTGGAGCTCAAGCCTATCGAAGTGTGTACCTAAGGGAGGTAGCGTTCTTGGTGTGTCGACCTCGACACCTCAAGTGCTCGGTGTTACCTGTGGTCTCACCATGGACCAGTACCTAAAGCGCGGTAATCCTAAGAACAAGCCGGACCAGGTTACCAAGCTCCAGGCCTTCCTTGTGAAGTACGGCTACGGCAGCTTCACTCCAATTGGCGTCTTTGGTCCTCTAACCGAGGCAGCCGTGAAAGCATTCCAGGCTAAGTACGCAGCTGACATTTTGAAGCCATGGGGCATTGCAGCACCAACCGGTCTTGCATACCTCACGACGATTCGCCAGCTCAACCTGATTGAATGTCCTGATCTCATGCTCCCAGTTCCGACTCTCGTCGACTGGAACATGAACCCAGCGGTTAAATAATCACTCTTTTAAAAAGGGAACAGCACAGCCTCGCGTAAGCGAGGCTGTGCTGTTATCCCCGAGAGCACGCTTTACTTGACAGCTCAGCTGTAGTATAGTCAAACCACAACATGAAGATCTGGGGCTACATCCACAGAATCGAGAAGGTAGAGAAGTCGAGCTACGCCATGGGCGGGCTTGCTGGCGTACTTACACTGGTAATCCTAGGACTCTTCACGCTCTCAGCGGTCGACACCTACCTTTTGCGCACCTCTTCGCTGGCCTCGGTAATATCGGCGGTACTCGTCGACCTTACTAACGGGGATCGGACTTCTGATAGACTCGGCAACCTCACTATTAGCCCTACGTTGACCCTCGCTGCTCAGGCCAAGGCCGACGACATGGCGGCGCATAGTTACTTCGCCCATACGAGCCCCGACGGGAAGAATTCGTGGTACTGGTTTAACCAGGCGGGTTATACGTTCCTTTACGCAGGGGAAAACTTGGCAGTCGACTTCTCTGACTCAGTCGATGTGGAACATGCGTGGATGAATTCGCCCACACACCGCGAAAATATCTTGAACGAGCATTTCTCCCAGATAGGGATTGCGACTGCCGAAGGGACTTTTGAAGGTCACCCGACTACCTTTGTAGTACAGATGTTTGGCACACCTGCTCCGGTGACCGCCCGCCCTCAAGCTGTAGTAACTCTCGCCTCCCCTGTAACCGCCACAGAACCCGCTCTCGCGACGACCAACACCTCGGCCACGAAGCCGGTAATAAAGCCAACCCCTAAGCCTGTGGTAAAGCCGATTACCCCGAAACCAACAGCTACAACAAGTCAGCTCGCAGTAGTTGCGACTACGAGCGCTACGACAAGTACACCAGGAGTGGCTAGTAGCACTTCTGCAGCCTCTACAACGCCTGTAGTAGCGATAGCGGCAGCTACCCCGTCACAAGTGCTTGGTAGCGCAGCTGACTCGATCCTGCCTAGCTCAGCCGGCTGGTGGCAGCACCTTCTTGCCTCACCAAAGACGCTTCTTGCGACCGCCTATGGCGTCCTAGCGCTCATCATTTTGATACTGCTTGCCCACGTAACTGAGCTTGAATTCCACAAGCGGCACACGCATCACTTCGCTGCGGTGGTGCTCCTTTTTGTCCTTATGGCAGGACTCTTCGTTCTTGCTGATTTCGTCTTCTTTACACAGCCGGTTCTGGCTGCAATTCGTTAACGAGTGAGGGAGGCGAGACCAGGGAGGAACATCCCAATCATACCGAGAGCGAGGACTAGGACGATAAGTATGGCGAAAGCTCTTTTCATATACTTGAACGATAGCAAAGTTTTCCCGTACAGCAAGTGTGCGACACCAGTGCAAAACTCACTTGTCAAACTTAGAGCATGGGAGTAGTATCGACTTGTTACGAGGAGCTGTTCACACAGTCTTCATGTAACAAGGTAGTTCTTTCTAATCTAGTTTTTAGTGAGGTTTTCGATGAACAAACAAACTGAATCAATGTTCGCCCGCCTTGGTCCACAGCACGATCTCATCATCGCCGAGCCAACCGGATGCAGCGGCTGTGGACTCCGGTCTGATGCATGCGCCAACTGCGACATCAATATGACGTCGGAGACAGATCCGGACGAAGACGCTGAGTCGCAGGAGCTGTACCCCGACCATCACTTGGCGGGCAGTAGCAAGCAGTACGAGTTCTGAATACAACTACCACGTAGTAGTAGCATCAGACGCCACATTTCTCTTGAGGAAGAAAATGCGGCGTTTGCGATTTTATACCCCATTTGCTATCCGGCATGTACGTTGTGATAGACTTTATATATGTTAACTTCGACCACCATTTCGACCTGGTCAAGCTTCTCCTAACTTTTTTGTACGGAAGTTCTGTTCTGTTTTACCTGATCTTTCCACCCGCGCTGCACTCTCTGGCGCTCACATGAGGAGTTAAAGAGTGAATCAATTTCTCAGCACTACTACCTGCGTCGAGATTGAAGGGTTGCGCGTGCTCGCTTTTGTTGGGCATCAGGATCCCGAAATGAGTATGGTTCAAACGGTGCTTATTGACATCAGATGTACGCTCGATGATCCAGAAGTTCGAGGAGACGAGCTTAGTCAATCGGCCGACTATGTACCGATCACACGAGCGATACGCACAATCGCGAAGGGGAAGAAGCGTCGTTTGATCGAAACGCTGGCTGAAGAGTGTGCGATCGCCTGCTTTGCGAACGAGCGTGTACGTGAGTGTCGCATTCGAATTCGCAAGCCACACAAATTGCCCGATTGCGATTCGGTCGGAACGATTCGAGTCTTTAAACGGAAGGAGGAGTAATAATGTCCCATTTACCAACCTTCGCGCCGTGGGCACTCGGTCACTTCGACCTCAAGGCGCCCCTCGATCGCTATGGAGCCATTATCCTTCGCGAGATGGTTCCAAAAGAGGTCGCGCAGCAAGCGTATCTGCAGGCGCGAATTGCATTTGCTGATCCGGGTGCCTATATCGCTCGACCTGAAGCGCATCCACAAGCACGTAGTGGGTATACGCCGCCAAACGTTGAGGGCAAGATGGGGCAAGGCCCAAATCCCCACCGGCACTTCTTCGATTATCGGCCGGGCAGACGTTCGCTCGCGCCGGGCAAAGACGTTCTTGTGCCGCTTCACCGTGCACTGTGCCGCGTCGCAAAGATAGCACTGAGAGAGATAGACCATGTCGCGCGACGCAGGTTCTCGTCGATGATGGATTATCCAAGGGCGACGCTTAGAGCTGCGGAGTGTCTCAATGACTTCGTCGATCCAGGATTCGAACTTTTCCCCTCACATCGAGATTTCAGTTTTCTCACACTGTTTGTAGGTGGTGCTCAATCGGGCCTCCAGGTCGAGCAGGTGGTCCGGGGTGAAAAGAAGTGGATCGACGTGACCCTGCCGTTTGGAGATGTACTCATCGGGATTGGTACGATTTATCATCAGTATTTTCCGCAGGCCGTCCCCCTCCAACACCGAATCGTTGCGTCTTCTCCCTATCGACTCTCGTTTTTCTCTGTGATCGACCCTAGGAAGCATGTTCTTTTGCCAAACGGAGAATTGGCGAGCCAATTCTTTGCTCGCGTGATGGCTCAAGTTCGCTACAAGAGGTAGCTCAGTTACGCCCCGCGAAGCGGGGCGTTTTTCTATCCTTCCTGTGTTTTGATCATGTCACGCTTGATATCCTCGAAGGTGCCGCCTACTTTCTTGCCGGGGTTCAAAATATGTTGTGGGTCGAAGACCTTTTTCGTTTCTTCAAACAGGGCAACCATCTCGTCGCCAAAGAGCATGGGGAGGTAAGGGGTGCGGATAATTCCGTCGTTGTGTTCGCCTGTTGTCGTGCCACCCACGCTAATCACGAGCTCGTACACTTTCGGCGCAAGGTCGAGCACCACTTGTCGATTCTCTTCCTTTGATAAATCCATGAGCGGGATAATGTGGAAGTTGCCGTTACCAATGTGCCCAGCGATCGTGTAGATAAAGTGATCTTTATACTCTTCAAGAAGGGCATTTAGTTTTGGTAAGAAAGTTGGGTAACAGGACGGCGGCACCACAAAGTCGTCGATAAACGGACAGGCGTAGAGGCCGTGCAGATTCTTGCGTAGCAGGGCGAAGCTCTCGCGTCGCACGATCCAATATTTCTCAGACTCCTTCTCGTCCTTCTCGATCTTGGTGTGCACATGGAGGCCCTTGAGCGAGTCCTGTGCAAAGCTGGCCTTACGATCCGCGATCTCTATGGTGTCCTCCGCAAACTCCGCCATGAGGATCATTTTTGGCACTCCGCCTGTGGCGACCATGGCTGCCTCAGGAATAAAGTCGATCCCGAGCCGCACCGCTTTTCCGAATCCCATTTGCGACATCATTTCGGGAAGGAGCTTTACTGCGAGCGTGAACGTGTGGTCGTCGTAGCTCTCGAATGACTCAGGGTCAAAGGGGAGTATGCGCTCAACGATTTGCGGGAGGACATTGAGGTCGTAGAGGAAGACGACGAGCATGGCACGGTGTTCCTTCGGCTTAATGAGTTTGAGCTTTGCTTTTGTCCAAAGGGCGAGCGTGCCTTGCGAGCCGCAGATCAGTTTAGCGAGGTTAAATAAGCCCGTTTTCGGGTCGCGAATGCTCCACAATGCATAGCCAGCAGAGTTCTTTGAGACTTTTGGTCGTTTCGCCTCAATCAGTTCAGCATTATTCGTGATGATCGCGTCCATTGTGCGGTAGATCTGCGCCTCAAGTGTGTGCTCGAGCTTCTTTGCGTTCACCTCTGCTTCAGTCAGCGGCTTAAAGGTCGCGAAAGATCCGTCAGAGAGTACGACGTCAAGTTCTTCTACAAAGTTCTCGGTTTTTCCGAACTCGAGTGTGCGCTCGCCTCCCGAGTTGTTGGCGACGATACCTCCCATCGCGCAGAGGCCGCGACTTGCTGGGTAGGAGGGAAGAATGAGGTTCTTTTCGAGCGTCGCCTTCTCAAAGTCGCGGTAATAGACGCCCGGTTCTGTGACAGCGTAGTCCTCGCCAACTTCGAGCACTCGATTCATGTGTGGCGTAAACGACACTACCACTCCGGTGGTGAGAGGGCCGCCCGACATGTCGGTGCCGGCTGCGCGCGCGGCAAGCGAAATAGTTGCGCCCGCTTCGCGTGCGTGGCCAACCCCCTTCACAATTGCAGACACATCATCCGCGTCTTCCGGAGACACCACGAGCTCGGGCATACGAGTAAAGATCGAAGTGTCGCGCGACGCCTGGCGCCTGGCGCCTTCGCTATCGTCCACCTCACCCCTTACCACTTCCTTCAATTTCTTTTTAAGATCATCACTCATATTTTTAGTATAGCGCTAATTTCTGCGGCCAGAGGGCAAAACTTGCAAATTATGTATAAACGTGTTATGATTAATTTGGAATATTGTCTGCCCTAATAGGGCGTTTTTAATTTCAAGGAAAAGGAATTATCGTGAAAAAACTGTTCGAAAAGATTCTCGTCATTCTGACGGCTGCACGGTATTCAATTGCATTTTGCCTGCGCCATGCGCGTAAAGATACGGCAGGTATGATCGCGGTTGCGGTCTGCGGCAGCGTGACTACCTACCTATTCGTGCAAGGCCTTGGACACGTCATGGATGCCGTTCAGGTTCTGATTGCTGAGAAAATAATGCCGTCGACGCTCAAGGAGTTCGTACAAGGGCCAATGTTTCTACCGGCGATGCTTCTTGTCGTTGCTGGTCTGGCTGACATCGCATTCCAGAGCTTTCGTGCCTACTTTCATGGGAATTGGGCGCACAAGCTTCGTTACGCGAATGAACGCGAGATCAACGAAGTGAGATCAAACTTCGACATCGCGTTATTCAACAGCAAGCAACATGACGATCTGCGCCAAACGATAAACGATCTTCCGTATTCCACAACGACACGCATCGCCTTCTCCGAAGAGGTCTTTACGCTCATGAGTACCGTTGTCTCATTCGTGCTGTTCGGTGCGGCATTGCTGTGGTACCAGCCCTGGTATGCAGCAGTACTCTTGGCAACGTGCCTTCCGCTTGCGGTTGTCGACATTAAACTTGCCAATCGAGTGTGGGATCTCAGAGTGGAACTCATGCCGCTCAGCAAAAAGCGAAATATGCTTCAGCGGGTATACAACCAAACGGTTGCGTTTACGCAAGGCATTATGTTCGATCAAATGTCTGCGACGCGCAAACAGGTCGATGAAAACGTTACGACGGTGCTGAAATCGTACCAAGGACTACGAAAGATCATGCTGAAGTGTGAAGTCTTTACGCACAGCCTGGCGTTCTTGGGTTTCGTCGTAGTGTTCTCACATGCGTTATGGGTAACACTAAGCGGACTTAGCGGTATCGGTACGTTTGCCATCATTGTTGCAGCTGCAAGGACGTTCAAGGGCGAGCTAGAGCACATGATTGCGCTCGTCGTACAGCAATGGACGACGGCGCGCGGCGTGATCCTCATCGAGGAAGAATATTTTCGCCTAAAGCCGCTTTTGGTGACAAAAGAACCGTATCAAGGCGAGCTACCCGCTCTGCCAGCGATTCGGTTTGACAGGGTCACCTTCGCGTACCCACAGGCTCTGTCTCCGGTTCTCCATGACGTAAGTTTCGTCATTGAACCGGGGACAAAGACGGTGATCGTCGGGCCGAGCGGTGAAGGTAAGACGACTGTGGGCGCGCTCATCATGCGCCACTATGATCCGATTACCGGCGCGGTGTATGCAGACAGCGTAAATCTGCAAAACATCCCGCCGAGTACGTGGTACGAGTACGCATCGATTCTAATGCAAGATCGGTACATCGCTGATCGCCGCATTGGAGACGAGATCGCTTCGTCACGCATGAATAAGGCGATTGATCTGGATCGGATGAATGCGTCGGCACGATTCGCCAATTTCGAATCGGTTGTCGGGAAAGATCCGGACGGGTACAACTCTCAGATCGGAACGCAATTTGGCGGACGCGAGTTCTCAGGTGGCGAGCGTCAGCGCTTGGCCATCGCGCGGCTCGACTATCGCGCAACGCCGATTCGTGTTTTCGATGAGCCAGAAACTGGCCTCGATCCGGACAATGCCGAGCAGTTGATCGATAAGATCTTCGGCCTCGAAGGAATCACGGTCGTGATGATCACGCAGCACGTCAGTCGTGCAGCGCGGGCAGACAAGATCATTGTCATGGGCGAGGGCCGCGTCGTCGAGCAGGGAACCCACGAGGAGCTGATTGCACACAATGGTCCCTATGCCAGGATGTTCCGCAAGGATGAGCATCGTCGACTGTCGCTTTGATCGTCATTTTCTGTTGAAATACTTCACCGCGCGGCTCCTGCCGCGCGGTTTTCTTTTATAAAGCGATGCGGTACTATTCCTCCTGGATTTCTGAAATTGTAACCTCAACTCGGAGAGTACAGCTATGATTGATACGACACTGAGAGTGAGAAAGTACCTTATCTTGGACTTCGCTCCAGCTCAAATTCTCGAAAATGCTCGTTCAACCGCAATCATTCAAAACTACCTGATGTCGAGAGAACCCGGGGAGTTGTTTTTAAGATGGACCATTCCGCTCGAGGGTGAAGATACGTTTTATTCAATTTCTCCTTATCGAACACAGCCGAGTCGAAGAAGGGGAGATGTGCCTCACGGCGTAATCACTCGAGAGCAGTATGTAGAATTGCTAGCAACGCGACGAGATCGGCGACTCAAGCCCATTGAGCGGACTCGGTACGACTTTGACTATCGCGGGAAGCACTATCGGGTGCACAGCTATCACGAGCACCTGAAAGGCTTAGATATTCTCGAACTTAAGCACGAAGGCGAGCTCAATGAGAAAGAATTGCCGGCAGATTGGCAAGTCATAGAATTGGGCGACTACTCGCAGTACACATCGTTGGCGCTCGCGTCTCGTACACACTGGTGATACGGACGTCGTACCGAAAAACCGCGCGGCCTTCAGCCGCGCGGTTCTCTTTTATGCAAGTATCCACAACTTGTATCTATAGATACAAGTTGTGGATGGTCCATTTTGTGTTTTAGCACGGTATACTTAGGATATAAATATGGTTAAAGAGTATGCCGAGTACTTGAAGGATAATCCGGAGGGGCTGTGGTTTAAACGGAAACTGTATGGCTGGGGCTGGATGCCCGCTACATGGCAGGGCTGGGCAGTAATTGCTGCGTTTATCCTCTACATCGGGATTGTCGGAAGCTACTTTGCAGAGCGGGCTGAGGCGCAGGCACTAGTTAATGGAGATATCACGGCCTTTGTGGTGAAAATTGTGGTATGTGTCGCTGTGCTAGTCTACATTTGCTATCGTAAGGGAGAGAAGCCGAAGTGGCAGTGGGGCACACTGACTGACAGGACAACGCATTACTAATTAAAAATCACCTATGATTGCACACGCATCTATTTTGGTTCGAGACTATGACGGTGCAAAGGAGTTTTATAAAATGGCACTTGCGCCCTTGGGCTATACCATGAACATGGACCATCCTGAGTGGAAGGCAGGCGGATATAACGATGGGACTAACACGGACTTCTGGATTAACGCGAACGGTGAGTTCGCGGCCGGCCACGTCGCTTTTACCGCTAAGAATAAAGAAGAGGTGCAGGGCTTCTATGATGCAGCACTGCAAGCTGGGGGTTCGGATAACGGCGCGCCAGGTTACCGAAAAGAATATTGGCCTGGCTACTACGCAGCGTTTGTACACGACACTAGCGGGAACAATATTGAAGCGGTCTTTTTCGACAACGACGAGAAGTAATCAGAACAAAGTTGTGTATATTGTGTAAAGAGTTGTGGATAACTCACACAAAATACACTTGATTGTTGTTATTGTTAGTCTATGACGAAGACAAGCACAATTACACGAGCTCAAGAAGAAACGTTTTCATTTCTTAAGCAGTACATCGCGAAGAACGAACAAGCGCCGACTATTGTTGAGATGAGTAAGAAGTTCAAGTTGCGCTCACTTCGAAGCGTGATGCAGCGACTTGAGGCACTTGAGCGCAAGGGATTTATCACGCGAAATCGATTCCAGCACCGGAGTATCCAGATCCTCAAAGGTGATAGTAATGGGATCTCTGCCGGAACAATTCAGGTTCCTGTAATCGCCTCGGCGGGATGTGACGCGATGGAGGTGTACGCCCAAGACGAGTTTGGCGAATATATTCTCGTTGATAAAAACTTAATTAACGTACATACCAATATTGCAGCGATTAGAGCCGTTGGAGACAGTATGCAGGATGCTGGGATCAGAAACGGCGACTACGTGATTGTTGAAGTGACTGAGTCAGTTGAGAACGGAGATCGAGTGGTCGCCATCGTGGGGAATATGGCAGTGATTAAACAGTACAAAAAAGCAGATGGGGTTGTCTTCCTTAATCCCGAAAATAAAGATGGCGGGTACCATCCGATTGTTGTTGCACAGGAAGACTCAAAAATTTTTGGCAAAGTGCTCAGTATCATCCCAGGGAGCGAGTGGGTAGACGATATCAAAATCGAGTACTACCCCGATTACGTGCCGCAGAACTAACTACACAAAAGCGCCTCAAGGGCGCTTTTGTCTGCCGATGCTAACAACACCAGGTTCAGCGTTTACGGTACGCTACAAACGTTTCTGACTGCGCCCCGTAGGTGCGCTTATGCGCTACCTACTTTAAAGACGCTAGACATACATTTTTCTTACAGCTTCGCAGAAAACAATCTTGACTAAGGTGTTTTTAAGCGGTATTTTAATTTCAGAAGTAGGTGAAGATTGTGTGAAGTTTCGATTAGCTATGAACACACAGGAGGTGCACATTGACACAACGAATCGATTACATCACTCATCGTGTCCGTTCTGTTTTCGAATCTGGAAATTCGATCGGTATTTATGGGCAAAACAACACACATTTAGAGCGAAAGTTCGGTAATGGCGTGATTCGTTACTTCGACAAGCTCCCTGCTGCCGGATTCCCACGGACGGTGCATGTACTGCTTTGCTTGGTTCGCATTGGGCACAGCGAAGCGCATCACATTGAAAAGGAGAACAAGCACACTATTGTTCGTGTTGTGCAAGAGCGTGAGCTGACGGAGATTCTCACATCATGCACCGACCTGCTGCAAAGCGTACGGTCTGGGAAACAGGTCATCGCCGCAGATTTGCTGACAAGCTCTGACGTCGAGAAACCGCCGACGGCAATCATGACCGGCGACGAGGCGTACGAAACAGCATGGCTTGAAATACTCACCCAGGTGTCCCCCTGCCGGATACTCGAACGAATGATCACTGAAAGGAGATGGAAGATGGAAGGACTCGATCTTACCCAGCAGTCGGTTTCTGGTCTGGCGTTTGTCGTCGCAAAGTCTCGGTCAAGAAAAGAGACGCGTGACGCAGAGCTGCAAAAGTTTGCACCGGCGTTCGAGACAGCGATGGCTCAGTCGTCGATGCCGGGCATGGTGCACAAGAACCTCATGTCTGAGATTTGCCGTACAGTCCTTGGGCGCCTCTACGACGGAAGACAGCTCGTCGCCCGCGAGTGGGTCGAACCGGTCATTTTGAACGGATGCATCAAGCCGTCTTACTACCGACCTGGCAAGAAAATGCTCGAACTGCTGGTAAGTTATTCGCCGGCGTTACCCGTAGATCTGTTCGAAAGGGCAAGGCAGCGGATTGGCCGCAGGCCCGTCCTTGAAGCCATGATGACGGAATACGAGCAGGCTCTTGCGGATGGCAAAAGCAAGCTCAGCGACGCATTCGAAGTCGCGATTGCAGAACTGCGTCGGAAGTACGAGGAGCAGCTTTCAGCACTGACAAGCGAGATCGGCGCTAAAGCTGCCAAGGTCCACAAGGAGCTCGCTCAGCTCCCGGCTCTCGAGCAAGCGGTGCAGCTCATCGTTGCGACCGGCATCGAAGTTGAAGTTTGACTGAACCCGTAACAACACAGAGCCCGCGCTCTAGTTGTTACGGGTTCTTTGTTTTCTCATTTGTGAGGTGTATCCTTGAATCATATGAAAACAACCTGGATCATAGTCGGCGTTATCGCTGTCGCGCTTATTGGCTGGTTCCTCATCGCTCACACCAATAAGTCACAGACGCCTGTCGCGCAGGTCTGTACCGATGAGGCGATGATCTGCCCCGATGGCTCAAGTGTTGGCCGTACTGGACCGAACTGCAGTTTTGCCCCATGCCCGCACGTACTCGGAGCAGACAGTTCAACGGTTACGCTCTCGCTCAATGAGAGCACAGACGTACTCGGAACTACTCTTAAAGTGTTTGCTCTTGCCGAAGACAGTCGTTGTCCGGTTGATGTCCAATGTATTCAGGCAGGTACTGTTCGTGTACGAGTAGGTGTTGGTACTGCTGTGGCAGACCACACGTTCACTTTGGGTGAGTCGCAGACCGTCGGCAATCTCGTTATTACACTAACGAGTGTGACTCCTAAAGAGAAACGGTCGACAGAAACAATCAAGGCCGAGGATTACCGATTTACCTTCACGGTTGTCTTAAGTCCTAAAGGATAGTCTTTTCGCGAATAAAATTACACGACGTACGTTGTCCGAGCGATAACTTGACGTATCGTTAATTCGTGCTATCCTGCATCAGGAGACGTATTCCATACCTTATCTCAACAGAAAGAGAGACGACAATGGTTCTAGAAAGTGTACTGGCTGCAAAACACCGAGAAATCGCCGAGCGTGTTAACAGTATCTGGGCGAATGCCGGCATGATAGTTGTAATGGGCTGGCGAAATGATTGCCATACCACTGTCACCAGAGCGTTGCCGCAACACAAGGTGAGGTTTTTTACGGAAAGAGGACCGCCACAGGAGATTCCGGAAGTGGCCCAGCTTCTAATGCACCCAAGCAGTGTAAACAACAAACACCTTGCTCGCGTTCGAAAACTCTGCACAATACCCAAATGTTCGCTGTCGCGTTCGCTCACTGCACAAATTCTGGAGTACGCACTGCATGTGGCGCCAACAGAGAGCGGCGCGGCCTCAGCCTCAGTTCCGAATGTATCGGATGTGTCTGATCTTCTGGCAGTAAAAGCTGAAGCGCCAGACATACGTAATTCAACGACAATTAGCGAAGGAGCTGCGAGCGCCATGGACAAAACAAGAGAAGAACGCTTCGCCAGCGCCTTTCGTCGAAAAGTTGCCGACGTCGGGCAGAGCGGCTCAATTTCGAGCCGTGCTCTTGCGGAAATTATCGTTGAGCTCCATCTCCCACTCACTGCACAAAAGTTGATCAAGATGGGGTGGGTGATTGCCGTGAAGGCTTCACCCGAGATGAAAAAGAAGACACTGTACTCTCTCGGGGCCATCGTCGAGCGCGCCCTTACGCTTGCGACCAAGCTGCCAAGCAACGCGTTTGAAAGCGCGACCGCTCTGATCCAACAGAAGGAGCAGCTACAGTCGGAAGAGCAGCGGCTGCTTGTATGCATCGAAGCGGAAACAGCAAGACACAATCAGGAGCTTTCCCGGCTCAATTCGGAAAAGCAACTGGTCTTAGATCGGCTGACAAAGCTTGCTACCGCAAAACAGCTACTCACGGAGCTGGAGAAAATCATGGAAACATCGATGTAGAGCGTCGCCCGCAATAGCAAGAGTCCGTCTTGCAGTTGCGGGCTTTTGTTTTTCATCCTGGTAGAATACTTCAATGACGCAGGGTGAAGCGCTTACGGTGCTTAAAACGGGTGCAAATGTATTTCTCACGGGCGAACCCGGGAGCGGTAAAACGCACACTATTAACGCCTTTGTGAACTGGCTGCGCGCTTCTGGTCTTGAACCGTCGGTAACCGCCGCAACAGGGATAGCGGCAACCCACGTAGGCGGTATGACGCTTCATTCCTGGAGCGGGATCGGCATTAGTAACTCTCTCTCAAAGGCAGAGATCGACCATATAGCTAGCAAGGAGCACGTCGCTAGGCGAATCCAAAAAGCCACGGTACTCATTATCGAAGAAATCTCAATGCTTTCCGCTGCGACGTTTGAAATGGCTGATGCGATTTGTCGCGAAGTGCGCAGAGTCGACAAACCGTTTGGCGGGCTTACCGTAATTCTGGTGGGTGACTTCTTCCAATTGCCACCAGTCTCGCGCGATAAGTCAGTTCAGTTTGCATACACCTCATTAACTTGGAAAGACCTAAACCCGCTCAATTGCTATCTTACCGAGCAGTATCGCCAGGATGATGGTGTTTTTCTTGATGTGCTCTCAGCAATTCGTAGGGGTGAGGTGGAAGAGCTTCATCACGAGGAGCTTATGGCGCGACACGTGCCTGCACCCGAGATCCCGCCTGAGATCCCGAAGCTGTTTTCGCATAACGCCGACGTTGATCGCATTAACGCGGACGAACTTGCCAAACTTAAGAGCGCCTCATACAAATTCCGGATGAGTTCGAAAGGAAAGGATTCTCTCATCGAGGGCCTGAAGCGTGGCTGTCTCTCACCAGAAATTTTAGAGCTCAAGGAAGGAGCAACTGTAATGTTCACAAAGAATTCGCCGCAAGGGAAGTTCGTCAATGGTACGCTCGGAACGATTACAGGATGGGGAGTTGATGGAATGCCGATCGTCACCACCAAGGGAGGAACTGCAATCACGACTGAGCCGATGGAGTGGCAGGTTGAGGAGCAGGGAAAAGTGAAGGCAAGTGTGTCTCAAATCCCATTGCGTCTCGCTTACGCAATGACGGTACACAAGAGTCAGGGGATGAGTATGGACGCGGCAGCAATGGATCTCTCCAAAGCTTTTGAGTACGGACAAGGGTATGTGGCGCTCAGTCGCGTGAGACGGCTCTCAGGTGTGTATCTCACGGGATTAAACGCGAGGGCGCTTGAAGTGCATCCGGAGATTCTAGAGAAAGATCGAGATTTTCGCGCGGCTTCAGAAGCCGCGCGTGAGGCGTTTGAAGCGATGCCTGAGAAAGAGAAAACTAACATGCAAAAGAAATTTGTTAAAGCGATGGGCGGAGCTTGGTTTGATGGCACGGTGCCAGAAGGTAAGGCAGGGAAAGTAACCGAGGGCGGACTTCCTGGGCGTTTGGCAGAGACACTGCAAACGGTTCGCGATTCTAAGACGTTAAAGGAGACTGCAAAGAGTCGGGGGCTAGCAGTCTCAACCGTTGTCTCACATCTTGAAGAACTAGCTGAGCTCGGTAAGTTAGTACGTGCAGACTTTTCTCACCTTGTTCCTATGGATATTGTGGATGAGATCCATGAAGCACTCGAGGGGGCGACAAGCGACAAGCTGTCACCTGTCTTCCATGCCCTTAACGGTCGTCACGCATTTGAAACCATCCGACTTGTTCGTCTTATGCGGGACTAAATAGTTTCTTGATCAGTTCGCCGGTTTCAGTAGGATCTTTTACCACACTCGTCTGTACTTCCGTTTTATACACGGCTTCGTCGTTGCCGCCTTTTTCGAGCTCATCGCCCACATAGAGAGCTTCCGATTCCATAATGTGAAGATAGTCACATAATTTGCGGACGCCGTAGGCCTTATCAATTCCGCGCTTGGTGATATCAATGGTTGTCTTACCGCCGATTGTTACGGTGAAGTCAGGGAGTGCTGCAGCGAGATACGTTTGAAGTTTTCCTCGTTTTGCGCGCGTCGGATCCCATTCTTTTTTCAGTATCAAGGGTGCTTGTTGACCGAGTGCGGAGAGACTTACTTGTGCCCCTCGGTGCTCGATACGCCCACCCCACGCATGGTGATCCAGATCGATGACTCCTGTCGCAGCAATCGCTTCTTTCATAGCCGCTTCAATAGTGTGTGATTCTTTTTGTGACAAATGCTCTTCGTAGACTTTGTGCCAATTGTCATGTCGGTATTCGTATAACGCTGCGCCCGAGGTAGGGAGTAAGTACAGGTTCGAGAGGTTCGTCTCCGCAGGTAACTGCTCGATGATCTGTTTTTTAAATTGAGGGAGAGCGCCGCCAGAAATCACAGCGACGGGAGTCACTTCAAGAAGCGCGGCCACAAGCGCGGCCATTTCGCTTGTTAGAGCCTGCTTACTCTCGGCGAGTGTGCCGTCAAGATCGAAGAAAACAAGTTTATTCATGTGAGTGCATTCATAATCTGCTTCAGCGAGGCAGTGGCAACGCCAATCACCTTGTCGGCACCGCCGTAGTACAGAAATACAGTATCGCCTCGCACAACAGCACCGCATGAAAAGACGACGTTTGCGATCTCGCCTCTTTTTTCGTACTCCTCAACGGGGCGGAGTATCGGGTCGGCAGTGCGCGCGAGCACAATAAGTCCGGAGGCATCGAGGAGTGCCGCACCAAGGCTGTATTCGGCGCTCGCAGATACGCCGTGATAGATCATGAGCCAAACGCTCTCTCCG
>JAQBQV010000016.1 GCA_028286825.1 Parcubacteria group bacterium
GTACGTAAATGGGAAGTCAGACGCTGAAGCCTTTGATGCGAAATTGGAATTCGATTTGGAACTTATTCCGTACACCGGAAGCGACACATGGGTTGAGCCGGCTGTGTATGATTTAAAGAAGATGCTAGTGAGTGATGAAATCCCAGCAGTGGGGACTTCTTTTGGTGGTGGCCCCTGCGAATACTGCACATACAGAGAGAACGCGGGAAAGATCCTTCTTGAGCTTCATAAAAAGAATAAGACGAAGTAGAATATCGGGATGATACACGCAGTAACCTTTGCAGATCTCGTACGCGAAGCAGTCCGCCACATCCCAAAAGGGGAGACTCGTACGTACGGGCAAGTGGCAGCCGCTATCGGTCGCCCTGGGGCAGCGCGAGTTGTGGGGACTATTATGAAAAATAATTACGATCCAACCGTACCCTGCCATCGCGTCATCCGCAGCGACGGTAAAATCGGCGACTATAATCGCGGCGGCCCCGAGAGAAAACGCGCACTCCTCAAAGCAGAAGGAGCCATTTGACTTAAATAATTAAATAGCGTACAGTTTACTTGTGCGCACTGACTAGGAGGACACAAATGAATCTTTTGACGTGGTTGCTCGTTGTTACAAGTGCCGTCGCGCTCGCTGCCTTCGAGATCTATCATCGCTATGGGCACTGGCGGATAGCGACAACCCTCGCAGTGGTAGCTGTCGTTGTGATGTTGTGTTTTGTCTGGCTTTCAGTCAGAAGTCAGCCGTCAAACCAGAGCGACTTCTTTCGGCATTAGCCAGATTTCGCACAGGAGCGATATAAATCCCCCGGCGTTCGCGCCGGGGTTTTTCTTTTTGTATATACTGGTCAGATGGAAGTAAAAATCGAGCAGTCCTGGAAAGAAAAACTCAAAGATGAGTTTAGTAAGGCGTACCTCACTGATCTCACGCAATTTGTAAAAAAAGAGTACCAGGAGAGTACGATTTACCCGGCGCCAAAGAATATCTTTAGAGCCTTCGAGCTCTGCCCGTTTGATAAGGTGAGAGTCGTAATCTTGGGTCAAGACCCATACCACGGCGAAAGGCAAGCAAACGGCCTTGCATTCGCAGTAGATGAGAACGTCAACATACCTCCGTCGCTTCAAAATATTTTTAAAGAAATACAAAGCGACTTAGGTAAACCTCTCGTCCATCGTCAAGGCGACTTATTGCGCTGGGCAAAGCAGGGCGTTCTCTTACTTAACGCCACCCTTACAGTGCGTGCGCGCACGGCTGGTTCACACCAAGACAAGGGATGGGAACTGTTTACTGATGCGGTTATCAAAGTCCTTTCTGAAGAGCGCGAACATCTCGTGTTTATGCTCTGGGGTAACTACGCAAAAGCAAAAGGTGCCCACATCGATCGCAGTCGACATCTCGTCCTCGAAGCTCCGCACCCCTCACCCTTTTCTGCAGCCTCAGGTTTTTTCGGCTCGAAGCACTTCAGTAAGGCCAACAAATATCTTGTCGCTCATGGTGAAACGCCCATTGACTGGCTGTAATCATTAGCGTACAGTCCGCCATTGCCCGCGGGGATTCCCGTGGGCGTAATTTTTATGTATGCTGAACTTTATGAATCACACTCCACAAATCAAGAAGGCGATACAGTTTGCGGCGCGGAAGCATCACGGGCAGTTGAGAATATCAGACGTCGATGGCCCCATGCCTGTCGTTACGCACCTATTTTCAGTAGCATTATTAGTTGCAGAAGACGGCGCACCCGACGATGTGGTTATTGCCGCTCTGCTGCATGACACACTCGAAGATACCGAGACAACTCGAGATGAGATTATTTCAAATTTCAACCGACAGGTAGCGGACTATATAGCCGAAGTCAGCGAAAAAAAAGAATTGCCCTGGAAAGAACGGAAGGTTGACTACCTTGCGCTTATGGAGACAGTGAGTGACGGAGCGTTGCTTATCGCAATTGCTGACAAGGTCGATAATGTTGAGAGTAGAAACGAGGAATTCGAGAAAGAGGGTGAGGCTTTTTTGAAGAAATGGACGCGCCCAAACTCTGACTATATTTGGTTCTACGGCGAGGCATTGAAAATCTCTCAGGAGCGGTTACCCGATCACCGCCTCACGAAGCGCTATGGAGAAGCATTTGCACAAATGTCTCGCCTCACTGAAGGCAAATAGTTACCAAATCTTTGCGCGGTCTTTTGGCTCTCGATAGAGCTTGTGACCTTTCTTAACACCGAATGCTTCGTAAAATTCCGGCAAATTTGACATCGGTCCGTTCACACGGAAGATGCCGGGTGAGTGAGGGTCCGTCAAAACGGCGGTCTTCGTGGCCTCTATTCGCTCGTTCTCGCGTTCAGTAGCTGCGTAGCCATAGAAGAAACGTTGCTCAGGAGTATAGCCGCCAATGTCTTTTCGCCCGGTTCGTGCTAGGCGCAACTGATACGCGTCGTACGCGATTGAGAGGCCCCCAAGGTCGGCGATGTTCTCACCGAGCGTGAGCTGGCCATTTACACTAACTCCTGGCGCAACTGAATAGGTATTAAATTGGTCAATAAGTTTCTTCGCCTTTTTCGTAAAAAGCTTTGTGTCGGTTGGGGTCCACCAGGTTTTACGATTGCCATGACCATCAAACTTACAGCCCTGATCGTCAAAGCCGTGGGTAATCTCATGCCCGATTACTGAACCAATTGCACCGTAGTTAAACCCATCGTCTGCGAGCACGTCAAAAAATGGAGGCTGGAGAATTGCCGCAGGGAAGACGACATCGTTCATCATAAAGCTGCAGTAAGCATTGACCGTTTGTGGACTCATAAACCACTCATTGTGGTCCACTGGTTTCAAGAGGCGCTTAGATTCGCGTCTGTGCTCATAGTCGCTTACGCGAATGAGGTTGCCGACATAGTCGCCCTCTTTGATCGAGAGTCCTTTGTAGTTCTTCCATTTGTCTGGGTACCCGAGCTTCTTGTGCATTTGATGAAGCTTAATGACGGCCTTCTTTTTGGTCGCAGGCGTCATCCAATCGAGGCCGCTAATGCGTGCCTCGTATGCTGTAAATAGATCGTCTACAATCTCAGAGACCTTCTGCTTAGCGTCTTTTGGGAAATAGGTGTCAACATAGAGTTCTCCAAATACTTCGTCGAGGCTTCCATTAACGACGCGTAGAATGCGCCGCCACAGCGGCTTCATGTGCTTCGTTCCGGAAAGGACAGTGCCATAAAAGGCAAAACTCTCCTTTTCGAGCGATGGCGTCAGCGCCGACGAAAAATCGCTTATCAAATGGGTGAAGAGATATGTCTTCCACTCTTCGAGTGAGAACGTATATAAGTATTTTTCAGCCGCTTTAAAAAAAGCGGGCTGCATAACAATCATCTCAGTCGGGGTAATGCCCAGAATTTTGAAGTAGTCATCCCAATCAATCTTTGCGGTCAGCTTTTTGAGTTGGGGAAGCGTCTTCTTAAGATACACCTTATCCACATCTCGAAGATCTTCCTTAGACATAGAGCCTTTGGCAAGTGTTTCTTCAATTTTATAGACGATTTCAGCGTCGGTTTTTGCGGACGCACGACGCCCTGCCAAAGTAAGTAGGTTCACTAGATATTTTTGATACGCTTCACGCACCCGAGTTGATTCGGCATCATTCTTGAGATAATAGTCTCGATCGGGCATACCGAGGCCACCTTGACCCATATAGATAATGTACTTCTCGCTATTTCTCATATCCTGATCAATGCCCGTGCCCCAGATTCCACCACTGCCTATGCGTGAAAGATGCGCGACTCGACGGACAATGTCCGCAGGAGTTTTGATCGCTTCAATCTTCCTAATCTCTTCGGCAAGCGGAGTGATCCCAAGTGCTTTACGAGTCGTTACGTCGACTCCCGCACGATAGAGGTCACGAATCATTTGTTCAGGAGTACCCTGAACAACCTTCTTCTTTTCGACCACGGTCATAAGCAGTTCTTGTAGCTGCTTGTCAGTGGTATGACGAAGAATAGTGAACGAGCCCCACCGAGCCTCCGCCTTCGGGATAGGATTACGCTTGAGCCAACCGCCACTCGCGTGATGAAAAAAGTCGTCCTGCGGCCGAACCTTAGGGTCGATATCGCGCGTATCAAAGCCAAGTCTTTTAGTACTCATTTGCCTTATCTTATACTGCCCGAACCTTTCTGTGAACTTATTTGATTTTCTCAAGTTACAGGAGTAGATTTCAATCGGACTCAACACATGAGCTGGAGGACGACGTGTCAAAAAAATGTAAGTGGTGCGCCAGGTGTGTAAAACTTCACACTCTGCCTATTATCGATTGCTCTGCGAACACAAGCAAAAGTCGCGAGCTCCCTGCACATTTGAAGCTGTGTTTAGAATGCCTCGATCAATACGGCTTCGCGTGCGGCATACACAAGCGAATCAAACTCTGCGTTTACGATAACAATCACGACAATGATCCCGCTGCGCTGTCGCTCTTTCATGTATGTTTAGACTGCGTAAAAGATTCACTTGATGAGCTCAATCACGAGCAATTGATAGCGGTCATTGATAAGGTCTATTCCTGCGATCCAGAAATTGCAGACACACTGGCTTCAGAAAGGAAGTTTGGTGTACCCGACGAATCAACTTTTGAGCGCCGCGTTCTCTACAACTTACTAGTCTCTGCGCAGCTTGAGGACACATCGATCGAAGACCTCCTTTCTCGAATGGAACAGTTAGCGGAAAGTGCCGAAACTCAAGAGGCAGCTCCGACGTTTGAATGATCGGTACTCGTCGCTCAGCCCTGCTTTGCGGGGCTTCGTTTTTTATGAAGATTGCGGTACTCTTTTTATATGACTGTGAACGAGGTACGCTCTAAATATTTAGCCTTTTTTGAAAAGCGCGGACATGCGGTGATCCCGTCTGCGCCGATCGTGCCTGAGAACGACCCAACGACTCTCTTCACGAGTAGCGGGATGCAGCCACTTGTCCCCTATCTGCTTGGTCAGGAACACCCCAAGGGTACGCGACTTGTCGATTCGCAGCTCTCCTTTCGGGCGGGCGATATAGAAGAAGTGGGGGACAATCGGCACACTACGTTCTTTGAGATGCTTGGGAACTGGTCCTTAGGTGACTATTTCAAGCAGGAGCAACTTCCGTGGATATTCGAATTCTTAACGAGTAGAGAAGAAGGTCTTGGCTTTGATCCTCAAAAGCTATACGTGACTGTTTTTGACGGTGATAAAGACGCGGGGATGGATCTTGATACTGAAGCGGTAATGATTTGGGAAAGGCTGTACAAAGAGAGAGACATTGACGCAAAACTTGTTCGGATTGGTACTGAAGAGGAAGGCTATGAGAAAGGTATGCAGGGAGGCCGCATCTTTTCCTATGGAGCTAAGAAAAACTGGTGGAGCCGTTCAGGAATCCCCGCAAATATGCCCCCCGGCGAGCCAGGCGGTCCGGATTCTGAAATCTTTTACGACTTCGGGACTCCGCACGATCCAAGATGGGGTAAAGAGTGCCACGTAAACTGCGACTGCGGTCGCTTTGTTGAGATCTGTAACTCAGTGTTTATGCAATTTGTGAAGAACGTCGATGGCACTTTTAGTGAGTTGCCGAAAAGAAATGTCGACTTCGGCGGGGGTCTTGAACGCCTTACAGGCACGAGCCTTAGTACCTCTGACGTATTTCTTGTTGATGTGTTTGATGCTCCAAAAAAGGTTCTCGAAGAACGATCTGGTAAAAAATATGGCGAAAGTGACGGCATAACAAAGTCCTATCGTATTATTCTTGACCATACCCGAGCCGCAGCATTCTTCGTTGCCACTGGTATTCGACCAGGTAATTCAGAGCAAGGGTATATACTACGACGTCTCATTCGCCGATCACTCCGAGAGGCAGACAAACTGGGTATTACAGAGCCTGTTCTTGCTGATGTTGCTGCCGGTTTTAGCGGCGTGTATGCCGAAGGGTATCCTTTTGTGCAAGCTGCTGCGCAGATCATTCGCCTAGAACTCGAGAGAGAAGAAGCTCAATTCAGAAAGACGCTCACCAACGGTCTGCGCGAGCTTGAGAAGATGGGAGACACAATCGATGCGTTCACTCTCTTTACCACCTATGGTTTTCCCGTTGAACTCACGGCAGAAATTGCTGCGGAGAAAGGGATTGGAGTGGACTTCGAAGCAATCGAGAAGCAGATGGAACAGCACCAGGCACTTTCTCGAGCGGGAGCAGCGCAAAAATTCGCTGGAGGGCTAGCAGACCACGCCGAGCAGACGGTGCGCTACCACACTACTCACCACATTCTTCTTAAGGCACTCCAGATGGTACTCGGGCCCGATGTCCACCAGCGGGGAAGCAACATCACAAGCGAGCGGCTTCGCCTCGATTTCTCTTTCGGTCGAAAAGTGACCGCTGAAGAGATTCAAAAAGTAGAGGAAATAGTTAATACGAAGATCAAAGAGCAGATTCCTGTTATTCGCACCGATATGCCTAAGGCAGAAGCGGATAAGCTTGGTGCCGAACAAGAGTTTGGTGCGAATTATCCGGACACTGTCTCGGTCTATTCTGTCGGCCCCCTTGAGAGCGCTTTTTCTATCGAGTTCTGTGGCGGGCCGCACGTGTCAAACACAAGCGACCTCAAAGGCACCTTTAAAATACTTAAAGAAGAAGCCTCTTCTGCCGGTGTTCGCCGAATTAAAGCGATCCTTGAAAACAAATAGAGTTCTGGCATAGTTGCTCAGAGGTTAGACTGTTCCTTTGAGCAGCGCCCTTACAAAGGAGTGGGATCATGAATCGCTACTTTCCATTGCTCGCCGTTGCGTTGATGTACCTCATGATCCGAATCGGACATGGTTTTGGGACAAGGATCCGCAATGAAACGGATTGGACGGATGTAGATATTGTTTTTTTCCTTCTACAGACTGGCAGCATCGCGGCAATTACAGGAATTATTGCGTATGGTGTGTTCCATGAACTGCGGCACGCCGTGGTGCGCCGACTGTTTGTTGGACTTACGCCAAGCGCAATGCTTTTCATTTGTGCTGGATTTTCGTCGGCATTCCCGATGAATCCCTATTTCGGCGCGACGATCTTTTTCATGATTGCAGGTACTATCGTACTCATGCGATTGGGTCAAAGAAATATGACTCTCGACTTCAACGAGTGAATCGAGATCAGTTACACATCCCGGTTTCGACCGGGATGTTATTTTTAGTGCAATTGGAAGATAAAAGCAGTGCTAGAATATTTACATGAGTTTCTTTGCGGATTTTTTTCACAAAGTAGACAAGACTGATTCAGTCATTTTGATCGACATCAGTACAGGTTCAATTGCGGGTGCCTATGTGCAGAACAAAAAGGGAGCGCTCCCAGCACTGCTTTATTCACGCCGCATGCCTATCGAAATGAGAGAAGGGGAGGCACATGAGGCCGCTATGCTCCGTGCACTCAAAGTTCTCAGTGAGTCGCTTTTGAGGGAAGGTGCGCCTGTGCTAGCGCGAGCTACCGGAAGTGGCGCAGCAAATTCGATCCTCGTCTCTATCGATGCGCCTTGGCAAAAAACAATCGTACGCATGGAGGAACACGAAGAGAAGCCATCTTTCGTTTTCTCTAGAGGGCTCGTGGCAGATATAGTGAAAAAAACTGACTCGAAAGCGCTTGATACTCAATACGCTGACGAGAGTATCATCGGGACCATGCTTAACGGCTATCAGACGAGTAATCCCTACGGTAAGCGAGCACATCGCGCTCAGATAGTGATCCTTACCTCACGTATCGACACCCGGGTTGCTAAAGGGATTATCGCGACTCTTCAAGCGACATATCACACCAAGAAGATTCTCCCCATCGCAGGCGATTCAATGCGCTATCAGGTGCTGCGCACGCTCTTCCCCTACGAGAAGAGCGCACTGCTTATCGACGCGACAAGCCCACTCACTACCGTTGCTCTCGTAAACAAGGGGCTTTTTATCTGCGTCGACGCACTACCAGTCGATGATAAGCAGCCCTGGATAGACCGAGTCGTGAAGCAGTTCTCAGAGCTCGGTACACGTTATCCACTCCCAAGAACGATTTTTTTACTAGCGCGCGACCCTGAAAGCGTTGACATGCAAAAGGCCCTTAGTGAGGCCAATCTGGGAAAGCTCTGGCTTTCAGATACGCCGCCAAGAATAGTCGCCGTAGTCCCAAGCCATTTAAGTGAATTTGTGAAGCAGGTCACTACAGCACCGCCGGATCTATCGCTTTTGTTTATGGCGATCTATTGGCAGAATCGCAGCCTTGAGAAGTAGGTAACATTGCAAAGAGTTGAGGACAGGGTGATATACTAGAGCACATATGCGCACCTTTAATGACATTGTTCCTCCGTCTCGTAGAAAAGAGGTCGTACCACTTTCAACGGACTCAAACTTTAATCGACCTAGCTTGCCACCTCAGCAGGGAGTGGTGCGCGGGCCTGAACGACCAACTCGTTTTCCGTATGCAACGCTTGCAGCCGTGATTCTCGTAATCATTTTGTCTGCCGGCATTTTGTTCTATTTCTCAAGCGCAAAGGTGGAAATCACCCCAACTACCGTGTCAGCAGCAGTTCAAAGCTCGTTTACGGCAAACACCTCGGGTAGTGCATTACCTTTTCAAGTAATCACCGCACAAAAGGTCGCGTCTCAGAGTGTAAAAGGGAGTGGTACCAAGACAGTCAACACAGTAGCTAGTGGCACAATCACCATCTACAACACCCAAGCAAAGCCACAACCGCTCGTAGTCAAGACCCGGTTTGCAACTCCTGCTGGGCTTATCTTTCACTTAAGTTCAGGCGTTACCGTGCCTGCCGGAACTCTCGCGTCTCCCGGGAAGATAACCGCCAAGGTCTATGCGGATCAGGCTGGCGGCTCGTACAATGTCGCGCCGACCAACTTCACGGTCCCTGGCTTTACGGGCTCACCTCAAGAGAAGGCCGTTTATGCCAAATCAACTTCTGCTATGACTGGCGGCGCATCGGGTACAGTCCCAGTCGTTGATGCTGCTACGGCAACTAAGACCAACGATACACTCATCAAAGCGCTTACACCCGGTCTTCTTGAAAGCATCCAAAGTCAGGTTCCAGCAGGCTTTGTGATTATTCCAGGCTCGGCAACGACGACCTTCCAAGAGCTTGCAGCAACTCCTTCAAGCACAAGCGACATGGTTGACATGAAGCAGCAGGGTACAGTGACCGCCATCGTCTTCCCTAATAGCGCTCTTGCGAAAGCAATCGCTACCTCAGTATCAGGACTAAACTATCAAGGCGAACCGGTAACCCTCGCTTCTTCAAGCAACCTCGCCCTTACCTCCGCAATGGTTCCCGATTCTTCTGCTAGTACCTACTCCTTTACGCTTAGTGGCACAGCGGCGCTAATCTACACGGTAGACACTAGTCGCATTGCAGCTGCTGTGAGCGGCAAAAGCCGCTCAGCGGCCGAGGTTGCTCTTACTAACTACCCTGAAGTAAAGCGAGCAATCATCATTTTGAGACCTTTTTGGCGCAGTTCCTTCCCCCAAGACCCAGCATCGATCTCCGTCGTCGTCAATAATCCTTAGGGTCTATTTGACGGCGTTACAGACACCTGCTACATTAACTAGGTACCTGCATGGGTAAAACGAACACTAAATGAGCGAAGGCGACGAGATAAAACCAACGGCTGCAGGGACCGTTGAAGAGGTGTTGCCGAACTCGCTTTTTCGTGTTCGACTCCCACTCCCAGAAGGGAAGGAGGATGGCGATGGAGAACTTGTTCTCGCATATCTCGCCGGCAAGATGCGCCTGCATCGCATACGTGTTCTCGTCGGAGATCAGGTCGATATGGTGCTCGATCCATATGGAGGTCGAGCAAGAATTGTGCGTCGGTTAACTTAATTTATTTCACAAAGATCACATGAAAGTTCGTGCGTCGATACGAGTCCAACAGCCAGGAGATCAGCTCGTCCGTAGAGGCGGGCGCTTGTATCGTATTAACAAGAAGAACCCGCGCCGTAAGGCGCGTCAGGGATAATATTTTCGTATGCGTATCGCAGGAGTAACCATTCCAGATGACAAGCAACTAGCGTATTCATTGCCGCTTATTTATGGCATCGGCCCTGCGCGTGCTCGCTTGATCCTTACAACGGTTGGTGTTCCATTTAATAAAAAAGGTAGCGAGGTCACGAGTGATGAGGAGCAAAAGATTCGTTCGCTCGCTGAGGGCTATACGATTGAGGGAGAACTTCGCCGCGAGGTTGCACAGAATATCAAGCGTCTTAAGGATATCCGCAGTGACCGTGGTGATCGCCACGCACGCGGGCTTCCAGTACGTGGTCAGCGCACCAAGACTAACTCTCGAACACGCCGCGGTAACGTCCGCAAAACGATGACCTCTGGTCGCCGTACGCTTGAAAAAACCTAATCTATGGGAAAAAAACGAATCATTAAAAAGAGTGGAAAGGGGATGGACCAAGGCCGCAAAGAGCGTGCCATGGGTAAGGCCACCAAACGTCACCTCGAGAAGGGTGTGCTTCACATTGAGGCTACCTTCAACAACACTAAGGCTGTCCTTACGGACGAAAAGGGGAACGCCGTGGTTTCTTCAAGCGCAGGCGCACTTGGCTTTGCCGGCGCTCGCAAGTCGACGCCATATGCAGCTGCTAAGGTTGGTGAATTCCTCGGCGAGAAAGGCATGATGATCGGCCTTAAAGAGGCGAGCGTCGTGATCCGAGGTGTGGGCGCCGGACGCGAGTCAGTGCTCCGTGCCTTCTCAGGCAAGGGAGTCCAAATTCGCTCAATTAAGGACGTGACTCCAGTTCCTCACAACGGCCCACGCGCACCTAAGGCTCGCCGCATCTAATTCAATATGAAAACAGGTCCACGATACAAAATAGCTAAACGACTCGGAGCAACCGTCTTCGAGAAGGCGCAGACTCAAAAGTTTGCGATCTCGGCTGAGCGCACTGCGAAGAATAAGAAGCGCGGGCGCGGGCGCCAGAGTGAATACGGAAAGCAAATGCTCGAGAAGCAGAAGGTCCGTATTACCTACGGTCTCCCAGAGCGTCAGTTCCGTAATTATGTGAATAAGGCACTCGCAGTTAAAAGCAGCAAGCCTACTGATCGCCTCCACGAGCTTCTTGAAATGCGCCTCGATAACGTCGTGTGGCGCCTCGGCCTCGCCTCAACTCGTCGTGCTGCTCGCCAAATGGTTGCGCACGGCCATGTGATGGTCGGTACAAAGAAGAGTCGCGTGCCTTCACAGGCGCTTTCTGTCGGCGACAAAATTGCTGTTCGCGATGGTTCAAAGTCGCACGGTTCGTTTGTTGGCTTCGCTGAACGGTTTAACGAGCGCCCACTCCCATCATGGCTCTCGTGGAACCCGAGTAACATGGAGGGTAGCGTGCTTGAGCGACCAACGACAGCGTCGGCTGACGTCGCTGGCGACCTCGTGTCCGTGCTCTCGTTCTACACGAGATAATTTATTAACTGGTAATTACGATTGCGTTATGGAATACCACATTACACTACCAAGTAAGCCCCGCATTGTGAGCGAAGAAGGCGTTCAAGGCGTTTACGAAATAGACTCACTCTATCCGGGTTACGGGCACACGCTCGGCAACTCATTGCGCCGCATTATCCTTTCGTCACTCCCGGGCGCTGCTATTACACAGGTCAAGATTGAAGGCGTTCCTCACGAGTTTGCTACCATGGACGGCGTTCGCGAGACTGTAATGGAGATGCTGCTCAACCTCAAGCGAATTCACTTTGTGCTTCACGGTGACGAGTCTCAGACGATCTCACTTTCAGTAAAAAATACAGGCGAAATAACGGCTAAGGATTTTAACCTTCCTTCACAGGTTGAGATTAAAAATCCTGAGCAGCATGTCGCTGACCTCTCAGGTAAAGCTAACCTCGAACTTGAGGCTACGATTGAACGCGGCTTGGGTTATGTACCACGAGAAGTTCTCACCAAAGACAAGGTTGAGATCGGTACCATTGCACTTGACGCTACCTTCACACCTATTCGCCGCGTAAACTATGAGGTTGAGAACATGCGTGTTGGTGACCGTACCGACTTTAACCGCCTCCGCATTCTCATCGAAACTAATGGCACCATCGCACCACGCGAAGCTCTTGAAGCTGCTATTGAGACGATGATTCATCAGCTCAAGGCCGTGATTGGCTTCCAGGAGTCAGTTATGGAGGAGTCTCCAATGCTTGAGTCTAAGAAATCAGTTGACTCGAGCGTCGACGCAACCAAGGTTAAGGTTGCTGACCTCGGTCTCTCAACTCGCGTTACAGGAGCGCTTGAAGAGGCGGGTATTAAGAGCGCGGCAGGACTTGCTCGTAAGACTGCTGACGCGCTTAAGGAACTCGACGGCATTGGCGACAAAGCCGTTACTGAAATCTCTGATGCCTTAGCTAACCTCGGGCTCACCTTGAAAGCCGACTAATTACTATGGCGTACACGAAAAAAGCACAAACCTTCCATCGTAAGTCCGGGCAACGCTCGGCGCTTATGAAGTCTCTCGCACGATCCCTCGTGCTTGAAGAACGCATCTCAACCACCGAAGCTAAGGCTAAGGCACTACGCCCTATGGTTGAGCGACTCGTCACCTACGCAAAGAGTGGTACGGTTGCAAACCGTCGCCTCACAAAGGCAAAGCTTGGCGACGACGAAGCAGTTAAGAAGCTCTTCGACTCGATCGCTCCACGCTATGTTGACCGGAAGGGCGGTTACACCCGTATCGTGAAGCGCACCTTGCGCGGAAGTAACGATGCCCGTAAGCTGGCATATATCGCATTTGTATAGCATATGACACTCAACACAAAACCAGCTCCAACAACCTACGACATCGACGCAACCGGCCGTACGCTCGGTCGTGTCTGTAGCGAAGCGGCGAGCGTCCTCCTCGGCAAGAAGTCAGTGCACTTCTCAAAGAATCAGGCGCTTCCAATCACGGTGACGATCAACAACGCAAGCAAAATGCACATCACGACAAAGCGTGCCCAAGGCAAGATCTACACCCACTACACCGGCTATCCAGGCGGACTCCGCGAGATGAGCATGGAAGTGATGATCGACAAGAAGGGAATTGCTGAAGTCGTCGTCAAAACAGTTGATGGGATGATCCCCCGCAACAAGCTTCGCAAGCCTCGTATGAAGAATCTTAAGGTCAATGCATAATATGGCACCTATTTACACCAACGCAGTCGGACGCCGCAAGACCGCTATCGCGAGCGTTCGTATTACACCAGCCCCTAAGTCGAGCCTCTTGGTCAATGGCAAGACCCCTAAGGAGTATTTCAAGACTGACTTGCGCGCCCTCATCGCTGAAGAAGCGTTTGCAAAAGCGGAGAGCGTTGAAAACTACGCAGTCACAGCACACGTCGAAGGTGGTGGTATCGCAGCTCAGGCTGATGCAGTACGCCACGCTATCTCTCGTGCTATTAGTAAAGTCGAGCCTTCTACTCGCGCCGTCCTCAAGGCAGCTAAGTTCCTCATGCGCGATCCTCGTGCTAAGGAGCGTAAGAAGCCAGGTCTTGTGAAAGCCCGCAAGGCTAAGCAATGGAGTAAGCGTTAATATCTCTCAAAGACCCGCCACAAAGGCGGGTCTTTGTTTTACCCTGCATGTGTGGATAAGTAGATGCCGGACAAAATCGTTTGGTATACCTATTAGTGCACCACTAATAATAAGCAATCAACCAAAAGCTAATAAGTAGTAGAACGCTGAAAGGAAGAAGTGCAACGCAATAAACGAAAACGCCCTTAGATGGGAGGGCACCATAAAATCAGCATGGTTGCGAAACCCTTCTACACGGGAACCCGTATGGTTCCCCAGTACTGATCAGTACGTCTATGTAGGTATGCTGGCCTAATGGCGCCTTCCGGTTGAGGGCGTTTTCGTTATCTTACGGATATAAGTATATCAATTTGTATCAAAAGTTATTCACAGGTAGGGGCCGAAAATGAGTATGTCATAGTCGAGAGACTTGCATGCAGATATAGAGATATGCTAATATATGCATATGACTGACTTATGCAAAGAGATAGCACGTATGGGCAAGGGTATCGCCAATGAGAATCGGTATCGGATATTAGAGGTCCTCATGAAGGGCTCCATGAGCGTGAGCGATATTGCTCTAAGCGTAGGACTGCCTCAGCCAGCGGTATCGCAGCATTTGAAAGTCTTAAAGAGTGCCGAGCTTGTCGAAGACACGCGGCAAGGGCAGGAGGTGATGTATTCAGTCAACGTTGCGTATATGGCTTCGCTTTTGAAAAAGTTGGTCAAAGATTTACCTAATAAAAAATAAAACACTATGAATCAAACATTTGATACGATCGCAACGACGGATGTAACCACTCGAGCCGTAGCGGCTCTATCGATGAATGGCTTTTTGCCTGAAGTCGTAGCAACAGGTGCCGACGCCTTTGCGCGCATTAAAGAGCTCATTCCCGCTGGAGTGTCGGTCATGAACGGCGCCTCAGAGACGCTGAAGCAGATCGGCTATATCGAGTACCTCACTTCAGGGGCGCACCAGTGGGTCAACCCAAAAGACGCGATCCTTAAAGAAGAGGACAAAGAGAAGCAAGACGCGCTGCGCAAGCAGTCTGTGGTCTCTGACTGGTACCTCGGGAGTGCTCACGCCGTGACCGAGTCGGGCGAGCTGATGTTCGCATCAAACTCGGGAAGCCAGCTCCCGCACCTCGTCTACACTTCGCCTAACATCGTCCTTGTCGTGAGCACGCAAAAGATCGTCCCGAATATCGCCGCTGGCTTTGAGCGTATCGACGCGCACATTGTCCCGCTTGAAGACGTGCGAATGATGGAGGCGTATAAGATCCACACCACGCACGCCAAGACGGTCATCCTCCATGAGGAGAACCCAATGATGGGCCGTAAAGTGCACGTCATCTTCGTCAAAGAAAAACTAGGCTTTTAGAAGAAGTAGTCGACATCAGTGCGTTTCCGTCATACTGTATACCTGGTACGCATTTTAAATCACCGACAAATCACCCGTTCAGGAGCAACGAATGAGCTATATCTCACCGTATGAGCTTTCACACGAAGCACTGCTGAAGACACATCACGAGGCCATCGCAGAGCTAGAGAAAGCGAGAGCCTTAGGCGCGACTGACGCTGAACTTGACCGTTTACAAATTGTCGTGAGCCGGTATTACTGGGCGAATCTCGCTCGTTGCTTGCAAGCGGTATGTCCCTTCCGTAGGGGCGACAAAGTCCTCATCAGAACCGCAGCGGGCAAACGTCGGATGCAAATCCATACGGTCAAGGATGTGTACTACCTTGGCGACCACTGGCGCATATCACGTGAATCGGACGGATGGTGGTTCCTGGATAGCAGGCTCGAGCTGGCTGAACGAGCGGGTCAGGATGAGCAGCTGGCGGCATGAGCTGACTAGCAGGCATTTCGAATCGCAGGGATCATTCCCTGCGATTTTGTTTTGACTCACAACAGATTTTCGGGCATAGTGGAGAGATATGGCTACCAGCTCAGCAGACGAAGAAGAGGTATTTGAAGAGGGGCGCGACATTGAAGTCGCCCCCGAAGTAATTGAGGAGAGCGACCTCATCGACGACGAGGTCGACGAAGCCGGCGCAGCAGCTAAGGTCGTAACGTTGAAAGAAGAGGTAGGGGCGCTGCGTAAAGAGAAGCAGGAGTACATGGACGGATGGCAACGCGCAAAGGCCGACTATGTAAACGTACTCAAACGCTTTGAAGGCGAGAATAAAAGCGCGAAGCAGGCAGGTCTTTTAAAAGCTGTTGAGACACTTCTACCCGCATTTGACGCTCTTGAGCGCTCAAAAGAACATGGACAGATTCCCGAGGGCTTTGTAGCAATCGCGAAGCAGCTTGAGAGCGCCTTTATCTCTCTCGGGTTAGTCGAGGTAGGGAAAGCAGGTGAACCGTTTGACCCTTCACACCACGAGGCGTTCGGACAAGATGCAACTCAGTCAGCGGATGAAGACGGCAAAGTGACCGTGGTGCTTGAGAAGGGATGGCGAATTGGAGAAACGGTCATTCGCCCGGCGAAAGTTCGCATTGCAGCATTTGACAAGCAGTAATACAGAAGTATAAAATATATCCCTAACTTTAAACCATATGGCAAAAATTCTTGGAATCGATCTCGGTACGACCAACTCCGCAATGGCAATTGTCGAAGGCGGTGAACCTCGCGTTCTTGAGAATGCGGAGGGTGCCCGCACGACACCATCTATTGTTGCGGTGGGTAAAAGCGGTGAGCGCATCGTAGGGACTTTAGCAAAGCGCCAGTCAGTAACGAACCCACTTAACACGATTTTTCAAATTAAGCGGTTCATTGGCCACTCATTTGACGAAGCAGATGTACAGAAGGACAAGGCCGTAGTGCCATTTGAAATGCGTAAGGCGGACAATGGCGGCATCGAGGTCAAGATGACTGACAAATGGTATCGTCCCGAGGAAATTTCGGCGATGATCTTGGGAAAACTTAAGGCTGATGCTGAAACGAAGCTTGGCGAAAAAATTACCCAAGCCGTGATCACCGTCCCAGCATACTTTAACGACGATCAGCGAAGCGCAACAAAGGCAGCGGGGCAGATTGCCGGCCTCGAAGTACTTCGCATCATTAATGAGCCGACTGCTGCTGCGCTTGCATATGGATTTAACAAGAAGAAAGACGAAAAAATTGCCGTCTTCGACTTCGGAGGTGGTACTTTCGATATATCCGTACTTGAAGTAGGAGGCGACGTGATCGAAGTGAAGAGTACTGATGGCGATGCACACCTCGGAGGCAAAGACATCGACCAGAAGATCATTAACTGGCTCGCTGACGAATTTAAAAAAGAGAGCGGTATTGACGTGCGTAGCGACGCTCTCGCTCGCCAGCGCCTTGATGAAGCCGCTGAGAAGGCAAAGATTGAACTCTCTTCAGCAATGGAAACTGAGATCAACATTCCGTTCCTCACCAGTGACGCCTCAGGCCCACGCCACCTGCTCATAAAAATGACTCGTGCGAAACTCGAAGAGGTTTCGGCCGAGTTTATAGAGCGCGCCATGGCAATCACCAAGCGCGCAATGGAAGCATCACCGTTTAAAATTGGAGACATAAACGAGGTCATCCTCGTTGGCGGCCAGACTCGTATGCCCGCGATCCAAGCAGAGGTCGAAAAGTTTTTCGCTAAGAAGCCCAACATGAGCGTGAACCCCGATGAGGTAGTCGCGATTGGTGCAGCGATTCAGGCGGGCATTCTCCAGGGCGACGTGAAAGATATTCTTCTTGTTGATGTTATTCCACTGTCGCTCTCAATTGAGACGATGGGTGGCGTCGCGACAAAACTGATCGAGCGCAATACAGCAATCCCAACTTCGAGGTCACAAACCTTTTCGACAGCATCAGATAATCAGCCGTCAGTAGAGATTCACGTCACTCAAGGCGAACGTGCGATGAGTGCCGATAATAAATCGCTTGGTAAGTTTAATCTCGATGGGATTCCTCCGGCACCGCGCGGTATGCCACAAGTGGAAGTTACCTTTGATGTCGATGCATCCGGCATCCTGACCGTAAAGGCTACTGAGAAAACAACCGGGAAAGTGCAGTCGATTCGTATTGAAGGATCGACAGGTCTCAGTAAGGAAGATATTGAGAAAATGAAGGCAGACGCTGAAGTGAACGCCGCAGATGACGAGAAGCGTAAGGAGCTCGTTGAAGTGAGGAATGTCGCCGATCAAGCCATTTATGCTGCCGAGAAGGCGATCAAGGAGCATGGTGAGAAGGCAGGAGCTGAGGTAGTGAAAGAAGTGCAGGACAAGGTGGACGCTCTAAAAACCGCTCGCACAAGTGAAGATGCAATCCTTATTAAGACAGCGACCGGGACGCTCTCGACCGCGCTCTCAAAGATAGGCGAAGCAATGGCAAAGGCTCAGCCACCATCAGGAGGTGAGGCACCGGTGCCTGACGCAGCACAGACTCCACCAAGCCCAACGGATATGCCTGAAGACGGGACTGAGAATGCTTCTGGACGGTTCGACGAGCCTCAATAGCATCAGTCATACGAAAACAACGCCGCGCGAGGGAATCCCTCGCGCGGCGTTGTTTCGAACTACTTCATGAAGTCTTAATCGACCATATGGCTTAATTGAATACAGATGCGGGGAGGTCTTGCATCAATACAAGGGAGAATACGCGTGAGTATTTACGATAAAAAAATTCCGTTCGACCTGTTTGTCGAAGGTGTACTCATAGGCCAGTATGTAACGTATCGCAAATTGGATTACGGTGAGACCATTCTCTACAAAGGCCGCGCCTTCGTTGTCGTTAATTACGATTTTGAAGACGATCAATGGGATAAAGACATCAAGTTGTACAAAGCAAATGTACGACCAACGGTAAACGACGAAGTCCTGGCTGACGACTAGTCAGTCGTAACAAATCATGCGTGGATGGCACGCTTAAAACGTTCAGGTGCCCCTACCAGATCTTCACTCTTTAGACCGCTACCTAAGCGGACAGAACTTCTCATTAACGGCGATGGGCAACCATTGCTGTTTTCTTTTTTGCATAGGAAATTGAAGAGGCGTATAATCCACCTAATGGCAACCACAAAGGACTATTACAATGTGCTTGGCGTCGATAAAAAGGCGACTCAAGACGATATCAAGAAAGCGTTCCGCAAGCTCGCGCATAAGTACCATCCCGACAAGGGCGGCACTGACGAGTCAAAGTTTAAAGAGATCACAGAGGCCTACTCGATCTTAAGCGACGAGAAGAAGCGGCGCGAATACGACGCGTATGGCCAATCATTCCCAGGCGGGAATGGTCCAGCAAATGCCGGAGGTAACCCGTTTGCGGGCTTTGACTTCTCTCAGTTCCAGCAGGGATTTGGCAACGGAGGGGCCGACTTCGACTTTGGTGATATTTTTGGTGACATCTTCGGGGGCCGAAGTAGCTCGCGCGGCGCCCCAAGAGGCCGCGACATTTCAATTGATCTTGAGATCTCATTTAAAGAGGCGGTGTTTGGTACGGAGCGTACTGTTCTCCTCGCTAAGGTCTCCACATGTCAGCACTGTAAGGGCAGTGGAGCAAAGCCGGGTACTGATCTCGAGACCTGTACTACCTGTAACGGTGGCGGTCGCGTACACGAAACCCGCAACTCAATCCTGGGCCAGTTCACCTCGGTTCGCCTATGCCCGACTTGCGAGGGTACGGGCAAGATACCAAAAGAAAAGTGCCCAGAATGTAAGGGTCATGGAGTGAGGCGTAAAGAGGAGGAGATTAAGATTAACGTTCCAAGCGGTATCGACAACGGTGAGATGATCCGCATGCCACAGCAGGGAGAAGCGATTAAGGGCGGTACTTCAGGTGATCTCTATGTAAAGGTTCACGTGAAGCCGCATGCTGTGTTTCGACGAGACGGCGCAAACTTAATAATGGATCTTCCTGTGAAGCTCACCGACGCACTCCTCGGTACTACGGTACCTATTGAAACACTTGAGGGAAACACGTTGGACATTAAGATCCCACCCATGAAGCGTGCAGAAGAATTACTCCGCGTAAGTGGCAAAGGCATTCCTGGGGAGGGAGGGCGCGGCGACCTCATCATCCGTCTTGAAACGGCACTCCCACAGAAGCTCTCAGGTTCAGCACGTAAAATCATCGAGGACTTAAAAGGCGAGGGTTTATAAATTCGGGAAATGTACTGTCATCTGATTCGGGTGGTCTAACAGCCACCCTGTTTTTTATTCCACACACAGCGTCTTGACAGAATATGTAAATAGCTCAATATAGATATATGGCACAGACACATCAGCATTGTTTCCTTACAAAGCTTATTCCCACCACTGGTGGAGGCTTTGTGCGTGTCTAGAATCTCAAGAGAAAATTCCAGATACACCCGAGGTCTTCACTAGAAGACCTCGATTCGTTTTAGCTCATTCACCGACAGAGGAGACCTATTATGGCAGACAGGGAAAGTCCGGAAACCGAACTGGTCGAAACAAGTCACCAGGCCCCGTGCACAGAAATTACCGTTATTACACCGCTTCAAACCGACGCTGAATTACACGCCATCCTTGATCGGATGGAACGCAACTGGTACCGTGACCGTGACCCATACTGCTGTCATCTCCAATAAGTACAGCGCCCTATTGAATACCGTTTGGCCGCCGATTTATCGGCGGCCGCATCTTGTTGTATACTAGTGATATATCCTAGCTGCAATGCTTAATTACAATCATTTATGTCAAAAAAATCGTCTTGGGGGTGGTGGGTTGGGGGAGGGCTTGTCGTGCTCGCGCTTTGGTGGGTGTATGCCCACCGTGTACCGGTCGGCAGCTCAACGCCGGTCACGACTCCAGTCACCGTCACTGACCCAACAACGCTACCTGGGATCCAGACGGGCACGGCACCATGGGGGCCGGAAATAGCGAATCTTGCACTACGCCTGAGAGCCGACGGCCTTCCAGAACTTACCATGGAGGGTCAGGTGCTCCACATTCACCAGCATCTAAATCTTTTTATTAAAGGCCAATCAGTGACGGTACCTTCCCATATCGGCATTAACGAAGCCGCCGGTTGGCTCTCGTCGATCCATACGCACGACACGCGCGGTGTGATTCACGTCGAGTCTCCCTACATGGCGACCTTCACTCTTGGAGAACTCTTTGATGTGTGGGGAGTTGCGTTCACCGCTTCAAGAATCGGCGGCTATGAGTCTACAGCAACGAGCAGTCTCAAAGTCTACGCAAACGGCACCCTCTATACCGGCGATCCACGCCTCCTCGAACTTGCGGCTCATCAAGTGATCACGATTGTCTATGGCACTGAGGGCGAGGCTCCAAAAGTTATCCCATCCTCGTATGAATTCGCGCCGGGAGAATAACCAGCCACTTTACAGAACAATGAGAGTGATATACTGAGTCTTTAGAAGCTCTTCATACCTACCACAAAGAGAGGCCAGAAAATGCTCGCTATTCGGCAGCTATTACGCAGTTGCAATAATGTGTTGTCCGCACTGCCAATCGCCATCTTTCTCAGAAGGAAACTGTTCTTGTATGGCGGCCTCGTCGTTATCAGGGCTATCCAAGTTTCGAAAAAGCGAATGGTCCATCAGGGACAAAGACTGAAATCGGTCGGTCGAAAACTCGAAGAGCTAGGCGAAGATCGAACTGCACGCTGGAGTAGGGAACTGTTGCTCCGGTGCCATATGAGAAGTGTGGAATTCCATATGAGTGGCGTGATCTATCGCGGTCCCGTCTATGCCGTGTATCAAAGTCTGATTAACGGCGACCATCTCGTCTTCAAGTGCAACTGGATTGGTGTATCTCACATTGAGTCCATTCGCGCGACAAAGCAACAGGACTATTGCGGCTCATGTGCATTCCGCCTATCAGGCTGTACAGGACCAGTAAAGCTGCAGAATGGTGACTACTATTTCGGCTTTGACGGCGGCTACGGCGTACTCTTTCTGGGAAGCCCGCGCCTTCGCGAGGAGTTTTTAGGCGAACAGGAAACGCCAAGGGAGTTTGCGTATTTTTAGGCCAATACGTTGGTCAAACAGGGTGGCAAATTGCCACCCTGTTAACTTTTCGCACGAAGAACTTAAAAAATGCTATATACTTGATACTATGTCTAGCTCAACAGCTGCATTCGCGCAAGTGACGACTCTCGCGACTCACACTGCAAGTAGCGCATGGAATATCGCCAGCGACTTCCTAATCATTCTTGTACTTGTTGCCTTCTTTTTTGCCTTTGCGTGGTATGTCGGCCGCGGGCCCTTCGTTGCGATTATGCTTTCGTATTACGGCGCGTACGCTATCTATATGACATTTCCGTATGAAAAGTTTTTGCCTCAGGCACCAGCTCTGACCGCACTTCTCGCACACGCAGGAGTGTATGCAGCACTTGGTTTTGGGTTCTATGTCGTTCTACGTCGCGTTGTTGTCTCTGACTTCCTCTACGTGGGCAATATCGGCCTTATCGTACTCTCGTTCCTCGCATCAGCTTTTTTGATCGCTCTTGCGTATCACGTTTTCCCGGTCGCTACCGTCTACCACTTCACGCCTGCACTCGACATTCTTTTTGCAGCAAAAGCGTATTTCTTCTGGTGGTTTGTCGCTCCTGCCGTCGGCCTCTTCTTCCTCGCTCGCTAAGCTTCTGTGCTATAAGTGGATAATGCCAGATTCAAAAAAAGCGACATTTACGTGGAGAGAAAAGCGCGGAGCTCTCGCTCGACACTTAGCTCCTCATAAAAATACCATTCTCATCCTCAGTCTGGGTGAAATTCTTATGGCCGTAGGAAATGGACTCATTCCTTACATAACAGGTAAATTTTTTGATTCATTGGTGACGCCGCATACCGTTGCGTTACATGTGCTTGGTGTGATCCCTGCCTGGCAAGTGATCCTAGCAACTTGGGCAATTTTTCAAATCCTAATATTGGGTATTAATACGGTATTCGATCGAAAAGAAAGATTACTTAGAACTCAGCTCGAAGCTCAAGTCCCCATAAGTGCGTTTGCTCACTTACTGACATTGCCCGTCTCATTCCACAAAAAGCAGCGAGTTGGTGAGATTACGGAAAATGTGAATCGCAGCGGGTGGATGTTAAGTGCCATAATGAACGCAACTTTATCGACTGCGCCTCAGTTCCTAACTATTATTATCGGACTGATTGTTACTCTTACCATTTATCCAGCGCTATCTTTGGTCCTTCTCTCAGGAATAGGCGTCTATGCGTTAGTGCTTTTGCGCATAATTCCAAAAACAACTTATTACCAAGAGGAAGGAATGGGCGCATGGAATAGACTGATGGGTGACGCACAGGATGCATACGCAAATTTTGTGACGGTTAAGCACGCTGGTGCAGAGTTTTACGAAAACAATAAAATCGCCACAGAATTTAAGGAGCGCACGTTACCTTTATGGCTTCGAATGGAGAACGTATGGAGCAATTTAAATCAAATACAGAGAATCGTTGTAGCGACCACTCAGGCTGCCATTCTATTTTTTTCGGTCTTCCTCGTTTCTGACGGTAAGATTACGATTGGAGATCTAATCGCATTTAATACTTATGCAGGTATGATTATCGGCCCATTCGTTCGCATTGGGGGGCAGTGGCAGACCATTCAAAACGGTCTTATTGCACTCGCTCGTGCAGATAAAATCTTTAAAACGCCATCGGAAGTGTATGAACCCTCTGGGTCATCGCGATTTACTGATCTTGAGGGCAATGTGACTTTCGACAAAGTTCATTTTACCTATGAATCAGATCAGCCTGAGGTGCTTAAGGGAGTTAGCTTCGCAGCAAAAGCCGGTGAAGTAATTGCCTTTGTTGGCGAGACTGGCGTTGGCAAATCGACGACTGTTGATCTCATTTCTGGTTATTATTTCCCCTCGCAGGGTACCGTAACGATTGATGGTCAAAAAAGTACCGATATTAATTTGATTGATCTTCGTCGCAATATCGCTATTGTTCCTCAAGAAGTGGTGCTCTTTAATGCCTCGATTAGCGAAAATATACGCTATGGCAGACCAGAGGCAACAGACGAAATGGTGCGCGACGCAGCTCGGAAAGCGCATGCCGACGGGTTTATTGAAAAGTTTCCACGGCAATACGACCAGGAAGTTGGCGAACGTGGCATTAAACTTTCCGTAGGACAGAAGCAGCGAGTGGCAATTGCAAGAGCGATACTTAGAAACCCTCGGATTCTTATCCTCGATGAACCGACCTCAGCGCTTGACGCAGAAACTGAACAATATATAAGCAAATCCTTTGATGAACTCATGAAAGGTCGCACTACGTTTATTGTTGCTCACCGACTCTCTACTGTACGCAAAGCGGACAAAATCCTGGTACTTAAGGATGGTCAGATCGCCGAACAAGGAAATCATGCTGAACTTATGGCACGGGAGAGCGGCTTATACCGCAAACTCTATGAACTCCATATCGGGCTTCACGAATGATATAGTATTCCCATGAACCTAGGCGAAGACCTGAAGGCGAGGGGGCTCATCGAGCACCACTCAGCACCAGTAGAGCAGATACTTTCGCAGTCACGAACCGTATATGTGGGCGTTGACCCGACGGCGGACTCGCTCCACGTGGGACACCTCACGTGGGTACTCCTTATGAAGCGGCTCGGAGACGCCGGCAATAAGCTGGTATTTCTTGTCGGAGGTGGCACCGGTATGATCGGCGACCCAAAGGAAAAAGGAGAGCGCCCCATGCTCGACGAAAAGACCGTCGCTGGGAATACCCGAGCCCTTAAAGCACAACTTAAGACTATTCTCGGTCGTACCTCTTTTAAAATGGTCGACAACGCCGACTGGCTCACTTCAGTAAAACTCATTCCTTTTTTACGCGATATCGGTAAGCACTTTACAGTCAATGATCTCGTGAAGCGCGATATCATTCGTCGGCGGCTTGAGACGCCTGACGAAAGCATCTCTTACACTGAGTTTACGTACTCACTTCTCCAGGGATATGACTATCTCGAGCTCAACAAGGAGTATGGGGTTGACCTACAGATCGGTGGTTCAGACCAGTGGACGAATATACTTTCTGGAGTTGACCTTATTCGAAAGCGTATGGGCAAACAAGTCTTCGCACTCGGTATGCCGCTTGTAACCGACTCAAATGGGAAGAAATTTGGCAAATCAGAAGGCAATGCTATCTGGCTTGACCCCAAGAAGACCTCACCTTTTGCTTTTTATCAATTCTGGCTCAATCTTCCGGACGCAGAAATCGATAAGTATTTGAAGGTGTACACTTTTCTGCCGCTCGCTGAAATTGATGCGCTACTCACGGCTCACAAGCAGAGTCCGGAAGAGCGCCAAGCTCAAGAGACGCTCGCGCGACTCGTTACTGAGATCGTACACGGCCCAGCAACCACTGCGCAGGTAGCAGCAGCGACTGACGCACTCTTTGGTACCACGCCCTTTAGTGAACTCTCGCGTGACGCACTCGCAGTTGCGCTCGCTGAGGCACCAAGCGTCAAGCTCTCTAAGAGTGATTTGAAAGAAGGCGCTTCGTTTACTGAAGCTCTTGTCGCAGGTGGTCTTGCCTCGTCAAAGTCTGACGCGCGTCGCCTCATCGAAGGGAAGGGGATCACGTTATCAGGCCAACCAATAGTGAACCCCGACCAGAAGATTTACCTAAACGATCTCCCTGGCGGATACGCACTGGTTCGTAAAGGCAAACAAGGCGTCCTCGTCCTCGTACTCAAATAGCTTTCTTGAGGACAGGTGGCCGGTGGTGTGTTAGCTTATCTATGGCATCTCACCATTGACCTACAGGAGGTTCCAATGAGCAAGAGATTAGTTGTCTTCGCAGTCATTGCCAGTGTTGTTGCGCTCTTTGGCGGCATCAGTTCAGTCGAATTGATCGAGGATCAATACTACACAGGGGCTTATGCTGACTGGTGCCTTAGAGGCCAGCAAAGCGCCGAAAAAGATGCAGTTTGGGGCTTTGCGATTCGTGCTGTGCCTACTACCTCTGACACCAGGAACGATTCGACCTCCTTGGCAGAAGAGACGATGACATTCGTGATGTGTTATCAGGACGCTTGGCAAAGAATCCAGAAAAGGAGCAGCATGGTCGAGAAGATCTCGTGACCGACAAGGAGCGCCCGCCCGGCTTTGCCGGGCGCCTTTTTGGGCTTGGCGGAAGCCTCTTTTATTAGTACTATGAGAAAATTGCGTCGATGGCGGAGTGGTCAATCGCAACAGGCTGTAAACCTGTCGGACATAGTCCTACGAAGGTTCGAATCCTTCTCGGCGCACATCGAACGTGCCACACAGGCACGAAATCACCCCGTAAAAAAAGCCCAGTAATACTGGGCTTTTTTTACATCATTCTCGCGTTTCTAAATCTGTCCTGTTGGAACCAGTGCAGGACTCGAATCTTCTCGAAGAGGGCTGGGTGTTAATGATCAAATCTGCTGAACTTGAAAGCACTTACATCGATAGTACTTTTGCCCTCAAGTGCCCACTGAGATAATGCTTCTCCTATTGCTGCAGAGTGTTTAAATCCGTGTCCCGAACAAGGAGAGGCAACCATAACACTTTCTTGGCCAAGTAGTGTGTCGATGACGAATCCAGAATCAGGTGTGACGGTATATAAACAGGAAACAGCCTTCAAACACTTGTTCTTTATTCCGGGCAAATAAGGGCGCAGATACTTTTCAAACATGTCCTGCTTCTCTTGATCGGTAACATCCCTGTTCACTTCGCTCGGCGTAGTCGTTACAAGCAGCTCCTCAGACGCTGCTTTAATACCGCCACCCTCGCCATCGACTGCCGGAAAGCCATAAAACTCATTACCGTCTTTCGGTTGAATCATGAATACTGGGAACGTGCCTGGCAGATACGGATCAATTGACCCTTCAACATCAAACCAGAACATTACTTGTCGATAGACTTTGAATAGGTCTTTGTACTGCGGCAGGAGTTCTCCAATCCATGGGCCGGCAGAGAGAATGAGCTTCTGAGCGATATATTCGTTCGTATTGGTTTTCACCGATACAGTGCCGTCTGGAAGAGACTTAAACTCTAGAAACATCTCATTGAAGTGAAGATCGGCTCCGGCTTTTTCAGCCAAGTCGAGTTGCGTCTGAACGCAAACTTCCGGACGCAAGAAGCCAGCCTCCTCTTCGTAGTAACCCCACTCGTCATCCTTGAAATGGAGCTGAGGGAAGCGGGTTCGTAATTCATCGATACTCAAGACAGAGTGGGCGATGTCGTACTTCCTAGCCACATCTATAGTGTTCTGCAAGAAATAGAATTGGCCATGAGAGATTTTCGGCTGTTTCGATTCGATGATCAGACCACCCGAGATGGTCAGTAGCTGTTTGCCGGTCTCCTTTTCAAGTTCGCGCCATATTTCATATGATCGAAGCGCGAGTGGTACATACTCCTCTCCCTCGCCAATTGCTTGGCGAGTTATGCGTGTGTCGCCATGGGTAGAGCCTAGATTGTGGGGCGACTTGAACTGATCAATGCCGATAACGGAAGCTCCTCGCTTTGCGAGCTGGTACACAGTCGCGCTTCCCATTGCACCAAGGCCTACAACGACCACATCTGCGACATCCTTCATTATTTAAAACTCTACAGGAATTGAGAATGTTTGCGAGTGCCTGTAGAGATGGGGCATGCCTATATCCAAAGAAAGCCTAGAGGAGTTTCGAGAGATTTATCAGAAGGAGTTCGGTAGACGCATATCCGAGGAAGACTCGCTTGAGATGGCGACGCGTTTGATCAAACTGTACATGATCATCTATCGACCGCTGTCAGGTGAAGACTCTACGCCGCCATCGGGAGATCATCCTGCTTCTGATGCTTCTTTTCCAACTGCCGAATAATTGCTAATGTTTGGAGCAGTTCTGGATCACGAGCCTGGTATAAGGTTCTAATTCTGTCCAGAGCAGTGCACAAATGGAGGTCCCCGAAAGGGGATTTTCCATTTGTGCGCCGTAGGCGTGACGACCCCGTTGTCTTAAAACTGCGTAATTGACGAGGGTCGGAAAAACTTGTATATTCAGCATTAGACGGCATCCCGCCGTAAATGGAGGCAATTATGGTTTGGAGTATTCTGTGCATTTTGGTCGCAGTAATGTGCATACTTGGCTTCGGGTTCGTTCAAACCGGCATCGACAAATTGGGGGAACGCTTTGAACTACCCAAGCGAATTACCGGACCCGCAGAGTACATTGCCCTCGGCCTGTTCGCTCTTACATTCATCGGAGTAGCTGCGTCACCGCTCTACTACGAATTCCCGACCACAAGCGGTGATCTGTATTCAATTGCCGACGACGGCACATTGACAAAGCATACTTTCGGCACCTTCGAGGACGGAAAAACGTTGGCGTACCTCAAGGAGATCGACATAAAAAAATGGGGAGATGAATACCAGCGATTATCCTCAGTAGCAATTGTGACTGAGAACCCCAAAGTCCGCAGGATTAGTTATACAGCGAGAGCTCACATTACTGATGCACGTACCTTCCTCTCGGTTAGAGAAAATCGAGATACTAGCGCTAACTGGGACAATCGACTCAACCATGCCGTTACCTCGAAGCTAGAGTTCTGTGAGTACGAGTTTAACAACGCTCATTCTAAGGAGATAGCCGGATTTTACAATCCACGTGACAGTGAACAAGTACGGCGATTCCAGGAGCTCGTCGGCGGTTACTTGAACGAATGCCTCAGCGGTGCCGGCATTTCGGCATTTGTAGTCAGTTTCGACATCTCGTAGCGCATCCTCTGCACAACTTTCGACCCGCATCTGCGGGTCACTTTTTTGTAAAAATCGCGTTTAAGTTTTGTGATACTCTAGAGTCATGAGTGACCATAAGCCCGTTCTCGTTTCAGGCGTTAAGCCCACCGGCGACCTCCACATTGGAAATTACTTCGGCGCTATGCGCCAGTTCGTCGAGCTCACAAAAGAAGGGAAGTACCGCCCCTATATCTTTGTCGCTGACTATCATGCGCTTAATACAATGCAGGACGCGGAAGAAATGCGTCGTCGCACCCGCGAACTCGTCATGGCGTACATCGCCGTAGGCCTTGACCCAGAACGGGTTGTCTTTTTCAAGCAATCTGACGTACCGGCTCACACAGAGCTTTGCTGGATTTTTGATACGATCACGACGATGCCGTACCTCATGCGCGCTCATGCGTTTAAAGATGCTGAGGCAAAAAATAATGAGATTAGCGTGGGCACGTTTAACTATCCACTTCTCATGGCCGCAGACATTTTGCTATACGACGCATCAGTTGTGCCGGTAGGGCAGGACCAGAAACAGCATATAGAATATGCACGAGATACCGCCGAGAAATTTAACCGCATCTATAAGAGCGAAGTTTTCAAACTACCTGAGCCTTACATTATGCCTGAGGTCGCCATAGTCCTCGGGACCGACGGACAAAAAATGAGCAAAAGCTACGGCAACGTAATCCCTCTCTTCGCTACTCGAGAAGTGCTTACGAAGGCGGTTATGAGCATTGTCACTGACTCGTCAGGCGCGCGCCCGGAAAACGTCTACCAGATTCATAAATTGGTCCGTAGTGAGTCTGACCTTCAAGCGCTCTACAAAGAGCACGAAGGGAGCTACAAAACGCTGAAAGAGGCTCTTATTGAAGACCTTGATCGTTATCTTGCGCCGATGCGTGATAGATATGAAGAGCTTAAGAATGATCCCGGCATTGTCGATCAGGTGCTTCAGCGCGGCAAAATCGAGGCTCGCGCAGCATCAGAAGCGAAGATGGAACGAGTACGTGCTGCGATCGGTGTAAATTAGTTTTGTCTTATGCAAACATACGTGCTTAAATGATTCCTTAGTCTTAAGCATGTGCTTAAGACGCGAAAGAAGGGACATGACGTTATGATCTTTGAGGTGTTGCATGGTGTCGTCGTCTGTACACGGGACAAGCGTTGGCTCAACAAAAACGCAACCTGGAAACACATTGATGCTAAAGGCGTTGCCCCCAGCATGAGGGCATGGGTTCATCCGGTCACCAATATCCTTGCCGGCGGATTATGGGAAGGCGAAGCCTACAAAGTTGCACGTGCGTATTACCACCCGGAACGGGGATGGACCATAGTGCACGAACAGCCCGAATTATATGGGGAATTTGTCTCCCGCATGAAAGAGGAGTGCGTCCAATAGAGTGCGGGACAACAGCCACTCGGCGACGAATAGTCGCCGAGTGTGGTATTTTATAAGCATCATGGACCGAATACTTATAGGGGAATTGGGGCAGCACGTAGGCGAGACCGTTTTGATCTCCGGCTGGGTGGATGTGCGGCGCGACCAGGGCAAAATGGTCTTCTTCGATTTTCGCGACAGAAGTGGGGTAGTGCAAGGCGTTGTGCTCCCAGGAAGTGAGGCTCTTGAAACGGCAAAGGAGGCACGACAAGAATTTGTCGTTTCGGTTACCGGTATTGTAAATAAGCGCCCTGAAAAGAACGCGCAGGCTGAGAAACAAAATGGCGATATAGAACTTGAGGTGACGGGCGTCGAGATTCTGGCTAAAGCGCAGGAGCTCCCCTTTGAGAAAGACACCGAGATCAACATCGACACTCGCTTTGACTATCGCCCCTTTACGCTTCGCAGCGAGCGTGACCGCGATATCTTTACGGTGCAAGCGACTATTCTCGACGCATACCGCGCATCCCTCAAGCGACAGGGCATGACCGAGTTCGTTGCTCCTGCACTGGTGGGTGGCGACGCCGAAGGTGGGGCTGCAGTTTTTAAGGTTGGTTATTACTATGATCAGACTGCCTACCTCGCGACATCACCTCAGCTCTATAAGCAAATCATGGTTGGCGTGTTTGAGCGTGTCTTTACGATCGCAAAGATTTTCAGAGCTGAAAAAAGCGCAACCACTCGTCACCTTGCCGAGCTCACCCAGATGGACTTTGAGATGGGATTTATTAAAGACGAGTTTGACGTGATAGCTGCACTCGAAACGGCAATACGTGACACAGTAACTGAGGTCGCAAAGCAACATGCTGACATTTTTAAGCGATTCAAGATTGACGTACCTCATCTGGGTACGAAATTCCCCATCCTTACTCTGAGCGAGGCGCACGCAACTCTTGGAGTGCCAGCAGAGGACGATATGACTCCTGAGCATGAACGCGCTATTTGTGAGTGGGCGCTTAAAGAACACGACTCTGACTTCGTGTTCATTACTCGTTTTCCCACCGCCGCTCGCGCCTTCTACACCAAGACCGCGGAAGGCAAGCTTTCTCGTGGCTTTGACCTCCTCTTTAGAGGTCTCGAGATTAACTCAGGGGCACAGCGCATTCACGACTACGACGAGATGGTGCAGCGTATCGAAGAGCGCGATATGGATGCAAGCAAGTTTGCCTTCTATCTCCAAGCATTTAAGTATGGTATGCCTCCACACGGAGGGTGCTCGACAGGTCTTGAGCGCTTTACAATGAAGATGCTCGATCTTCCAAACGTCAAAGAGGCGAGTGCATTCCCGCGCGACATGAACCGAATCGATATTTTGCTCTCAAAACCGATCGACTAGCCACATGGATACAGAAAATCTAAAGACAGGATTTTCGATTAAGACCGAAACCTATGAGGGGCCACTTGAGGTACTTCTCGACCTCATTGAGGCACGAAAGCTTTTGGTAAACGACCTTGCGCTAGCCAACATAACTGAAGATTTCATTCAGCATGTGCGTGCACAAGAGGCATTCCCGGTAGAGGAGACCGCAAATTTTATTCAAATTGCGGCAACGCTACTTTTGATTAAGTCAAAATCACTTATTCCTGACCTCACGCTCACTGAAGATGAGAATGCCGACGTGGACGACTTGAAAAGGCGACTCGCTGCATACGAGAAAGTTCGCGAAGCGGCCCGCGAGTTGTCTCGTGTCTTTGGGAAGTACCTCATGCTCCCTGGAGGCGAGAAGACTCCTCAGGTGGTGTTCGCCCCCTCCCGTGACCTCTCGGCGGCAGCGCTTTCCGAGGCGATGGTCCGCGTCTTAACTGCCCGCCAAGAGGTCGAGGCTCTACCTGAGGTTCGCGTAAAACCGCTTGTCACAATCGAAGAGATGATGGATCGGCTCGCCAAAAAGGTACAGAGTGCGATGACACTTTCATTCAAAGACTTTGCCGGGAGTGCAAAAGAAAAGGTCGAGGTAATTGTCTCATTTCTTGCACTGCTTGAGCTCGTAAAGCAGGGTGCAGTAGCCGCTGAACAATTTGAATCGTATGGCGACATTCGCATTAGCCACACGACCTCTTCCGCCGTGCCACATTACGGCTAAATGCTACGCCGATAGGCTTGCTTTAGTATGTCATCCGTGTTTTAATTTGTTTAGAAATCGCATTCGTACAGAACGTCAGATTCATTCACAAGATTGAGAAGGAGCGAGCGTGCCTAAACGATCGAAACGGAAACCAAGCTGTCATTGTTTTATTCTCGCAGCATTGCAACAAACGCGGAGTAAAGGGGGAAGAAGTACCAGTTACGCAGGTTTGGCGCTTTGGAAAATCTTTGCTCTGGCAAAAGTATATTACAGCGAGGCCGAATTTCGTACTGCCTTACGCAACCTGATGACTAGCGGCCAGTTAATCGTCACTGCCACGATTTACACCGGCTTTCCTAACGGATCTTCTCCTAATGATTCTTGGTATACCGGGGCCTACCTTGATCAGTTGACATCAATACCAAAGGACGTTCCGCTCAACGCTACAGAATGGCAATTCGACGGACGAATGCGTTACTTTGATCCCACGAAAAAGACGAAGAAGTGCATGAGTCGAACGTATTCGATTTTGTTATATGTCGCCGCTGATGGCCTGCCGCAGGCAACGAAAATTCGACTACGTTGGAAAACAAGAGACCCGCGCACCTTGCGTGAACTTGCAGCCCCGAAGACTATTGCTGAGTCCATAATGGACTCCTTGATGGACAACCGTACGGACTAATGTTTCAAACCTAACAAAAGTGAGAGTAGCGGGCAGAGGCAAGTCCTCTGTCCGTATTTTTTGCGCTACGTCCACACAGAAGGGCGTTGCCCTGAGGGAGGCGCGCGACTATACTAGGGAGTAATGCTAACCCCTCCAGCGGCTCTTCACGCACTCCTCTTCGCAAATGGCGACTCAATGCCTAAGAAGCAAGTGGCTAAACTGCTTGAGATCTCTGAGACTGATCTCGCGGCAGTGATCGCAGCACTCGAGGCGTCACTTCGCGAGAGCGGAGTCTCTCTGGTCGAGACCACTGAAGAGGTGGAGTTACGCACGAGCCCAGAGGCGTCTGTGGTAGTAAAGAAGCTCCGCGAGAGCGAGCTTACCCGCGACTTGGGGAAGGGGAGCCTGGAGACCTTGGCCGTGATCGCGTACCAAGCAGGTGCCACGAGAAGCGAGGTCGATTGGGTGCGCGGGGTTAACTCCTCAGCTTCAATTAGGACACTGCTCATGCGCGGACTCGTTGAAGGCAGAGAAGACGACCAGGACAAGCGCCGTATCCGCTACAGCGTCACGACCGAGGCGCTTGCACATATTGGAGTCTCGCGAGTCGACGATCTGCCGAGAGCAGAGGAGCTTCGCGCTTCGGCTGCTGCGATCATTGCTCACGAAGGGGAGTCACTCGCCGAGCATGTGTCTGAAACTGAATAATATGGATATCTCTGAACTGCAGAAGCTTGCTCAGCATACGCGTTTTATGCGCGAGACAGGTATGGCCTTACTTATTGGTTCTGCAGTACTCGGCCTTTTTATTTTTGTACCCTTTGGTCCCAAGCAAACAACAGCTACTACTGTCGTCGCAAGTACAACGCCAGACGCCTATACAAAAGTAACGATCGAGGCGAAGGCTGGAATTGTCTATGATCTCACCACAAAAAAAATTCTCTATGCGAAGAACTCAGACGCGCAGCTTCCGCTAGCGTCACTCACCAAACTCCTCACCGTGTACGCAGCCCTAGCCAAACTTGCACCTTCAACTGAAATTGTAATCCCGGCCGAGGTGACAACCCTTGATCTGCCGCGAGCCTTTAATGAGGATCAGGTCTTCACCCTCTCTGACCTCGCCCGACTCACGCTCACCGCTTCGCTTAACGATGGCGCCGCCGCAATTGCTACGGCTACGGCAGCGTTTGAAGAGTCCTCACAGAGACAGATGCTCGCCAGCGCGGCTGCCGCGCTCGACCTCACACAAACGTACGCCGTAAACGGTAGCGGTCTTGACGAAAGCACTGCACTTTCTGGCGGGTACGGGTCAGCGCGCGACCTTGCGGTACTCGCCGGTGCTCTAGTGGCCCAGGCGCCGCGCATCGCACTTGCCACAACTGAAGCGACCGCCTCGGCGGTTTCTCTCGGTGGGACCGAGTACACTGTGAACAACACCGACCCGATCATCGACACCATTCCCGGTCTCATGCTCTCAAAGACAGGATTCACCGACCTTGCTGGTGGTAATCTTGCTCTTGTGTTTGACGCTGGCATCGGTCACCCGATTGCAGTTGTGGTCCTCGGCTCATCACAAAAGTCTCGGTTTACCGATGGCTATGCGCTCGTGTCTGCAACCCTTGAGCACTTCGGCGCAAATGAATCGCTATGATCGTTTCAGACATAATTAAAGTATTTATACCGGCGACAGCAGCCTTTGCGTTTGGGATATTGTTCGCGCCAATCCTTACGCACTACCTCTTTAAGAATAAGGTGTGGAAAAAGAAAGCAGGGAAGCTGGCGCTTGATGGTCAGCCGGCAGTCGAGTTCGAGAAAATACGGTCGGAAGTACACACCGGTACCGAGACCTCGACCCCTAGAATGGGCGGCATCCTTATTTGGGCAAGTGTCACCTTCGTTACGGTGGGTCTGTGGATTCTCGCCAAAAGCACTCCCTTTGCAATCTTTGAGAAACTTGATTTCTTAAGTCGCAGCCAAACTTGGGTACCACTTTTTACTCTGCTAGCCGGCGCTCTGATGGGCTTTGTAAATGATCTCCTTGATATTCACCCCTCAGGAGAAAGAGGTGTCTCACTACGTTTGCGCCTTCTCTTCGTCACGCTCGTTTCGCTTTTTATCGGCTCGTGGTTTTACTACAAGCTTGAGGTCCTCAGTATCGGTATCCCAGGTGACGGGACGTTCTTTATCGGCATACTGACGATTCCGCTTTTTGTGCTCGTGACCCTCGGACTCTATGCAGGCGGCGTTATCGACGGGATCGACGGACTCTCCGGCGGAGTCTTTGGCGCGACCTTTACGGCCTATGCAGGGATCGCCTATTTTCAAAACCAAATCAACCTCGCAGCCTTCTGTGCAACCTTGGCAGGAGGTATTCTTGCCTTCCTTTGGTTTAATATTCCACCAGCACGCTTTTGGATGACCGAGACTGGAACTATGGGACTCACCATGACGCTCGCTGCCGTTGCCTTCATGACTGACACGCTCGGGGGAGGGTATGGGGTTGCAGCACTCCCCATTATCGCTTTTCCCCTTGTGATAACGGTCCTTTCAAATATTATCCAGGTGGGCTCAAAGAAACTCCGTGGCAAGAAAGTGTTTCGTATTGCACCCTTGCATCACCACTTCGAGGCAATCGGTTGGCCGTCATACAAAGTGACGATGCGCTATTGGATCATATCGATCGTGTGCGCGATTGCAGGGATGACGATCGCATTACTTAAATAATATGAAGTGGGTCTCCGGCGATCGGGTATTTCTTATGCTCGTTCTGGTGTTAGCTCTTGCGGGGCTCGCCATTTTTTCGTCAGCAGCCTTGGGTCTTCTCGCACGTGAGAACGCTTCGGTTTCAAGAGATATCCTACTTCAGGCAGGCCTTGGCCTTGGCCTTGGCTTCATCGCATTTGTGATAGCACGTGCTACCTCTTTCGCATGGATCAAGCGCGTCGCGCCATATTTGTACGGCGGAACACTTCTCTTAACTGCGATGGTCTTTATTCCCGGCGTCGGGTTCCGCGCCAACGGCGCAACGCGTTGGATCGATCTCGGCTTTATTACGGTACAACCCGCAGAGTTTTTAAAAATTGGCGTCGTGATTATGCTCGCGTGGTGGCTTGCGCCCCGAGCTCGCCAGCTTGCGAACGTCAAAAAGGGTCTCCTTCCACTGCTTGCTATTCTTGGCCTGCCGGCTCTTCTCCTTATTGCACAACCCAATACGTCAACAACGCTGCTTATTTGTGTGACAGGAGCAATTATGTACTTTGTAGCGGGCGCGCCGTGGAGAGACTTTGGCATTATGATTTTAATATTGATCCTCGGTCTTGGGATCATTGTAATGTCGCGTGGCTACGTGCATGACCGCGTCATGACCTTCTTAAATCCTTCCGCAAATTCTCTTGGGAAAGGCTACCAGATACAGCAGTCGTTAATTGCGGTTGGCTCGGGCGGTTTGATAGGGAAGGGGTTCGGCCAGAGCGTGGAGAAGTTTAATTATCTGCCAGAACCAGACGGCGATTCCGTGTTCGCTGTCTTTGCTGAAGAGACTGGATTTTTTGGTTCATCGATACTTGTACTTCTTTTCTTGGCTCTTTCCGCGCGCGGCATCGTTATCGCGGGCAACTCTAAAGACCTATTTGGAGCACTCATCGCACTTGGCTTCGCCTTTATCATCATCACTCAAGCGTTTATTAATATCGGTGCGATGCTTGGCATCATCCCACTCACGGGGTTACCTCTTCCATTCGTCTCCCACGGCGGAACAGCTTTGATGGCAAACCTTCTCATGTGTGGCTTTATCCTAAACGTGGCAGCACATAAAAAAGGTTAAAATCAGTTATAATATCCATATGACCATTGTGTTTACGGGAGGAGGGAGTGGGGGACACTTCTATCCCATCATCGCTATTGCCGAAGCAATCAATGACCTCGTCCGCGAGAAGCACCTAATCGCGCCACAGATGTACTACTTGGCGCCAACTCCCTATGACCAAAAAGCACTTTTTGAGAATGGCATTGGCTTTATCTCCATCCCGGCAGGTAAGATTCGCCGTTACGCGTCGATATTAAACTTCACTGATTTCTTCGTCACTTTAGCAGGAATGGTCAGGGCGATCTTTACGCTCTTTAGGCTCTACCCAGACGTGATCATGAGTAAAGGCGGCTATGTGAGCGTGCCCGTTATTCTTGCAGCGCGTTTACTCCGCATCCCAGTAGTGATCCATGAGTCAGACTCGAAGCCTGGTCGTGCAAACTTGCTTGCCTCAAAATTTGCAAAAAAAATCGCAATCTCTTTTGAGAGCGCCGCAGCCTACTTCCCGAAGAAGGTGCAGAACCGAATCGCGCGGACCGGAAACCCAATTCGCAAAGCACTTATGCGCGTAGAGGAAGAAGGCGCCCGACAGTACCTCGGTCTTGAACCAGGCATTCCGACGGTGTTTATCCTCGGCGGCTCACAAGGCGCACTCCGCATTAACGAGGCGATCATCACTGCGCTTCCAGATCTTGTTTCCTTTGCTAACGTGATCCACCAAACAGGCACCGCGCACTTGAAAAATATTCAAGCGGTGACCAACGTTATTCTTGAGAAGTCGCCTTACGCGAGCCGCTATCATCCGATCGACTTCCTCGATGAGGTCTCGATGCAACGAGCCGCAGGGGCCGCTAACGTAATCATCTCTCGAGCAGGCACTGGCACCATCTTCGAGATAGGACTCTGGAAAAAGCCCGCTATCATTATCCCGATCCCGGAATCAGTAAGTCACGATCAGCGCAGCAATGCATACGCATACGCCAACACAGGCGCTGCCGTCGTGATCGAAGAAGGGAATCTCAGTCCACACCTTCTTGTGTCTGAAATCAAAAGAATCGTGACTGATAACGAACTTTCCGCCAGAATGGTTGCCGGGGCGACTGGCTTCACCGACCCAGACGCCGCGCGCATCCTTGCAAACGAGATTCTCTCGATCGGTATCGCCCACGAAATATGAGTAACGTCGTCACGCGCTTCGCTCCTTCACCTACCGGCTTTATGCACGTCGGCAGTCTGCGAACTGCTTTATTTGCGTGGCTCTACGCGCGTAAGCATGGTGGCCGATTTATCCTTCGCATCGAAGACACTGACAAAGCTCGCGAAGTAGAAGGCTCGATCCCACACATTATCGAGTCACTCAAATGGCTTGGCATCGAGTGGGACGAAGGTGTTGATAAAGGCGGCCCTCATGCGCCATATCTCCAATCTGAGCGACTTGAGCTGTACCGCTCATATGCGCAAAAGCTCCTCGCGTCTGGATACGCGTATCCTGACCCGTACAGCGAAGCCGAACTTGAAGGCTTCCGCAAACAAGCTGACGATGAGAAGCGCCCATTCCTTTTCCGTAACCACCGACCCTCCTTGATCGATGCTTGGGATGGGACTAAGCCGCTACGATTTAAGGCTCCAAGAATCGCTCGCTATGAATGGAACGACCTAGTTCGCGGACCACTTTCTGCTGGAGAGGAAGCAATCGATGATTTTATTTTAATAAAAAGCGATGGGTATCCAACATACAACTTCGCACACATTGTTGACGATATCGAAATGGAAGTGACATACATAATGCGCGGCGAGGAATTTATTTCTTCTACTCCTAAGTTTCTTTCGCTCTATGAAGCGCTTGGAATAACTCCTCCTGCGATCGCAACTCTACCGGTGATTCTTGGAGAGGCCGGGACAAAGAAATTGGGTAAGCGCGACGGAGCAAAGGATATTCTTGATTATCGAGCTGATGGATACTTGCCAGAAGCAATGATGAATTTTCTTGCCCTTATCGGATGGAACCCTGGCACTGAGCAAGAATTCTTTAGCAAAGCTGAACTCATCAACGCATTTGAGCTAGAGCGTATTCAAATATCCGGCGGGCAATTCGATGAGGATAAGTTGCTTTCAGTGAACCAGCACTGGATGCGTCAACTTACAGACGAAGATTACATTTCTCGCGGCTCGCTCTCGGCGCCAGACTTGGAAAAATTGAAGAAAATCGTGCCAATGCTGAAAGAACGAGCTCATACCTTCAACGAGGCGAAGGAGATGCTGACAGGTGAGCTTTCCTGCGTCTTTTCTGAGCCGACCCTGGACCCCAAAGAGCTTGTGGCAAAGGAGCCACAAGACCGCCCAGGACTGACCAAACAGGCCCTAGAAACCCTTCTGGAGGCTCTAAAATCGCTTCCAGAGGGCCTTTCCGCTGATGAAGTAAAGGTAGCGCTGATGCCTCTGGCCGACGCCGAGGAGGCAATAGGGAAGGGGGGTCGTGGAGCAGTCCTCTGGCCACTGCGCTACGCCCTTTCTGGCCAAGTTAAATCTCCAGACCCGTTTACTCTTGTCTCAATTCTCGGACCAGAAGAGTCGATTCCCCGGGTTCAAAAAGCAATCGAATTTTTATAAAAGCAAAACCGAAAGCGGTTTTGCTTTCGGCGGTCGATTCTGCATTCCATCCATTAATCTGGCCGGTTGTGATTCATCAAGTCTTCGAGTGTATACCATCCGGCAAAACTGAGGCACATCTGTATCGCGGTGAGGTGACTTCCGGTTTTCCTCTGTTTCTCCGGATTTATTGCAAACTCTCGCACTCCATCGCACAAAAAGTGAGCGTGGGCGAGCCGTTCAGCAACAGTTGTAGATTCAAAGGTGCGCGTTGGGTTAATTCGAATCTTTTGAATATTCTTAGTTTTGAGCTCCTTTTCGTACATTTCAATTACAGAAATAATCTTTTCCGGTGTCATGAACTTTCTCCTGGTTGTTGATCCGCTGTTAGTTAAACACATTTCTTATTTTTTTTCATCGCGCGTGAGCCACAAGAGAAGGCACGCATAGGTGCGGTGTGGCGACCACTTTTCTGCAATAGCTAGCAGGGAAGTGCGAGGCGCGTTTTTAGGGAGTCCATAGATTGTCTCAATGGCGCGAATGAGACCCAAGTCGCCGACGGAGAAAACATCACCACGCCCGAGACTAAACATAAGGAACATCTCAGACGACCAAGGACCGAGTCCCCAAATTTCTTGTAGCTTCTCTGACGCTTCACCTTCAGGAATTCTTTTGAGTGAAAGGAGATCGAGTTTTTTATTCTTAACCGCTTTTGCAATTTCTTTGATCGTCTTAATTTTTGAGCCCGACAATCCGGCCTTACGAAAGCTCGACTCTCGAACCCTCAGAATCGACTCTGGTGTAAGAGATCCCTTACAAACCTCTTTGACCCGCACGAAGATTGAGCTCGCGGCTTTAGTCGCGAGTTGCTGAGAGGTAACGATACGAATCAGGGACTCAAACAGAGCAGCTGTTGTTCGTTTGTTTTCTAAAATAAGCGGCAGGGCAGCATGATTCGCTTTTGTTGCGTCATGAAAGCGTTTGTCGACCGACTTGAAATGTTGTAGAGCTGTGTCCCGGTCATTTCGCGAACTTGGCATGCCGAGATTCTACCACTGCTTCATCTTCCTGTACCCCTGGTATAATAGAAGGACCATGTTTAGCCTTATCCTCTGGGTCTTCATCCTCATCCTTGGCCTCTCATTCTTTGGGATCTCACTTCAAGCCATCATCTCTTCTCCCGCTGGCCAGGCTAACTTCGCTTACCTCTTCCATTTACTTTCTATCGGCTGGGACTGGATCCTTGTTGTTATCAAACAGTTTAAGGTTTAATGCCGAATTGGGAGAAAAATATTGACCATCTACGATGCATAGAGATCGGTGCGAAATGGTGCGGATACGATCTAACGTATTACTAGCGTAGGGTTAAGGATTGATTAGCAGTCTCCCGATGCTCTAGGTTATATGCGCAAAAGATATATTGTGCGCACATTAGCTAGAGAGCGGCTACTCCTGAAAGAATCCTCTTCCCTGTTTGCTGTGTTTATTTAAAAACCGTTTTTTAGAAATAGAAATGCGTAAGCCAATACAAGCGTAAACATCATCGTGCTGATTAAAATTTTTGACTGGTACGGTGCTAGAGGTTTTCGCGAGACTAAGATGATGATCAAATAAAGTACGATTATTAGCGTCCAGGGAATTACGTAAAGAATTGTATATTGATCACTACCAATAGAATAAGGACTGGGATTGTGGTCCAAGATAGACCAAACTATGTAAAAGTTACCAATTAGAAGGGAGAGCGCAACAAGTGTGGAAATGACGGAGTACTTCCCTACTGATTCTCTCACTTTCATTTCTGTTGAATTAGCAGGTGACATTTTTGGTGATGTAGTCGTAGGCTTCGTCGATCGTATCGACAATGGTAAAAAGATCGAGGTCTGCAGCATCAATGGTTTTGCGATCTTCAAGAAGCGTCTTTTGCATAAATGTCATGAGCGGTTCCCAGTACGACTTGCCAAAGAGAACGATCGGAACGTTACGGATCTTCTTAGTTTGAACTAAGGTGACGATCTCAAAGAATTCGTCGAGTGTACCAAAGCCGCCAGGAAAGTAGACATACACTTCAGATGCATAGGTCAGCATCACTTTACGCACAAAGAAGTGGTCAAAGCCGAACTTCTCGGTGAGGTATGGATTGTAAAGCTGTGAGGTAGGTAGGTTGATATTAAGACCCACTGAGGCGCCACCAACCTGGAAGGCGCCCTTGTTTGCTGCCTCCATAATTCCTGAGCTACCACCCGTGATAACGGCAAATCCAACCTTGGCAAGTTTTGCTGAGAGTTCCTGTGCGCGTTGATAGCTTTCGTCCTCTGGTGTAGCTCGTGCGCTTCCAAAGAAGGTAACCGCAAGCCCGTACCGACGGATTATGTCAAAGCCTTCAATAAACTCAGACATGATCTTGAAGATCCTCCAGGACTCAACATTTTTCGGCTTGCAGACAAGGAGCGGACGATTCTCCGGCATAGTACGCGCGCCCTCATGGACGACATGAGCAAGTCGCTCAGTAGTCTCATGTAAGGGGGGAGCCTGCCCTACTGTCCGCGCATGGACAACTGGCATGTCACGCGTCATGTCTTCATTCATACCCTTAGTCTATCACCTGAATTTACGCTTCAGGTTGCGCAGCCTGTAGATATGTTGAGAAATTAAGCTTCAGTTAGGGAAGCACCTCGACCTGGAGATCTCTCGACTCCCCTGCTCCATCAATGCCTGCTTGGTAACCTAGTCCAAAGCTAAGAAGGCAGGCGAGGATAAGAACGCTTATAATAACGATATCTCGCGGCAGGCGGCCTAGGGCGCTTTTGCATTTCTCTCTTGCCTCTGCTATAGTCATTAGGTAAAACTATACCACTATGGCATCCACTAAAGCCGGCGGTTCCGCAAAGAACTTAACCGATTCCAATCCAAAATATCTCGGCATCAAGCTTGCCGACGGTTCTGCCGCCCGCCCTGGGATGGTAATCGTCCGACAGCGCGGTACTAAGATCGAAGCTGGTAAGAATGTGGGCGTCGGCGTCGACCATACCCTCTTCGCACTCGCAGAAGGTACAGTGAGCTATCGCAACCGCCGTAAGACCAACTTCACTGGCAAGATTGTTGTTAAGAAAGTCGCTGACGTTCTAAACTAAAAAACCTCCACTGCTGGAGGTTTTTTACGTTCTAAAAGCTAGATAGCGACCTTTAACTTTTGTTAATCCAATTTTTCGAGGTGCTGCCAGTCTTTAATTTCGTTCCAGTCTCCGCCCCAACTCCAACCTTTTGATTTAAAAAGCTCTGCAATCTGCGGAGTGACCGTTCCTTTTTGTATTAAGTCGTACTGTGAGCCGAGCGGCACGGTAGTACCATCTCGCCTTTGGTATGGGTTTTGCATTGGGTTGATATCGATCGCGCGACCAAAGGAATGGTTAGACAGTCTATCGGTACCGTAAATGAGGCGGTAGTTAAATGCTGACGTATTATTATCCTCCATTGACGCGTCGTCGTCCCACTCGTAGCGCACTATGGGGACCATTTTCTCTATCTGAAACCGCATGTTAAACAACGTTGCAAAGAGCGCTTGCGCGCTCTTTGCAACATCTCGATGAAGCACGAGCTGTCCAACCGATTCCTCATCTTTAAAGGATAGAAACGGGACGTCAATAATGACAAGCGTCGAGCGGACGTCTGATGGAATCTCTTTACCTGCGAGAGCCTCTTCGAGACTCATAGGAGTTAGGCCTCAGCCTCAATGACGATCGAAAACTTACCGAAGGTCTCGCCTGAAGCGACTGGGACATCAAAAGTGCCGAGTTCTTTAATCGGCTTCTCGAGCTTGATTACTGCAGCTGGGAGATCAATCTGGGTCTGCTCCTTAACTGCCTTTGAGATATCGGTCTCCCCTACTGCGTCATACAAATGCCCCTTCTCGTTGGCCTTCATAACAATGGTCACCTTTGCGTCAGCAAGAGATGCAATATTCTGGAGCAAGAGAGCCGCGTCGAGCGCTCCTTGATCTACCACCTGCTTGCGGCGTGTTTCGGCCTCTTTTACAGCGACCAGTGTTGCTGAGATGGCGAGCTTCTGAGGAATAAGGAAGTTAAGCGCATACCCGTCTGCGGTCACTACCTCATCATGCGAGCGGCCGAGCCCCTTCACGTCCTTAATTAAGATAACTTTCATATCTCCCCAGCGTACCGTATAGCTTACATATAGTCAAAAACCCGACCGGTCGGAACGTTGATCGGTTTATTCCGGCGGGCCTCTGCGACTCAAATGTCAGACAACGGGCAATTACTACCTAGAACCACTCATTCGGATTGTCTGAGTCTTGTATATGTTTAAACTGCTCGCTGCTGCCTTGCGGCGATAGATCCACTTACCGAACTCAATCGCAGATATATTGAGAACACCAACAGCAATGACGCCAAGTACCCAATAGAGTGAAAGTGACACCGTCTGGAATACCGTTTGCAAGAATGGAACGTAGATCGCGAGCGCTATAAGCGTGACGCCTATCGATACACCCATAATGAGATATCGATTGGAAAACGGCGAGTATGAGAAGATACTTTTATCAAGACTTCTGAGTGCAAACGCGAGGAACAAGCTGTAGGTCCCAAAGCTTGCGAAGATGAATGTGCGTACAATTTCTGGATCAAATCCAAAGCGAAGCAGCGCCCAGTAAAGTACAAAGAGGAATGCGCTCGTCGTAAAGCCGATAAACACAATAAGAAATCGCATGATCGGACTAAAAAGGTTCCCACGCATTTCGCTTGAATGATGAGTAATCCCATCGATATTTCGCTCAAAAGCGAACGCGACTGCTGGGAAGCTGTCGGAGAAGAAGTTCACCCAAAGGATTTGTAGTGGATTTAGTGGAAGCACAAGACCCGTGAGAAGCGCCCCGCCAATAAGGAAGAGTTCGTCCGCAACAGAAGAGAGGAGATAAACCAGAACCTTTCTCGTATTGTGCATAATCTGTCTCCCCTCTTCAATTGCGGCGACTATCGTCTCAAAATTATCATCAAGCAAGACCAAATCAGCGACATCACGAGCGACCTCAGTACCAGACCCCATAGCAATGCCAATATCGGCCCGCTTTATACTCGGAGCGTCATTGACCCCATCTCCTGTCATGGCTACCACTTCCCCCGACCACTGCAGCACGCGCACGACGCGCAGCTTATCCGCGGGCGTAACGCGTGCGATCACTCGGATATGCGCTAGTTGTTCGAGTAACTCTGTATCTGAGAGGGTGTGAAGGCTCTCCGCATCAAGCACGCTTGTTTCGTTAATGACCATGCCGACCTCGCGAGCTACTGCCTGCGCGGTACCTAGATGATCCCCCGTCATGATGAGTGTGCGTATACCAGCACGCTCAATACGCTCTATAGCGTCTCGAACGCCGGGACGGATTGGATCAGAAAACGCTACTAGCCCCTGCATAGATAACCCGGCAAGATGTGTTTCTTTAGTGAGAGAAAAATTTTCGATTGAGGCGATCTCTTTTGTTGCGATCCCAAGCACAAGCTGTCCAGAATGAGCAATGGTGTCAATCTGTTCGATAATATGTGCCTGTTCACTTTGGGTGAGTAGCGATCGCCGTACGAGAATATCTGGAGCACCAAGATACGTAAGGAGATGGGTCTTCCCCGTTCGAGAAACAGTCACCGAAAATTTGTTTACTGCATTAAAAGGAAGCGAATTGAGGATGCTACTGTCTTTTTTCATCTCGTCTGCACGAATATCCTTCATGCCCGCTGCCCGCACGAGCGCAGACTCAAGCACTCGACCAGTCAAATGCCAGTCCTGTGGTTTGTCGTGTGGATTTTCAATAAGCACATTTGTATTAAGCAGTGCCCACCGAAGTAGCTGGTCGCTCGTCGCCGAGCCAGTAGGTACTAATTGGCTCAGTACCATTTTCGCCTCTGTGAGAGTGCCCGTTTTGTCCGTCAAAATAATGCTCGTACTGCCGAGCGCTTCAGCTGCCACCAACTTCCGCACCACACCCTTCCGCCTTGCCATTCGTTGCACACCTATCGCAAGAATCACCGTCATGGCGATTGGAAGCCCTTCAGGAACAGCCGAGACACCCACTGCAACGGAAGTGAGGAACATATCTGCCATCGAATACCCCGACAGAATTCCCACTACAAAAATACCAACCGTCAGCATACCCAAGAAGATACTTGCCTGACGACTAAATATTTTGATCTTTTTTTGAAGCGGAGTTTCTTCTCGACCTGAATCTGCTACAAGCGCAGCAATCTTACCTAACTCAGTCGCAGACCCCGTGCGGCACACAATAGCGGTCGCAACACCCTGAGTGACTAATGTACCGGCAAACACCATACTGCCTTGATCACCTATACCCGCCTTCGGGTCCGATGGCTCAGTCGATTTGGTAACGGCGATCGCCTCACCAGTTAAAATCGTTTCATCAACCTGAAAATCATTTACAAAGACAAGCCTTGCATCTGCGGGTACACGATCTCCCTGATTTAATCGTAGACAGTCGCCCGGAACGATCAAGCGTGCATCAAGCTCATATTCTCGTCCGTCACGAACGATGCGACTGCGCTCTTTTAAATATGACTTAAGTTCTGCGAGCGCGCGCTCTGCTTTAAATTCCTGATAAAACCCTAGTGTTGCATTCACAAATACAGCAGCAAAAATGAAAAGCGCATCGCGATAATGTCCGATCACAGAGGTCACTACACCCGCGAGTATCAAGATGAGAATGAGCGGACTCTTGAACTGACTAAGCAGAATCACAACCGCAGGAGAACTGTGTGACTTCTTGATCACATTTTCTCCGACCTGCTTGAGACGATTCTGCGCCTCCGCCTCTGCGATACCCTGATCGCTACTGGTCTGCAACTCGGCGATAACCGTTTCTACAGACAGTGCCCAGAATGGTTTCTCCTCTCCCTCACCTATCACGCGAATAGCTTTCATAGCGCTTGTGCAGCTAGCCCTATAAGCACAATTCCCGCGAAATTAAATGCAAATGAGAGTGGTATAAACCAAGATGTCTTGATTTTTGAAAGGCTGAGTAAACTGATACCCAGCTCATCAGGCAAAGGCGAAGCAATAATGAGTCCGCCCACAAAAAACGAGAGTATTCGAAAGAACTTCATGCGCAGTAGTGCTCGCAGCCTTTTCCCTACCGTCTGATGGTTCACGAGCTCAATTAAATGCTCGGCAAATCGATCCCTAATGAAACGAAAAATGATCAGGTCACCCACTACGGCGCCAAGAGCACCGAAAAACGCTACCTGGATAATTGCGTGCGTTCGCGCAATCTCACCCAAAGCAATAATGGCAGGCACCGTAGTAAAAAGTGAGGTAAAGAACACTCCCGCAATGAAACTCCCCAAAAACTCGACCCCGTCTAAGAGCATGAATGTTTTCACTAATAGCCCTGTCTCAACGAGTGCAATAGTGACACAAACGCTTATTGCAACAAGCACTACGTCATGTAGAAAAAAAATTTTCGCTTGCTTGGAGGATGCCATTTACAAAAGTATACCAACAAAACGTTCCTCGTTTCCGAGAATAACTATTTACCTGTCGTGAGGAATTGAATCGCGCGAGCCATTTGGGGATCTTTCTTAGCAGCAGCATCTTCTGGAGTATAGGGGACCGTGATGTCAGGAGTAACGCCATTGCCCATAATCCAGTGCCCAGCTGGAGTGATCCACCTCGCGATGGTCACCTTGAGAGAGCCTCCATCAAGATCGAGGAGCGTCTGAACCGAGCCTTTACCAAACGATTTTGTTCCGATGAGTGTCGCGACTTTAGAATCCTGGAGTGCACCTGCAAGTATTTCTGAAGCTGAGGCTGAGCCTGCGTCTATAAGAACCACGACCTTAGTGCCTTGAGGTAGATCGTTATAGCCGAGACTACTATGAACGGTGTTCGTTTCTTTGCCGCCAAAATCCTCAGTCACTACGGTTGCGCCATTTGGGAGGAAATGACTCGCAATATCGACGGCAGAGTCGAGGTAACCACCCGGGTTACTGCGCAGGTCGACCACGAGCTTCTTTGAACCAGACGCTTTGAAACGTTTGAACGCTTGATTAAAGAGGTCAGCGGAGTTAGCCGTGAACTCGTAGAGAGCGATGTGATAGACGCCACTCTTAGCGTCAATCCCGTCATCCGTTTCAGGCACCTGGATCGTATCGCGCACGATCTTCACGTCAATTGGTTTGCCATTTCTCACAAGAGTAAGCGAAACGGTAGTGCCGAGCGGCCCGCGGATCTTGCTCACTGCCTCCTCAGTACTAAAGCCATCAGTCGACTTGCCGTCGATTGCTGCGATCAGGTCACCGGCTTTGACTCCGGCTCTTTCTGCAGGGGTATTCTTAAGAGGCGCAATGACGGTCAATATGCCGTCCTTTATATCAAGTTCTGCACCAATACCGGCGAAGCTACCCGAGATGTTCTCCGCAAATGCCTTTGCCTCCTTAGGCGGGAAAAAGGTTGTGTACGGGTCCCCATACGCAGCCGCGAGACCACTGATGGCGCCAAAAATCTTCTCTTTCGTTGTTGGGAGCGTCGACGAAGCGTGTGTGATCACGTAATTCGCGTTGAGCGCATTCCATGCCTTCCAAAAGTCCGCGAGGTCAGCACTTTCATCTGGAGTAGAGTTAAGTTGGTCGCCTACAAGCGGTAAGTGCGATACGAGGCTACTCACTGAACCAGTGTTACCAAACGAAAGCCCTGCGCCAAACGCGACAACAGCAACGAGTGCAAAAGAAACGCCTCGTCGGACGATATTTTTCTTATCAGTTGCTACTTGCTCCACATCCATTTATCACAGTGTATCACATCACATAATGTGTCGTGGTATTCTGTACAGTAATGATATCGCGAAACCACTACCGTAATGGTGTCTGGGTCGACCTCGAGCAACCTACTGCAGAAGAAGTGCACGAGCTTTCGAAGGAATTGGGAATTAGTGAGCATATTGAGCGAGAACTTTTATCCCCAAGCCCCATCCCGCTTGTTACCGGAAGCGATAGCTCTGCACTACTGGTACTTCACTTCCCTATCCAAAGTGCAAACGATGGTGACACCAAAACGCAAGAGATCGATTTTGTTGTGGGAGAGAAGTTTATTCTGACCGTTAGATACGAAATCGTCGCGCCGCTGCATCATTTAAAAAAACTATTAGAAGCACAAGCGCTATCTGAAAAGAAGTCCTCAGTTACCACCGACATTTTACTTGAGATACTCTTCGCGCATCTCTACACGTCTCTGCGCGACCACATGAATCATGTCGCTAGCAACCTCACCCGTGTAGAAAAAGAGATGTTTGGTGGTCACGAACGATCTACTGTTAGATCCATTTCAAATATCAGCCGTGAGTTTCTGCACATGGAGGGGGTACTTGCTAACCAAGAGGAAGTACTCAGACGGTTTCTTGACACACTGTCCAGCCACGGATACTTTGGGCATTCGTTTGCCGAGCGTTCTTTGCGCATTCTTTCTGAGCGCGCCCATGTTGCCCGCACCGTAAAGACACATCGCGCTATTGCAACTGAAATGCGCGAGACGAACACAGCGCTCTTAGGCGCGCGGCAGAGCGAAATTATGAAAACGCTCACGCTTATAACGGTCATATTATTCCCACTAGAGTTCATCGCAGTGACTTTCGGTATGCACGCTCCAGGCACACCGCTTGAGCAGAACCCAAATGGCTTTTGGATAATTCTGGGTATCATGGGCACCATTACAGTCCTCATGCTTGCTGTCTTTGCTCGTAAACGCTGGATTTTCTAGTGCGTAATAGTAGGATGCGAGCATATGACCTGGATTTCCCGCCTCTTTAGTAACGCTCAATCCGTAACCTCGACAAAGCCCGCGTCAATTTTTCTTACTAATACCCTATCTGGCTCGAAAGAGCTTTTTATTTCACAACAGCCGGGTATCGCTCTCATGTACAGCTGCGGCCCAACCGTCTATGGTCCGGCTCATATTGGCAATCTCCGCGCATATGTTTTCGCCGACACGCTTGCGCGTACTCTCTTGTTTGCTGGCTACCGTGTAAAGCGCGTGATTAATATTACCGACTTCGGTCATCTCGTTTCCGATGGCGATGAGGGCGAGGACAAGATGACTAAAGGTCTTAAGCGTGAAGGATTAAAACTGAGCCTTGAGAACATGCGTGCGCTTGCCGAACGGTATTCCGCTGTCTTTCTTACTGATCTTGAGGAACTTAATATCGACATCAAAGACATCCGTTTCCCTCGAGCGAGCGACTACATTGCTGAACAGATCGCGCTCATCAAGACATTGGAGGAGAAAGGATATGCCTATCAGACGAGTGGCGGCGTTTACTACGATACGGCCCGCTTTCTGGGGTACGGCAAGCTTGGTGGAATCGACCTGAGCGCTCAACGTGAAGGCACGCGCATCGAAGCTAATAAAGAAAAGCGCAGTCCTGCCGACTTTGTACTATGGAAGCCGGACAGCAAACTTGGGTGGGAGAGTCCGTGGGGCCTTGGTTTCCCGGGCTGGCATATTGAGTGCTCCGCAATGAGTCGTTCACTCTTAGGCCAAGAAATCGACCTCCACACAGGAGGAGAAGATCATATTGCCGTTCACCACAACAACGAGATCGCGCAGTCTGAGGCTGCGAGCGGTCGGACCTTTGTGCACTACTGGCTGCACAATGCGTTTCTTACGATGAATAACGACCGCGTCGCTAAGTCAACCGGAAATGTGGCCTACCTCGCTGATGTGCTTGAGAAGAAGATCCACCCGCTCGCGCTCCGTTATTTCTTCCTTCAAGGCCACTATCGCACCCCACTCTCTTTTTCATGGGAGGCTCTCGAGGGTTCTGCTGAAGCACTTAACCGACTATGGAAGCTTGTGAGCGAGATAGGCAACGAGTCAAAGCGTAAGAGCGAGCCGTCAGAAGTCCGCGATCGACTCCTCGCGGCACTTCGCGACGACCTCGCGACTCCGCAGGCGCTCGGCATCCTTTGGGAGTCACTTCGCAGTGACGAATACACTCCTGAGGAGAAATGGGGCCTTATCGAGGACGCGGACGCTCACTTGGGCCTCTCGCTCCTCAACCCTCCCCTACCCGTTGTTGTAAGCCAAAAAGAGGCTCCGGAGGAGATCCAGCATTTACTGGTAGGGCGTGAGACGGCCCGCGCCAGCAAAGACTTCGCGGAGGCAGACCGCCTACGGGACGAGATCGAAAAGCGGGGATATCGTGTGGAGGATTCTGAATCAGGACCCAAACTAACGAGTGTTTAAGTACTTATTGACAGAAGAAAGTATGGGCTGTCGAATAAAAAACGACATGTTGTTAAGTGGTGTAGAATTAATCTAATGGCTTCAGAAGATAAAAAGTATCCTCAAACTAATAAACCGAAGATACGTAGTGACGATTTCATCATGGGGAGAGTACCTCCTCAGTCAATTCAGGCTGAGCGTGCGCTTCTCGGCTCACTTTTACTGAAACCCGACGCCATTCACGACGTCTCTGACCTGGTTCATTCCGAATCCTTCTACTCCGAGCAGCACCGACTCATTTTCTCAGCGATGCGGGAGCTGACTGAAAAAGGAAAACCTATTGATCAAATTATTTTGTCGCAATACCTACAAGAACAGGGATTGCTGGAGCGTGCCGGTGGCAGAAGCTACATTGCTGAACTCGCAGGATCAGCTCCGACCCCAGGAAACTTCGCTCATTATGCTGAATCCATCTCACACAAGCACCTGCTTCGATCTCTTATTGATGCATCTCACGAAATTACTGAAGAAGCCTACGACCAGTCGCGAGATACGATAGAGGTACTCGATGAGGCAGAGAAGAAGGTCTTTGCCATTGGGAATCAATCTGCTACACACAAATTTATAGCTATCGGCGACACCATTCACGAGGCCTGGGACAGACTTGAGGAGCTTTCAAAGCGCGAGGGTGGTATTCGCGGCGTACCAAGTGGCTTCCCCGCTCTCGATAATCTCCTTTCTGGGTTCCACCCCTCAGACCTCATTATCCTAGCCGCCCGTCCGTCAGTCGGTAAGACCTCCCTTGCTCTCGACATCGCTCGTAACGCCGCTGTGCGCCATAACGTTCCAGTCGGTATTTTCTCGCTTGAAATGAGCTCTGAGCAGATTATCGATCGTATGCTCTCAGCAGAGTCATTTGTGAACTCATGGAAGATGCGCACTGGCCAAGTCAAAGAGGAAGAAGATTTTAATCGTATTCGCGACGCGCTCGAGGTCCTCTCTAAGGCGCCAATTTATATCGACGATAAGCCTGGAAACAACATCCTCGCGATGCGAGCGGTGGCTAGACGCCTGAAGCGCGAGCGCGGTATCGGCCTCATCGTTGTCGACTACCTGCAGCTGATGGCACCGACTAATACCAAAGCCTCAGACTCAATGGTGCAACAGGTAACCGAGATCTCTCGCTCCCTTAAGAACCTCGCGCGCGAACTCGATGTGCCGGTACTCGCCTTGTCTCAGCTCTCTCGTGCGGTCGAGCAACGCGGTGGCCGACCACGACTAAGCGACCTGCGAGACTCGGGCTCGATTGAGCAAGACGCCGATGTGGTGATGTTCATCCACCGCGAAGATAAGGTCAATAAAGAGAGCGACCGCCCAAATATCGCTGAGATCCTGATCGAGAAGCATCGTAATGGTCCAGTCGGTAAAGTCGATCTCTACTTCGACGACAAGCGAACCACCTTCCAACCAGTCGATACGGCAGGCTATGGCGACCTCGCTTCAGAATTCTAAATGAATCGATATGGATCACATCGAAGAACTCGCTCGTGCCCTCGCCAAGCTACCTGGGATTGGACCACGCCAAGGAAAGCGCTTTGTGTATTACCTACTTGCCGCTCCAGGAGCCGAGCGTTTGAAGCTCGCCGAGCTCATCACCGCACTAGGTCGTGAAGTGCGTCAGTGCCCCGAATGTTTGCGCTTTTTTACAGGAAGAGCGCTTGTCTGTAACTATTGTTCTGACTCAAGGCGCGACGACTCGCAACTCATGCTCGTGGAGAAGGATCAGGACTTGGCCGCACTCGAGCGCGCTGGCACCTATAAGGGCCACTATTTTGTACTGGGCGGTGTCCTTACACTCTCCGGCAAAGGCGCTATCAGAGAGAAAGAACTAGTAAGAGCGCTAGAGAAGAAAGTGGCGAAGGGCCTTACCGAAGTAGTCCTCGCCCTTTCAGCAACAAGTGAAGGTGAGCATACTGCTGACCATATCCGCACCATCCTCCTCCCCTACCGCGATCGTATTAAAATCTCTACCCTTGGTCGCGGTCTCGCCACTGGGAGTGAACTTGAATATTCAGACGCGGAGACGCTTCGTGCCGCGCTCACGAATCGTAAAGAAGCATGACACATGAGCGATCGGTGGAGAAGCTATCACACTTCCATTGCGAACGTTGCTCAAAGTGGTGGAGCATTGCTGACGCACCGATGACTAAAAAGATATGGTTCTGTCCCTGGTGTGGGATAAAGAGCGCAAGTTGACAGACAAGTATAACTGTTATACTTTACGGACAGGCAGCACCTCTGAAAAATCTTTTTCAGAGCAACAACCTTCGGGAGAAATCCAGTGTCAGCATTCTTTAAAATCTCCGTAGTAGACGCGACGCCTTACACCGTAGCTGCACTCGAACAAGTCCAGCAGCGCGTGCTGGCTATCGCTCGAAGCGTTAACGCTCAAGTGGGAGCCGTTGTGATCGAGTATGAAGCGCGTGATCTCTCATTCAGGTCGGCCGACACGTGCCAAACGCTGCCCGAGATAAGCGAATTGATCAAGCGCCTTGGCGAAGACGACATCACGCTCCGGATAAAGGTTGAGTCGGGCACGTGGACGGAAGAAGAACGTGCGGCGAACCCCAGACTCGATCTCATGATCAAAGCGGTCGAGCGCGACAAGGAACTTCGTGAACAGATCTTCGGCGGCCAGCGCGGTTCCGATGGCCACATGCTCGTCGACGTCGACGGATAATTGCGAGCCACAAAGGACTCCTTAAGGCCGCCCATGGGCGGCCTTTTTGTTGACTCGGCCAGAAGAAATGTATACCCTCAGCTACAGTTGTACCTCTCAACCCCGTTGTTCCAGAACTTCCACACCAAGGAGAAGCATATGCAAAATGGAGCGTCCTTTGTTGTTTCTGTGCCAGATGGCTGTGACCCGTCCCAGCTTGCTGCCCTCAAACGGGCATATGCAGGGATTTTGGGTGCTGCTTCTGCCGAGAGCAGTCGAGTCGAGGTCAAACCGGTCATGCTCGACAGTAGTCGCTCATGGGCAGATCGGGTGATGCGTCCGGGAGCATGTTCGCGTACTGTTGCCGAAATCGAACATCTCATCGAAGATCTCGGCCGACACGACAGCGGGTTGCGCGCCCTCGCCGAATCAAAAGTCTTCACGAGTGAAGAGCGCTCCAAAAGCCCAATGCTCTGCGCTATGTGCACTGCGCTTGAGCAGCTCGCACTCTACAAGGCCGAGATCGCTCGAGGTTTGCGCACCGAAGACTCAATCGCGTATGCCGATGGATGAACGTTGACGTATCGACGAAGGTCCCGCACCGCGGGGCCTTTTTTATTTCGACCACTAGGGCTAAAGTCGCATAACCCGTTGACGCATGAGCTAGCGCTCTATACTCTGATAGAGGACGTCCCGCCTCACCAACAGCACAGGAAAGGACTTGCGATGAGCAATAAGCCACTGCAATCAAAACCGAAGCGGATTCACTACACGGTCGCTGGCGCCGATACGCCGGAGATGCGCAAGCATTTCAAGGTCATGCGGGCCGACAACGAGCAGCGGGCGCGCATTGCCCACCTTGACGTCGTCGTCGGACCGATCGTCGAGCCCGACAAGGAATCGCCCTTCCCGATGGGCTACGAACAAGGCGACAACAATCGGCACCACCTCTTCGGAGGACACGCCAATGGGGCCCCGGACTCCAAGTAATTAGCCTTGCTAGCAAAACGAAAAGCCCGCGCGGATACGCGGGCTTTTTTCGTTTAGCAGAATCACCGATTGGATGTTCGCTTTTTGTAAAATTAACGCTCTTGAACGAAGGTGAGCGCCTTACCCTTGAGCGAACCGCGGCCGGTACGGCCGATGCGGTGCACGTAGTCCTCGTAGGTCGAAGGGAGATCGAAGTTAATCACGTGCGAGACCGCTGGGATGTCGAGACCGCGAGCAGCAACGTCAGTCGCCACCAAGGCACTTACCTTACCGCTCTTGAAGGCCTCAAGGGCGCGAATACGCGCACCGTAAGTCTTGTTGCCATGGATCGACTCGGCGTGGATGTGGAGACGGCTAAGCGCCTTAGCGAGCTTTTCCACACCAAACTTCGTACGACCGAAGACCAGCACGCGACTGAAATCACTGCCTTTAAGCATTTCAGCAAGCACGTCAAATTTATCCTTCCCTCGTGGAATACGCACAACGTCTTGATCGACGTTACGAGACGTATCTTGGGTCTTGACCGAGATTACGACCGGCTGATTGAGAAATGCCCCAACAAGTCGTTCAATCTCTTTTGACATCGTCGCTGAGAAGAAAAGGGTGTGACGCTCCTTTCGCATCTTTGCGAGGATCATCTTCATGTCGTCGATGAATCCCATGTCGAGCATGCGATCAGCCTCGTCCAAGACAACGGTGCCAAAGCCCGAGAGTTCAAGTGCGCGGCGCTCCATGAGGTCCTTCAAGCGTCCAGGGGTGCCGATCACAAAGGCTGGATCATGCTTGAGCTGCTGGATCTGGGGGCCAATATTGGCACCGCCGACCGCAACCATTCCGCGGAAGCCGAGGCCTTTAGCAAAGCCAGCAAGCTCCTTCTCGATCTGGACGGCGAGTTCTCGCGTCGGCGCCATGATAAGAACACGCTCCCCTTTCTGCTTCATTACCTTGTCGATAAGAGGAATGAGAAAGGCTGCCGTCTTACCAGTACCAGTTTCTGCGAGGCCAACAACGTCTTGACCCAAGAGTGCGTGAGGGATCGATTTGTCCTGAATCGGAGTTGGCTCGTTGTAGCCACGACCGAGGATGTTTGCCTTAAGCTTTGCGTTAATATCAAAGTCAGCGAACGTGTGCTCAGGAACAAAGACTGGCTCTTCGGTTGTAACAACCGTCCTGTTCATAAACTTTGCGATCTCCGCTTCTGTTTCGCCGAAGGTACCAAAGCCACGTTTAACTGGACCGCGACCGCGATTTCCTCCAAAGCTAGGGCGACCGCCGTAACTACTACCGCCGCTACGAGCTGGTCCACGACTTGCGCCGTAACCTCCTGTGCGAGCTGGATATGAGCTACCGCTTCTGCCGCCGGTTGATGGCCGTGGCGAATAAGGTCGGCTCGAGCCGCCTGATGATGAACTACTTGAATTGCCGCCTGATGATTGATGATTCCAACGCCCTACTTGCATAATTGTGTATAGATAAATAGATAAAATAACAGGCCATAAGCCCTTCGGTAGGTCTTGCTCTCAAATATAGAAAAGCTTAAGAAATCGAGTCGATTTGCACCTTGAGAATTGGCTGGCGATGGCCGTTGCGCTTAAAGTAGCGACTCTTCGGCTTGTACTTCACCACCTCGACTTTCTTATCTAATCCGGCGAGAACAACAGTGCCCTTGACCTCTGCACCCTTGATGGTTGGTGCACCGATGGTCGTGTCCGAGCCATTGTCCACGAGGAGCACCTCGTCAAAGACAACTGTGTCACCCTTCTTCAAATCAGCTGGGAGCTTCTCAATAGCGATAGTGTCGCCTTTTGAGACGACATACTGCTTCCCGCCCGACTTAATAACGGCCACTTCCATAGTGGCTATAATCTAGCATTTCTATAGGCAAAAAGCAAGGCGGACCGGAGTCCGCCTTGTGTCCCGTACTAACTTTTTACGCCGATTGGCTGTCTGCCACGCCCCTTTTTACCGCCCCTTTCTCGAGGGCCTGCGCAAGAGTTTGACGGGCCTTACGCAAGTAAGGCCAGAGCCGAACGGGCCCATGGGGGCTGTCGCGACAAAACACCTTGAACTTAAGCTTCAGATTCGCCTCGTTCTTGATGAGCTTCGTGACGAAGCTATAGTCGACATCCCAGAGGTCACGCTTTTTGCCGTCCTGGCAGAGCACGTCACGGTGGAACCGTTCCGTTTGCTGCATCGCCGCCAGTTCGGCCGCGATAGCTTCATTGGTGAGTCCCGCTGCTTCTACCAACCACGTCTTCTTCGCTGCCATGATGGCTACCCTCCTCTAATGAACAGGTCTGGAGTATAGCAAATTTAGAACAATGTGGTACTCTTCCATTCGCGCTGCGACCGTACTCTATTCTTCCTAGGCCTGCCCTAGGTGAGTCAGAGCACAAGCGCCCCAGAGAGCCTTCGCTATCTGGGCTTACCGCCACAAACAATGGGGCCGCGATCTTGCGACGCGACCAACACCATTCTAGTGGCGGTTTCTTTTTATTCGTCTGACGCCAAAGGCTTCTCCAGGAGTTCAGGCTCGATACCGATTTTTGATTCACTGATGCGGTAGACGTCTTTGTCGATCTTGCCGAGTTCTTTGTAGCCGGCATTGTAATGGCTCACTGACGTGCTGAGGGAAGTGCCGAGTTTCTTGTAGAACTGTTCATAGGCGGCAACGTGCTTACCAAGTTCCCCCACTCTCTGCTGGATCTCCACAGCCTTCTCCTCGATCTTAAGCGCCTTAAGCCCTTGCATCACCGTTTGAAGATACGCGAGGAAGGAGGTCGGCGAAACGATGATCACCTTGTACTTCCCTGCTGCGCGCTGAATGAGGTTTTCTTCTTCACCCCCGCCAACTTGGTTGGTTAGTAGGTCGTAGTAGATCCCTTCAGAAGGGATAAACATAAAGGCGAAGTCCATTGTATTCTCTTCGGGGCGAATGTATTTAGCCGTTTCGGTAATGCGCATCTTAAGGTCGTTTACAAATGCTTTCTCAGCATTCTCTCGTTCGAGACTCCCTACCTGTGCACTTACGAAGCGATTGTAGTTATCGAGCGAGAACTTGGAGTCAATTGGGACGATTTTTTTATTTACAAAAACGACGGCGTCGACGATTTCACCATTTTTAAAGGGATACTGAATAGCGTAGTCCTCAGGCGACATCACGTTTTTGAGTACGGTCTCGAGATAATACTCACCGAGGATCCCGCGCTGCTTTGGGTTCTTCAGCAAATCCTGAAGTGACTGGAGCTGCTCAGCGAACCCTTGGGTCATGCGGCCAATCTCCTTTACGGAAGTGACCTCTTGGGTAATCTCTTTAATGAGGCGGGCGCTCTCTGAGAACTGCCGATGCGAATTCTCCTGCATCGCCTTAGCAGACTCTGAAACGCGCGTATCAAGCGTGCGCTCTAAGTTTTGAAGCTGCTGCTGCAAGAGCACCATTCCGGCCCCTTCGTCTTTGGGCGCCTCTACCTCACGGCGTCGAAATATAAAATAGAGCCCAATCCCCTGAACGAGGACGAGCGCTAGAACAATTAGCGCAACCTGCAAAATACTCATATCTGATATAATAACCTGCATATGGCTATCCACGAAACACTGAAGAAAGCGATCCCTGACGCAATGCGCGCCCACGATGCGGTAAAGTTACAAACGCTTCGCTCCTTGGTCACCGCAATGACCAACGAGGTAGTCGCCAAGAAGCGCAAGCCAGACGAGTTCCTCGAAGACGAGGAAGCAACTGCGGTATTGAAGCGCGCGGCTAATCAGCGCAAGGACTCGATCGAACAATTTGAAAAAGGCGGTCGACCCGAGCTCGCCGAGCCAGAGAAGCTTGAGCTCGCGATTATAGAAACCTTCCTCCCCGCCATGATGAGCAGAGAGGAGATCGAAACCATCGTAAAGGCAAAGATGGTTGAGGCGGGCGTGACAAGCAAGGCGGAGGCCGGCAAGTTTACAGGTAGCGTCATGAAAGACCTGAAAGGTAAGGCTGACGGCGCTGACGTCAAAGCTGTTGTCGACTCGCTCCTTGTGTAGAACCACTTGACGTTTCTAGCAATCCTCGTATATTTACAATATGTCGAACTCATTTGAGAAAGGCACTGCGATGGGCGAACCAACCGATCCAGATCTTTTGAGACAAGCTGAGATTTTAAAGCGACACGGACAGCCTCTGCGTGGTTTCAACGCGCCACTCCTCGACAAAGAACTTCCGACCGTTCGAGACTACACGCGACCAAGCAAAGGAGATCCACTGACCGAGCTCCTCGGTAGCGAAGCAGCCGCAAGGGCAGCTCGTCGACAGGCGGAAATCCTGGCACGAAACGCCCCCAAAGACTAAACACAGGCCATGCGGGATAAATCAAAACCGACGCTATCGCGCCGGTTTTCTTTATCGCTTATTGAAGCGAGTAGCGCTTCTTGTCTCCCGAATCCTCTAACTCTTTCTCGAGTTTCAATTCAAGCGCTTCATACTCTGCGACTATCTTTTCCATTCCCCGACGGCCGTTCAGCTCAGTAAGTGTTTTACGCACCAGATCTAAGTCTTTCAAAATAAATTCCTTATCGCGAGTTTGATCGGCAACCTCTGGTCGCACGCCATGATAAGCAAAGTCCGTCTCTATAGCACGCTTATCGCCATGTGATCCTTCTGCTGACATATGCTCGAAGTATAACACCCTCTCTGCATGCAAGACTGGAATATGTGTGAATTGTGTTGTAAATTGAATTTGTTATACGGCCCTATCGTCTAACGGTTAGGACAAGGCCTTCTCAAGGCTTAAATCAGAGTTCGATTCTCTGTAGGGTCACCGAGTTTGCCAAATTGGCACGTTTTCACCCCTTTCAAAATACCGTTGCATTGCATAGCGTTTTCAGCGCTTCCAGCTTCCTGCCGCCGTGTTATCCACACCCTACGGGGAGAGTTCCGAACTTAATCCTTAGTCCTCGTTGTCTTTCAAGAATTGATTCAAGGATTCTGGAAAGTCCATTTGTCCTTGTATAGATTGGATCTCGTAAATCTCTATTTGTGCGGGTTTGAGCTTTGAATCCAAATGAGCCTTGCATCGGACTTTTACTAGCCCCTTATGGATAAAATATGGGTAGAGGTTCTCTGGATTCTTTCCTACTAGCCGATAGGAGACTCTCGTCCCATCCCCCAATAGTAGGAAGCCACGATTGGTGGTTTTGGTGAGCGAATTCAAAATTCCCTGCAGCCACATCTCCTTAGTTTCGGTGACAACCACTTCTTCTGCCTCGAAGAATTTTTTCTCCTCAAGTTTAATTTCCTCCAACAAAACTTCTTTATTTATTCTTGCGACAAGAGTTGTGGAGTCTATTTTCCCACTCTCTAGTGGTTGAACGATCTTACTGAGATCCTGTTGAATCGTATCGTTCTTGAAGAGGTTGTAAACGGTTATAGGGACTTCGAGTTTGACGTTTTTACTATTCGAAATAATGATGCTTTGGTTGTCGGCATTGATCGTCTCTTCGTAAGGTAGCTTCTGAGTGTGTTTGACCAGACGCATTACATACATCATCGACTTAACAACGGCTGCGGCTCCGATAGTACCGACAGAAGTAATTTCCGACACGTTGGCAATCAGCGCAACTTGATCTTTATGATTCTGAACGAACGTGGCAATCTCAATCAAAATATGAAACGAACCTTTGCCTACGCCAGTAATTCGGAGCGAATGGGTAACGCTTAGATCACCATCCGAAGCGATCTTCCCATAGGCGCTTGAG
>JAQBQV010000005.1 GCA_028286825.1 Parcubacteria group bacterium
TTTCCCGGCGAAGAGCCAGTTGATCGGGGTCACATGAAGCCATGAAAGAATGTTGAAGTCGCCGCAGACAATAGTTCGTTGTGTAGAATCGAGATGTGCGAAGGCTCTTTGGAGTTCTTCAAGTCTCCAGAGCGGATGACCAAGTATTAAATGAAGACAGAACACCCGGACGACGCCTGACTGCGTTGAGACATCGGCATAGATACCATTACGATTACGGATTTTGGAAAAATGAAACGGCCTTAAGAGGCGTACGGCGAGTCGTGTGCGAAAAGGTAACGCGTCTTGATAGTCGCGGAAGGGGATGGTCTCTTCCTTCAGGATCGGAAATTTAGAAAGTATGACATTGTATCCAGGATAAACCGCGTATGGAAAGATGCGCTCGACGTCAGTCACATAAGCGAGGTGATACTTCGTTGCTTTTAGTTTAGTGAGCATTTCGGTTGGAACTTCCTGCAAGCAGAAAATATCGAAATCACTACCCGTGACATACTCAAAAGCAGCATCAACTTCTTTCGAGCGGAAAAGCATGTTCCAAGAATAAATTTTCATATCTCCATTATGCACGATGCCATGCCCCAAACTCTTCTTTGGTGAGTCCACGTAGCTCGAGCGAGATGAGGGCAGTCATGACATCTCCGACATCTGCACTTACACGACGGAGGATCTCGTCGCGCGTCTTCGGTTCCTCGAGCATAGTCCATATAACCAGTTCAGTGCCCTCAAGGTCACTCGGCGCATTCATGATGTCAGCTGACTCGCGAGGAGTGATCTTAAGCGCTTCAAGGATGTGAAGGGGCTCGCTCACTAGGGTGGCTCCAAGGCGGATGAATAGATGGCTGCCAAACGAGTGTGGATCGCCGATGCGATGGGGGACGCAGAGCAGGTCACGATTGTACTCACTTGCGAGCCGGGCGGTAATGAGGGTACCTGACTTCTCGCCAGCCTCAATCACTAGAACTGCATCTGAAAGCCCGGCCATAAGACGATTCCTCTCCGGGAAGTAATGGATTCGGGACGCTTCGTCCTGTGCGTACTCTGAGAGAAGTCCGCCACCTTTTTCGATGATTTCTTTTGCAAACGTACGATTGCTGCGCGGGTATATCACGTCATCACCAAGACCCGAGCCAGGTACTGCAAGGGTGTGGAGCCCAGCAGCGAGCGCGGCTTTGTGTGCGCACGTGTCAGTCCCAAGCGCCAAACCGCTCACAATAGAGATTGGATAGCCCGAAAGACCGCTGATTAATTTCTGGCACGCCTCTTCACCATAGCGGGTCATTGCACGACTCCCGACGACCGTGAGGAGCTTGGTGCCGGGCAAAGGCAGCTGGCCACGCATCCACAGCTGGTTAGGAGGCTGGGGTATTTGGAGAAGCTGCTTGGGCCACTGGCTCTTCGGTAACTCACGAACGTCCATATAAAGTAGTATAGCTAAAAATTTTACAGGGTATAAACGGGGTGGTATCTTCAAATTCGATTGATTTTTCACAAGGAGAGACGCATGACGTTGCATTGCCCTAACTGTGGTTCCCCATTTGCTACTCCGCACAACGATGGCGATCCGTGTAGATCGTGTAAACAGGTATCGCCAAAACCAGCAGCCGATATTCCCGACTGTACGTGCGTTGGTCTCGGGTTTTTGATTCTCGGGGTCGGTCCGTTTGAACCCATCCAGGCAAATCCCGCATGCCCCGAGCACGGCGCTGAATTCATGCAACGTCTTTTGCTCTCCTCTTAAACCACGGCGCCGCGACCAGCAGGGTCGCGGCGAATTGTTTTATTTATTTGATATACTACTCAGCATTATGCTCGACATTAAATTTATTCGGGAGAATGCGGAGCTTATTAAAGCGGGCGCCACTAAGAAGCGTATGGAGGTTGATATTGATCGGCTCTTAATTGTTGACGATGAGCGCAAATTGATTCGTCAGGAGCTTGATGCTAAGAAGGCTGAACAGAACCGACGCAGCAACGAGATCCAGCTTTTGAAAGACGCTGAGCGGGAGAAGGTGATCGAGCAAATGAAGCATCTCAAAGACGGTATGGCCGAGAGCGAGGAACGACTTAAGGGCGTGATGGAGGAATGGCAGCGGCTCATGCTTACCGTGCCCAATATTCCTGATATGTCTGTCCCAGACGGTGAGAGTGATGCTGACAATATGGAAGTGAAGAAGTGGGGTGAACCTACCGTTTTTGATTTTGAACCAAAAGATCACGTCACCTTGATGACGAATCTCGGCATTGCCGACTTCGAGCGTGGTACGAAGGTTGCTGGTTTCCGCGGGTACTTTCTACGAGGTGATGGAGTGCTTCTTGCAAATGCCGTGTGGCAATTGGCTCTAAAACATTTTACTGCCAAAGGTCTTGAGCCACTTCTCGCGCCATCGCTTGTTCGTCGCGAAGTCTTCATGGGTAGCGGGTATTTGCCGCAAGGGGAAGAGGATCTCTATAAGACACAAGACGGCGACTATCTTGCTGGTACCGCTGAGGTAGCAACCATGGGGTATTACATGAACGAGACCGTTGATCTTGAAAAGCTACCAATACAGTTTCTCGCATTCTCTCCTTGCTTTAGGCGCGAAGCGGGCGCACATGGGAAGGACGTTCGTGGGCTTATTCGCGTACACGAGTTCTTTAAGTGGGAGCAGGTTGTTCTCTGTAAGGCTGAGCACGACGAGACCGTAAAGATGCATGAGTGGCTAAATCGCAACACCGAAGAGTTTATCGAATTACTCAACATCCCTTATCACACGGTTGCCAATTGTGGCGGAGACCTCGGCCTCGGCCAGGTAAAAAAGTATGATATCGAGCTATGGGTGCCTGGCGAGCAGACATATCGCGAAATAAGCTCCGCCTCGTACTTCCACGACTTCCAGACAAGACGACTAAACATTCGCTATCGCGATGCAGAGGGCGAAATGAAGTTTGCTCACTCGCTTAACTCAACCGCAATTCCAACCCCGCGCATTCTCGTTTCAATCATAGAGAACTATCAACAAGCAGACGGTACGATTAAAGTGCCTCAGGCTCTCATCCCTTATGTCGGCAAGGACGTCATCGGGGGAGCGAGGTAGCGATCGGTTGCGTAATCGGCGGCGTCTTCGCCGCCGCCGCATCTTGATCCTCGTCGGCGTCCTTTTCGTCATTTTGATTGGCGATGGGATCTACGAACTCCATCAACCTTTTGCTCGTATCACGCAGGTCCATATATTTGGCGCTGACGAATCGCTTGCTGCTACAGCGCTCTCGGCTATGCGAGGGACCTATCTCGGTATCATCCCACGCGATTCCACCCTCTTCTATCCGGAAGACAAAATTCGCGAAGCGATTTTGAAAGGTAACCCTGATATTGCTGCGGTCTCATTGTTCCGCAATGGACTCAATGGCCTTTCTATCAGGGTTGATATGCGCGTCCCAATCGCTCGCTGGTGCGGCCGCTCGCCGACTCAAGGCGTTGAGGAATACTGTTATATATTTGATTCGAGCGGTCTTATTTATGCAGTCTATGCTTCAAGTACACCGACGCTGAACACATTTAAACTATACGCACCGCTTGTGGGAGAGGTAGAAGAACCTTTACAAGCCACCATTGCTGAAGCTCACACCTTGCCTGCGACGTTCGACTTCGCTCGTCAGGTGGGGACGCTCGGATCAGTGGTCGCACGTATTCGACTGCATGATGGAGAAGTTGATGACATTTTGACAAATGGTACACGCATTTCTTACGTACTCGGTGAAGAGAAGGCTGCGTATACCGCTCTGGTTTCAGCACAGGCAAATAGTAACCTTGTCGATGGGTCGGTGGAGTACATTGATCTTCGATTCGGAAGTAAAGTCTATGTAAAAAGAAAAGGAGCAGCAAGCAATGAGCTGTAGGCAGCTTACTGCAATTTCTGATACGGTATCAAAATGAAGTCATTTTGGAACAATCTATCTAAACCATTTTTTGTAATGGCACCGATGGCGGACGTCACTGACGCCGCCTTCCGCTCCCTCGTAGCCTTGCGAGGAGCCCCTGACGTATTTTGGACCGAATTCGTCTCAGCTGATGGGGTCTACCATACGCGCGAGATAGGGAAGTTGAAGGATGAGGAGAACCCGCTAATGCGGGATTTCATAAAGAGCGACGCTGAGAAGCCTATTGTGGCACAGATCTTCTCTAGTAATCCGGAGAATATCGCTTACGTGACCAAGCTCGTCGCTAAGCTTGGCTTTGACGGCGTCGATATCAATATGGGCTGCCCTGATCGCACTATTGAGAAGCAGGGTTGTGGGGCCGCAATGATTAAGACACCAAAACTCGCTCAAGAGATCATTCGTGCTGCCCAGGTGGCTAGCGACATGCCCGTTTCAGTAAAGACGCGTGTTGGCTATAACAAAGAATCACTCGATGAGTGGCTACCTGCACTCCTAGAGACACATCCGGCAGCAATCACACTTCACTTGCGCACTAGAAAAGAGATGTCGCTCGTGCCCGCGCAGTGGGAGCTAATGCAAAAGGCCGTCGAGATCCGTGACCGACTGAACCCGGCAGTGCTCCTCATTGGAAATGGAGACGTGCTGGATCTTGAAGATGCGAAGATGAAAGTAGCAGAGTCTGGTTGTGACGGAGCGATGATTGGCCGCGGAATGTTCGGTAACCCGTGGGTCTTTGCAGGTAGAAAACCAGAAGACACGCCGCTCGAAGAAAAGCTTGCGGCACTTGTTGAGCTGGCTCACGGCTTTGAGAGGCTTACTCCGCCCAAAAACTTCTCTATCTTGAAAAAGCATATCAAGGCATTCGTGACTGGTTTTGATGGCGCAGCAGAGCTGCGTGCTCGGTTGATGGATGCTCAAAATGCGCCCCAAATAGAGGGCATTGTAACCTCACTTGACAAAGTAGTGTTATAGAATGCAGAATGTAGGTATCCGGGCTTGAGCCGTCTCCTCAACTGTGCTCGCCCCGATGTGGAGAGAGTGCTTGATTTGTCGCCTCACAGCGCCATTTCCAGGAAGCATTTTTTCCACTTCTTCCGGCGCCCTGTGCGCCGGTTTTTTTTATTTATCTATACGAGTAACACTCTCTCGCGGTATACTTTTGTCATGGCGCACCAGTCTCTTTATCGGATCCACCGCCCAGCAACGTTTAGCGACGTTGTGGGACAGGAGCAGGTGACGAAGCCACTTGAGGAAGCGGCTAAGAGCAAGTCGATCGGTCATGCATACCTTTTTGCCGGTAGCCGCGGGCTTGGTAAAACAAGTGTGGCGCGCATTTTTGCAGCCGCTATTGGTTGTACCGGGAATGACCTCTACGAGATCGATGCCGCGAGTAACAATAGTGTCGAGGACATTCGCACCCTCACTGAGGGCGTGTACACACTCCCGTTTAACTCAACGTACAAGGTGTACATTCTCGACGAAGTGCACATGCTCTCGAAGGGCGCGTGGAACGCATTTCTTAAAACCCTTGAAGAGCCGCCAGCTCATGCTGTCTTTATCTTAGCGACGACTGAGCTCGAGAAGGTACCCGAGACTGTCCAGTCGCGATGCCAGGTGTTTGAGTTTAAGAAGCCAAACCGCTCGATGCTTGCGAAAATGGTAGCGGCAGTGGCACAGAAAGAAGGGTATGCACTCGCAGCTGACGCCAGTGATCTGATTTCAATGCTTGCTGGGGGTTCGTATCGCGATGCGCTCTCAGTACTCCAAAAGGTGATCGCAGGGACTGACGATACGTCGATTTCGCGCGAGGTAGTCGAGGCAGCCACAGGCGCGCCCAAGCGAGAGCAGGTGCACGCTCTCCTCGCGGCTCTTTCCGCGAAGGATCAGGCAAAGGCGCTGACAGCGGTCGAAACGGCTGCTAAAGGAGGTGCTGACATGAAGCTGTATCTTGAGCTGGTGCTTGAAGCGCTTAGGACGGTACTTCTCGTGCGCTATGCACCAGATTTACGATCGCAGCTTGAAGCGGAGTTTGGTAGTGACGAACTGACAGCACTCGATAAATTTGCCAAGGCGGAGGGTATCACTCACAAGACTTTGCTTGCCTTTCTTACTGCCGCAGATCGGATTCGCTATGCGCCTATTCTTGCACTACCGCTCGAGCTTGCGGTACTTGAACTCTTTTCAGTCGCATGACGAACGATTTGGGGCGTTGGGTCATAGTAATCATTGTCGCCGGGGCGTCAGCGGGTGGACTCTACTATGAATATCAGAGCATGCGGCCGTGCGTACGTCCGGTTGAATATGCAATTGGAGCAGTCGATCCGCGCTTTGGCGTCAGCACATCGACGCTTATGACTGAAGCGGCGCTTGCGGGAGCGATTTGGAACGAAGCAGCCGGTAAGTCGGTGCTCGTTTATGATCCCGAGGCCAAGATGAAAATAAATTTTGTATATGATGAGCGTGAGGCTAATGCGAAGAAGGGAAGTCAGATAACCCTTGAGCAAGATGCTCTTGATGCTGAACGTTCTCGAATCGATACTCTCGAAGCGCAGTTTAAGTCGAGACAAGACGCGTATAACAGCAGAGTCAAGATACTAAACGCTCGCGGCGGCGCAACGAAAGAGGAGGCAGTTCAGCTCGACGCGGAAAAGGCGTCGTTACAACAGCTTGCAAGCACAATAAATTCGGGGGTAGCTAGCTACAACGCGGCCGTAAAAGCGCTAAATGGGACCGTTAATGAGTACAATAGAAGCGCCGGCCGCACCTTTGAAGAAGGTCAGTACGTGCGCGACTCCGCTGGCGAGCGTATCAATATTTTCGAATTTATCGGGACGACACAACTCGAACGGGTTTTGGCACATGAGTTTGGCCACGCGATTGGCCTTGACCATAATGACAATCCAAAGTCGATTATGGCGGCAAAGAACGAGAGCGGTAACTTGGTCCCGACCAAGGACGACCTGGCCGCACTCGCCACCCTCTGTGGGGCTTAAAAGCTGAGGGGATTAATGCTAAAGTCTAGAAACTGGAGGCTTCGGCCTCCAGTTTTGGGGGATCGTCTAATGGTAGGACACCAGCCTTTGAAGCTGAGAATCTTGGTCCGATTCCAAGTCCCCCAGCCAATCGCCTATACTACGTACATGAATAAAATCGGGGAAGGGTACTACTACACTGTATACGAAATGAGTCCAACTCGAGTGATGAAAAAAGAAACAAGTTATGAGAGTAAACTTGCGAAGCTTCAGAGTTGGTATGGGAATGATTCGCGGTTACTCGAAGAGAAAATATCTCACCTCGAAGAATCGTCGAAAAAGTCAATTGCACTTTCAAAACGACTTGCAGAGACGCCAGAGTTAAAGGCTGTATTAGGTAATCCTATGTTCGTCAATGACAGTGAGTACGAACAAGACAAGGCCACGTTGTTGGAATCGTTTCTTGATCAGGAAAACTTCCTACCCTTGCTTCACGAATACATACAAGCAAACTTTCTGCTTTGGGCTTTTGGATATGGGGACGTCGTCCATAACTTTACTTTCAATGCAGGAGTATCAGTCGTAACTAACAAGGTTATACTTCTGGACTTCAATGAGCTAACGCAAGATAAGGAGTCAATAGCTAAAGATATTGAAACCCAAAAATGGACAAATCAGGCTTCAATGCTTGGGCTAAAGCGTAAGTACCCTGATTTATATTCCCAAGTGGAAGCGCTCTTCGGATCAGGTTTTAACATAGATAATGTAGACAAATATTGGGCTAGCCGTTGCTAAGTTTGTTCCAACATCGTCCCAGACGGCCAGCAGCTTAGTTTTAGTATCGAACGACCACGACAGGTCGAATATCTAAGCCGACAATTGGTAGGTGTCTAAAAGCGTCCTAGACGGATCAAAAATCAGAAGTGAGTAAATAGGCTACAATTTTAGTTCGATTCCAAGACGCCCGGTAGCAATTGACATTTAACCAAAAAGATATAATTTGCATTCAGGGGAATGTACAAAATCCAGATGGATAACTTTTTGACAGGAATACTCATGAAAACATACGAGGTGGAAATCAAAGTTGAACATACGGAAAACCAGCGTCTCGAGTTACTCCAGAAATTTTTGGAGCTTTGTTTCGTTGATAATGGCGTCGTGTCGCAACAAGACCGCTACACCAAAGCAGTACTATCGCAGTACGGCGATCCTAAGGCGTTCGATATTGAGCGTTATCGCTCCGAAGACAGCAAGTTTTTCTTTACCAAGAAGGACTGGGAAGTAGAGGGCGGCAAGCCTGTCCGGAAGGAGGATGAGCGCGAAATAACGCGGAGGGAATTCGATGTAGCAATCGCCGGCCATCCCAATGCGCTCAAAATCATCAAAGACAGACACAGGTTCAAAGCATCGTTTGAAGGCATAGACATCAGCCTTTCAATCGACAGTGTGAAGTTCGACCACTCCCCCTCGGTGAGACACTTCATGGAACCAGAAATCCTCGTCGAAGATAAAGCCAGGGTGCAAGAGACGAAGGAGTTTCTTCGTCGATTTGTTTCATTCTTGCTGGATATACCAACGTCGCAGATAGTCGAAGCTCCCGGCATGTTCGCAATGGCATTCAAGAAGCTGTAAATACCTGCTATGCCGAAAGACCGCATGGTTCGCCCAGCGGCCTTTTGTTTTGCCGTTCCAACGTCGTCCCAGACGGTCAGCCCGTAAAATTGCTACAATGTGCGTATGGAAGACAAACACCTCGCCGCTGCAGTAGCAATACTTAAAAGTATTCACTATATAACGCTCGCCACCGTTTGTGAGGATGGCAGCCCCTGGAATTCTCCTGTGTCAGCAACTATAGACGCAGACTTAAATTTTAGTTGGGGTTCTAATGCAGACAATATCCACTCACAAAACATTGGAAGAGATGGCCGGGTATTTGTGGTTATCTTTGATTCAAAGGCAGCTGAAGGAACAGGAGAGGGCTTATATCTTAAAGGCACAGCAGAAGAACTTGGACAGGAAAATGATTCTATTAATAAATACCGATTTATAGCAAATCAAGCCTGGGTTAATGACGAGGCTAAGAATGAGAATGGAAGCTATAAACACGACATTCGTGTAGAGCTTAACTTGGATTCTTTGAAGGAATCGTTCTCTAAATAAGTTCCAGCGTCGTCCCAGGCGGCCAGCAAATAAGAATTTTAAATTGTACTGATATGAAATTGATAACTCTCAATACATGGGGTGGCAGAATAGGAAAACCTTTCATCGAATTTATCAAAAGCCATCAAGATGTGGATATTTTCTGTTTTCAGGAGATATACGAAAATGCTAAAGAAGTAATGGAGGCTGTCTATCCAAATGACATGTTTGATCAGTTTTCTGATCTGCAAGAGTTACTGCCGCACCATCAAGGTTTTTTTAGGCCCGTCTTGCACGGAGTATATGGTATAGCGACTTTCATTAAAAAAGATATCTCGCTTATAGAAGAAGGAGAATTGTTTATTCATTACTCAGCTAGCGAAACAATTACTGATGGCCATCACTCAAGAAATTTGCAGTGGGTTAAATTTAACTTAAACGGAAAAGTGTTTACTGTAATTAATGTTCACGGCTTATGGAATGGGAAGGGAAAATCTGATACTCCAGAAAGAATTGTGCAATCAAATGTAATTAAGGAGTTTATGAATAAAGCCGAAGGAGAAAAGATATTAGCTGGAGATTTTAATCTCAACCCTGATACCGAAAGCATCGACATTATTGCAAAAGGAATGAGGAATCTCATAACTGAGAATGCTATTACTTCTACTCGAACAAGTTTGTATGAAAAGCAGGGTAAATTTGCAGACTATATCTTTATCTCACCGGATATCCATGTTAAAGACTTCAAGGTCTTGCCAGAAGAGGTTTCTGACCATTCTGCTTTGTATCTGGAGATATAGAGGTTCCCACGTCGTACCACGCGGCCAGCTCATACTTTTGTGCCATAATTAACTAATGTTTGATTTGACTCTCGAGACGTTTTTGGAAGTCGTCTATCTGCTTATCGGTATTGCAGTTATATGGAATGTAATTAAGCGCTCAAGTAAATTTGCCGCTAAGCTACAAATATCTTATATAGAGCAATCGAAGAAAGGAATCATAAATCGTCCTGAACAGTTTGAGGGGAAGTTTTTCTTTATCATGCTTCGAATTGGAATAATCTTCTCCTCATTTGTGCTGATGGGAATGGGATATTCAATTCTGTTCGGACCAATTATTCTTAATTAATATCCAACTCAATGCTATGTGGAAAAAAATAGTAACTTTTTTCAATAATCCTATAAGAAGATACTATCCCAACGGAGAGGAGATAATCGATCAAAGCCCTCGTGTTTCTATGATATGGAGCATTCCTATTATTCTAGGTGGCTCAGTGTTAGTTATTTTCTTATTATTACTCTTTTTTGCTTTCGCAGCTTAATAAGGTTCCACGTCGTACCACAGAGCCACCTCGTAGGTTTTGTTATAATCACAGCAATGAAATGTCCGGAGATAACGATGGGATCAATTCTATTAGCGTTTTTCATTTATGTCTTGGCAGTAAGCATTTGGAATCAAAGACAGATAAGAAAAATTAGGAATGCCACGGGTGGGCTAATGGCTGGTACGGAAGCTGCGCTAAAAGCGCAAGAGCCAAAGGCAAGGGAGTTGCTGGTTGGCTTTTCTCCAACAGAAGCCCTGTCAGGCATTGCCGCTGCGGCTACGCTGTTAAGCCTGTTCTATTCTATTTGTGACTGATGTAAAAGGTTCCCACGTCGTACCAGACGGCCATCAGATTAATTTCCAAACCATGAGGTCCTTACTAAGAAAAACTTTTTTGATTCAATCAATCATAGGCAGCTTCATACTCTTACTCACTATTTTTGCTGGAATTGCAGATGCAAAAATAACTGATATTAATGCTGAGGTTTTGCAAAAACAAAATCTAGCAAATAACTATTTGATTTTAGCGCTTGGCGCACAAGAAGCACATAACACATACTCTATGTATGTCCCACTAGGAATACAAATAAATCCGCAAACTTTCGAAAGAGCCCCGCAAATCGATTCCAACCCTAAATTAAAGAATGATGCAGATAAATTTTATACTGGGACCATATCGAGTTCACAATACTTAACCGAATACGTCAGCTATTTATCAGATGAGTACGCACGCAATTCAGAGACGTATAAAGCAGCGGTGTCCGAACTTAATTTAATCTCTAAAAACGGGAGTCCCTGGTCACTCTGGAAAAATATTTTTCTCTTCCTTCAAATCACTTTAATCCTAGGTTCGATCCTGATCGGCATACGATCTTCAGTGACTAAATAAGTTCCCACGTCGTACCAAGCGGCCAGCAATCTGGAACAAAGACGTGTTTAAGAATCGAACCAGCTTTTATACAAGAGAGATCCATATTCTAGCCCGCAGTACTAGACCTAGTGACATTCCTAGAGCATCAGCAGTCTAGTTTTAGTATCGAAGGACCACGACAGGTCGAATATTTAGACCGCCGTTTGGCAGGCGTCTAATAACGTCCCAGAGGGGTCAAAAATCATGAGTGAATATATAGGCCGCATATTTAGTTCGATTCCTATTCGAGTCACAACATCAGAAATCTATATTGTTTTATAAAACGGTTCCCACATCGTACAACACGGCCACACAATTTATGTGTCATAATTAAAGCATGACTGCCAACGAAAAAATTTCAGTTACGCAACAGGACATACTTGGTGCATATAATAGAAAAGAATACGGCTGGTTCGCTTTGTACATATTGGCAGTTGTGCTGGCCTCACGATTGGCCGGTGTTTTTGGGGTCGTTGTTTCAGTAATCGTAGTCGCGGCTTTGTATAAGACTCTTAAAAATTCCAAATTTTCAAAAAAGAAAAAAGTAACTCTTTCTCTTGCTTATATACTTGGCGGAATGGTTGGAACAATTGTAGGAGTTTATCTTCTTTCGAGTGCTATCTATAATCTTTGGCCTCAAGCATATATCGCCAGCGTACTTTCAAATGATCCCAAAGTCTCTAATGCTGATTTTGTAAGTAGCTCAACTCCGAACTTAGCGTCAAACACGACAACCCGCGACACAAGTGAAGTTAGTCTAAAATACATTGATGCAAAGTGGAAATTTTCAATTAATTATCCAAAGACATGGACAGTGGACATGAGTGGTACAAATGGGGATGTCGAATTCGATAATCCTACCGCGGATGACGTAGCCCTTGAAACCATCTCAGTTGGTTTAGCTGATAGCTATACACCAGAGACATATTCCCAGGCCGTGATGCATAACTTTAAAGTTTCAGGAGATGAAAATTCAAATATTAAAATTATTTCTGAGGGAAGAACGACATTAGGAGGTAATCCCGCCTATGAATATGAAGTCATCTACAATTATGTAAATTCAGGTAAGAACTATCCATTCCACGGAATTTACATTACTTCCATATTCAATAACTTGGGATACACGATTTTTGCGTCATCCTTTGAGACTACTTGGGCTCAAAATATTCAGCTCTTTAATTCTTCGATTGAGTCCTTCACATTTTCGACCCAATAAAAGTTGCCATGTCGTACCACGCGGTCACATAGCGTTTTTTGTGTTTATATAGTTAATATGGAATTTGCTCACGTCTACAATATCTGTGGATCGCTCATCGCAATAGCAATTGGGATACTGATCCTTACTTTCCCTAAACAAGCATTAGAAAAACAAAGAAAAACTATTATAAAACTTGCGAAGGCACTACCGTCCATTTATACGAAGGCACTCACAAAAACAGAGCGGCAGATTATGAGGGATAATTTCGTAGTCGCTTGCGGATTAGTTGGTATTGGATTTTTTGGACTAATTATCAGTTTTTCTAGCTAGTAAGATTCTCACGTCGTACCACGCGGTAATTCACTCAGCTATACTTAGGTTATGTTTTCTTGCATACCATCTCAAACCAGATAAAGCAGCTCCAGAAAACAATTAACAGTTCGAGATTAAGCAACTCGAAAAGCAACTAATGTTAGAATGTAACCATGAACCAGATGGACTACTTTGAATACGGACTAATCATAGGGGCAACAATATTTTTCTTATTTCTAGGTTTGAAGTATTTTGATTATTGGAAACAGGTAAAGAAAGGATTTTTAGAATCTGGGATCAAATGGCCTCTTGATTCACAGGCTGAACTTAACGAAACGGCTCGTACAGATCTTCCTGGAGGTTACCAGATGATGGGAGGGAATATGGCTCAAGCTGCAAAAATAGTTTTCTCAATGCGGACTGATAATCCTGCGATTCTCAAACCACTTCGCGGAATGCGTCGTATCTTACTTGCAGTTGTTTTGATCCCAATTCTGCTTGCTATTGTATTAGTTATTACATTCGGTTTCTTTGCCATCTAAACGACTGTTGTACTCAACCATACTGATTCGCTTTTCTTCAAAAATTTTCCTCCTCCCTTTTCCAAACCTATCCGAGCCTAGTATTGGGAAGGTTATCCGGAACTCAATTCTCGCTATAGAAGTAGTCTGATCCATATCCTCGTACGCTTTGAGTCGGACTGGTACCGATCCGCATAACTCAGCTTGGGATTACATGCTAACTTTTAAGGGTGACTCAAAATTCCAGTGATCCCTCAGAAAAGGATCTAGTACATGCTGCTCGCAAGGATCCTGAGGCGTTTGCGGCTATTGTCGCGCGATATGATGAGAGACTTCGTCGCTACATTGTGCGATTAGGATTGCTTGATGCTGACGCAGTAAAGGACGTACTCCAGGAGGCATTCATTAAAACCTATATACATCTGAACGATTATGACTCCTCGCTTCCATTAAGCGCGTGGCTGTATCGTATAGCAAGAAATGAAACCATGAGTCATTTCCGCAAACAGCGGAATCGTCCACATTCGGTCGAATATAGTGAAGATACGGAACAGTTCGAAAAGATTGCCGATGAGCTTGATATCGAACATGAGGCAAATGCATCTATTGATCAGGCTGCCGTCCGGGCTGCACTGAATACTCTTGATTTGAAGTATCGCGAAATCCTCATACTTAGATACTTCGAAGAAAAGAGCTATGAAGATATAGCAGCTATTCTTTTAATACCCATGGGTACGGTAGGCGTATACTTGAATCGAGGAAAAAAGTTGCTCAAGATTGCACTAAAAAGATACGATACGCAGAACTAATATGAACTCCCCCGACACATTCTCGCAAGACATAGTCCGAAAGATCGAGGCGCGAGGCGTTGTGCCTAAGCCGCGCTGGTATTTTCTCGCGAGTCGCAGTGCATTGTGGTTCTTGGCCATCGGCTCGGTCGTGATCGGCGCAATCGCGTTTGCCATTGCGGATTTTGTCTTCCTAGACAATGACGGCATTTCGAAACTTCAAGGCTCATCTATCCAAGATGTTGCGGAAGCTATCCCTTTCGTATGGCTTGCTGGGCTTGCTCTGTTTACGGTAAGTGCATACTACGCTTTTAGACACACTCGCGGTGGCTACAAATATCGGACGGCGACCATTGTCTTTGTAATGGTGCTTCTCAGTATTGGGCTCGGGCTTATTTTGAACGCTTATGACTTTGGTCAACATATCCACGCATTCATTCTCCACATCACTTCACCAGGTGCTGCATTACCAACTGGAAGCGAAGGCATGGACTAGCATTGTACGAAATGTGGGGCGAGACGCGTATATATAGGTGGAGGGCGAATATTACTCGAACTTAACTTATTTACGCAATGTTTTCAACCAAAAAATATATCCCCATTTTAGCAGCCTTCATAATCGGAGTGACAGGAGCGGTGGGGTATGGGGTTCACGCACAGAGCGTAAGCCAAGCCCCAAATGTTCAGTCTGACTCAGCTATGGCAGACCAAGTTTCGGACGGTGATGGAGAGACCGCCGACGATGCAAAGGGTGCTACACAACTGCAGACAGACGTACAAGACCCGAAACAACTTGATGGAGAGACTGAAGACGACGCAGGTGCTATTACAGAGGCTGCTAGCGGCTCACAGGAAGTTGAAAGTGGTCAGGATGACACCGATTCCGACTCAGGAGAAGTGGATAGCGGCAACTAACAATAGCAAACTCGCCGAGCGCTTATGCGACTCGGCGAGTTTCTGTGAATTTTATACATTCATGTATTATATCTAACATGTCTATCTCAACTGCTGACTGGAAGAATGTCCTTAACAAAGTGCCAGAGGTTACTTTGTACTTCTGGATTATTAAAGTCCTCTGCACCACCGTCGGTGAGACAGCCGCTGACTATCTCAATACAACTTTAAATTTAGGCCTCAATGGGACGTCGCTTGTAATGAGTGTTCTTCTTATCATTGTTCTCTTCTTTCAATTCAAATCTAAAAAGTATATCCCGTCGATCTACTGGCTTTCTGTGGTTCTTATTAGTGTGGTCGGTACGCTTATCACCGACAATCTGACTGATAATCTCGGCATATCACTTCAGACAACGACTATAGTATTTGCTCTCATGCTCGCTGCCGTATTCGGCGTTTGGTATGCGGTTGAAAAGACACTTTCGATGCATTCGATTGTTACCTTGCGTCGTGAGGCCTTCTACTGGCTCGCTATTTTATTCACCTTTGCTCTAGGAACTGCAGCAGGAGATCTTACCGCTGAGCAATTTGGCCTCGGATATCTCACTTCACTGCTTATCTTCGCCGGCCTCATCATGCTCGTGACAGCAGGGCATTACCTGGCGAAGAAAGTCTTAGTCACTGAACATAAAAACGCATTACGAAACGCCGTTCTCGCGTTCTGGCTCGCTTACATCTTGACTCGTCCACTTGGTGCCTCTATTGGCGATTATCTCTCTCAAGACCAAAGCAGCGGTGGCCTCAGTCTCGGCACTACCGTTACGAGTCTCATCTTCCTCGGCGCCATTCTTGCCCTCGTTATCTACCTCACGCTTACGAGAAAGGATCAAACACCTACCTCGTTGCTTGAGGCCGATCTTGCTGAAGAACCTATTTAGGACTCGAACCAGCTTCTATACAACGGCTATCTATATTCTAGGCCTCAGTACTAGGCCTGGTGACATTCCTAGAGCAGCGGCAAATAATTTGTGCGAAAGGACTAAAGTTACATGTATACGCAAACTCGGCACAAAGCTCCGTAGTGACGGCCAGCCACGTAACAACTGGGTTTGATATACTGCGGAAGCATATGGGCATTCGCGTTGAATTCAATCCTGACTTGGCTCTGAGGAATTTCGAGGAATATACAGCTGGTCGTAGGCAAATGGAGGAGTGTCTTCCTGAGGTCTTGGAGGCTGGGAGGGTTTACGATTTTTTAAAGAAAGAACAGCGCCTGTATTGGCTTCTTGGCGAACTTCCCTTAGTTGAAACGAAAGGGGATCAAAAGCTTTCGTTGCCGCTTGCGAGTGTGGTGATCGTCGAAGTAACACATACGCTCGTGATTGGAGAAGTTTGGACGAAAGGGAAATATAAGGTAGTTGAAGTCTTTGCCGGTTCCAAAGTTCACTTTAATGGTTTTGTAAAAGTGTAAAATGGACATCATGCGCAAATTTGTCATTGTTAGTTTGCTAACTAAAGATTGTCCAACAACTTTCCAAAAGACTGATTGGCCGCTCCATCTGACACTCGCCAGACCTTTTTTGAGTCCAGACTCGAACGAGGAGCTCATTCAAAAAGTCACATTGGCTTGCGCTAATCAAACGCCTCTAGTAACTCGCGGAGTATCGAGGGCGCTATTTGATCGTTATCAAAGAAAGATTGCTGCTACTGAGGTTGAGCACACTCCTGAGCTCCTACGACTACATACTCAAATCAGAGACGCGATCGGACCGGTGCAAGCGGTTGGAGAGTCTTATGACACCTTTAGACCTCATGTCAGCGATCAGGCCGCTGAAGCAATTGAAGTCGGACAAATCATCACACTTGATTCAGTTTCACTTGTCGAGATGGATGGGAATAATCGATATGTTTTTCATATCGCTGACCTGAAATAAAACCTGATATAATCGAAACCATGAATAATAATGAAATGGGAGGTCATTCAGAAATAGAAGACTTGGAGAAGACAGTACATGCTGCTGGCTACGCGACGGCTGACCAGACAGAAATGGAACCACAATCAGACGTAGTGGTTACTGAAGAAGAGGGTGAAGAGGGCGCAGTGTAATTATCAAACTCAACAAAAGCCGCCCAAAGCGGCTTTTGTTATTTCTGAACGAATGCCGTCATGCCTATCCTCCATAGACATTAGAATGCTGACGCTAACGTACCATTCAGAAAAGTAGGTGCAAAACCGAATGCCTGTTATACTCCAGCTTATGGATACAAATGATACAGAAGTAAAGGTAGAAGTTACTGAGGGCGAAGTCCCTGAGTCGGGTGCCGCAGTAGAGACAGAAGTGGAGCCAGCTGCAGACGCAGTTGTAGAGACAGAAGAAGCGGAGACCGTTTAATAACCCGAATCGACAAAAGCCGCCTAAAAGCGGCTTTTGTTATTTATGAAAGAATGTCACCTGCAGTTCGTCTGAGCTTGTAGGGAAGAAGAGTATATACTTAGCTGTATAGTGCGTGCTCCGCACACTTACAAGCTCATGATTCCTTATCTTTATATCTATTTATGTCATCAAACACCAAGGTCGGCTTAACGCTCGTAGTAGCGATCGTGCTTATCGGCATCGCGGCCTACGTCTATACGCCTCAGGAGAGTGCGATTGATTCAGAGCTCGGTAACTCGGCGGAACAAACGACAACTACTACGACAACTACAACTGGGTCTAACGCGACACCCTCAGATACAACCGACTCGGCTCTCCTTAAAGACTCAGCGGCGATTGATGCACAAATGTCTGCTCTCGATAAAGACAATACCAGTATGGCCCAAAGTGATCAGGCAGTTACTCAGTCTTACTAATCTATTTTTACATTCCTATGAAACGAATCATTTTGAGTCTCGTCGCGCTTATGGTTACTGTTTCAGTTGTGCCCCTCCCGGCTCTTGCTGAGACAAGCGATACGATAGCTGTTACTGGAGGACTCCGCGTGGGTAGTTCGAGCGCCAAGATTGGCGTAAAAGCATCAACTACCATTGATATCACTCGCGCTAAGAGTCGTGCCGACGAAGAAATCAGTCGCCGAATCAAGAACCTGAGCGATCTTTCAGTTCGCATTAGTGAGATGAAGCGACTCACTGCCGAACAGAAAGCTAGTCTCTCTGCTTCGATCTCGGCACAGATAAGCGCCCTCACGACACTCAAGTCACAAATCGACGCAGAGACCGTACTTGAAATCTTGAAAACGGAGATTCAGTCGATCTCCAGAGAATATCGGATCTATATGCTCGTCATGCCTCAGATCCATATTGCAGCTGCAGCTGATCGCATTCTGACAGTAACGAGTGTTGGTGGGAATCTTGATACGCTTGCAACAAAGATAGAGGCGCGTTTAAACGCGACGACCACAGCAAGCACGAATGACCTCAAAGCGCTCGACACGGAGCTTCGTGCGAAAATGACTGAGGCTAAGTCGCTCGCACAGGCTGCCGTGACGGAAACAATACTGCTCAAGCCTGATAATGGTGATGCAAGCGTACAAGCCTCAAATAAGGTAGCGCTCGATGATGCGCGTGAAAAAATAAAGAATGCTACGACGGCTCTTAAGACAGCCGTTGCTGATCTTCATAAACTGATGGCAGCGCTAAAGCTAAAGGGTTCTAGTGAACTCCACGCCTCGTCGACTGGTTCCCACTAAAAACCTATATCTTTATAGGGCAACCCGGCGCCTTTGGCGCCGGGTTTTGCGTTCGGCGGTATACTAATCTCATGCCTTACTTTGTCTACATTCTCGAATGCGACGACAGTTCTCTCTATACGGGGATTACGACCGATATCGACCGTCGGTTTACTGAGCACAAGAGCGGCGTGGGTGGGCACTTCACTCGCTCAAGAGGTGTGAAGCGCGTTGTATATACCGAAGAGCTACCCGACCGTAGCTCAGCGCTTAAGCGTGAGGCATCGATCAAAAAGCTTACGCGGGCTGCGAAATTAGCTCTCATTTCTTAGTTACTTTAGAAGAGGCGCGGATCAGTTGCTTGCTAGTCGTTTTTTTACAGAACTGCCAGATGATACACTGTACGCACTATGGCTCTTGCTAAACGTTTAGGGATTATTGGTGGAGCAACAGTCCTCGTTGTTGGCACTATTCTTCTCTTCTCCAACTTCTTCCCGACGGAATATCGCTCAGCACTCGCTGATGTTGCAGAAAAGATGATTCCACTCCCAAGTCTTGATAGGGCAGACTACGATGCGCGCATGCTTCGGCTTGCTCATGTAAGCTCAACTACCGCAACGTCGACTAGGAGTATTGCGTCGACGACGCTGCGGAAGTGGCCGGTGCACAGCGTGTATCCAGATGCTGGCGCGATTCTTCCCTTTAAGCGCATCGTTGCCTATTACGGCAATTTTTATTCACGAGGTATGGGAGTGCTCGGCGAATATCCAACTGATCAGATGCTTGCGATGCTCGACACTGAAGTGAAGAAATGGACGGCGGCAGATCCAGGGACACCGGTTGTGCCGGCGATTCACTATATCGCCGTGGTTGCTCAGGGCACCGCAGGGAGAGAGGGTAAATGGATTCTTCGCATGCCCGACGATCAGATCGATCACGCAATCGATCTGGCAGCGCGGATCGGTGGCATCGTGATTTTGGATGTGCAGGTCGGGCAGAGCACGGTTCAGCACGAGATCCCTCTTCTGGAGAAATATTTAAAAATGCCGAACGTGCATCTTGGTCTCGATCCAGAATTCTCAATGAAAAACGGTGAACCACCTGGCTCGGTTATAGGCACCATGGACGCGAGCGATATTAACTTTACGGCACAATACCTAGCTAAACTTGTAACTGAGAACAAGCTTCCACCCAAAGTGCTCATTGTGCATCGCTTCACCGGAGACATGCTTACCAACTACAAGCAGATTCAACCGCTTCCACAGGTCCAAATTGTCGTCGATATGGACGGATACGGCTCGAAAGCAAAGAAGATTGGCACCTATACCCGGGTAGTGGCTCCACAGCCCGTTCAATTTACGGGAGTAAAGCTTTTTTATAAAAACGATACTCGACCACCTGCAGATGGTCTCCTCTCCCCAAGTCAGTTACTCAACCTCACTCCGGCGCCGAGCTACATTCAGTATCAATAAAAGAGCCCCGATTTCGGGGCTCTAGTGTTCTTATTTTGTGCGTCATCTCAGAATCGCCATCGATACGCGAGCATCGGGACGCGCGCGCCGGTGAAGCTGTTGTTTGCGAATGACACATACAGGCTATTTGTATCATCGACATGGTATTCAAATCCGGCACCGCGAATGAATTCGATCTCGCGGACTTGGCCGAAACCGACTTGTTCGGAGAACATGAGCATTCGCGTCGCCCTGTTCCAGGTTGCCGAGTAGCCGGAGTTTGCGATAAGCACGTGCACGCGACTCGCCGATGTCGGAGTGCTCGCACTTTTTGGTATTTCCGAGATAAACCCCTTGACGGGGCTGTAGTGAATCCTCAGACTTGTTGGCGGAAATGCAGAATCGACATCACGATTGTCTGCGAGTGCCGAAGCGGAGAGGAGGAAAGAGAGAAGAACAAGAACAAGGTAAGGCATATAATTCCTTCGCTGTTTTGGAACAGGTGACCAAAAGGGAATATAGCACCCCGGTTACAAAAGTCTACGACCGCGCATTAGCACGGCCGTTACTCTTCAGCGAACGGAAAGAACTCAATATGGTCAAAGTCCTTGGCTCGATCTTTGTAATACACATTCGCTCTGAACTTATCGCCTCGTGCAGCTCTCGGCAGCCAGTGACGATCTGACTCATACGTCCGCTCAAATGTGGAGTCATTGATAGGGTACCAGCCGGGAATCATGTCAGCGGTTTCGTGAAGCTCACCTGACAAAAAAGCTGCGCGATAGGTGTGTACACGAAAATCGATCTCGTCTTCGGCATAGAAGTCGATAATCGCGACGAGTTCAAGAGACGATGGATCAAGCTCGATCTCCAGCTCTTCTCTTGTCTCACGGATAAGGCATTCCGCCAGAGTCTCACCGAGCTCCAGTTTGCCGCCGGGACCAGAGAGCACTCCGGTACCGATCTCACCCCGCTTCTTTTCGCCTAGAAGCAGTTCATTTTTATCGTTTGTAATAATACCAAGTGTGGCTATTTTCATACATTCTTCTCCCGTTGTGGTTTACATCAGTATGGTATCATTTCCTCCATATGAACAATACCGATACAAATAAGTATTTTTTACCAGCGGCCGTCATTGTGGCCGGGCTTTTTATTGGAGGCGCAGTGCTTTGGAATGGTTCGCACGGATCTACCGCGACCGGTAACACGGGAGCTGCTGCTCCTGAAGTTGATATTAAAAAGGTGAAGATGGATGGTAATCCGTACCTCGGTAAAGCTGACGCTCCCGTCACGATTGCTTTCTGGAGCGACTTCCAGTGCCCTTACTGCAAAGCCTTCGAGACAGGTGGCGTAGAGGGAATCACCACCCCAGCCGCGCTTCCTGAGATCATCAAGAATTATGTTGATCAGGGTAAGGTCAAAGTTGTCTTTATGGACTTTACGTTCCTTGGACAGGATTCAATAGCAGCAGCGCTGTATGGCCGCTCAGTATGGAAACTCTATCCGAACCAGTATTTTGCGTGGCGCACCGCAATGTACACGGCGCAAGATGCTGAAGGTGACCAGGGCTTCGGCGACACCGCTTCGATCGATAAGCTGAACGCAACGATACCAGGACTCGATGCCGCTAAAATCGCCGCTGATGTGAAGGCGAACACAGCAGCATACCAGGCAATGGTTGATTCTGATCGCGCTGAGGCAGGCAAGGCAGGCGTGAGTGCAACGCCGTCCTTCGTGCTTGGTAAGCAGGTAATCGCAGGGGCGTATCCATACGCCACCTTCCAAGCAGCGATCGACTCGCTCTTAAAGTAAGTTAATAGTAAAGCAAAACGCCCCGCTATAGGAGGGGCGTTTTGCTATTATAGGGGTATGCAAATTAAGGAACTCGGCCATATTGTGCTCTATGTCACTGACCTTACTCGTATGGCTGACTTTTACGAAAAGACACTCGGCTTTACGCAGATTGCACGGCAGTGGCCGACCGCGCTCTTTTCAAGCGGCCGCACCCACCACGAGCTACTCTTGATCGAAGTGGGCGGCGAGCCCAAGAGCGCGGCACAAATGCACGAGATGCGGGCAGGGCTCTACCACATTGGTTTTAAAATTGGCGATGGCCCTGAAGCAGCAAAGGTTACGTATGCCGAACTTATGGAAAAGGGTGTGAAAATCATTGGAACTACCGATCACGGTGTAACTCATAGTATTTATATTCTTGACCCAGACGGGAACGAGCTCGAACTATATGCAGATGTGAGTGATGAGTGGAAGAAAGATCCGAAAGCTATTTTAGCTGCGCCGAAACCTCTAAGACTCTAAAGGAGTTCTTATAGAAGTATGAGAAAGCTCCTTAGTCGAGCATTCGTGCTCTGGCTTCCGTTCGTAATTGCCATTACGGGCGTATTTGGTTTTGCCTATGTTGCAGTGCAACAGAACTATCGCCAGTCATTGAATGATCCGCAAATACAAATGGCAGAAGATGCAGCGATCTCGCTCGCTCGCGAGTACTTGCCCGCAAATATTCTTCCTCGAAACACACCTCCAATCGATATGCGTACCAGCCTTGCGACGTGGATCACTGTGTACGACGCGTCAGGTACCCCGCTTGAATCCTCGGCAACGCTTGATGGCGTTCCGCCACGTTTACCTCCGGGGCTTTTTGACACCCGTACTTGGACGACCTTGAAGACTCTTGCTGCACCCACTGGTCCAGAAACGCGCGTAACCTGGCAGCCACGCCCGGACGTACGACAAGCCGTTGTTCTCGTGCAATTTAAGAAGCCAGATGGGGTAGGGTATGTGGCAGTCGGCCGCTCAATGCGTATTACCGAAGATCGCGTCATAGACCTTACTCAAAACGCCGCTCTCGCCTGGTGCGTAACCGTTCTTGCTACTTTCGTAGCGATTTTTCTTGTTCTTGCTCTCGGTTGGTTGTAAACGTCCCAATTACTTCATTTGTATTTCAAATATGGGTACGGTATAGTAATAAGGGAAACGCGAATTGTTCGCGTTTGTACACTGATGAAAGGAGTTTGCATGGATATGTTTCCAATGAGGTGGGAACCGACAACACATCGGTTTCTTAGGCCCACTGTTGTGGATTTTGCCGCCGTTCCCGAGATCGCGCGTGAACAAACGCAAAACCTGCTCTGTCGTCTGGGGGACGATGCTCGATGGGTAGCACAACCCATTGCGCACTCTATCGAACACACGAAGTTTGACGGCAATCGCTTTGACTTGCTGGTCGCCATGAATTTCGAGTCACCCCATAACTTCTCGCGCACTGGCTGGGTACATGGTCTCGAGGAGCTAGCTGAAAAATATCCGCTTGTTCCGAGCATTCTCTGGGACACGATTGCGACAATGGGATTGCGACCGAACGCAGATCAGGAAGAGGCCATCCCAAACTTGGGCGGCATTCTACGCCATCCTTGGAGCCTTTCGGATGCCGCGCTTCACGGAGCGGCAAAAACGACAGCGCTCTGGCTCGACATCTGCTCGACACTTCAGCGGCGATCGGGTCGGTATCCAGAACATGACTGTGGTTGCTCGCATATCTTTCGTGAGCTGAGAGGGGGCGCACAACTCCCTCAGGCCTCGGAAGATCGCGTGCCACATCTGCAGAAAGCATGGTGGGAGCATTTTCTGTCCGAATTGGCATTGATTCACGTTTTCGGATTTCCGTTTGCTCTCCATCAGAGCTTGAAGACGTATGAAGGAACGTTGATTCCTGCGTGAGATCGTCCGCGGACAGAAGGTACGCTGCATCCGGCGTGCCTTCTTTTTATTCTTAATTTGCTGATATGACTATCATTCTTATCGTTCTTGCTACAGCCGGCGTATCGCTATTATGGCGTACCTATCGCTATGACTCTGAGAATAGCTTTAACGTCGTTCTTGATGCGTGGCCATTTTGGATCAGAAAGCCCCTTACCTGCGGGCTCTGCTTTACGTTTTGGATAGCGCTGATCGTCTCTGGTATATTCTCGCCTTTCACTCACTTAATAGGAGATTTGCCCTATCGTGTAGAGCCAGAGTATTGGACTGCTCAGATCGTCGCATTTCTTGTCGGGTGGCTGGCACTCGGAACGCTTTCCGTATTTGTTCTATATCTCATCGATACTCTTTTCCAAATTTCTCACTACTTCAAGCACGCAGCACACTCTAAGTAGATGGAAAATAATTATTGCAAGTTATTCGCGTCTATAATAAAGTAAAGGAATGTCAGCACAGATGAATGATAGCGTCGAGTTTGCGCGACTGTTGCGCGAGCATGGGTTCCGCGCTACATTCGGGCGCGTTGCGTTACTCACTGCGCTCCAGAAGGCTAAGAAGCCCGTGACGGTTGAATATGTAGTTAAAAATCTAAAAGGGAAAATCGATCAGGCGAATGCCTATCGTGCGGTTGAGGCACTTGAGAAGAAGGGGCTCGTGCGTCGTATTGATCTTGGGCACGATCACGCCCATTATGAGCTTGCTACAGGAAAACATCATCATCACCTCGTGTGTGACTCGTGCGGTAAGATTGCTGATGTGGAGATTGCAGAACAAAAAATGGAGCGTGCTGCGCTTCGTGCCGCACGCGAATTCAAGAGTATCCGCACACATTCACTTGAATTTTTTGGTACTTGCCAAGCATGTACTGTCTAATTTAAAATCCATGACCCTCATTCTCATCAGTCTGGCGGCGTTCATTGCCACATTCATCGGCGGATCCTTCGCATTGCGGTTTCGCGATAAACTCCATCTCATTCTCGGTTTTTCAGCAGGAGCAGTAGCGGGGGTGGCCCTCTTTGATCTTTTGCCCGAAGCGATCGAATTGGGAACGGCCTATCATTCTGCTTCGACTATTGCGCTTTTTGTTGCATTCGGTCTCTTCGGGTATCTGATTCTCGACAGGCTCATTCTTTTGCATACGCACGAGGAAGATAATGAAACGAATGCTCCGAGGGGATTCTTCGGAGCGCTTACGCTCTCCGCACACAGCTTCCTCGATGGTGTTGCTATCGGTGTCGGTTTTCAAGCGTCAGCAATGGTGGGTGTTGTGGTGACGGCAGCAGTCCTTACTCATGATTTTTCTGATGGTATTAATACGGTGAATCTCATATTGCGAAATGGAGGAAGCTGGAAGAGCGCCTTTCGCTGGCTTCTTATCGACGCATCCGCGCCGGTACTCGGCGTCGCTTCGACACTCTTCTTCCAGATCCCTGACGCTGCTATTGGGCTTGTACTCGCTGTGTTTGTTGGGACATTCCTTTATCTATCGGCGAGCGATCTGATCCCGGAGAGCCATCACCGTCACCCACGCGCGCTCACAACCGGCATGACGCTCCTTGGTGCGTTGGCACTTTATATTGTTATCAATTTGGTACAATAGCCCTATATGAAATTACTCTTACATTGGTTTATCGGCGTGGTCGCAATTCTTATCGCTGCGTATATTGTGCCGGGTTCGAGTATCACTTTTGTAGCTGCATGTATTGCTGCGGTCGTTATTGGTGTATTGAATCTTTTTATTAAACCGATATTGCTCGTGCTTACGCTCCCTATCAACCTCATCACGCTGGGGCTATTCACGCTCGTAATCAATGCGCTTCTCGTGATGCTCGCGGCGGTTATTGTTCCTGGTTTTGGAATCGCGGGCTTCTGGACGGCGTTCCTCTTCGCCTTGGTGCTTGCTGTGGTGAACTGGGTCTTCAACTCGTGGGGTAAGGATTAAGATGATCGATCCGGAGCTTTCCGCAAAGCTGGATGCTATTGAGGTGAAAGCCGAAATGGCCTATCAGGCTTCTGAGAAGGTACGCAAATATTTATTTTGGACAGGCGTCATTACGGCTGCTCTTGTGATACTGCCTGCTATTGGCCTAGTCTTTGCAATCCCAGCCTTTCTCAGCTCGTACGGCGCAACGTTGAACGGACTAGGGTATTAAATAGCGCGCTTACCACGGGTGAGATTAATCACAATTGGGAGGAAGGAAATTGCAACAATAACAAGTGAGATTGGAAGGATATACTTTTCGCTATTCGGAACGATCGAGCCCAAGGTAAAGCCCATGAGCGTCATGCCGGCACCCCACAGCACCCCGCCGAGTATGTTGAATCCGATAAATTGACGGTACTTCATCCGACTTGCTCCTGCGAGAATCGGCGCGATTGTACGAACGATAGGGACAAAGCGTGCGAGTACCACTGCTCGACCGCCATATTTTTCATAAAACCGCTCCGTACGTTTTAAATATTCTTGCTTGAAAAAACGTGAATCTTTGCGAGTGAAGAGTCGTTCGCCGACCTCTGAGCCAAACCAGTACCCCACAGAGTCACCGACAATTGCCGCCACAACGACAACGATAATAAGAGGTCCGATTATGAGATACCCAGCTCCAGCAAGAAGTCCCGCGGCAAAGAGAAGCGAATCACCTGGTAAAAAAATGCCAATCAAGAGTCCGCTCTCAGCGAACACAAGAAAGGCGAGTCCGATATAACTCCCGGCCTTGATCATCTCAATCGGATCGAGATGTATACATGCCATGAGGAAATTGATCATGTCTATCGAGTATACTTGAAGTAATGGAATCCTCGCCCAAGTTGTCCACGCCAGAAGAGGAGCTCGCGTATCTGCGCGAACAAGTTTCTCGCAAGGAAGCCGAGCTATCAAAGCGCAATGTCGAGGCAAATGCGTTTGATCACGTGAGAGTCATTTCTGAGACGATCCACGAACACCATGCTGCTCCACTCGAGGTGCTAGCCAAAGAGTATCAAAGCACTGAAAAGACGATCGATACACAGGCTGAAGCGATCCTCAAAGAGCTTAACCTAGGCGGTACCGAAGAAGCGGTGAAGAAGCTCCAGGCAGTTATGGAGGAGAAGGGGGTAAAAAATGCTCTAAGTGTTATGGAGAAACTGCACGATCCCCATGTGGCTGATGACTTCCATCAGTATCTCGTGCGTCATATTGCTGCGGGGATTCTTGTGCCCGGAATCGACGAGAAGGCACCTCGTTTCCAGGCGCTTCACATGACGCTATATGAAATCGCACTCCCAGAGCCTAAGCACGAGGAGGGGGGCCGCACAAAGACGCTCAAAGAGCTTGTCTCGGGAATGGAACAGTTCTATGCGGGACTGCTCTCAGTTGAGGACGCGGAAGCGGGCGAGCCACCTTACTTTGCACTTGAATTAGCCGTGCCTGAGGACCGCCCTGAGCTCCAGTTTTATGCCGCAGTGCCTAATAGTAAGTGCAATTTGTTTGAGAAGCAGCTTCTTGCGATCTTTCCCAATGCGCACCTTGTTGCACAACCACACGACTATAATGTGTTTACTAACAGCGGTATTTCCTACACCTCAACAGCAACGTTAGCCGCTAATCCGGCGCTTCCGCTGAAGGACTATACTGAGTTTGATTATGATCCGATCAATGCGATAACCAATGCCTTCGCCAAGATCGAACACACAGGCGAAGGGGCAGCGCTCCAGATTATTATCGAGCCAAGAGCCGAACGGCATGTAAAGCATTACCAGAAAATTTTGCATGCGCTCCGAAAGGGAGAAAAGCATACGACGGCCTTTAGTACGCCTGAGACCATGATGGGTGAAGTGGTTCGCGACATCGGTAAGTCCCTCTTTTCGAGCAAGCCTAAAGACGAACAGAAAGCAAAGGAGGCAGAAACGCGTCAGATAGAAGCGAACAAAGCGCATATCGAGCAGCTCGAGAAGAAAATAGCTGCACCCATTGTTGGAGTCACCATCAGACTGGTTGTCTCTTCTACCGACGAGCGTAAGGCAGGGCAGGTGCTCGACGAGATTGAGGCCGCGTTTAATCAGTTTGCGAGTACGCAAGGCAACCACCTTTCATTTAAGCGTACTCCGATGGGCGATAAAGCCGATGCGGCTTTTGAAAAGTTCTCGTTCCGCTTGCCGGACTCAAATGCACTCCCGCTCTCGCTTCGCGAACTCACGACCATCTACCACTTCCCGCCGTCTGGAATCGAATCCTCTCCGCACTTAAAGCAGGCGCGCTTTACCCATGCTCCAGCACCGGTCGCGCTCCCACAGACCGGTTCATTGCTTGGTATTAATACGTATCGTGGTCAAGAATCACGGATCTATCTGAGTCCTGAAGATCGCCTTCGCCACCTCTACATCATCGGGCAGACCGGTACCGGTAAGACCGGGCTCATGAAATCGATGATTATGCAGGATATAAAAAATGGCGACGGCTGCTGCTTTATCGATCCGCACGGCTCAGACATTATCGATATCTTGGCCTCAATCCCGCCTGAGCGTTACCAAGATGTCATTTACTTTGACCCGGCTGATCTTTCGCGGCCGCTCTCGCTTAATTTCCTCGAGTACGACATGTCTCGACCAGAGCAGAAGACATTTATTGTGAACGAACTTCTGATGATCTTTAAGCGCCTCTACGGTGACGTGCCTGAGAGTATGGGTCCCGCGTTTGAGCAGTACTTCCGGAACGCGACATTGCTCGTGATGGAAGATCCAAGCTCCGGATCGACGATCCTCGACATTGCGCGCGTGCTTAGTAACAGCGAATTTAGAGCACAGAAGCTTGCAAAGAGTATGAACCCCATCGTGAATCAGTTCTGGACAGAGATCGCGACGAAGGCCGGAGGCGATGCGGCGCTTGAAAACATCGTGCCGTATATCACCAATAAGTTCGATGACTTTACGGCAAACGATTTCATTCGACCGATCGTCGGGCAACAGGAATCTTCCTTTAACTTCCGCGAAGTGATGGATACAAAAAAGATATTACTCGTAAACCTCTCGAAGGGCCGCTTAGGCGAGCGAAACGCAAACCTCCTCGGGCTGATCGTAGTGGGCAAGCTCTTTATGGCTGCGCTCTCTCGAGCCGACAATCCGCGCGGCCAACACGCACCTTTTTACCTCTACATTGACGAGTTCCAAAACGTGACGACGGATTCGATCCCGGGGATTCTGTCCGAGGCCCGCAAATACAAACTTTCGCTCAGTATGGCGCACCAGTTCCTTTCGCAGATCGAGGAAAAAACACGTGACGCAGTCTTCGGGAACGTCGGCAATATGGCAGTCTTTCGTGTGGGTGAAGAGGACGCCGAGTTCTTTGCAAAGCAATTTGCTCCCGTATTTGAATCATCTGATTTCGTAAATCTTGAAAACCGAAACGCGTACGTAAAGATTCTTTCAAACGGCATACCGCAAAAGGCTTTTGACATGAAAACGCCTGATTTGCCGGAAGCAAATCAGGCTCAGGTAGACGACCTTATTCACCTCTCGTCGCTTACCTACGGTCGCGATCGTGCTACCGTTGAGAATATGATCCGCGAACGATATCTCTCTCGTTAATTTATGGCACAAAAAAATGGTGAAGAAATGGGTATTGAAAAATTTCAGACACGCCGTCGCTCAGAAGCAGTTAAAAACGCTACTGACGTCGATGTGCAAACAGAAAATCGAACCTATGATGAACTCAAGTCACGTCTTGAGACCGCTTTTTTTGAAACGTACCCAGAGCCAGACATGTCTGTTCCAGAGCAAAAGCAGCTTTACAACAAACTATCCGCTCTGAGAAAAGAATTGGCCAAGTCCATCAACCAACCGGCAAAAACGAGAAGTCTCGAAAACGTAAAAGCCCAGATTGACGCTTTTAGAGAGGAGTTAAAGCCGGCACAAACTGTGGTAAACGCCCAAATGACAGAAAGCGTTGTCCCTGAAGCCAGCGTTACTCAGCCTCAAGAGGCTAAACCGTTCAACCCTCATTCTGTAGCCTCTATACAGACCGTAGAAGAGCAACAGAAAAATTTGGAAGGTAGAAAACACGCGGCTGTACTCGGAATCATTCCGCCAGTGTCGATAAATGACCTCGATATAGATATTACTCACGCTCGCACTCCGCAGTATATGACTCGTCCCGAGATGCAAAAGGACATGGATGCGTGGGCGGCCGGTTCTATTGCACCGACACAAACAGAGCATTCAGAATTTTCAGCACCAGAGGCGTTGACGGCATTATTTAGCGGCCACGTGCCCGCTCAGGTTTTAGAGGTGTATTCAAAATTGAAAGATCAAAAAAAGCAAGAAAGTTATCTTGAATCGCTTCGAAAGGAAATCGATGAAGAGAAGAAAGCCTCAGCTGTTGTGCAAGAGTGGGAACGGCAAGGGCCGACTGAACTCGGCAATCCGTGGGGCCGAGGTGGCTTGAAAAGAGGAATATTTAGAGAACAGCTTTTGAGTCTCTATCCGCCAAACCCAGACGGCACTCGGGATGCTAAACACATTTCGGAATCAGACTGGAGAAAATACGAAGACCTTGCAGAAGAACAGCAGAAGAACTTTGCTTCAGGAGACGAAGGAGCAGAGGAGGCGACACTTGAAAAGATTGCTCAGTTTCTGCTTGAGCCAAAAGTCCCCATTACTGATGAGGCTGTTCTAGTGCCGACTGCCGAGCGAGTATTAAATGGAAGTTCTCATGAGACCATCTCAGACAAGGAGAACGGAGAGATGGCACAATCGGAAGAATCCAATTTTCAAGATATAGGAAAAACCGTAAATATAGATTCCGATTCGAGCAGCGCTCATTTAAGTCTTGAGCTAGCAAAAGAATTTTTGAAGCTTGGTGATAGAGATACGGCCGAGCAGTATTTACAAGAAGTAATTGCAGAAGGGGATGATACTGAGAAAGCAGAAGCGCTAACTCTTCTCGGGAAAGCGGGTCACCATGAGTCGGTAGAGACTGCCCCTAAGGTCTTCCACTTTAGGCCAGGTCATGAGAAAAATATTCCAGAAGACGCCGTTTTTTCAGACGGATCACCGCTTAACCCAGAGCCGCGGCAAATTCCTTCTTCTGAGTCACCTAAGGAGCAGACCCAGAATGAGCAGCCGGAAACACCTAAGGAGTGGAAGGCAAAATTGCGTGAGCTCATTAGCGGAGCCAAGGACAGCACCAAAGAAAAGGTGAATTGGTATAAAAGCTCGGAAGAGGGTCTCATTCGCCGTTCTGCCGAACTGGATCTTAAAGCAGAGAACATTGGCGGGATTGAAAAATGGTTTAGAAATGTTGGCGAGAACTATAATAAGAAAAGTTTTACGACTAAGCTTGCCATGGGTGCAGGCCTCGGGCTAGGAGCATTCGCTTTTTCTACTATTGCACCTCCTGTTGCGGCAGCGTTCATGCTGGGTCTCGGCTATCAGCGCACCGCAGCGCTTTCGACAATGTTCTTAAAATTTGAGAAAAAGGCAGTCGACGACAAAAAAACCAATGCGAAAGAGTGGTCGATGTTGAAAGCGATAGGCTATACAGTAGCAATGGGTGCAGCGATACAAGAAGCGCTGTTACTCGCCAATCAGACGGAAACCGGACAAAAAGTACATGAGTATATTGGAGAAAAAGCTCAAGTCGTCGGTGAAAAGACTCAAGAATGGCTGAAGCAGTACTGGCCATTCAAGGGTGGTGTAAAACCCGAAGGGACGTGGGCAGAATCAACACCGGGGAATCCCTCGAACCTGTCGCCACAACCACAAAAGCATCCTGAGATTACGTCGAGCGGGAAGCTACTGAATGACACAAATATTTCGGAGAGGATAGAAGGGGAGATTGCTCTCCCTGATGACCTTGAGCCCATTGCGGCGACAAAAGGAAAGGGTACAGAGTATATGATCAAGAGAATGTGGAAGCAGCTTTCGGAAAAGCATCTAGATGCAAGTAGCTATTACGATGCTGAACGCGCTCCTGATCAGCAACCAGACATATACAAACTTCTTACCGCAGATGAGGAAACAATTGATAAAGTCGTGCATAAAATCGCTGCTGACCCAAAGCACGGCTTCTATCACCCAGGCGGTACCAATGCGCGCGTTGATCTCGACTCAGTAATGTCTTTTGACACACACGGAGAGATAACGCTCGATGGAATGATGGAAACGCCAAATGACGGACCGATAACACCGCCATACAACCATGCCGCGAATGCAGAGAACCCTGCAATATCAGATGAGACTAGTGACGACGGTTTTCAGCGCGTTTCAGCAACTGATGAGTCATTCCACATACAAGAGCAGCTTGAGCGCGACTCGATCGGCGAACCTAGACCCATTAATGGAGGTGCCCCTGAAGGTCTTCAGGATGCAGATTCTATAGGAACTCAAGATTCAACTACATCGTCTGCTCCTGAGAGTGGCACAATCGAAAATCAGCCATCTCTCCCACAGACAAAGGAATTTCTTAGTGATAGCGGACTAAAGATAGAACCTCGAGAGGGACATGTGTTTGTCGAAAAGGGAAGTGGTGTTCCAGTTGCGTATGGAGAACCCTTTGAAGCGAGATGGAACGCTGCTAACGAGTACGCAAAGGCTCATCCGGGTGAAGAAGTTTCTGTTGAAGCAGAGCGTCTTGTGATTCTCGAAGATGGCAAAGCTCACTCTTGGGTGCACGCGGTTAAGGCAACCAAAATCTTAGGCATGACGTGGGTGTCATCCTCAGTCGAAGCACCACCAAGCTCTCTTGAGGCACCAAACCTTCGAGATATTGACCCTAAGAAATTTACTAAACAGTTGCAATAATTAGCCGTGGTATATTACCTTTATGCAAGATGAACTAACAAAAGCGATAGCAACTGATCTCGGGATCAACGATCTGAAACCAGAGGAACAGCAGGCCCTTATCAGTCAGTTTGGGGAAGTGGCGCTCAAGGCGGCGACCATTGCCATTGTTGAGAAGATGCCAGAAGCGAAAAGAGAAGAGTTCACGCAGCTTGCTGAAGCGGGGGATGCGCTTGCAGTGCAGACCTTCCTTGACGCTGAGGTTCCTGGCCATGAGGCGATCGCAAAAGCGGCTGTAGCTGAAGAGGTCAAGCGATTTAAGGCTTTTCAAGCTCCGTAGTATACTAAGGGTCTAACCGTTATACATTATGAATCCGACACAAACAGGAATTGCCGTCGCTTTAGCACTTGTTGTGGTTAGCGTTTTCCTTTTCGTACCGGGGCTGTCGCCCTTCGGAGGCGTACAAACCGCAGCAGTCACCGATTCGCAATCATTAGCAACTACAACAGCAGATCAAACAACTACCATGCCACCACAACCTCCCCTTACTCAGCTTGAAATGAAAGACGAAGTCGTCGGCACAGGTGCCACAGCAGTCGCTGGTGATACTGTGACCGTTCAGTATATTGGTACCCTTACAAACGGTACCGTCTTTGACGCATCAGCCAAACACGGCACAGAGGGCTTCACATTTAGGCTCGGTGCTGGAGAGGTGATTAAAGGATGGGATCAGGGCGTTGCCGGTATGAAGGAGGGAGGTAAGCGACTTCTCGCAATTCCAGCAGCACTTGCCTACGGGGCACAAGCCGTTGGCGGTGCAATACCTGCAAACTCGGATCTTATTTTCGAGGTTGAACTTTTGAAGGTTCAGAAGGGTGGTAACTAGAAGAGCTTGCAATTTTAGGGATTCTGTGCTATAAAAAAGACTGCTGTTAAGCGGTCTTTTTTGTCATACCTTGCCTGAGGGTTTCAGGCGTCAAAATGGAAGGGAAAGAAAATGAAGAAAATGCTACAGTTCGCTCTCCTCGTAACGATGGCGGCACTCCTTACGGCCTGCGCATCACCGCAGTATCGCTCTGGCGATGTCACGGTCGACAAGAAGGAAACAGGCGAGCTCGCCGATGCTGGTGGTTGGTCGCCTAAGGCAGCCGCGCAGTATGCGCTGGTTCAACACCCGCGCGTGAACAGTGGAGTCATTCCCGTCGAGGCAATACGCGAATCGCAATTCATGGGTGCGCACTGCCAGACCGAAATCGGCAAACAGATGGCTCCGGCGTACATGAATCCGTTCAGCGCTCAGGCGGCGGCCAAAGCGAAAGGCGACTGCGTGGAGAAGCTCTACGAGTTCTCGAAGGTGCACTTCGATCCCCAACACAGGCTCAACGGATCGTTCGTGATACCCATGCAAGGCGGCAAAGCCTTCGGCGACGCGCTTCCCACGGTAAGCGACGCAACGGCAGCATCGCTCAAAAAGGCGAACGAAGCTTTCGCTAAGAAACAGGTCGACGATGCCGCCAAGAAAAAAGAAGCCGAAAAGATTTCGGCCGCTTGCGACACTTGCAAGAAGGCAACGGAAACCGCCGCGAAGAAGGACAAGAAGTAGCGGGTCCGATCAGACCCATCGAGAACGTCGTGTTCCGAAGCCGCGCAGCAATGCGCGGCTTTTTTATTTCTGGTAGGGTAGAGACATATGGCGGCTTTCAACTTTAAAATAGAAGCTAAGCAAGGTACGGCGCGTGCTGGCGTTATTACGACGCCTCATGGTGAGATTCACACGCCAGCTTTTTCTCCTGTAGGTACTAAGGCAAGCGTGAAGGGCATTTCGCCACGCGAGCTTAATGAGCTCGGCGCAGAAGTAGTGCTGGCTAATACCTATCACTTATACTTGCAGCCAGGTGAGAAAATTGTTGAAGGAGCGGGTGGGCTAGCCAAATTCATGGGTTGGGAGGGACCGACGATTACTGACTCAGGCGGTTTCCAGGTCTTCTCGCTAGGTGCTGGCTTTGGCAAATCAGTATCAAAATTTGTAAAAGAGGATGTGCCGCGTGAAGAAGCAGTAACCGTCTTTGATCAAGAGGTCGCGAGCTCTCACGGGCAGCTTGCCATTATCGACGACGAAGGTGTCACGTTTACGTCACATATCGATGGCTCGCTGCACCGCTTCACGCCTGAACGCTCTGTCGAGATCCAGCATGCACTCGGCGCTGATATCTTTTTTGCTTTTGATGAGTGCACAGCACCCACTGAGCCATACGAATACCAAAAAGAAGCGATGGAGCGAACTCACCGCTGGGCCGAACGAAGTTTGAAAGCGCATCGACAAAATATCGACGCGAATAAAAAGCAGGCGATCTTTGGCATTGCTCAGGGTGGACAGTTTGATGATTTGCGTAAGAGTAGTGCGAGAGCAATCGCTGAAATGGGCTTCGACGGTTTCGGTCTCGGAGGCTCGTTTAGCAAGAAATATGGGGATGATTCCTTAGAGTCGGCGCTCGCGATGCTAAAGGAGCTACCAGAAACGATGCCGGTCCACGGACTCGGTATTGGGGAACCGGGGGACATCTTGGCGAGCATCGCAGCCGGCGTTGATATCTTTGACTGTGTTGCTGCGACACGGATTGGCCGCCACGGTTCTATTTATACAAAAAGGGGGATCATTCACATCACGGGCGAGAAGTATAGAAACGACTACGGGTCACTCGACCCCGAGGGTGTCATTAAAGGAACTGAGTTGTATACGCGCGCATACGTTGCTCACCTTATTCATTCTAAAGAAATGCTAGGCTCGATTATTTGCTCCCTGCATAATGTCGGCTTCACCTTAAACTTGGTAAAAGAGGCTCGTCAGGCAATTCTCGATGGACGATTCATCGAATTTCGTGCAGACTTCATGAGAAACTACTACCAAGCGAGCTGAGTAATATGGACAGAGTTATGTACATATTCGAGGCAAGCGCAGGGAGGAAGGAAGTAAACTAATTACTATCATGGCTAACTTCAAACTCCATACCCCATTCCCGCCGGCCGGCGATCAGCCCCAGGCCATTGAGAAGCTCACTGAGGGGCTTAAAAAGGGTATGCACCACCAGACCCTACTTGGAGTCACCGGTAGTGGTAAGACTTTTACCGCAGCAAACGTGATAGCGAACTTCGATAAGCCGGCTCTTGTACTCGCGCACAATAAGACGCTCGCTGCTCAGCTCGCGCAGGAGTACCGAGAATTCTTCCCTGAGAACGCAGTGCATTACTTCGTTTCCTACTACGACTACTATCAGCCTGAGGCGTACATCGCACACTCTGACACCTATATCGAGAAGGAGGCGATGATCAATGCGGAGATCGATCGCTTGCGTCATGCAGCTACTCAAGCGCTCCTCACGCGCAAAGACGTGATTATCGTAGCGTCAGTTTCGGCGATCTACGGTCTTGGCTCGCCAGCCGAATATGAAAAAGTGCACGTGAAGATTGAAGTGGGTGGGGTAGAGAATCGAGCAGCACTTATCCGTAAACTCGTTGGTATCTTCTTTGAGCGAACGCCAGCCGACCTTAACCCGGGCCAAGTACGAGCGCTCGGCAATTCCTTAGAGTTTATGCCGGTCAACGAAAGGGTCATGTATAAGGTTACGTTTGATGGCGATAAAGTAGCCCATATCGATCAGCTCGATCCGGTATCGCGCGCCAAAGTAGCCGAGCCCAAATCGGTTTTCGTATTCCCGGCGAAGCACTTCGTGACAAGCGAAGACGAGCGCCTGCGTGCCATTGAAGACATTAAGCTCGAGCTGGCTGAACAGCTCGCCAAGTTTAAGCGCGAAGAGAAGCCGCTTGAGCACGAGCGAATTAAGCGCCGTACGCTCCACGACATCGCTCTCATACGAGAGCTTGGGTACACAAGCGGGATTGAGAACTATTCTCGCCACTTTGATAAGCGCGCACCCGGCGAGCCGCCTCACACGCTCCTTTCCTACTTCCCACACAAGAAAGATGGCTCGGCAGACTTCCTTACGGTAATCGATGAGTCACACGTAACTGTTTCTCAAATCGGAGGAATGTATGCGGGTGATCGGTCACGTAAAGATGTGCTGGTTGAGTATGGCTTTCGGCTCCCTTCAGCGCGCGACAATCGCCCACTCCAGTTTGAAGAGTTCGAAAAGCGCGTCGGCCAAGTGATCTACACGAGCGCAACGCCGGGGAAGTATGAACACGAGCATTCAGAGCAAATTGTTGAGCAGGTCATTCGCCCGACGGGTCTTATCGACCCTGAGCTTACGGTGCGCGGTGTTATTGAAGCCGGTAGCTACAAAGGACAAATTGCAGACTTTATTGCTGAAGCCGATATAGTTATTAAGCGCGGCGGTCGCGCACTAGCTACTACGCTGACTAAGCAGATGGCCGAAGACCTTGCCTCATTTCTTCGCGAGAAGGGGATTAAGGCTGAGTACCTGCACTCAGACATTAAGACGATTGATCGTATCGATATTCTTACCAAGTTCCGCAAAGGCGGGTTCGACATTCTCGTGGGCGTCAACCTGCTTCGCGAAGGGCTCGATCTTCCTGAAGTAGAGCTGGTGGGAATTCTGGACGCAGACAAAGAAGGATTTCTACGAAGTGAGACATCACTCATCCAGACGATCGGTCGCGCGGCACGTAACGTGCTTGGTCGCGTCATCCTCTATGCCGACCATATGACGAACTCACTCGACAAGGCGATCGGTGAGACCAATCGTCGCCGTGCCATACAGATGGCGTACAACACTAAGCATGGGATTACTCCCATTACGATTAAGAAAGAAATCAGAGACATAGCTGAGTCGATGAGAAGCGAGCATCAGAAAACTATCGATGAGCTTCTTGCTCTCGACACTATCGCCTATAAGGAAGACCCAACTGTTTTTATAAAGCGTAAAAGAGAAGAGATGGAAGAGGCAGTCGAGAACCTCGACTTCGAAACGGCCGCCCTCATCCGCGATGAGATCTACAAACTGGAAGGCACCGGCCCTAAGGCCAAAAAGCCCCGCACCCGCAAACCGCTTTCTGGAGGTTGATTAATACCAGGGGTGTTGTAGATTTATACCTGTCGCTGATCTTTGGAGGTATGAATGGACAAAAACCGTCTTGGTTTTGTTTTGCTTGTTTGCTTGCTAACAAGTCTATTCTTTCTTGACTGTCTCCAGACGGAGGAGGAGATAACCGATTTTCAGATTCAACAAATGCTGTCGAACACTGTTTGGGCGACAGCATGCGCACGCTGAGCTGTTTACCGAAAGAGCATCTGTAAAGGTGCTCTTTTTGTTACGTAAATATTGAAATTTGTGCTATAATCACTCATTGCCCATGGAAAACGGCAGATTTTAATGAAAAAGACTACGGCGAAGGAAGAACATAAGCACAAGCACGGGAGCGACTGGCTCCGCGTGAAGGGTGCTCGCACCCACAACCTCAAGAATATTGATGTCGAGATGCCACGTGGCGCAATGACAGTGATCACTGGTCTTTCGGGGAGCGGGAAGTCTTCACTAGCGTTTGATACGATCTTTGCCGAAGGGCAGCGCCGCTACGTCGAAAGTCTCTCGGCCTATGCACGCCAATTTCTCAATCAAATGGCGAAGCCGGACGTCGACGAGATCACGGGCCTCTCTCCAGCCATTTCAATAGATCAAAAGAGTCGCTCTAATAACCCTCGCTCGACGGTAGCTACCGTAACAGAGATTTACGACTATATGCGTGTGCTTTATGCGCGCGCCGGCCAACCGTATTGTATTCACCACGATGTACCCATCGTCCGCCTTTCGAAGGAGGAGATGATAAAAATGGTTTTTAATCGTGTCGAAGCAAAGCGTAAAGGTCTTCCAGTCGCTGCAGACGGCAGCAGTCACGTTATGGGCGTTGCTGTTGATAAAACAGCGGTGACAATTTATGCGCCTGTCGTTGTCGGCCGCAAAGGCGAGTACTACCAGCTTCTCTACGACCTTCTTGGGAAAGGATATGAACGAGTAGTGATTGATGGTAAGCCACACTCCTTGAGAGAGAAGATTGCGCTTGATCGCAACAAGCAACACTCGATCGACGCCGTTGTCGACTCTATTTTTGTATCTGAGTTTGCACGCACCACGGCAGGAGCACGCGAGCGCCTTTCTGAAGCTCTCGAGCTAGCACTGAAAGAAGCTGATGGATTGGTTAAAATCCAGCACGCTGACGGGACCACCGAGACGCTGTCATCAAAGTTTATCTGTCCTGAAGACGGTGCGTCTTTCCCTGAAGTTGAGCCGCGCCTTTTCTCCTTCAACTCGCCCTATGGCGCATGTCCTGAGTGTCACGGGCTCGGCACGGAGTCGCTTTTTTCTACAAAAGTGTGTCCCGTGTGTGAAGGGAAGCGTCTACGTCCAGAGGCGCTCCGCGTTTTCCTGAAGAGTAAAAAGGATAAGACGCTTGGCAAAAGTGTTGTTGACTTCACGAGCATGTCGATCGCCGAAGCAAAGGACTTTGTCGACTCGATTGAACTATCTGAAATGAAGAAGGATATCGCAGCGCCGATCCTTCGCGAGATCGACAGTCGCCTCACCTTTATGCTGAATGTCGGTCTTGACTACCTTACGCTTAATCGCTCGGCGGCCACTCTCTCTGGTGGCGAGGCACAGCGCATCCGCTTAGCGTCGCAGCTCGGGAGCGGGCTCACGGGCGCTCTCTATGTGCTTGATGAGCCGACAATTGGTCTCCATCAGCGCGACAACGATCGACTGATTAAAACTCTTTTAGTACTTAAAGACTTAGGCAACACTATTGTCGTTGTTGAACACGATGAAGACACGATCTACTCAGCTGACTATCTCATCGACATTGGGCCTGGTGCAGGAGTGCATGGTGGGCAAGTCGTGGTGTCGGGCTGGCTCGACGATCTCTTAACCGCTAAGAAAAATGAGAGCGGGTCATTAACGCTTTCGTACTTGCGACAAGAGACGGAACTTCCAGTTCCTGAGAAACGTCGCGAGAGCGAAAAGGGATCGATCAAGATCCGCGGAGCAACGCTGCATAACCTCAAGAATCAGAACGTTGACGTTCCTCTCGGCAAGCTGGTGTGCATCACTGGAGTCTCGGGAAGCGGTAAGTCCACCTTTTTGTATGACATTCTTCATAAGAACTTGGAGAAGCGTTTTGCGCGCCGCGAGAGTAAGCTTGAGCACGTTGCCTCTATGACCGGCACCGAGTACGTCGGTCGTGGCATTCTTATCGACCAGTCTCCGATCGGGCGCACACCGCGCAGTAATCCCGCTACCTACACCGGCGCCTTCACGCATATTCGTGATCTTTTTGCGGCAACGAGCGAGTCTCGCGCACGAGGCTGGAAGCCAGGACGGTTCTCCTTTAACGTTCCGGGTGGTCGTTGTGAGGCTTGTCAGGGAAATGGAATGATTGCTGTTGAGATGCACTTCCTTCCAACGGTCTATGTGACCTGCGACATCTGTATGGGCAAGCGTTTTATGAAAGAGACGCTCGAAGTCACCTTCCGAAATAAAAGCATCTACGAAGTGCTTCAAATGACCGTCGAAGAAGCAGAAAAATTCTTCGAAGACATTCCAGCGATTAGCGAGCGACTCATGAGTCTCAACTCGACTGGTCTTCAATATCTTACGCTCGGCCAGAGCGCGACTACGCTTTCTGGCGGCGAAGCGCAGCGTGTGAAGATCGCGAGTGAACTCTACCGATCGCAGACCATGAAGACGATCTATCTCCTTGATGAGCCAACCGTTGGCCTCCACTACGAAGATGTTAAGAAACTAATTGAGATCCTCCAGGAGCTCGTCGTACGCGGCAACACGGTTGTGGTGATTGAGCACAACCTGGACGTAATAAAAAGTGCTGACTACCTGATCGACTTTGGCCCCGAGGGAGGTACAGGCGGCGGTAAGGTAGTCGCGAAAGGTACTCCTGAACAAGTTGCTGACACCAAGGGCTCTCACACAGGCGAATACCTTGCTAAAATGCTGTACCGCAATGCAAAGAAGCGAACTAGCTAAATTCGAGCTGCCGGATTGTCCGGGCGTGTACCTGTTTAAGCAGGGGAGAAAGGTGCTGTATGTGGGTAAGGCGACGAGCTTGCGCGATCGCGTGCGCTCTTACTTCGACGACGACCTTATCGCGACGCGCGGGCCGCGGGTCGTCGATATGGTCACGAAGGCTGACCGGGTTGCATATGAGACGACCCCAACGGTGCTTGAAGCCCTCGTGCGTGAGGCAGCACTCATTCGAGAGTACCGGCCAAGTGGAAATAGCGAAGGGAAAGACGACAAAACATTTCTCTACGCGCTCATTACCGATGAAGAGATCCCGCGAGTTCTCGCCGTCCGTGGGAAGGACATCGACTTTAAAACCAAAACGACCAACGTAGGTTTCAAATTCAAAGGAGCTCATGGACCATTCCCTTCGGGTGCTCAGCTGAGAGAAGGGCTACGGCTCATTCGTCGTATCTTTCCCTTTTACGACACACCAAAACCTGTTGGAGCAAAGAGTAAGCATCAGGTGGCGAGAATCGAGTTTAATACTCAGATAAATCAATACCCGCGAGACTTTAACCCAAAGGGCTATAAGCGCACCATCAAGCACGTTGAGCTCTTCTTAAGTGGGCGCGTTAATGAGCTACGCCGCACACTCGAAAAGGAAATGCGCGAACTGGCCAAAGAAGAGTGCTTTGAAGAGGCTGCCGAGACCCGTCGACAACTCTTCTCTCTCGATCACATTCAAGATGTGTCACTCATTAAAGATGAGAACCTCGAGGAAGCGCGTGAGAAGCTCGGAGGTGAGCGTATCGAGGCGTATGATACGGCGCATTTGGCTGGTACGAATGCGATTGGTGTCATGACGGTCATACAGGACGGTATGCCTGTTAAGAAGGAGTACCGAACATTTAATATAAGAGGAGTTAAGAAAAACGATGATATTGCGTCACTGAAGGAGCTCCTCACCCGGCGCTTTAGTCACCCGGAATGGGCGTACCCAAAAGTGATAGTGATAGACGGTGGGACTACGCATAAAAAGGCCGCGGAAGGCGCACTTGCTGAAATGGGGGTTGGCATCCCAGTCGCGGCTGTCGTTAAAGACGAGCGGCACCGCCCTCGCGAAGTCTTAGGCGGCAAACGGGCCGGTATTACAGACGCTGATGCGGTACTTGCAAACAGTGAAGCACATCGCTTCTCGCTCTCACGCCACCGTCTAGCCCGCTCACGTAACTTACGCGTAAAATAAATTGTTATACTCTACTACATGCAGACTGTAGTTGGAGTATTACGTGGAGGCCCAAGTCGCGAACACGAAGTGTCGCTCAAGACGGGCGCTGCTATACTCGCGAACCTACCCGAGGATAAGTATCTCGCTCGAGATATCTATATCGACAAGCAAGGGCAATGGCATGATCGCGGTCGGGCGACTACTCCTGACAAAATTCTTCGACAGATCGATGTGGCCTTTCTAGGGCTCCATGGCGAATACGGGGAGGATGGGGAAGTGCAGAAGCTCCTTGAGCGCTTTGGCGTTCCCTACACCGGCTCAGACTCCTTTGGTTCATATCTCGCAATGCACAAGATCATGAGTAAGCACAAGGCCGAGGAGGTCGGACTTCTCACACCAAAGTTCCACTATATCGAACGTGCGAGCGATGCTGAGGCGATCGCTCGAGAAGTGGTACAGCATTTCCGTCAGCCAGTAGTAGTGAAGCCCGTTGCTTGGGGTTCGTCTGTTGGCGTATCGATAGTGGGCGGCTACGCGCCAGTTTTGGCAGCGATTCAGCACCTTTTTAATGAAGGGTCACCCACCGTCGTCGTTGAGGAATTTATTAAGGGTCAAGAGGCAACAGCAGGGGTAGTAGAAGGTTTGCGAGGCGAGCAACTATATACACTCCCACCCATTGAGATCATTCCCCCTACCGGCGACTTCTTTTCATACAATTCAAAGTATTCTGGCGAGACTCGCGAGATCTGCCCCGGCAACTTTACTCGAGTCGAGAGCGAAGAGCTCCAACGACTCTCTAAGGTAATGCATCGGGCTCTAGGATTACGCCACTATTCGCGAAGCGACTTTATTGTCACGCCAAAAGGCATTTACTATCTTGAGACCAATACGCTCCCCGGCCTCACGGCAGAGTCACTCCTCCCGAAGTCCCTTGCATCAGTCGGGGTCGCGTTTCCCGATTTCCTGGCGCATCTCATTGGCCTTGCGCGTACATGAACTGAGATGATAAGGTAGTAATAATGGGCCGTTAGCTCAGTTGGTAGAGCACCTCATTTGCAATGAGGGGGTCGCAGGTTCAAATCCTGTACGGTCCACAAATTGAATTGGAGAGCCCCGGAAGGGGCTTTTCAATTTGTGGACCGTAAGCAGAGTGCGGGGCACTCTGCGGCAGGATTTGAAGGACGGAACAAGTCGAGCCAGCAGGTGAGACAGTGAGGCAGGGTAGCGGAAATTCATGAGCGACGGCGAACGAATTATCCGTGACCAGATCCTGTACGGTCCACACTTGTTCACAAAGTCAAGGTTTCCGTCATTCCGTATTGGTGCGCTTAGGTTTCGGGAGGTTCTAATCTTAAAGAAACGGAAGTTGAAAAAGAGGCTTAAATGTTTCATAATTCAACTATGCTCAACCAGTCTTCTCTAATAAGAGAAATACGAAAAACAATAGACAGCGCGAATATCAACTTCTTGGTTGGAGCCGGTCTTTCTAGGCCTTTTCTTGATGTACTCAATGATATTGAAGTATTTCTCAGTGATGATTCAAAAACACCGGAAGAAATAAGAAATAAAAAGAAGGAGTACTTCAACAAGGTGATGCTTGGGAATCTAAAAATAAGAGACGCTATCTTAGATTCTAGTAAAGATGAGGTTTTGGCTGACTATAAGAATTTCTACAAAATTATTAATAATCTTGTTCTAAGGAGAGAGAATTCCATTCTAACTAAGCAGGTGAATGTATTTACAACAAATATAGATATTTTTTCAGAAAAAGCTTTGGAGGAGACGGGTTTAGAATTTAATGATGGATTTAATGGACGTTTTAACCCGACATTTAATTTAGGAAACTTCAAGAAGTCATACTTCATGAAGAGCCTGCATTACGAAAATACTTCTGAAATACCTGTCTTTAATATACTTAAAATTCATGGCTCGCTGACCTGGAGATACGAGAAGGTTGGTAATGATGATCTAATTCTCCTTGATAGGGATTTGGAGAATACAAGAAACATAGAAGCTAAGAAAGATACCCCAGATTTCGACGACTGTTATAAGAAACTTACAGTCATCAATCCAACTAAGGATAAATTTGAGCACACACTCCTTCGTCAGTATTTTTATGACCTTTTGAGAATTTATTCAAATGAACTAGAGAAAGAGAATAGCGTACTTTTTGTAATGGGTTTTTCCTTCGCAGATGCTCACATCAGGGACATGACAGAAAGAGTTGCTGCCTCAAATCCTACTCTCAAGATATATATATTTTCGCATGGTGAGATGACCCCTCTTTATAGGAAATTGAAAGATGACGCTAAGAATAAAAACATTGAAATTTTAATTCCTGAGGAAGGTAAAAATTACAATCTCAAGACACTGAACACTGAGATTTTCGAAGAGATTATCCACTTTGACGAGGGCGTTGAAGAAACTCCTGTAGTTGAGCAAGGAGATGAAAAATAACGCGCTTACAAGTACTTATATTATCGACAATTCGATATTTAGAATCGGAGTAGTTTTTTCTGTTGAAGGACAATCGATAAAGGTAAAGGTTGATAAAGGTAAAAATAGTTCATCCGTCCTGTATAAGGGAAGCATCATTCAAAATATTTCTGTAGGAGGGTACATAAAGATAAAAAAAGGATTCTCAGAAATGATTGGGAAGATCGAGGGAGAATCTATATCCGAAGATAAGGAATTCTCAAGAGTAAGTTACAAGAGTAATAAAGAAAAAATAAACAGGGTACTGAACGTAAAGATTCTTGGCTTTATTGAGGAGGGTACATTTTGCCGCGGTATCAAGGAGTTACCACTAATTGATAATAAATGTTTCCTGCTAAGCAAGGAAGAATTTGAAGAGATTCATAACTTTATTCAAAAGGGCGACGAAAGAATTGAGGTCGGGGCACTAGAATACGATGACGGCCAAAAGATTGATCTAGGAATAAACAGTCTTTTTGCTAGTCATATTGGCATTTTTGGAAATACAGGAAGTGGCAAGTCATATACATTGGCCAAGCTATACCGGGAGCTTTTTAAAAAGTTTAAAGATAGTTCAAATTTTAAATCGAAAGCAAAATTCTTTCTGATCGATTTCAATGGTGAATATGCGGACGATGACGTAATTATCGAAAAGAAATATAAGAATATTTATAAACTTTCAACTAGCTCTCCTAATCCTAGTGATAAATTCCCAGTTAAGAAGGAAACCCTAAGGGACGTTGGGTTTTGGTCAATCTTTTTAGAAGCAACAGAGAAAACTCAGATACCTTTTATAAATAGAGCAATTAAGGATTCTTATATTGAATCTAAATTGAATACAGAATTAAATTTTAAAACCTTAATAAAAGATAAAATTGAGGCCGCTACTACAGTAAACGGAAAGAACATAGATAGGGCTTTAACAATCGATTTACTCTATGAGCTAGCTTCCTTTCTTGATAATGAAAGTTTGCGTCAAGCAGGACATTATTTTAAACAAAATCTATCCGGAGGAAACGAGAATATTAGTTTTTATTTGAAAACTAACCTGGTACCACCAAACGACAAACTTTTTAGTGACAGGCCAGCCTTCAAGGAAAAAATTAGTGAGCAGATTGACCTTGTAACATTCGAAGATTTTTCAGGATTATCAGTCATTAAGAAAGTAGGGTTAAGGATTATAATTAAGTATTACGACGAAATGATCAGAGGGTTCTCAAACCGTGAACATCTTTCACCCCTGATTAAAAGAATGGAAAAAAGAATCTTAGATTTAGAGAAAGTTATCACTGTTCACGGAAGAGAAAGATTTGCAAAAAATCTTACGATTATTTCTCTAAAAGATGTGAATTTAGATATTAGAAAGATGCTGCCATTGCTTATTTGTAAGGAACTTTATGATACTAAAAAGGAAGCCAATAATAAGGATACATCGCTTCATATAATTATTGATGAGGCACACAATATTCTCTCAGGTAATTCTGAGAGGGAAAGTGAACAATGGAAAGACTATCGACTTGAAACCTTCGAGGAAATCATCAAGGAAGGCAGAAAATTTGCTACATTCCTTACAATTTCAAGTCAAAGACCATCCGATATCTCTCCAACGATTATTTCCCAATTACATAACTATTTTCTTCATCGGCTGATAAATAATAATGATTTGCTTGCTGTTGAAAAAACTATTGCGTATTTAGATAAAGTTTCTGCTGATTCAATTCCTAATTTAGCAACTGGTACATGTATTTTGGCTGGTTTACTAGCTCAAATCCCAGTCGTCATGAAGGTAAATAAAATTAGTAATAAAAAGAATCAACCAGTGAGTCAGACGATAAATCTTTTAGAGAAGTGGAAGCCTGTATAGAAAAAACGGGAGTAAGTAATAAAGGTTCTAATCTCCGAACTTCTCTAGGCTCTCAAGCTCATTCTCGTCCCTCCAGACCATCCCACGAGTCCACGAGGCGTAAGAAATGTATTGGTCTGGATTGGATAAGGGAGGTTCTAATATTCTGCAAGAATGACCACCCGAGAAGACATTGGTGCTGAACTAAGTCTTTCGCCTTAAGAATGCTACATGCTTCAAGAGTTCCAAATTAACTAGAGAAACCTGATCATGTCCGTGTTTATTTGTGCGCTAGACACTTTGTAGCGAGTATCGCTCGTGTCGTATTTGTAACGCACCTCGTGTATCACGACG
>JAQBQV010000017.1 GCA_028286825.1 Parcubacteria group bacterium
CAGCCGGCTCAACCCATGTGTCGCTTCCGGTGTACGGAATAAGTTCCAAATCGAATTCCAATTTCGCATCAAAGGCTTCAGCGTCTGACTTCCCATTTACGTACACGAAATAGACTGTGGGTGAGACGGCAAATCCATTTTGACGAAAGAGCCACTGATAAATTTCGAGCTGCCGCTTATACGAATCGTAAAGATCGTCCTCCGTACTCGGGCCGATTTTCTTACTCGTCGCCTTATAATCGACGATGATAAATTCTCCCGCTGGGTTTACCCACACATCGTCGATACCACCCCGCACTAAGATATTGGTTGGCTCGTGAAGGTATGCAATACCTCTGCGTAGTGCGTCTCGCCACTCTTCCATTCTTTCATCCGCAAGCGGGACGGCATCAAGCCCATACCGCTCTAAGAGAGGGTGCTTCGAGGCTTTCGCTCGGTGAATATCGAACTCTCGCTTCAAAAGCTCGTCCACGGCATTGTTCAGCGTAAAGGCAGGCATAGAAGGACGCTTCACGCCAAGACGCATATCGAGATACGCACAGCGCTTGCACTCGCTGAACAGATCAATTTTTGAGCGACTCACCTTATAGGGTTCTTTTGATGAAGGGTCAAAAGGTCCTGCGCCCCATTTTTTAAAAGCTGCCATATTATTTTTGTGCGAGCGCGTCAGTGAAATATGCGTCATGCCACGCGGCAAGCATGATAAATATAAAAAGCTTTCGTGCATTATTTTGCTTTCCTGACTGGTGATCGTCGATAAGTTTTTGTATCTGCTCCATATCGAACCTCTCAGCCAGGAATGAGTCGTTGGTAAGTTTTGCCTGCCAGTCAGAGCGCGCACGAAGCCATTCGGCAAGCGGGATCGGGAAGCCTAATTTCTTTCTCTTCTGGGTTGTTGGCGGGACAAAAGCCTTTGCCGCTTTACGTAAGAGATATTTTGCATTTTGTACCGTACCGTCCATGTACTTCAGACGGTCAGGGATAGTGCGGGCGAAATTAGCTACTTTCATATCGAGAAATGGCACCCGTAGTTCAAGCGAGTTTGCCATAGTCATCTTGTCAGCCTTGGCGAGGATGTCGCCCCAGAGCCAGGTATGTACGTCGGTGTACTGCATTTGCGTAGACTCAGACCAGTCTTTCGCCTTCTCATACACGGGTTTGAGGCTCATACGCGAGTATGACTGCCCTTTCCAAATTTTCGCCGCCTCTTCGTTTGAAAATATGTACGCATTACCAATATATCGATCCGTAAGATTTTTCTTGTAACGACGCAAGAAGTTCATGCCGCGGAAGTTACCTGGGAGAAACGTGAGTAAGAGAATCAGCGATCGAATAGCCTTGGGTACGCGCTTTTCAAACCGAGCAAATGAGTATGGCTCACGATAAATGCCGTAGCCGCCAAAGAGCTCGTCTGAACCCTCACCTGAAAGAACAACCTTCACGTGCTTCCTCGCTTCTCTCGCAAGGAAGTAGAGCGCGATAGCCGAGGGGTCGGCAACTGGTTCGTCAAAGTGCCAGGCGATTCTAGTAAGCATTGCGAAGTACTCGTCTGGGTCAAGTACAATTTCAGTGTGAGTCGTCTTAAGCGCATCTGATTGTTCTCTCGCTTCGGCGAATTCATTAACCTCCTTCGATCCTATCGTAAAGGTCTTGAGCTCACCGTTCGGGTGAACTGCTCGTATTGCGCCCACAATAAGCGCACTATCAACACCGCCTGATAAGAATGCCCCAAGCGGGACGTCGCTTATAAGGTGGTGCTGTATGGAGTCTTTGAGAATAGCCTCGAGTTCTTTTGTGCCCTGCTCTTCACTCATCGTCTCGTTTTGGTCGAACATCAGATCCCAATACTGCTTCACCTCCGTTTCACCCGTTTTTACGTCGATAAGAAGGTAATGCGCAGGTGGTAATCGGTAGATGCCTTTAAAGAAGGTTTCAAGCAGCGGATTGTATTGAAAGGAAAGATAGTTATATATTGCCTCGTCGTTGATTTCCTTCTTATAGTTAGGGAGTTCGAGCAAGCTTTTTATCTCAGAGCCAATACCGTAGATCGAGTCGCCTTTCGTCGAGTAGTAGAGAGGCTTGATGCCAAATGGGTCGCGCGCCGCGCACACGATTCCCTTCTTAAGATCGTAAATAAAGAAGGTAAACATTCCGCGAAGCTTCTTGACCATCTCGGGCCCCTCTTCTTCGTACATGTGGAGCACGACCTCAGTGTCACTGTCTGTCTTAAAGGTGTGCCCTTTACTAAGGAGCTCGTTGCGAAGTTCTTTAAAGTTGTACACTTCGCCGTTGTACAAAATGATAAGTGACCCGTCTGCAGTTGCAATTGGTTGTTTACCTCCCGCAACATCAATAATTGAGAGGCGGCGCATACCAAGCGCGACGTTTACGTCGATAAATGCACCATCGTCGTCCGGACCACGGTGCTTAATCTGGTTCAGCATCTCGTCTAAAAGTGGTTGTGCACCCTTCCCTGGGTGGATAATGCCTGCTATGCCACACATGATACACTCAATTATAACACGCATGGAAAAGTTGCTAAAAGTGACAAAACGTCTCGTTCCCACCTCGCTTTTTGGTGCACTTCAACCCTACTACCATTCTTCTTTAGCCGCACTGGCTTCACTTTGGTACGGATTCCCCTCCCGAAAGCTCAGCATCGTCGGCGTTACGGGAACGAACGGTAAGACGACGACGGTGACCCTACTCTACCGGATCGCTACCGCGCTTGGTTACACCGCAGGACTCATTTCGACGGTAGAGAATATCGTGGGGAAAGAGGCGATGCCGACGGAGCACACTACTCCCGATCCGCTAACTCTACATAAACTTTTTAGACACATGGTGGACGCGGGATGTACCCATGTCTTTATGGAGGTATCTTCGCACGCATTGGATCAAAATCGCGTGCTCGGAGTAAGATTTAGCGGTGGTATTTTTTCAAATTTGACTCACGACCATTTGGACTACCATAAAACATTCCAGAACTATTTTGATGCTAAGAAAAAGTTCTTTACTATGCTTCCGTCAGGCGCCTTCGCTCTTTCTAATACCGACAATGACTATGGGACCAAAATGCTTGAGGGGATATTGGCTGATACCTATTCATACGGATTTAAAGGAAATGAAGCTTTTCATGGAGAAATCACGAACATCAAACGTGACGGGCTGGACCTGACTTTTAACGGGGCTCAGGTGAGCGCAAAGCTGCTCGGAAAATTTAATGCGTATAATCTGCTCGCGACCTGGAGCGCTTGCCAACTTCTTGGCTTCGATATGGAAAAGGTGAACGCGATACTAAAAGACATTGAGCCGCCTCTTGGGCGGTTTGAACACTTTACGTCGCCGGGCGGCGTACTGGTCGTCGTCGATTATGCACACACCCCCGATGCGCTCGAAAATGTATTGAAGACGATCAGAGCATCGTTCGTCGGCGCAAAAATTATTTCAGTGTTCGGCTGCGGAGGAGATCGCGATCCGATGAAGCGTAAAGAAATGGGTGCCATTGGTTCCCGACTCTCCGATAGCGCTATTTTTACATCCGATAATCCAAGAAGCGAAGATCCGGAGAAAATTTTAGCACAGATGAAAGCCGGAGTTTCCCTTGCAGACGATGCAAAAGTAAAAATAATATCGAATCGTCACGAGGCAATTCTCGAAGCCATTCGATTAGCACAAACGGGAGATATCATACTGTGCGCCGGTAAGGGACACGAAAACTATCAAGAAATTGACGGCGTTAAGCATCACTTTAATGATATGGAAGAATTTAGAAATGCGTTTGGTGCGTGACTCCAGTAAGCTTACGAGTCAGTAGGAGGCAGCTCGAGGAGGCCATCTGCTTCAGCGAGGAGCTCGCCAATACGCTCACCTTCCAGGTGGAGTACGTCAAGTAACCGTCGTTGCCTCATCACCTGGTCAACCGCTATCACCCCACTCTCCATGAGGAGTCGCTTTTCAGCCATAGAGAGGCTCATAAGCGCGGTGATTGGATACACGCGGGCATGACTCATTCGCGTAAAAAGAGAACCCGCGCCGCCGCCTTCTGGGTATCCCCACCCAAGAAGTTCAACACCTGCACACTCGGCATAGGCAATTGCCTCAGAGGTGAACTTGGTATTAGTTACGAGAAGTCCCCGATCGATTGGACACGCGCGTACGGTGGAGTCACAGGTAAAGATATCTTCAAAGCGAGCCTTGACATAGAGGGCTACTTTTAAATCGGTTTTATAGCCAGGGTCATTATGATATTTAAGTTCTGCTGCAAGAAATTCATTTTTCTCGGGATGTGTCGCATACAGATCGACCTCATGGGTCACACAATGACCACGAATCAACTTACGTGTCTCAACCTGCCAGCCCTCGGCTCGGAAAAGATGGGAAACAAAATCTTCAAATGGATGTCCCGTAGGTCCTAGCTCAAGAAGTGCGCGTCGAAGAGAGTAACGAGCAGCAATAGGTCGCGCTTCCTTGCGCAGCAAGGTAAACGCGCGGCTGTAGATCTCTTTTGACGACGCACCGGGAGCTACGGTAGCGGTGATCGTCTCAGTAATACGTTCTGCTGTGTGTGGCCCAGCGCCGGCTCGCTCAAGCGAGAGCATTAAACGCCCCGGATCAAAAATTTCAGTGGACCCATCCGCCTTGGTAATTGGAGGCAGACCCATCATGAAGCTGTCGTACTTGCTGCCACCCCGTTAACACGTGCAGTAACAGGTAACCCAGAAGGTGCCGTAACGGTGGTTGAGAACTTAAGAACGGTAGGTAGCTCAAGACACACACCCGGAGCACTCGAGAGCGTTAATGTGACAGAAATGCTTTGAGTACTCGACGCATCACCTACGAGCTGCGCGTCGGTGGCAAGCGTGTTGCATGCGTCAGGTGCAGTCACTGAACCAGAGAGTGTGTGAATGCCCTTCTTGTAAGAGTCCTTGAGTAGTACTATTGGTGTCGTGGTAGCATTTTGCGAAGCTGATTTCTGTACCGTATCCCGTGTAGTATGCGGAACGGAAATGGCAAAACCAACCCCAATCACGAGTGCGATAATCCCCGCTGCAAGCCAAAGCCGTTTCTGAGTCATACGGTAATAATACCACCACCGACAAGCTCGGTACCATGATAGAAAGCGAGCGATTGACCAGGAGCGGGTGTTTCAGGAAGCCCGGCTGAGGCGACAAAGATATCATTAATTACACGGCCGGGGATGAGTGCTCCTCGGTAGCGATATTGCGCACCATCGATCTGACCGACATCTGAGAGCCAATTCGGGGAAGTAAACTGAATAAGACCGTTTGTGTTACGCCTGTCTCCTAGGCGTCCCTTGGTAACAACGAGCTCGTTCTTTTCTAGATCTTTTGACTCCACAAACCAGGGTCCTTCTTCTGTTCCCATAAGCGATACTCGCTGCCCGATAGTTGAGAGGAGGACACCATTGTGCATTCCGACAGTGTTCCCTTCCTCATCCACGGCTCGACCTCTGTGTATGCCAAACTCTCGCATCAAGAACTCTTCAACAGATATACTGCCTAAGAAACAGATCCCCTGACTATCCTTTTTAAGCGCGACGGGTAGATTGTACTTCTTGGCAAGCACACGCACCGCTCCCTTTTCCAAATGGCCGACTGGGAATACCGTATACTCAAGCGCCTCTTTTGGCACCGCCCATAGGAAGTAACTTTGATCCTTCTCACCTGAGCGATAGTGCCCTGTTGCTATCGCGTCTGCTCCACTCTCTTTTGCGAATCGGTAGAAAGCGCCAAACTTAACTTCACGATTGCACATTACGTCAGGATTGGGCGTGCGACCTGCTCGATATTCATTCACGAGGTACTCAATTACTCCTCGTTTATATTCAGCGCTCGCATCAAGAGTTGTAAAGGGAATTTGGAGTCGAGCTGCCACCCTCATCGCGTCCCTGCGCTCACTTGCCCACGTACAGGGCATACCGGGGGGGTACCACCCCTTAATAAATACGCCGGTAACCTCTGCGCCCTGATCCTTCAGGAGTGCCGCTGAGACGCCTGAATCAACCCCCCCTGAGAGGCCTACGAATATTCTTTTCCCAGTTACGTTCATGGCCCTATATAAGCACAACATCTCCTCCTTTGATACATTGTCAGCTACCGCTGTGAGCAGGCGGCGCAGGAACTCCTGCCGCTGTGATTCATTTTAGATACGTTCGTTGGTTGGCAAGATGCTGGTCGTACGTCTCGGCATAGTGCATAACGCCTTGTGTATCGGTGAGATAGTACAGGTAGGTTGACGGTGTTGGGTTAATGGCCGCTTTGATACTCTGAATTCCCGGGTTATCAATGGGCGTCGGCGGCAATCCACGATGTATGTATGTGTTGTAAGGTGAATCCACTTTTAAATCGTCGAACGACGGTGAATACGTGTCGCGATTAAAAATGTAGCCAAAAACAGCATCCACCTGGAGCGGCATATCACGTTTAACTCGATTCCATAGTACGCCCGCGACAAGACGACGATTCGCATCAGTGCGAGCCTCTTTCTCGACCAGCGATGCCATAATCACAATATCGCTCTGTGAATGACCCGACGCGATGATGTCTCCATTCAGCGGACCCACCTTAATAGTGAAATTGTCACGAAGTATTTCTATAACCGCTGATGGAGTAACTCCAGGTGGCAATAGGTAGGTGTCAGGAAACAAGTACCCTTCATATTGCTTAGCCGCACTAATAAACTCAGCTCTGGCGATACTCGGCATTACGGTAGAAAGAATTTCGGCGTAATCACGTACGGTCATACCTTCGATGAGGGTTACCCGTGCGCTCGGTAGCCTGTAGTCACCTTTCACCAGTCGATATGCAATCGCAACCAAGTTCTCTGCCTTATTGAATTGATACGCGCCCGTCTGCACCTGGTCGCTTTTTCCCGTAACTCGTAGCAGAAGCCTCAGGAGTTGTGGGTGCGCGATGAGATGACGCTCTTTCAAACTGCTTGCGATCTGCAGCAGGCTATCTCCGCTCTCGATGAATATCGTTCCTGAAGTGAAGTTAGCTGGCGGAGCAATGCTAGCAAGACAAACGATAACCATTGCGACTAGCCCCGTAACAAATACATACCTAAAATTAAACTGCATACGCGCCGCTTAGGTTGGGAGGTTTGCTGGCGGCTCAGCCGTCGCGCTTTGAATGCGCTCAAGACTTGGCGTTTCAGTGGTAGATGAGGGTATGTGAAAGATTGTGGCAAGCTCCTCAGTGCTCATTACCATGCCATGATTCTTAAACGGATCGTAATAAAACTGTCTTCGTCGGTACGCTGAAATGAGGCCGCGACGGAATTCGTCTTTCAGCTTATTAACCCCTATCTCCCACGGATAGTCACTGAATGCAGTCATCCAGCCAGTTGGACTAAACCCATTCCACCCTTCAGAACTGAAGGTTTTAAATATGCCCGTAAGATTACTTATCATAATGCCGTCAAAGTTTTCGGGTTTTGCCAGATACACTCCGCGTGCGCCCACATCAAACGCAAGCTTTGCCGTATTGCGTTCGATTGCCGCGATCTTATCTAATTGCCCTTTCGTTGGATTTGGGAAGCCGGGGCGCTCGTCTCCAGTAGCCGAGTCTATGTAGACATCTCTGGTGTCGGCGCGAATTTTATCAACCATCTCCTTTGCCTCGTCTTTCCAAGTATAGGCTTTACCGTCCTCTTTTGTCTTGTGATATTTCTCTCCCCTATGAACTCGAATGATGAATTGGAGCCAGAGGTACTCCCCTTTCCCGAGTGATCCCATGGTTTCAATAAGGTTTGAAAGAGGGTCGACCTGCTCGGGCTCCTTCTGCACTTTGTCGAGCCCGTATTCGACATAGGTTTTAATGGGAAGCGGGTCTTTATCTGTATGCGTAAAATCACAGCCCCAAATCGACCATTCTTCTGGCGTAGCCGTGAGTGTTCGAGTATAGTCGACGGCCTCGATCACCTGCACACCAGGGTACTGCGCGTAGAGTTGCGATTCTATGGTTCGACGGAAGCCAACTCGCGTCCAGATGTAGAAATGGACCTTCCCTTCCAGGGAAACTATCTCGAGTGACCACCAGGGGCGTACTTTGCCTAAAATATTAATAGCGTACCAGTGACTTTCGCCAGGCGCTAAGTGAATGCCCGAGAAGAACGCTTCCATAGCAAGCGGCGTTTTCACTACACTTCGTGGAGGTTTAATCTCAAGCAATATCGTTTTTTGACTTGCAATAAACTCAGAGCGTTTGAGGATAAGCCACAACATACTGGCTGCACTTACGAGGAGTATTGGGAGCCAGAGCGGTGAAAGAAACAAAGCCAGTGAAATCGCCTCCCACACGACGTGAGACATAAACACAGCTGAGAGTAAGAGAAGCACTAGACCCGTGTATAGAATCGGATACGGGTTAAGACGGACACCAGTCTTTTTCGTAAGCTTGTCAATCGTTTTTTTAATTTGCTCAAAAAACGGGATCATTGTTACTCAATAGTATATCAACAAAAAGCGCCCTTACGGGCGCTTTTCCTATACGGCTGCGTACCGACCGTCTTTTGTCCGCTTAAAGTAACGCGGATCATTCAAATTAACGAGAATCGTATTATCCTTCACAAAACGCGCAATTTTCACGTGCTTAATTATCTCCTCTTTCTTAAGAGGACCATGCTGATCAAGCGTCTCGCGGATCACGTCGCGCACGACGCCTGGTTTGTAGCCCCACTCTGTAAGAGCGTAGAGACCCCGACCGACCAGCACAAAGCGCGGGTCTTTGATGAGCTCATTGTGGGTTGTGGCGATGTGCGCTTTTTTAGCAAAAAGTAAATCGATCGTTTTAGCGACCGCCGAGAAATGCATCGGCTCACCGTGACGCTTTACAGCGAGATACGCATAATCACGGATACCCTTCACGCGAATGGCTGGAGCAGATGTCCGACCCCATTCGGCGAGTGGATTGTTACCGATATTCTTACTGAGAGAAAGCCACCTCTTCAATACTTCTTCGTTCTTATACGCATCGTTAACGCTCTTAAGCTCTTCGAGGAAGCGGTCAAGAAGATCCCCTTCGCTTACCACCTCTTCGTCTGAGAGCGAAGTGTAAAGAGAACTTAGCGCCTCGTGAATGAGCTTGGCTGTCGCCTTATCGACGTGCCAACGCGCAAGAAATTCGTTCGTCTCGCGCTCGCGGAAAAAGGCTGAGTCGAGCATGAGGAAGAAACGAAAACGATTACGCGACTTCTCGTCCTTACCAAGCATCGCAAAGAGCGTCTCCTCAGGGACAATGGCTCCGAGCGAGTCAACATAATTGGCGAGCTCTTCAAAAGCAGCAGCAGCCTCTTTAAAGGACTTACTAGCGCGAATCGCGTCAAGGCCAGCGGCCTCAATCTGACGAACACGCTCACGAGTGATACCTGAGCGGTCTCCGATCGACTCGAGGGTTTCGTGCTCGCTACTCGTGCCGAGACCAAAACGACGAGTAAGAACTTCCCGAGAGCGGGTAGGGGCAGCTGCCAAGAGGCGCTTCACGAGGGCATTGCTATCAAAGGAAAACGAGGCTACTGCTCCTTGTTTTGCCGCCGCGCGCTTCTTGGTAGTGGTTACCTTTTTCATGTGGTGTAATTTATAGCAAATTCTTAGTAAAGCGTCAATCCCTGCGATTATACCACGAAGTTGACGATCTTTCCGGGCACAAAAATGGTGCGTTTTGGCTCCTGACCGTCGAGAGCATTCCCTACTGCTGGTATTTCTCGAGCTAATTTGACAGCATCTGCCTCACTTATGTCAAGTGACAGTGATAGTGATCCTCGTCGCTTACCATTGACTTGAATAACTACCGTAGCCTCCTCTCTCTTAAGTATCGAGTCATCATATACGGGCCACTTTGAGAGGTGAATCGAATTCTCTTCGCCCAGTTTCTGCCACAGCTCCTCGGTGACATGTGGGGCAAAGGGCGCGAGCACACCGAGGAACGATTTCCACTGCTCTTTCCCTATTCGTTTCTCTTTCTCAATCGCATTAAGGAAGACCATCATCTGGCTCACGGCCGTGTTGAACTTAAAGGTCTCAATATCAGCAGCAACCTTGCGCACTGTCTCATGAAGGAGAACGTCTAGCGTTTCAACAGGTTCATCCTGGACACATTCCGACACTCCCCATAAACGATCGATAAATCGTGCCGTTCCTTTGATTGAGGCAGTACTCCACGAGGTCGTGTTCTCAAATGGACCCATAAACATTTCGTAAATACGGAAAGCATCAGCTCCGTACTCTCTAACAACATCGTCGGGGTTTATAATATTACCCAATCGCTTACTCATTTTACGCCCGTCCTCCGCAAGGATGAAGCCGAGGAACTCAAGGCGCTTAAACGGCTCTTGCGTACTTACGACGCCGATATCGTACAGAAACTTGTGCCAGAAGCGCGCATAGATCAAGTGGCGTACGGCGTGATCGCCGCCCACATAGACGTCGACCGGTGCCCAATACTTCTCTTTTTTTCCTGACACAAGCTCGTGAGTATTCTCAGGATCCATAAAGCGAAGATAGTACCAAGAAGAACCTGCCCACTGTGGCATAGTATTCGTCTCGCGCTTAGCTGGCCCGCCACACGTAGGGCAGTTCACGTTAACCCACTCGTCAATGGTAGCCAAGGGTGATTCCCCCGTGCCGGTCGGCTCGTATGATTCAACTTCAGGAAGAATAACGGGCAGATCTTCATAGGGAACCGGTACAACACCATCAGTTGGACAGTGTATTACTGGTATCGGCTCTCCCCAGTAGCGCTGCCTCGAAAAAACCCAGTCGCGAAGCTTATATCGCGTTACTTTTCTGCCACCGACAGCGCTCACTATTTCCCACTTTACCTCTTCGCTATCACGTCCAGAAAAATCGCCAGAGTGTACCAATACTCCAGTGCCAGTATAAGTGTCACTCGGCGTATCAAGTCTATCCAAAATGAGTCTGGCCTCTGAGTGTTGAATGGGTATACTCGAAAGCTCTAAGCGCGAGACCCAGTCCGTATCAAACTGTGCGGCTTCTTCAGGGGCAACATCGATTCGCGTATCACTAGCAAGTTCAAAAAGCAGCATCGAGTTACGCGCTATTCTATTAACGCCCTTATGAGCTGCATAAAACTCAGCTTGAGCGTCTCCACCGAGCTTACGCACGAAGGTCAGATCGGTATAACCGGTCTCCTCAGCTATTTCTCGCTTAGCGGACTCGATCAGGTCTTCACCCTCTTCGACGCCTCCCGTCACATAGGTGATCCAAGGTTGTTTTTTCCATCTGAGAATAAGATAACGGTCTGTCTTTGGGTCATGGACGACATTAATTGTTGCTCTACGGTAGACGACCTCCTTACCGGACTGGTGAGGGTTAGACGCATCAGGCAATCGTGGGATGACCACCTCTTGAGTAGGCAATTTAAATTTCTGCGCGAACGCGTAGTCACGCTCGTCGTGTGCCGGGACTGCCATGATGGCACCCGTGCCATATGAGCCGAGCACGTAGTCCGCAACAAACAGTGGGATCTCCTCCTGGGTTGCAGGATTAATTGCCACGACACCCTTGAGTGGCACACCGGTTTTCTCCCTACCCTCTGCACCGCGCTCAATCTCTGATTTAGTGGCAACAGAAGTGACGTATGTTCGTACCTCTTGTTTGTTCTCAAGCACCGCGTGAGTATCATCGATGGCGAGCTGCACCCACGGATGCTCAGGTGCGAGAACCAGGTACGTGGCACCATACAGAGTGTCAGGGCGAGTAGTAAAAACGGTAAGCTGTGCACGCTCTCCATTAGGACCGCGATTGTTATTTGCCGCAACCTCGTATTTAAAATTGAGAAGGAAGTCGATCTCCGCGCCCTCTGAGCGACCGATCCAGTTACGCTGAGCCTCCTTAATGTGCTCAGGCCAGTTAAGCGTATCGAGATCATTCAGCATTCTATCCGCATAGTCGGTTATCTTCAGTACCCACTGAGGCAATGCTTTCTTTTCAACTGGAGTACCGCAGCGCTCACAGACTGCACCGTCAAGATCTTCGTTCGCGAGTCCGGTCATGCAGGAAGGACACCAGTTAATTGGCTCATTGGATTGAAATGCAAGCTTGTGTTCGAGTAGTTTCAAAAAGATCCACTGCGTCCAGTGGTAATAGCGTGGGTCGGTCGTATTAATCTCTCGTGACCAATCGTAATCAAAGCCGAGGTGAGCAAGTTGCGCTTTAAAATTGGCAATATTCGTCTCGACCGCCTTACGGGGGTGCGTCTTATGCTTTAAAGCAAAGTTTTCGGCTGGCAGTCCAAAGGCATCCCATCCCATTGGATGAAGAACAGAATATCCTTTCATCCGCATATGGCGCGAGTAAATATCGGTCGCGATATATCCTTTTGGGTGTCCGACATGAAGCCCCTCTCCGGAGGGATACGGAAACATATCAAGCACAAATTTCTTCTCTTTCGAAGGATCCTCAGTCGCGCGATACAGATCGCTCTCTTTCCAAGAGTCTTGCCACTTCTTCTCTATGTTCTTGTGGTCGTAACTCATTTAGTGAGTGGCGGGTAGAAGGCTGGGTCAACAACACTGTCAAAACAAACGTGGCCAGTGCCATGATTCCATGATTTTTGAGTCTCAGCGCGACCGTCTACTGTTGTTGGCGGCATGGGCTCGGAGTAGGAAGGTAGAGTACCTCGACTTTGGGCGTTGAATTGTGCGCACAAGGTAAACGCCATTGGCCCCGTTGGCTCATATTCGTAACTCACCCCGGTCTGTGGATCAGTAAAAGTGTCTTGGCCGTATGCGGGTGCACTGCGCAGCGCCTCAAGCGTTGATGGCAGCTTTTGTTTCGCTTGCCAATAATACTTGACCTGACGATCAATGTTTTGCAAATCTGCTACTTTTTGAGAGTCATATCGCTCAAGACGAGCCTGCTGTGGCGTGCCGACGATAAAAAAGCCGGCTACGATGGTTACTACCGCAAGGGCGCCCACACCGATGCGCACCAAGTTTAGTCGCGAGGGATTAGTATCCCAATACCCCTTTAAGTCCGCAATGAAGTGCATAAAGACTCCAGCTGCGATGAGCAGAATGATTAAGACTTTGAGTAGAAATGCGATAGTCAACGCCTCCCCACTAAGGAAGGTGGTGAGGAGTACTATAATGTCGATCGCGATTGAAACGCCTGCAACAAACAGGGTAAAGATGATTGCCCAACGACGTACCCAGATCTCGTTACGAGAAGGATCGCGTTTTGCATCGCTGTGAATAAAACGCATGAGAAGCAAGTAAATTGGCAGAAGCACGATCACTGACGCCATCTCGAAGCTGATACCACTATCGTACGGGCTGCCATAAAACGGCACAAGTGGGTTCGGGAAAGCGAAATTAATATAATCGAAGACAAGGTACGTGTAGGCAATGACGCTCCAGTAAAAGGCGACCATCGCACCAGCCCAGAAGAAGAAATCTTTCGCAGTAGTTTTAGGTTTGTCCATAGGTTTGGATTATACCATTTTTGTGAAAAGCGTGAATAAGAAGTCAGCCCACACTGGTGTATCAGTATGGGCTGTGTTGATGGTCGGAATGGCTGTGTGGTCGATGGGAGATGAGCTCTCCCGTCGCCGCGCCGCCCAAGGCCGATCAGCTGTCGTGCATGCCGGTGTCGATGATTTTCAGGCCGCTGGCCGGACGCGCGCCGTCGCCGATGTTCACGAAATAGGTGCTGTCGTCTCCTTTGACTACCTTTTTGTTACTGGGCGGTGCGTGGTTCATGGCTTTCCTTTGTGAAAGTGAAACAACATTGCCATCCATCCCATACAGGCGATTGGCTTATTTAAGCTAACACGACACAATCCATTTTGTCAAGTTGAGCTGTGGGTAGCGTACTACATACATCGGCCCCGCAATTGCGGGGCCGATACTACAAAGATCACCCAACTGCCGGCGCTGGTGTATGTCTGCCACTAAGCAAGATCAAAACCCGCTGGTACCACTGCCGAATCTGGCTCTGTCGCGGTGGTCGCGGGATGCATGCTGAGAAGTATGCCCACAGCAGCAGCGTGACATACCTTGGAAGAGTGATCGGTGAGAACACTTCACTTGGAGCTGTGAAATAATTCGTCACTAAAAAAATGACGAATAAGAGTGCACAGATTCTCGGAGTCTGCTCATGCCATAGGCTCTTCTGAATCTGACCGCGCGTCAAAAACATTTTCTCCGCTCTCTCAATCAAAGAAACCAACGCTGCGGAAGAGAGCAGCACTATTGATGACCATATTGCACTGGTATATAACCCTTCTTCTGTGAAGATGCCTACGGTAAAAAACAATCCCCAGAGTATGCAGGCCCATTTCTCGAGCCGGAACTTGTTCAACCCCGTAAGATTCTGGACTTTGTCGCAAAATTTCTGCGCTAGAGACAAAATTTTTGCATCAAATCGCTTCAGCATGACCTTCTCCCAAAACGTTATAGTACAACGAACTGCATTTCTGCGATTCGCCCATGACAACCCAAAATTAATATATCAACTTTCCTCTATTCGTCAATAAACCCTTTCCTTAACCGTGGAGGAAAACCATAACGTCACCGTCTTTGACGATATAGTCCTTCCCTTCTGTGCGGAGTTTGGCGCTCTCTCGAGCAGCGGCCCAGCTGCCGCTTGCGATCAAATCGTCGGTCGATACCACCTCAGCACGGATAAATTTTGTTAAAAAGTCGTTGTGAATTGCACTTCCGGCAATTGGAGCAGTGCTACCCTCAGGAATAGTCCATGCACGCGTTTCGTCGGAGCCTGTAGTAAAGAAAGACATGAGGCCAAGCGTTTTATATGCGCCTCGGATGAGACCAGTGAGTCCGTCTTCAGAAATGCCCAGTTCTTGGCGAAAGCCCTGTTTGTCGTCGTCAGCAACATCGTTCAGTTCTCGCTCTGTTGCCGCGTCAAGAAACACATAGCGACCGCCCAGGGATTCAATAAGCTCAAACGCACGTTCGGCTCTACCGTCATTCGCTTCGTCGACATTATGTCCCCCACTCTTTTTATTGAGCGCGTAAAGAATTGGCTTCATCGTGAGCAAATTAAGACTTTTTGTGAGTTTCTTCTCATCGTCTGTAAGACCCGCATGCATACCCAGTTTACCCTCGGTAAATGCCTGTGCGAGCTTGATGAGTGCGCTGTCTTCAATTATCGCTACTTTGTCTCCCCGTTTTACATCAGAGGCGATTCTGTCGCGACGCTTTCGCACCTGCTCGCCATCCGAGAGCGCTAGTTCGAGATTGATCACTTCGATATCTTTGTATGGTTCTACAACATTGTCGACGTGAGTAATGTTTGGATCATCGAAAAAACGCACCAGCTGCAGAATTGCATCGGTCTCGCGAATATTAGCTAGAAATTGATTGCCAAGCCCTTCTCCGTCGGAAGCACCCTTCACAAGACCCGCGATATCGACAAATTCTATAACAGCGGGGACTGTTTTTGCACTTGATGAGAGCGTACTTAGGAGCTTGAGACGCTCGTCAGGCACGGGCACAATTCCGACTGATGGATCGATCGTGCAGAAGGGGTAATTCTCTGCGGGCACCGACGCTTTCGTGAGTGCATTAAAAAGCGTGGATTTCCCCACGTTTGGTAACCCGACGATTCCGATCTTAAGACTCATGCTTCTATCTTCTAGCATGAGGGGATAAAAGGCAAGAAATTTGTATTTACAAAGCGATCCGTAGAAGCTTTTGAGCTCGCCAAATATTCCAGACATCATAGAGGACTGTGCTGATTGGGATGAGCAGAAGCATTGCCGGCACACGCAAATCGACGTGCGCCCACGTAAGGAAACCAACTTGACCCGAGAGAAACGGCATATAGGACATGAGCGACGTAGAAACGACGATAGCTGCAACCCACCATCGATCTGGTCTCAGCCACGCATACAGCGTCGCAATTATGTCAGCGAGATAAAAGTAGCGCTCGTGCATACGCGGCAAGAGGTAGGGGATGACGAGCGCTGACGCAAGCGAGAGTGTGACAAGTGCGCGAATAGTGAGCTGCGGCAATCGAGCGATAAGCAGAACGGTAAGGATCGCTACTATTCCTGCCGCAACAAGTCCAGCCCAGAATGCAAGGTCTGTTTGAGTGGATGTAAGAGGGAGCGGCTGTAAAAACGCGAAAATGCTCTGCGCCGATACTGACAGATATTTATACTCGCTTGATTGAGCGCCATAAATAAAGAGCCAGTACGAGAGTGAGCCGCCCGAGAACCAGGCTGGGAGCACCGTCAGAAAGAATACTCCGGGAGGCACGATGAGGTACGGCCACGTGTCGCGTCGGCGCACTAAGTATCCAATAAGTATAGGCGAAAAAAAGATTGCTTGCAGCTTGAAGCTAATGGCTACCCCGAATAAAAGGGATGCGATAAGCGGCGCATCCACGAGCATGAAGAACAGACTGCCAACCACCCCTGCTGTGTAGAGTGCATCGGATTGAGCCCAAAGTGAACTATTGATCAGCACCGTTGGAAGCGCCAAAAGAGTAACCGCTGCAAGGAAAAGGAGGTCGCTGCGGTTTGCCCACGCTACTGTTCGCTTGAGAATAAAATACCCTGCTACCGCAATCAATACGTCAAATATAAATGACAAGGTCTTTGCACTGTAGAGACTGGAGACTGGAATATAACTCAAAAGTTTGAGTAGGTAGAGGTAGAGTGGCGCATAGTCGGCGAAAGGTTGTGCGAAAGCTGCAAGGCCATTGTCGTGCAAATTGGAAAACCATACCTTTATAAAGTACGTATAGTCGGAGACGACAACCGGGTAGACCAGGACTCGTAGTACGAGCGAAATCCCGAGTATTCCGAGCGCTACTCCCTTCCACCCAAACTGAGAGGTAGGTGCGGTGGATTCCATATATGTGGCCAAAGAAAGATCATGAGCCTTAACCAGTGAAGTCGAAGTGAACGCAACACTAAGCTCGTCTTCAGACTAATTTAACACTGCCTCCTGTAAGGTAGACATTCTACTAGCTCCCCCTTAAACCATGCCAACAAAACCCATCACCCTTTCAGTCTTCTTTCCTGTATTTAATGAGGAGGAGAATCTCCGCACGACGGTGCTACAAACAAAGGAAACACTAGATCAGTCTCCTTTTATTAGTCAGTATGAGATTATTGTGGTCGACGACGGGAGCAGTGATTTGTCAGCTAGTATCGCAAGACGCCTATCGCGAGAATACGACGGCATTCGCCTCGTAAGTCACCCACATAACATGGGGTACGGTGCAGCTCTTAAGACCGGTATAGCAGCTGCGCGGATGGACTATGTATTTTTTACGGACGCAGATTTGCAGTTTGATATTGTCGAGCTGCATGCACTTCTTGCTCATGCTGGCGCCTATCCAGTCGTTATAGGTTACCGCTCACCCAGGCGCGATCCTTTCTTGCGCCTGGTTAACGCGTGGGGCTGGAACCTTTTAAACCGCGTCTTTTTCGGGCTACGCGTTCGAGATATTGACTGCGCATTCAAGCTTTTCAAGACCTCTCTCATCCAAGAGTTACAACTTAAGTCTAAGGGCGCGATGATCAGCGCCGAAGCACTGATCCGACTAACACGACAACACATTGAGATTAAACAAGTCCCCGTCTCTCATTTACCGCGACGCGCAGGTAACCCCACTGGCGCAAAGCTCTCGGTAATTTTTAAAGCATTCAATGAAATGGTACAGCTCTACCGTGGTGATCTCGGACTTACTACGCACAAAGAAGCGCTTCGTTTTATGGCCGTCGGGGTAGTAAACACGCTGCTCGACCTCACTATCTACGTTCTACTAACTCGTGCCACGTCAGTGTTTGATCAGCACCTCGTTGCAGCAAAGTTCTTCTCCTTTCTCGCGGGAACAATCTCAAGCTTGATTTTGAACCGCTCATGGACCTTTGGTATTGAGGGCCGCGTCACCCTCGGCGAAGTGCTTCGATTTTACTCAACCGTTTCGGTCTCGATAGTTGTAAACGTTCTTCTGATGAACGTCCTTGTCAGTCGAGGGGTCTACGATTTGGCAGCTCTCATCTTTACAACGGGCCTTACCTTTGCGGTGAACTTCACGTTGTCCAAGTTCTGGGTCTTCAAACAAAAAACTGCGTCTGAGGGGCAGAATCTCGCACTCACGAGCTAAGAAGTGATTAATTGAATTCAATTTTTCTTATGTCTCGCAATTCTATTGGGATCATTCTGAGTCTCCTTGCTGTTGTGCTTCTAGCACTCGTCGTCATACATAATGGTGTCGGCTCAAGTGGACAACAAGTGTATTCCCCTACCCAGGTGCTAAGCGCAACATGGTACTCATATAAGAAAAACTACATTAGCCCTGACTATCGAACGCTTGATACTCAGCGCAGTAACATCACCACCTCTGAGGGTCAAAGCTACACGATGCTTCGCGCGGTCTGGCAGGGCGATCAGACGACCTTTGATGGCGCATGGGCGTGGACAAGAAAAAACTTAGGACGTACTGCCGATCATCTTTTCTCCTGGCTCTGGGGAACGCGCTCAAACGGCTCAACCGGCGTATTGCTAGAGCAAAGCGGTGAGAACTCTGCGAGTGATGCTGACACTGACATTGCACTTGCGCTTCTCTTTGCGTATGCGCGTTGGCAGGATCCCCAGTACCTTGAGGAAGCGCGCCTCATCATTAGCGATATCTGGGAGCTAGAAGTCGTCACCATTAACGGCGTGCCGTATTTGGCGGCCGACGATATTGAAAAAAATGCCAAAACACACATTGTAGTAAACCCTTCCTACTTCAATCCAGCCGCGTACCATCTCTTCGCTCAAGTTGATAAAGCACACTCATGGGAATCCGTACGTAAGAGTTCGTACGATCTGCTCTCAAAAAGCATGGCGGCCCCGCTTGGGGGCAGCACAAGCGCTGGACTCCCTCCAGACTGGATCCAGGTGGACATTCGCTCAGGCATGCTTTCTCCACTCGTAAGTACGGACCACCAATCGACTTTTGGCTATGATGCACTCCGCGTTCCACTTCGAGTCGCGCTTGATGCTTTATGGTTCGATAACCCGACGGCAAAGGCACTACTTAACAAGTTCTCATTCCTTACTGATGAATGGATGCGTAGTGGTCGATTAGCCTCAGTCTATGCGCATGACGGGACCGTTCTTTCTCCAAACGAAACGATCGCTATGTATGGGGGCACACTTGGGTACTTCTTAGCCAACAATCCATCAGTTGCACGACAAATCTATGAGACCAAACTCATTTCTCAGTTCGATCCGACGAGCAATTCTTGGGCAGCACCACTCTCCTATTATGACGACAATATGGCCTGGTTTGGTGTCGCACTTTATAACAATCAGCTCCCTAATCTCGCTGCAGGCCTGCCATCAAGCGCCTTCAGCAAATCATCACCGCAATAATGGTCTACTGACGAGCATACTCGCAACATAATTGAATATGAACCCGCACTACCACGAAAATCTCGGAGATTCGAAAAAGGATTTCCTTCGGACGGACGCCCCTAAGAGCTTCTTTCTCCTGAACGCTGGGCTTGCGGTCTTGTATTTTGCAGTACTCGCCTTTTTCTTTCCAATCGGCAATCCGACTCTATTTTACTTACTTATTGCTGGCGAGGTGTTCCACATGTGGCAAGTGTTCACCTTTCTCTATACGGTGTGGGATACGGGTTTCCAGCGCCCAGTGTATGTGAATTACACCCCTGGTGTTGACGTGTTTATTACGGTCGCTGGAGAACCAACCGATCTTGTACGCGCGACCGTTCTAGCCGCTAAAGTAATGGATTACCCTGATTTTACTATTCACATATTGAATGATGGTTATGTTGCGGGCAAAGAAAACTGGAGAGAGATCCAAGCATTGGCTAGTGAGCTTGGCGTTAACTGTATTACGAGAACTGTCCCAGGCGGCGCAAAGGCTGGCAATATAAATAACGCACTTAAGTTAACTTCAAATCACCTCGTCGCTTGCCTTGATGCTGACCATGTTCCTCACACAAGCTTTCTGGCAAAAACCGTTCCCTACTTTGGCGACGCCAACGTAGGGTTCGTGCAAACGCCACAGTTTTATAAAAACTATGCTGAGAACTATCTCACCAGTGGGGCTTGGGATCAGCAAGAGCTTTTCTTTGGGCCAATCTGTAAAGGTAAGAACCGTCTCAACTCAGTGACGATGTGCGGAACAAATATGGTAATTCGCCGGTCTGCTCTACTTGAGGTAGGAGGTATGTGTACTCAATCAATCGCAGAAGACTTTATCACTGGTCTTTTGATCCACGCACGTGGGTACCTCTCGGTGTACGTGCCCGAAGTATTGGCTGAAGGACTTGCTACTGAAGACCTTCTCTCGTATTCGAAACAGCAGTTTCGCTGGGCACGTGGCGCCCTCGACGTGATCTTCAGATGGAACCCGCTTTTTATGCGCGGCCTCTCACTAGCGCAGAAGATCCAGTATCTCTCGTCGGCCAGTTTTTACCTATCCGGTTTGTTCATTGTCCTTGATGCAGCTCTTCCGCTCCTCTTCTTCTACACTGGGCTCGTACCAGTACACATCTCGGGAATGCTTTTGGCAGCAGTCTTTCTTCCGTACTTCTTCTGGACCATCTATGTGATCCAGCGTGTCTCGAACTTCACGTTCACGTTCTCGTCCCTGGGATTCTCAATGGGTAGTTTCAATATTCATCTGCGTGCGCTCGCGTCGGCAGCCACCTTCCGAAAGACAGCTTTCAGCATCACGCTTAAAGAGCGCGTACGAGGAAACTTTCTTCCACTGGTAAAGTGGCACATTCTCTATATCAGTCTCGTAGTGGTAGGGATTCCATTTGCGATTTTTCGTGAGGGGCTCTCCGCGGCCCTACTTAACAATACGGCTTGGGCTTTCCTGAACGCCATTGTGTTCGTTCCCTTTATTCGCGCGGCTCTTCCAAGTGACTCCGAACGTAATCCGCCGGAGGTAGTGCCTGCCGCACCGGTACGTACCAAGACCTATGCAAAATTCTCTTAGCCTACCGTCATATTCGACGGCACTCGATGAGCCTCAGTCGTTTATTGAACGATGGTCGACGTCATTCGTCTTTGTGCTCATGAGTATACCTGTACTCGGCGCATTCTTCTTTATTGGGCAGAGTCTAAGACTCGATGAGTCTCAGAGCTTGTGGCAGGTTAGCCGCAGCCTGAGCGGGATTCTGACGCTTGTCGCTGGGGATGTGCACGTACCCCTGTATCACGTCCTTCTTCACTACTGGCGAATGGCCTTCGGCGAAAGTGTAACCATCGCTCGACTCTTTTCGCTGTTTTTCTTTGTACTCTCAGTTCCAGCGCTATACCTCCTCGGTTCACGTGCCTACAATAAGCGAACTGGGCTCCTCGTCGCATTTCTGTTTGCGATTTCACCGTTTATGAATTGGTATGCAAGCGAAATCCGGATGTACACGCTCTTTGTTTTTCTCACAATCATGAGCCAGTACTTCTTTATCCGCATTATGCAAGAAGAACGCCCAAGATTGGCAACGTGGGCATCGTATACCCTCATTGCAATCCTGGGCGTCTTCACTCATTATTTCTTTTTTCTGAGTCTCATAGCACAGGCCGTGTACTTCTTTCTTCGCCATCGCATCTTTCCAAAGTACACGCTGCGCTTATTCATTGGATCTGGGATCGTTGTGGCGCTCGCCATAGCGCCGTGGGTCTGGTACGTGCTCTTTAGGGGTGTTGTCGGGTTCCAAGAACCTTCACTCGTAGCGCCGAGCTTCGTGGATCTTTTCAGCACCTTTTCTCAGTTTCTCTTCGGCTTCCAGAGCGACGCACTTAATACCATATTTCTTTCACTTTGGCCTATTGCGGTTATCCTCGGCCTGGTCGCGCTTCGTCGGTCAGTACGATTTCTGCCTCAGACTGAGTACTTCATTGTTTCGATTTTGCTTTCCTTCGGACTTACTTTTTTCGGTAGTCATCTGTTCGCGCCGATCTTTGTGAGCCGCTATCTGATCTTTACGATCCCTGCCTTTTATCTGATCGTCGCCAGTCTCTTCTCCACCTATACAAAGGGATTCCGAAGAGTTATCCAAGGTGCCCTGGTTACACTTATGCTCGTTACATTTGGTATTCAGGTAACGAGTCCGAACACTCCGGTGAAAGAAGAGTATCGCGGTGCCACGGAGTACTTGTCTATGCATGCCACCGCTCAAGATGCGATTATTGTCTCAGCGCCGTTTACGATTTACCCCGTACAGTATTACTACCGCGGGCCTTCACCCATCAAGACTCTGCCAGAATGGGATCAGTACGCGTACGGCCCAATCCCGACCTTTAATCACGCTGCACTTCCTGACATGGTTGCGAAGACTACTGCGGACTACCAGAACGTCTATCTTGTACTCTCCTATAACCAAGGATATGAAGCTGACATCAAGCAGTACTTCGATTCTCACTACGAACGGCTCAATGCACGAACCTTCTCGAACGATTTGAGTGTCTACGTCTATCGACTCCGATACAACACAGTACTCTCAGCAATCCCGACGGCCGTCACACGAACTAACTAGTGCGCATTCGTTACGAGTGAGACTGCGTAACTCGGCCACCAACTTCCTGCCGAAGGCCCACCATTACACGTTCCATCTGATTCGCCAGGCACTTTAAGCCACAAGTACGCATCCGTCAGCGAATTGCCCGTACGAGCAGTAGGAGTTACGCCAATTGCGCGACCGGAAGGGTTGCACCAAGATCCGTTACTACCGTTACCGTTACGAGATGTGTCGATAACAAAGTGCTTATTCCCTGTCTGTGAGCTTATCGCCTTTCCATAACTCGTCTCGTCACTTGTCGACATAAAGTTTGACACGTTAAGTGCGAACCCATCCGCCGCTGAAATATTTGAAGAGTTGAGTCTCTTAGCCATCACCCCTGCATCGGTCCATCCAGAGTGTCCGGCGTCGATATACACCTTAGTCCCGCTATTTGACTTTAGGGTCGAGACGGCACTACTGATAAGACTCGTGCGACTTGCCTGATCGGCTGAAGAAAGACAGTCAATTTGCGAGAGAGCATCCGGCTCAAGAATGACCACTGCATTCCCACCACCGATTCCGTCGGCAACTTTTTTTATCCATGCGCTGTATGCGCTTGGATTGTTGGTACCTCCGCTTGAATACCCTCCACAGTCACGCTGAGGGATCGCATACGCAACAAACACAGGTACGCTGTTTGCCTTTTTTGCGCTAGCTATGACGGTCTGTACATCCTGCGTCACGTTAGAATTCCATTCGCCGAGCCATACTGCCGTCGACTGTGCTGCAAGCTTTTGCATTATCAGTGCACCACTTGGATTACTCGAAGCCCAACTCTTGGCTTGCTGCGCTGCAACAGAATACGGATTTACATAAAACGTAAACGCGCTCAATGGATCGGACGAATTATTAACGGTCTGGTCGACTGCTCTTTGCGCGGAAGTCGGTGCAGTCGCGCGAGTGGTCACGTCGGTGATCACAATCGCTGATGCGTTCGACACATCCGTTATCGTGACTGGCGCTACGGGTGCTTCTATCGCTAGCGAAGATGAGCTGAGTCCATTATCAACCGTAATGGTGACCGCGGAACTGGCAACCACCGAGCCATTCTTTTTTGCGACAAAATTAATAACATATGGACCACTACCGTGCCATGTCCAATTCGTAAGATCTACCGAGGTCTCCTTGTGCGGAGAAACACTGTAGTTGGAATCCATAGCGTTTAACTGTCCGCCATCCACTTGCCAGAACATCTCGTAGCTCGACACGTCAAGATTGGGAATGACCGCTTTGAACGGTTGTGTTCCTGTCATGTGGGAGCCTGAAGTCGGCCACCATGCATTTATAACTTCTGCACCGTGCGCTTTAGCCGTGGTTATGAACGGAGCGCATGCGAGAAGGATCAGTCCGGCGGCAATGCTTAGATAAGTGCCGAACTTGAACGAACCTGCACGTAATGTATTAGTCATGAACAGTAGTAACGGTAGGCGACTTCATTTAGCACGTCAAGAAAGTTCATGAAAAATTTATCTGCCGCACCATGAAGTTCAAGTGAAAAACAGCGCAGGTAGCGCACCAATTCACTTCATGAACTGAGTTATGCAATACTCCTCGGTCTTAGCAAACGAGTCCTCGACAAGAGCGCGTAGAAAATAGTCGTTACTACAACAAGTACCGCTGCAGCGGCTCCAAACGTAAGCGGTGGAAGTAATCCAAAGGTGAGGTAGACCAAAAACCACCAGCCGGCGAACAAAAACGCAGAGCCAAGTGCAAATGAAACGCGCTTGCGTGAGAGTGCCCACGAGTCAACCGTGACCAAAAGAGAAATAGAAATAAACGTCCAATAACTACTCATAAACGCGGGCTGCGTCCGTGCATCCGCGAAATAGGCAAGCACTACGAGGAGAAGCGACGAAATAAGCGCAAGCGACATGCCATATCGAAGCCCCTGCGCGATGTGCCGCAGATGTGCTGCCTCAGCATCATCGATCGCGCCGTCACGAGATGCGTGCACATAGGCGAGCTCCCCTCTAACTACAGCAATGGCACCAAGACACGCTCCCAGTGCCTGCAGACACATCAGAGCGATAAGGAGCGATTCCATGGTGCTTATTTTTGCATCAATGTCGAAAGTTCGACGCGATACTTTTTCATCACCTCCATAGCAGCTTTCATTTCGCTTTCACCTCCCTTCTTACGGCGTTCGATCTCTTCACCGATTTTTTTGAAAAGCTCTGGGTCTTTGGTGACGAGAGCCGTCATTTGCTCACGCTGAGCCTCAGGGACATCCTTCAGCTTCCACTTAGCGTACTGATTGAGAAGAAAGCTTTGTACTGACATACGGGAATTATATCACAATCGCTACAAGAGAATCGTGGCTTGATTATTTGAGATCTCAGCAACACCGCCGTCCTCAATTTCGATCTCTTGCTTCGCATCGTCTGCTCCGGTAATTGAGATCGTTCCTTTTACAAGCGATGAGACCATTGCTTCGTGTGAGGCAAGGACTTGGAAGCGTCCTTCGCTTCCTGGAAGTGTGACCGAAGTCGCCTCTCCGTCAAAGAGATTCTCGCCGATTTTCGCTACTGTTAGATGAAACGTTTTAGCCATTCTAGGTATTAGGCCGTCACCTGATCAATCGTGCCCTTCATGTAGAACGACTGCTCTGCCTTGTCGTCGTGTTTCCCTTCTACGATTTCTTTAAAGCCGCGCACCGTCTCCTCTCTCGACACATACTGACCAGGCACACCGGTAAACGGCTCACCAACGAAGAATGGCTGTGAGAGGAACTTCTCTAGCTTGCGCGCGCGGTACACAGTCTGCTTGTCGTCTTCAGACAGCTCTTCGATACCGAGAATAGCGATGATGTCTTGAAGGTCTTTGTAACGTTGCAATACCTGCTTCACTTGGTTTGCAACCCTATAGTGTTCTTCACCGACGATTTCAGGTGTGAGGGCTGCTGATGACGATTGTAGAGGATCAATGGCTGGGTAGATACCGAGCGAGGCAAGCTGGCGCGAGAGCACCACAGTGCCGTCGAGGTGGGCAAACGTCGTGGCAGGCGCTGGGTCGGTCAGGTCGTCTGCAGGCACGTACACAGCCTGTACCGAGGTAATGGAGCCTTTTTTAGTTGAAGTGATTCGCTCTTGGAGCTTACCCATCTCTTCGGCCAGGGTTGGCTGGTAACCCACAGCGCTCGGCACGCGGCCAAGAAGTGACGACACTTCAGACCCGGCCTGAATAAAACGAAAGACGTTATCCATAAAGAAGAGCACGTCCTTCCCTGACTCATCGCGGAAGTACTCAGCCTGCGTAAGACCCGTGAGAGCAACGCGTGCACGCGCCCCTGGCACTTCATTCATCTGACCGAAGACAAGTGCGGTCTTAGGGAGGACGCCTGATTCCTCCATTTCGTGATAGAGGTCGTTACCTTCGCGCACGCGCTCCCCCACTCCTGCAAACACAGAGTATCCTCCGTGCTCGGTTGCGATATTGCGAATGAGCTCTTGAATCACCACTGTCTTACCCACACCCGCACCACCGAAAAGGCCGACCTTTCCACCCTTAATAAAGGGCACCATGAGATCGATAGCTTTGACGCCTGTCTCAAACACTTCGGCCTTGGTGGTCTGTTCATCGTAAGAAGGTGGTGCGCGATGAATAGGGAGTCGCGGTACTGAAGCGTCTATAGGTCCCTTACCATCAACCGGTTCACCAAGTACGTTAAAGAGGCGACCGAGAGCAGCCTCGCCTACTGGCACAGAGATAGGAGCACCGGTCGCGATTGCCTCTTCGCCTCGCGCAAGCCCTGCGGTCTCATTCATCGCAATCGCGCGGACGCGATCAAGACCCAGGTGTGATGCTACCTCAAAGGTGATGCGGCCGTGCTTGCCGTTCTTCTCGACGACAAGAGCGTCGCTAATCGCCGGGCGCTGCTTCCCTGCTTCTGATGGGAAGTGCACGTCGACGACAGGTCCAATGATTTCTGTGATGATGCCTTTCATAGTATTAAAATTAATGATGTAACTTAGGTTGCTAATGCCTCACGGCCACCCACGATTTCTGAGACTTCGCGCGTAATGCCCGCCTGGCGGATCTTGTTGAAAAGCCGCGTGAGGTCATGCGCGACTTCCTTCGATTTGTCTGACGCGTTTTTCATAGCAACCATACGTGCTGAATGTTCTGATGCCTTACCTTCGAGAAGCATGTGATACAGGGAAATTGCTACTAGGTGTGGGAGAAGCGTTGTGAGCACGTCGTCTGATGCGGCCTCGACGCTATAAGCCGCTGGGGACTCGAGTGTTGGCAACTCGCTAAACTTGCCCTTGCTGGGTACGATGTCTTTCACGAGTTCTGTAATCGTTGCTACAGAAAGAGGTAGAAGAACGCGTGCTGTCGCCTCTTGTTCAAAGGTCGACTTAAAGTTGCTATACACGACGCGTACTTCGTCGTATTCGCCTTTAGTAAATCCTTCGGCGAGAGCATGAGCAAGTTCCTCCATATGGGAGACGTTTACGCCGTCGTCTTTATTTTCGATATTTTGTGCGATTGCGTAGCTACGGCGAGCGAAGTACTCCTGACCTTTGCGGCCGTACGCATACACGGTGACGTCAGCGACTTCATACGGAGTGACAGTTTGAGCTGCTACCTTCAGCACACCGCTATTGAGAGCTCCCGCAAGACCCTTATCACTTGTGATAACGACAAGCGCAATCCGCTTTACATCGCGCACGGTTGTCAGCGGATGGCGTAGTGCGTCACTACTCCCGGAAAGCCGTGCGAGAATCGAGAGAGCAGCACGAGCATACGAGCGACCCGTGATTGCCGCAGTCTGCGTCTTTCGCATCTTAACGGCAGAGACCGCCTCCATCGCGCGCGTCACCTTGTGAGTGCGCTCGGTTGCTTTGATCTTTGTTTTAATATCTTTTAATGACATTTTTATTTAGCCTTGTGGTGTGCGACAAATGTATCAAGCTTCTCGCGAAGCGTCTTATCAGTCTCTTCACGAATCTCCTTTGATTCCTTGATCGCCATCAGTACTCCACCGGCTTCTCGACTGAGGTAATCCTGCAGCTTGGTTTCTATTGCTCCGATTTCCTCAGGCGTAAACGAGTTAAAGTAGCCGTTGGTCGCAGCGAAGATCACGGCTGCCTCCATTTCAAACGGGAGCGGTACACCACGATTTTGCTTGAGTACTTCTGTCATACGGCGACCAGAGTCGATCGACTTCTTGGTGTCAGCGTCGAGGTCTGAGGAGAATTGCATAAAGGCTTCGAGTTCACGGAATTGAGCGAGCTCAAGCTTAATCTTTCCTGCGACTTTCTTCATTGCCTTAGTTTGAGCAGCGGAGCCCACGCGAGAGACCGAAATACCGACGTTGATTGCTGGGCGCTGACCTTTGTTGAAAAGATCGCTCTCAAGGAATATCTGCCCGTCGGTGATCGAAATCACGTTCGTTGGGATGTATGCCGAGACATCGTTCTCTTGGGTTTCGATGATAGGGAGTGCGGTAAGTGAGCCTCCACCCTTTTCTTTGGAGAGTTTTGCTGCGCGCTCAAGCAGGCGCGAGTGGAGGTAGAAGATATCTCCTGGGTACGCTTCGCGACCTGGTGGGCGGCGAAGAAGGAGCGACATCTGGCGGTAGGCTACGGCCTGTTTTGAGAGATCATCGTAAACTACAAGAGCGTCCTTTCCTGCTTCCATAAAGTGTTCGCCAATCGCGGCGCCAGCAAACGGTGCGAGGAATTGAAGTGCAGCGGGAGCTGAGGCAGGAGCTGTCACAATGATGGTGTATTCCATTGCACCCTTCTCAGCGAGCTCTGCCACGAGCTTAGCAGTCTTCGATTCTTTTTGGCCAATCGCGACATAGATACAAATAGGGCGAGTGGCCTTTGGTTCGCTCTTCTGGTTCAAGATAGTGTCAATTGCGATCGCCGTCTTCCCGGTTCCGCGGTCACCGATGATAAGTTCACGCTGGCCACGTCCTACCGGAATCATCGCATCAATGGCTTTGATACCCGTGTGAAGCGGTACGTTCACGGGAGCGCGATCAATCACACCATATGCTTCGCTCTCAATAGGGCGCTCTTTAGTGCCTGCAATAGGGCCCTTACCGTCAACTGGTTCGCCAAGCGGGTTTACCACGCGACCAACAAGCTCGTCGCCCACAGGTATAGAAAGAAGTTTGCCAAGGCGACGCACGAGCATGCCCTCATAGATTTTAGTCGTATCGCCGAGAATTACGGCGCGCACACCATCTTCTTCAAGGTTTAAGATGAGACCGTAGAGCGGACGTGCATCTTTGAGAGCTTCTTCAAGCGTACGGTCAAAGGTTGGGTCAAATAGCACCATCTCGCTCATCACCGCCTGTGAAAGTCCGTCGATCTCAGCAATACCATCGCCAGTCGCGCGTACGATCCCTACCTCTACAGCGCCGCCTTCAGGCTGCCACGCCGCGATCTCTGCTTCAATTTTTTTGATTACGGATTCCATATCAGGCGATGATTTTCTTATAAATATCTATAAGGGCACTTTTACCCGTCGTATCGGTAAGCATCCCGTTTTCGATTTTACGCCACCCTGAGATAAGTGATGGATTTTCGACGGCTGTTTCGGTCTTCGACACTATGCCCTTTGCTCTCGCCTCTTCAACACGCAATTCGCGGAGAACTTGTGGCAATAGCTTCATTCGCCCCGTACGCTTCAAATGCGCAATAAACTGTTCGTAGTTTTTGATCATGCCTTGGCTCGCATCACCTTTTCGGCTGCGAGGATTGCGAGTCGCGCTACTTCTTGTTCACTGTTGCGAAGCGCTTGCGCTGCCATCTCTTTGGCTTGCGCCTCTGCGTCTCTGGTCACCGCGGCAGCACGAGTTTCTGCTTCTTTAAGGAGCCGTGCCTTCTCTGCACTAGCAACCTCGCGTGCATTCGCGACAATGCCCTCAGCTTCTGTTTCAGCGGTATCTACGAGTACTTTTGCTTCTGAGTCAGCCGTCGCAAGCTTCGTTTCAGCAAGCTTCGCATCCTCGACACCTTTTGCGACTACTTCCTTCCTTTGCTGCATTACGTTAAGAACAGGCTTATAAAGGAAATACGTGAGTGCAACAAGGACAATAGCGAAGTTCACCGCCTGAGCGATAAGCAAGTGCCAGTCGATCCCGAAGGCTGAGAGAAGCTGCTGCATTGTCTACAATTGAGCGATTAAACGAACTTAATGATGAAGGCAACGACGAGCGCCAAGATACCAAGCGCCTCTGTGAAGACGATTGCGAGAATCATGTTCGACACAATCTTACCTGAAGCCTCAGGGTTGCGACCAATCGCTTGCATCGCGCCTCCACCGATAAGACCAATGCCGATTCCTGGGCCGATAACGCCAAGACCTGCTGCGAGCGCCATTCCAATCATGCGTGCTGAATCAATATCCATATAGTTCTGCTACTTATTAATGTGCTCCTTCTGGAGCCGCGATCGCGAGCTTGATGAAGAAAAGGGTGAGCATTGCGAAGACGAGTGCCTGTACCAACCCAATAAACATCTCGAACCCCATGAGTGGGGCCGGGAGGAAGTACGGGAGGAAGTAGCCCGCAACGAGCACCATTACTTCACCCGCAAAAATGTTACCGAAAAGACGAAACGAGAACGAGATAAGGCGACCTAGGTTACTGACGAGCTCGATGAGCCCGACAACAAACCCGATCGGTGAGTGTAGATTAACATATTTCCCTGCATATCTAAAAAAGCCTAGCATCGCAATTCCTGTTACTTCGATAGTGAAAAACGCTATCATTGCGAGAGCGAGGGTGAAATTGAGGTCAGTCGAGGGTGTCCGAAGGAGGGGCAGAAATTCAGATGCATGCCAGAGTCCAATTGACCCTATACCGGGGAAAAACTCGATCACGTTCATAAGACCAACAAAAAAGAAGATGGAGGCAATCAGCGGGAAGAACTTTCGTGCCAGCTTCTCGCTCTCGAGCACCTCGGTCATATAGGTGATTGCGCCCTCAAACGCCCACTCTATTCCCGCTTGTAATTTTCCCGGCACAAGCGAGAGAGATTTGCCAAAAAAGTAAGCAAATCCGATCAAAATAGCCATAACTACCCAGGCCATAATTAAGGAGTTAGTAATGGGGAAACCGAAAACGGAACCTAGCTGCTCCGCCTTCAGAACGACCGTAATACCCTCGTGCATGGTTGCATTCTATCAGAAGACCCGTACTCTATGCTATATACTAGCTTAGTCGGTTAGTAATTAAACAAATTACATTCACTATGGCAATAAACGCAGCTCTCTCGAAGCCGCTTACCCTCAGCCCTGAATTGCAGGCTGTGGTCGGTCCGGGCCCAATGCCCCGCACCGAAGTGGTTAAACAACTTTGGGTTTACATTAAGAAGCACGATCTACAGAACCCAGCAAACAAGCGCAACATTCTCGCTGATGACAAGCTCAAAGCTGTCTTTGCCGGTAAGGGTGAAGTGACGATGTTTGAGATGGCGAAGCTCATCAGTCCTCACGTTTCGTAATTCTCGTTTCTCGAGTAGTGAGAAAAGAACACCGACCTGCAAAGGTCGGTGTTCTTTTCTATACCCACCTAATTCTTCTTTGCCCCTAACCCCCCAGCACCACCCCATTCTCAAGCAGCACCGGTCCCTCAGGACACCCCACGAGCTCATTCGCCTTCTTGCGGGTTGCTTTGTACCAATACCCGGTTGGTTGTGTGAGTCCCCAGGGTTTA
>JAQBQV010000008.1 GCA_028286825.1 Parcubacteria group bacterium
CGGAATAGAGGAAAGAGGCCGTGTCTTCACTTTTCATCATCCACCACGCTTCGTCGATAATAAGGAGGCGCTTCTTAAGCTCGTGACGGACTGCATTCCAAATGTAGTGGGTGATGATATACATCGCCACCGGCTTGAGCTCGTCCTCCATGTCGCGTACTGAGAACACCACAAACTGCTGTTTAATATCAATGTTGGTAGGCTGATTAAGAAATCCTGCCCACGTCCCTCTAGTGTATTTCGACAACCGTTCAACGAGCGACTCGCTTCCCTCCATGCCGGAAAGCACCTGCTCAAAATCAGAGAGGAGCGGTGGCTCGGCTCCTGTGAAATCGCTGTCACCAGTAATATCTTTAAGAGCGTACGTCTCACTAATGGCTCGGTCGATAATTGCATCCTCTTCAGGAGAAAGGCCTGAGAGCATAATGCGGAAGAGTCCAACCAGGGTAATGATGTTTGAACGAAGCACGTCTTTAGGGTCCTCGTCTTGCTTCACTGGCGGAAGATCAAAGGGATTGATATGGTTCTCAGATGAGAGTGAAATGTGGAATGAACGGCCACCTGTCGCCTCAGCAAGTTGGTCGTATTCGCGCTCAGGGTCTATGACGATTACGTCGGTACCGAACATGAGTGAGCGTAGGATTTCGAGTTTAGTCGCATAGCTCTTACCAGAGCCTGATTTTGCGAAGACAACCGAATTGTAGTTCTCGAGAGAGAAACGATCGAACAATATGAGTGAGGAATTGTGGCGATTGATTCCGTAGAGAATGCCTCGGTCACTCGTGAGATCAAAGGAAACGAACGGGAAGATTGACGAGAGTGGAGACGAATTTAATTTCGAATTTACAAGAAGTTCGTCAGTTCCTAGTGGCAAACATGAGCGGAAGCCTTGTTCCTGCTGGAAGAGAGCGGGTTTGGTGTATACCAGCTTTGAGTCGAGAATACCGCGAATGTCCCCCTCAGTCTTATCGATCTCTTCGCGGGTGTCCCCGTAGAGTGTGAGGTAAAGGCCGACATCAAATAGTTTTTCCTCCGCTTGCTGGAGGCTGTCGCGCAAACTCTCGAGGTCTTGGTAGCCAGTATCGAGAAGCGGATCACGAACAAGTCCCCTGGCCTCACGGTCGTTAATTTGGCTCTGATACTCGGCAACCTTCTTTTGAAAGCCACGAAGCGCCTGTTCGGTATCAATAGGATGTATAAAAATTGAGACATCGAGCACTTTGTCGAGATTAATGATCGGTGCAAACCAGCTATCAGAGAGGAATCGCGGGTAGGAGATCGTATAAAACGCGCGGGCAAACTTTTCACCAAGCTCTAAGTCCTTAGAGCCAATCTTAAGCGCCGTTGGCGCGATTGTATCGACGAGGTCAAGCGCATGAGGCCGGTACATATCTTTAGGAAGTACGGGAAGCGCATCATTTTTCTGCTCCGCCTGCTTTTTACGATTGAGGAAGTCGAGAAGCGCCATAGTTTAGTTATGAGTGAAGCGAATTAGTAAACTACCAGCGACCGAAATCTCTTGAGCGCAGTGATTAGAGATTTGAAGCACTCTCTGTGGTGTACTCTTGGGGTGTGCCATAGTTATTGATCGAGGCGAATAGGGTTTTCGAGCTCCCCTGGATTAAAAGAACGATACAGAAGCTCGATGATCTCCTCTGTCCCTAGTGGCACCGCGCGTACCCCTGTTCCAGCAAGAGCGTCAGCAACCAACGTGAGGCGTTGCTCGAGCTGAGCGCGGTCCTCATCAAACGAGTTTTGGGCTGCCGTGCTTTTACTTGCAGCGTCCCCAGTCTTAAAGAAGTTCATCGCTTTTACTGGGGAGCCATGAGGCGAGTATGAGACCACAACATAGAATGATTTCGTCATGATGTTTGCCTGATCAGTAAAGGAGCGAACAAATTCAATGTATTCGCGCAATTGGATTTTCATAAGCTCACTTCTTTGTTCAGCACCCTTCTCTTCGAGAAGCGCGATATAAGGACGCAAGTCCATGCGGCGCGAATTCACAACGATCTGTACCGAAAAATCGAGCGTATTTATGAAATTTTGAAACGCGAGTGTAATCGCGTGCTGCTCATCGGCTGATTTGAGGCCGAAGTTTATGGCAGAGCAGATCAATACACCTCGGTACCCACCATCTTTAAGAATGATGACGCCGTTACGAATCTCTTTTACCGAGACGAACTGTTGTGTCGCTGATGCAGGAGGGGTAGCCATACTATGAGTGAAGCGCGTCAGGATCTGGTGGGGTGTCGAGTGACCACGCAAGCTGAGACAGCTTACCGCGAGTGAGCTTAGTCACCGGGTGGGGAGTCTTGGCTGCCGCTTCAGCAGCTCGAGCAGCAGCGACGGCAGCAGCGTTCTGCGGCTTATCTTCACGCTGCTTCCAGAGGAAGAGTTTTGCTCCGGTGTAGTAATTGAAGCCAGCTTCAAGCATTTCAATAAATGGCTTACCGTTCACTCTGTAAAACGCGAGTGCCGCAGTGAAACCGGCAACAAGCAGCGTAAGGAGCAGCGCAACAAAAATATTGAGATAGACAAAGGCGATAACACAAAGACCTGCGCCACCAGCGACATAGATAAATTGTTTGAATGTGAGGGGTCCGATAATCTTATCCTCAACCTCAATGAACTGGGGCACTTGATACTCCATTGCGTTTAGTATAGCGCAATGAGAGCGGGGCGTGTGCTATTCCCCACCGGGAATAATGTCTTTACTTTGAAGCGGACTCTCAATGCCGGGTGTCCACTTCGCATCGATCTCGCCAAACTTCTTTTCATACTCCTCAATCTGGTGTCCGAGGCTCTGCATGAGGCGCTTCAGGTGCGGTGGAGTAAGGGCATACGCGGCAGCGGTCTCCCCGACGCTCATAATCATCGCAAAATACTCTTGCGAATGAGCAACAACAACGTTTTCACAAAACTGCTTCGGTATTTTGTTGAAATCCATATCCCAACTATACGCCTACTCCCGTGAGAAGCCTAAGTAGTGAGATGACGAGGTCCGAGAAATAGTGAGCAAATATCGAATAGAAAACAAACAAGAACAGAATAAGCGCGATGGGGCCTGCCCCGCGTATAAATGCCTCAAATTGGCGCAGCTTGGCGCCCAAGTGCCAGGGAAGCGCTGCACGAAGCGCCGTAAAGCCGTCAAGCGGTGGAAATGGGAGAAGATTGAAGAGTCCTAGGAAGAGATTTACGAGGGTGATGTCATATGCGATTGTGAGCGGCACAGCGCCAAGCCCCAGGCCTGCTCCAAACCGAACAATGAGCCCAAACACAACTGCCAGAACGAGGTTGGTGGCGCTCCCGGCAACCGCAACCATAGCCTCGCCCCACCGCTTATTGCTCAAATTGTAGGGGTTATAAGGCACGGGCTTTGCCCATCCGAAAAAGAGCGGAGAATGGCTTAGCATAAGGATTAATGGGAGCACGATCGATCCCATAAGATCGATATGAGGGATGGGATTTAAGGTAAGTCGGCCTGCTAGTCGAGCGGTCGGGTCTCCAAGGGAGTCAGCAGCATAGCCGTGTGCCACTTCGTGCACAATAATAGAGAGAATAAGTACGATGAGGGCGAGAATGATGTCCATATTGCTCTGGTAGAACCTTAATGGTACCATGCGATGACTATGGCACGAGCTTGTGAAATCACTGGGAAAAGCACTCAAGTAGGTGGGCGCTACTCTAACCGCGTCCGTGCGACGCAATTTAATCCTTCAGGGAAGGTTCGCCGCTCGGCAAACCTCCAAAAGCGCCGCATTTTCGTCCCAGAGCTCAATAAGACGGTCATTGTCGACGTCTCAATGAAGGGACTCAAGACGATTAAGAAGAACGGTGCTTTTGCTACCCTCAAGAAGGCCGGACTTATCTAAATACATACAGTATGGTTTGACGAAACGTACGCGAGAGCGTACGTTTGTTTTTGGAGCACAACGAGGAGAAATATCGTATGACCACGCAAATCAAACAAGAATTGCGAGAACAAGTTCGACAGCATCTGGCATCAGACTCAGGCAAGACTGCACGCGATCTGCGAGAGCATGATTTGCCTCACGTCTCACTGGAAGAGCTGGAAAACGCACTTGAGGGACTAGTTACGGCCGGTATCGCCTATAAAGCGGATTCTGGTCGGCAGTCGCACTACTGCCTTGAGAGTTGAGTTCTAGTTCGAACTAGGACGGACGCCCGCGCAAGCGCGGGTGTTTTTTATTTGTTAATAAAAACTTGCCCATCTGAGACATACTCCCCATGAGGACTTGTCGAAGAAAACGAAACAGAGGCTTTATTGTAAGAGAGCGTATATGTTCCTGGAGAGTCTATCGAAAGCCGAACTACCCCGCTGAAAACAAGATCGGTTGAAGAAGCGTAGATGTGACGAATGCGGTATCGAGCTGTGACGTCAGTTAAACCGCCTGCATATGGCTTTTTATTGCTCGTTAGCACTACTGCGTCTATTGAACGTTGCCACTCAGGGAGCGTAGTACCGAGCGCACGTAAGATGCTTGCGTCTTTACCGGTGTCAATGAGCACCACTTGCCTACTTGGTAGGCGTAGTATTGTCGCACTGCTCTTTTCGCCCACATCAAGCACCGTGATCTGCAGTGTTAGAGGAGCAAATAGATCCTGGTAGACGTGGATAGTTGCAATGAGTAGGCCTGCTGCAAGGAGAACATATGCCCATGTAGGGACTCCACGAGACATACATGAAGTATATGGTACATTTTATCTACTATGATCTATTCACCAAAAACGTTTGCACTCCCCGAGCTCCCGGGTCTTTCCGAAAAACAGATCAAGGTGCATCTCGCGCTCTATGAAGGCTATGTAAAGCATGTAAATCTCATCATGGCGACCATTGCTGCCTTTGAGAAGACGGACGATGAGGGCAGTAAGTATGCGATTGCTGAAATGCGCCGTCGTCTTGCGTTTGAATTTGATGGGATGCGCATGCATGAGTATTACTTCTCTCAATTTGAGGGGACAAAGAGCGGAAGCCCAGAGTCTGCGCTCGCGAACGCTGCCAATGAGAAGTACGGCAGCGGCGAAAACTTCATTGCGCACATCAAGTCAGTGGCCGGCACGCGCGGTATAGGATGGGTGGTTGTATATGCTGACACTCACGCGAACACTATACACACCACCTTTGTGGCTGATCATGAAGTAGGACAATTGACCGGCTGCCCTATTTTGCTCGCGCTCGACCTCTGGGAGCACGCATACATGGTCGACTACGTCCCTACTGAAAAGAAAAATTATATTGACGCCTTCTTTGCGAATCTTAATTGGGGTGTTGTCGAAAAACGTTTTGACGAAGCGAAGAAGACGAGCGCCGCATAAGCGGCAAGGACGAGCCAAAACGGGAAAAGAGGAAGTGTAAAGGCTGCGAACGGAAGTTCAGCAGCCTTTTGCGCTACATATATAAGGTATGCGTTAGCGAGGTACGCCGGATACCCGGTCACAATACTCATAATTGGTACAAGGTGGCCGAACACCATACCCGCAATTCCAGCGAGCGCGGAGAGGCCCATTGCGAGTGGGACTATGGGAGACGTGATCAAATTAGCTGGGATTGCCACGAGGGAAAGATTCCCCGTGTCGTAGAGAAGAAGTGGGAGCACGGCGCTCTGTGCGGCGAGTGTGGTTGCTATGGCGCTAATCCAAAAAACGCTCGATGCGGAAGATTTTTGAAAACGCTGCAGGCTCTGCTCAATGATTGGCGCAAGCCAGATGAGTCCAGCAGTGGCAGTGACCGAGAGGCCGAAGCCGGGATCAAAGACTAGGTAAAGTGGATTCCACATAAGCATGAGAAGAATTACGACAAGTAATGCGCGACCTGCTGCATACGTTCTTCCAGTCGCGCGAGCGTAAAGTGCAATGCACGCCATGAGCGCAGCTCTAAGTGCAGTAGCCGAGAAGCCAGCGATCCCCACAAACAGGAGAAGTGCGACAGCACCCGCGACAGCACGTAAACGTTTCGGCAGTTTGGTAAGAGCGAGTAGCGACATGACCCATTCGGCGACAACCATGACGTTGTAACCCGAGAGCACAATAATCTGGATCAAGCCGCTACGTATGAAATCATTTTTAAGATCAGTGCCAAGACCCGACTTCCCTCCTATCACGACGCCGCCGGCAAGTGATGCGTATGGCTCGGGTAGCGACGTTCGTACTCCGTTTAGAAATGTGTGCTTAACGCGCGCGAGGGCCGCAGGAAGTGAGTACCATGGTGCCGGCGAATCGATCCGAATGTAGGCGAAGTTAAGAATGAAGCGGACACCGTCACGTTCCAAATATTTGTCATAACGAAAAACACGACCACCATCGGTCTCAAATGGTTGCGGCACGTCAAGCGTGCCCGAGACCCATACGTGATCGCCAACCATGAGTTCAGGCGACCGCGGCGCAACAGCAAGCATGATTGTTTTCTCTCTTCCCCGCGATATCTCGATCTCGACGCGTTGATTACTGTCGCGCACATCAGGGTCCGCAACCACCACGCCCTGATATGCAACGCGCTCTTTCAAATGAGTTGCAAACTTTTGCGGTAACGGCGAATCAGTCACCGACGTGCGGAGCATGCCGAGCGAGCACGAGAGAAAAAATAGCAATGCAAGCACATACAATTGGCGCGGTTTTAAAAAAGTAACAGCGCCCAAAAGCGCTGCAATAAAAACAAAAAAAATAATTAGGTACCAACTATCAAAAAAGAGTGATCGCAAAAACACTCCAGATGCAAATCCTCCACAAATAGAAACGAGTAAGCTCATGCTCCGCGATCCATTGCTTCGTTTGCAAGCGCGTCGGCTTCACCGTTCTCTTCGCGGTAGACGTGTGTGAATGTGACTTTACCAAATGGTTCCATGGCTTTGGTTAACCGAGCGTTCTGTTCTTTGAGGGCGGGATGCTTCACTTTATAAATTTTCTTCATCTGTTTCACAACAAGCTCACTGTCCATTTTAACCGAAACTTCTGCTTTACTCGTCTCCCCTTTTAAAATTTTAAAAAGTGTCTCAAGAGCGAGAATCACCGCTTCGTATTCTGCAAAGTTGTTGGTGCGTGTACCAAGAAATTGTGAGACGGTAGCGACGAGCTCACCCTTCGCGTCGTGAATCGTCGCGCCCGCCCCACTTGGTCCCGGGTTCCCTCTTGAGCCACCGTCGCCGTGAATCGTGAAATGCATGATCTTAACTATACACCGGCTCGGCTAAGCGGGGCGCAGGTCGAGAAGGCGGATGCGGACCGGTGAGCCTTTTGCGAAGGTGTCACGCTCGAGGTGGCCCAAGATGTTTACGCTTGAATTGGGAGCAAGCGCGTCAGCAACGCGAGCCATCTTCCCTTTCGTAAAAAAGGTCACGGCGTCGATCGTGTTCCACCCATGATCATCTGCAAGCAGTTTTAACTTAAGGTGCTCCCCTACTTTACCGAAGCGTGAAATCTCTTTTACAACCACATCACGCATCAAGAACACTGGCTTTGGGTTATCCATACCAAACGGGGCAAGGCGCTCAACGCTTTTAAGGAACGAGACCGTCGCGTCGGCCGGTGTGATCTCTGCATCAGCGTGTGAAGAGAGGTCTTGAGTTTGGTTTGTCACTAGTTTTGAATATGCTTCAACTAGACGATCTTCAAGAAAAAAGATTTCGGTATCAACGACAGTGAAACCGCCGGCTTTCGCGTGTCCGCCAAATTGCGCGAATGCGTTTTCAGACGTACGCATAAGTTCAAGAATATGCGTGTCGCCTCCGCTCCGTACTGAACCTTTTAAACTCATATTACCTTCGCGACCCCACAAGAAAACGGGGCGTTCAAATTCGTCTGCAATGGTGTTCGCGACAAGTCCCAAAAGTGAAGGTCGCCAATCTGGGTCACCGAGTGCAATGACAGAACGCATGTCTCCGCGCTCTTTGAGTCTCGTATGCACCGCTCGCGTAATTGCGCCGGCTTCGGCCTTACGACTTCGGTTTAATTTCTCTAATTTCTTTGCAAGTTCGTCAGCCTCGGTTTCACTGGTTGTGGTGAAGAGTTGAAACGCGTCGCGCGCTTCTCCCATGCGGCTTGCTGCGTTGACGCGAGGAGCGATCATAAAACCGATATCAGTTTCATTGATGAAACGTTGATTCACGCGTGTCGCGCGGCATAGTTTTTGAAGACCAAGCCTCGGTGACTTACGCATAACAAGGAGGCCGTAGGTAACGAGGAGTCGATTTTCTCCGAGTAGTGGGACCATATCAGCAACGGTTGCTAGCGCGACCATATCGAGAAGCCACTTCTCCCACCCAACGGGTAGCTTCTCTCGAAGTGTTGGTTCAACAGCGAGCGTCGCGCAAACCAATTTCCACGCAACACCAGTTCCGCAGAGACTTTTAAATGGATAGGTCTCATCAGCACGTGCGTTTGGATTCAGTACGGCATATGCCGGAGGCAACCCCTCTTCAAGCGGCAGATGGTGATCAGTCACAATCACTTCCATCCCAAGCTCGTTTGCGCGCGTGATCGCGGCTACGTCTGTGATGCCAGAATCAGCAGTGACAATAAGAGTTACACCATTTGCTGCCAATTTCTCGATGCCCGGAATGCTTACGCCGTACCCTTCGTTGTGGCGATGAGGAATATAATTTTCAAAATTTGCATCAACCTTTTTTAAAAAATCATAGAGTAGGGCCGCGGCGGGAATGCCGTCGCAATCGTAATCAGTCCATGCTGCGATTTTTTCTTTTGTTACAATCGCACGCGCAAAACGCTCTGCCGCCTTTCTCATGTCGGTCATCAGAAGCGGGTCATGCAGGTGTGTTTCGTAGGAGGGATTTAAAAATTGCTCTGCCTCAGCCCTTGTGGTAATCCCACGACGCGCCAGAAGTGATGCGGTGAGATCGTCATAACCCCTAAGCTCTTCGCGGAGTGTGTCGACTAATGGGTCGTGGAGCGGAAACATGGTGTTCACTATTGTATACTTCTGCCATGGAAGACACTATTTTCTCAAAAATTATTAGACGAGAAGTCCCGGCCCAGATTGTGTACGAAGATGAACACACTCTTGCTTTTCTTGACGCTCATCCAATTAATCCTGGACACACTCTTGTTGTTCCAAAAAAGGCTGTGCGCAATATTTTCGACGTTGATCCTGAAACATTTAGCTTAACGTTGGAATCTGTTCGGAAGGTGGCGAAAGCTCTTCAGGAGGCGCTTTCCGCTGATGGCATAAACATTCATATAAATAACGAAGCACCTGCCGGGCAGGCCGTCTTCCATCTTCATATTCATGTGATCCCCCGCTATGTCAGTGATGGATTCAAGCACTGGCAAGGCAGAACATATTCTTCAGGTGAATCCGAAAAAATTGCTGACAAAATTCGTCAGGCATTTGCGTGAGGTTCGAGTACCTCGATACCTGGCAATGTTCCCTTTGCAAGGAAGTCGAGCATTGAGCCGCCACCCGTTGAGACGAAAGAGAATTTGGACAAGAGTCCGAGTTGTTCAATTGCAGCGATAGTATCGCCCCCGCCGATTACTGAGCGCGCACTACTGGTAGCAACCGCGCGGGCGAACGCATTCGTACCGTCTGTAAAGCCATTTTCATACTTCCCAACCGGCCCGTTCCATAACACTGTTTTTGCATGTACGGCGAGCTCTTGTAGGAGCGCCGCCGTCCCCGGACCGTGGTCGAGAATGATTTCGTTAGGATGAATGTCTCCCGGAAGGGCTACGCGCGCTTGATCTCTTCGTTCTTCTCCCATTGCTACAAGAAAGTCGACTGGTATCACGAGTCTCGGGTGGGTAAGTAATTTAGTGATTCCCGCTTGATCGGCGTTTGAGACAAGGGACCTCCCTACCTCAACGCCGGAGGCTTTGGTGAAATCGTTAGCAAGTGCCCCGCCTACAAAGACGTGGTCATATTTTTTGAGAAGTGCTGTGAGCACTGGTTCCTTGGTACTGAACTTTGCTCCACCAATGACAGCGAGTGAAGGTGCTGTCGGTCGTAGTGCGCCATTAAGCTCGGCAATCTCTTCTTCGACCAAGAGGCCCATGTAGGAAGGAAGAAATTGAGGGACGCCAACAATCGATGCGTGTTTTCTATGGCAGGTATCAAATGCATCTTGTATAAAAAAATCCGCGAGTGACGCTAATTCTTTAGCAAAGGCTTCGTCATTCCCTACTTCCCCTGGGTTTCGACGAAGGTTTTCAAGTACCAAAATATGCCCTGGTGCCATATTGCGAATCGCGTCTCGCACGTGTAGCCCAATGGATTCAGGGAAGAACGTTACATTCGAGATAAGTGAACCGAGCGCCGCCGCTATGGGCGCTAAGGTCTCAGTTCCCTCTTCTCCAATATGGCTAATGACAATTACTCTTGCGCCGATGTTGCTTAAATACATAAGCGTTGGGAGCGCGCGACGTAAGCGATAATCATTAGCAACTCTTCCGTGCTCAATGGGTGCGTTCAACCCAGCACGAACGAGTACGGGAGTATTGGGAAGAATGTGAGCATCGCGCAGCATGGCGAACTACGACAACTGTTTTACAAGCTCAGTAAACGTCTCTGAATCGACTGTTGCGTGCCCTATGAGAAAGCCGTTCACTCCTCCGTTTCGAGCTAATTCGCGAATGTTGCCCGGCTCAACAGAACCTCCATAGAGAATTATTGAGCGAGAAGAACTTTTGCCGGGCAATAGTTCGGCTAACACTTTGCGGATATAGAGAACAATCTCTGCAAGATCATTAGGGCGAATTGCATCTATTGCTGACTTACCAATTGCCCACAACGGTTCATAGGCAATAATAACTTTTGACCGTTCCTTGACCGTAAGCATTCTGAGCGCTGAGGTAATCTGTTCGCGCGGAATGCTGAGATAGCGACCTTCTCCATCACGCTCGTGTTCCCCGACACAGAGGATGGGAGTGAGTCCATGAGCCAGCGCGCGCGCGAGCTTCTCGGCAACGATGCTGTCAGTGTCGCCGAGAGCTCGTCGCTCTGAGTGGCCGATAATGGCATACGTGGCACCGAGAACTGCGTACATCCCAGCTGTGACTTCACCAGTTTGAGCGCCTCCAGTAGAGAGGGAAACGTCCTGAGCAGCAAAGGCAATCGTCGACTTATTGCCAGGAGCAAGCGCCCCAATAAAAGGACCTGATGGTGCAAGCACCATACTGTTTTTGCTTGTTCGACTGAGCCGCTTGGCGGTTGAGACCAGGCGCTTCGCCTTCGTAAAATCATCGACATACGCTTTCCAATTGGCAACTATAAGCATAGGGACAGTATACTAGAGAGATATGAGGAGATTTTTGTACACAGGTATACTCGTGGCTCTGGTGGGCCTCCCTCTTACAGCACAAACAGCTCCCACTCCTACCTACCAGTATTCGCGACTGTTCTATTACACCGACACCCCAGCGCATAAAAAAGACTTCTTTGAGCATGCCGCATATGTTGACGTCTTCGCGCCTCAATCGTATGTCATCTTTGGAGACGGGTCAGTCGGCGGATCTCTTTCGGAAGATCTGATCGCATTCGCTCATGCCAATAAAATCAGCATTATGCCGCTCGTGACCAATGGCGCTTTTAACGCGAGTACCACAGTGAGTATTCTCAGTGACCCGCTGAAGCGGCGAACAGCGATTGCCACGCTGATTGAGGAGGCTCAAAGATGTGGGTACGTCGGCTGGCAACTCGATTTTGAACAGATCCCCGTGGCGTATAAAGACGATTACTCTGCTTTTGTTGACGAAGCGGCAACAGAGCTGCATAGAATGGGGCTCCTGCTTTCGGTCGCAGTTGTGTCAAAAGTATCTGATGTACCGACCGACTACAAGGGCAAACTATGGGTGAACTTGATTGGCGCGTACGACTATGACGCGCTTGCCGCGAGCGCTGACTTTATAAGTGTAATGAGCTATGACGACCCTGAGTCGACCGGGCCTGTGGTTGAATTCCCCTGGCTCGTGCGCGTGCTTAACTACTCGCTTCTCCATATTCCCGCGGCGAAGCTCTCACTGGGTGTCCCACTCTATTACTGGAAGTGGAATGATTTCACTGGAAAACTAGTCGGTATTGGTGGGTACACCGAGCTTTCAAAGTTGCTCACGAAGTATCCGAAAGCTCCGTATTACTATGACCCCACCTACAAAGCACCTTCGATTTACTACAAAGAAAAAGGCATACCCTATACCGTGTGGTATGAAAACGCGCGAAGTGTTGCTGATAAAATCGCCCTCGTTAAGCATTACAAACTTCAGGGAATATCGTTGTGGGCACTTGGCCTTGAAAACCCGTCGGTCTATCAATCACTCAAGCGATAGTTACGGAACAATTACGTAACTGCCTCGATCAAAGACCCACGAACCTCCTGGTCCGGATTCAAACACGGCACTAGGAAGCCCAGTATCATAGGTAACACTCGCTGTGTTTTGCAGAGTGATTTTGTACGCCGTGGCTTCTTTCAGTGACACGCTATTAGCAAGAGGAATGAGACCGTGCGCTGCATATGCCACGAGTGCACTCGCGCTATTGCCGAGATCGATCGCGGTCACAGAGCCACCATTCTCGGCGCTTTTATTTTGAGAGATCAAAAATACATACGATCCTGATGTTCCTGAGTTTTGAAACGATGCAGTATTTCTCACAGAGACGAGGCTGCCAGTAAGTTGGTCTGCGGGATTATCAGCAATGATAGCCACATTAGTTGCCCCGAGGCTAGGTGACATTTTAATGAGTGAAGAGTTTTGAATCGTAATATTGCCCGTGACCCAAATATGCCCTGCAACAGTAACCACAGCAGAGCCAGACACGACAAAATTGCACGGGATCTTCAATGGGCCAATCGTCACGGAGCCAGAGGAGATTTGATAGGTTCCGCTTGAACAGGTTGCGAGGCCGCCCGCCTCCGCCTGGTTTTCCCAGTCGCTAATCTGTGCGTCGGAGATAGGTAACGGCACGGCGTCCTGGTCGACGCTGCCCGGGTAGGATGTTCCGCTGACGGTGGTATTTGTCTTGGTCGTATAGTAGGCGTTTTTGTCGACGACAGTAGCTACGCCCGCCGAACCAATCGTGTGTGCGTATACAGAACTGGTCGCATGAATTCCGTAGACGAGCCCGCTTGGCCCCGAGGAGACCACGTCTCCATAAATATAATTACCCCCGCTCCCAATCACTGCGCCGCCTGAGAATACATTCCCTATTATTTTTGACGAGTTGCTAAGCGTGAATCCTCCCTCACCAGATTGGATACCGTAGTGAAACGCTACTGTCGCGTCCCCCAGTCCCACATTTGCAACAACGGTTTTTTTCACTATCGGGTTTAGTCGATTAGGTATGTAACCCACTGCAGTGATCCTTTTGGTACCGGAGTCGATAGTAGCGGTGGTCACGGTAAACGTCCCTCCCCCAAGAGGGGTGTCTGTTTCACCAGTGTAGGACGGATTTTGATTCAACTCGTACGCTGCTTTGTCTATGCCCGCTTCCGCGAGTGAAAGGGCTGCCGTACTTTGTACGGCGTATCGCGCGTTCTTTAGTGAGCTTGTAATGGAGCTCACATAGGCGCTAGCGATTACGAAAAAAATTCCCAGAAAGATTAGCGACAACAACAGTATGTAACCGCGCGTTTGGAGTGTGTGGGAGTTGTACATATATAGTAAGTGCTAATGGTTACGTAATTGAAACTGTCCAGAACGATGATCTGAAACAACGTCTTGTTTTACCTGTATTCGCGTTTGCACGTCAGCGGTTACCGTATCTACTTGGCTGGCGTCCGTGTTGTTATAGGCAAAGGAAAGACTATTAATTGTGCTGCTCAAAAGTTTTGTTCCGGATGCACGCTTACTGGATGCATTCACGCTCAAGATGCGATAGGCACTCGTGCCGCTCACATAAAACACCGCATAATCGTACGTGCTTGAGATCACTGCTCCCGATGAATCGATCGAAGGAATCTCGAGCACGAGGACGCTCGCTGACGAGGTGTAGGTCGTACCGCCAAACGCACGAGACGAAATGACAGCGTCTGCGGGCAGCACCAGTGAGCCGAGTTCGTGCATCACTGCAGTTGCTGAGCCTGAGGATAGTGATACGGCTCGGTCATAGCTCGAGATTTTCCCGAACATTAAAATGAGTAACCCAACAGCAATCATAAGACACGCAGCAAGCGCAGCTACCATCACTGTTTCAATAAGCGTAAATCCTAGCGGGCTACGAGCGTAGTTTGGGCGAATCATGGCAGGCCGCCGACCTGAGTGATGAGTGTCGAGAGCGACACACTCGTTGTTGAAGTCAGATTCGAGTCCCTCCATGAGACATCAATAGTTACCTGCTTCGTTTTTGCATTAAAAGCGCTGGTTGTAATCAGGGCTGTTGCTCCCAGAGGAAGCGAACTGGTAAGGCTGTCGGAGAAAGATCCAGTTGCGGGAACGCTCGTATAGCCACCACTTCTGACGCTCTCTAGTTTATTGCGCGCGATTGAAAGGGCGATACCTTCATACCGGCCCGTGCGTACGAGTACGTTATTTCGCGTTACTGCTTGAAGGAGTAACAGCATCACGCCTAATATGAACACCGAGACTACGATTTCGATCAATGAAAATCCGCGTGACGCTTTCATGTTAGATCGCCGAGGAGAGCTGATAAATCGGTGCGATCATCGAGACAGCAAAGATACCGACAAAGACACCAATGAAGACCATAAGTACCGGTTCTATGATAGTCGAAAGGTCTTTTGTTTTTTCTGATACGTCGCTTTCATAAAATTCTGCAATCTGTTTGAGCATTTCTGAGACCTTGCCGGTCTCCTCCCCCACAGCGAGCATGTCGCTCATTAGAATTGGGTACAGTTTTGTGTGTTCAGCGAATGAGAGAGAAAGCAGTTCTCCCTTTTGAACGTGTTTCAAGGCGTCACCAATCACCGCAGCAAAAGACTCGGCGTGTACCACCTCTTGAGTGATCCCGAGAGCGTCGAGAATCGGCACACCCGCTGAGAGAAGTGACGAAAGAGTGCGTGCTGCCCGCGCGGTGTACGTCTCCCGTACCAATTCTCCAACAACCGGCATGTGAAGCGCGAAGGCAAGTAGCCATCGGCTCCCCATTTTTGATTTGAAGAAGAAGAACCCACTGACTGCTAGTGCAAGAATAATCAGAAAAACGATTGTGACGTTATGAACCATGAAGTTTGACATGGCAACAATGATTCTCGTTGCAAGCGGTACTTTTACGCCAAGCGAAGTAAAGGTACTAGTGAGAGTCGGAACCACATAAATGAGCATTAAAATGCCAACTATGAAAACGGCGGTGATAACGATTGACGGGTAAATCATCGCCCCGCGCACCTTACGCGTAAGCTCTTCTGAGCGATTCATTTGGAGCGCAACGACCGTCAGTGAATCAGCGAGCGATCCCGACTCTTCGCCCGCGCGCACCATGGCAATAAATAATGCAGGAAATACTTTCGGATACGCAGTGAGTGCTTCATGGAACGACGCACCACTCTTCACCGATTCAGCAAGCCCTGCCGCAACCTTCTTGAGGTTTTTATTACTGGATTGGCGCTCAATAACGGAGAGTGCACGAGAGATCGAGAGGCCGGCTGAGAGCATTGCGGCAAGATTGCGAGCGAGGCGGATAATCTCAGCACGTTTTACGCCTGTGCCGAGCGTGATATTGAAATGATTGATATCAAAATGGAACGGCTTCTCTTCAGTGATCGAAACGACAAATCCATCTTCTTTACGGATTTCGTCGTAGACTTTGAAGCGCGACTCAGCCTCAACGTCCCGTACTTCGTCGGGGGCGCCTTGTTTACGAATGGTGGCTTTAAATCGCATATTATTCAGTGATTGCACGAAGTACCTCTTCGACCGATGTGATCCCGCGAGCGGCTTTATAGAGGCCATCTTCAAACATTGAAAGCATCCCTTCTTTCTTTGCCTGCGCTTCTATCGCATCTGAGGTACTGACTTTCAAAATAATGTCGCGAATGGAGGGTGTTACGGCCAGAACTTCATGGATACCAATACGACTTTTATAGCCGTCTTCAAACTCGGGCGACGGCACAGGGTGATAAAAAGGAATGTCGTCAAGGCTTGATCCTTGTTTAACAATTTTTTCGTCCTCAAGTGCCTTGAAGGCAACACCGAACTGCTCGTCGGTACCGATCTTGTCGCGCATAGCTTTATCAAGTTTGTAGGGCGCCTTATTATCGGTCAGCTTACGTACGAGGCGTTGGCCGATCACAATGCGGAGTGTCGACACGAGAAGGAAAGGCTCCACTCCCATATCGATAAGGCGAGGTATTGCTCCTGAGGCGCTGTTAGTGTGAATAGTAGAAAGCACGAGGTGACCGGTAAGAGCCGCGTTGATCGCGAGTGAGGCGGTCTCGCTATCGCGAATTTCTCCTACCATGATGATGTCAGGGTCCTGGCGCACCAGGGATCGGAGTCCGTTTGCGAAGGTGAATCCAATCTGAGGATTGACCTGTGTCTGATTGACTCGCTTCATTTGGTATTCGATCGGGTCTTCGACCGTAGAAATGTTTACATCTGGCTGATTCAAGATATCGAGCATGGTGTAGAGTGTGGTCGTCTTACCGCTACCGGTAGGTCCTGAAACAAGAATGATGCCAGTTGTTTGCTTAAGCGCATGATGAATGCGCTCCATGTTCTCGCCGTGGAGGCCCAGTGCTTCAAGTGTGAAGCCTTCCCCAGTCTCTCGAAGTAAACGCATAACCGTTTTCTCGCCAAAGAACGTTGGGAGAATCGACACGCGGAACGAAACACGATCGGCCTCAGTCTCCATTTTGAATCGTCCGTCTTGAGGCAATCGCTTTTCATCAAGTTTCAGGTTCGACAGAACCTTGATGCGGGCAACGATGCCTGGTGCAGCCGTTGCAGGAAGGGTCATCGCATCGTGGAGAATGCCGTCGATGCGATACCGAACGAGCACTTCAGTTTCCATTGGCTCAATGTGAATATCTGACGCGCCTTGAACAATGGCGTGCTTAAGCAGCGTGTCGACAATACGTACGATCGGGAGGTCCTCCGCCATTTTCTTAAGATCATCACCTGACAAATCGTCAGCCCCTTCTTTTATGACACTAATCTTCCCGGCCTCAGTAGAGATGATGTCGCCGAACTCATCTTTCAGCGATTTCTGGTACTGAACGAGGGCTGACCTGATGCTCTCAGTGTCAGTGAGGCGTGGAAGAATCTTGAGCCCTGTTTTCTTACGTACCGAGTCAATTGAGGCGAGGTCATCAACGTCGAGCATTGCAACTTCAAGGGTTTCGCCGTCCTTACGAAACGCAATAATATTGTGGGTGCGGGCAATGGGTTCCGGAATCATCGCGAGAATGTTTGGCTCTACTTTATGATCTTTGAGGTTTACAAAAGGGATGCCGAGCACATACGCCTGAATGCGACGAAGCGCGTCTTCAGTCAAAGAGCCGCGCGACACAAGAATGTCACCGAGCGATTGCTCTTTTTCTTTCGCCTCAACTTCAGCCGCGTCTATATCTTTCTTTGCGACGAGGCCAGAGTCGACAATGAACTCTTTAAGTTCCGCTTCCGAAACGTGCATATAGCATAAGTATAGCGCTTCTTATAAGTATAAAGAGGAGCATTCACACTTTTATTAACGGAAGAGATAGTATAGATAAATTTTTTTGGTTAATTTGCCTACTCATGATATATGCGGTATAGTAATATAGGACCTTAGGAAGGAATATAATGTCATTCAATGAAAAAATGCCAGCAAGCGAGAAAGCCCCCACGCTTCGGGAGCAATACCCGCATGCTATCCAGAGTGCCGAAACCCATCTGAAGGAGCTTTTACCCGTGATTAGCGAACAAGCCTTACGGGCGCTCTGCAAGGGAGACCCGACGCTGGAGCAGCTTTTCAATGAACTCATCAAGTACTCGTGTCGATATGCAGCCGATGTGATGCGCATGCAGGAGGCGCTTATCGCTACTGGCACTCCAGACTCGGTAGCGAGTGCTGAAGAGTTTGCCCAAGCAGATGCGTCGCGCACGCGATTGCACAATACGACGATCGATCAATTCAACATTCTTAGTCGTGCACTTGCGAGAGCAGGTCGCGACAACGAATGGCGCCGTGAACTTCACGGACGAGCTGACATGGGCCTATTGGCAGTTCAGCTGGGAATCGCTCACTTTTTGCAAATGGAGAATGATGATGTCGCGCACTGACACAAGCCGCAGCGACGTACTGGTTCTCCAGTATGGGCAGCTAGCGATGAAGTACGTTGCTACACCCAGTAGCGAAACCAACCAGGAGCTTCGCGGAATCGAGACCAAGCTCGGGCTGACCCGCAGACAAACAGCAGATAAGCTCCTCAAGCTGGTCGAAAAGTCCTTCAGGAAGCAAGGGTAACGACGAGTCTTGAAGCGTAACTGCGCCGCCCTTGAAGGAGGGCGGCGTTTCATTTGACACCGCGGCCCTTTTTGGTATACTTACCCTACCTGAATGCCCCGTATGGGGCCTTCTTTATAAAGTGCGACATACATATTCCATATGATTGATTTAAAAACTATCAACGCAGTGCTCGGAGAATTCGAAGACAGAGG
>JAQBQV010000021.1 GCA_028286825.1 Parcubacteria group bacterium
GAGGCCAGGGCGGGAATTGAACCCGCGCGTCGAGGATTTGCAGTCCCCTGTGTTACCACTTCACCACCTGGCCATGTCTCTAGAGTAACAGAAATGCTACTATCTTCAAAAGAGCCGAGATGGCGGAATGGTAGACGCCAGAGACTTAAAATCTCTTGCTGCGTAAAAGCGGCGTGTGGGTTCGAGTCCCACTCTCGGCACAAGTATGTTAGATTATGAAAGTTCATCTGCACCTATAGCTCAGCTGGTAGAGCAGCTCCCTCTTAAGGAGACGGTCCCTGGTTCGAGCCCAGGTAGGTGCACAACGAGTGACAGCGAGTTGTGCAGGTCGAAGGCACGAAGGTGCCGAGACGGGGTCGCGCAAAATCTCAGCAGAGATTTATGCGTGACCACCAATAAGACATAATTTTGTTATAGTTCACCCAGAGCTGTGGTGGCGGAATTGGTATACGCGCTAGCCTTAGGAGCTAGTCCCTCACGGGTTGAGAGTTCGAGTCTCTCCCACAGCACTTTTTTCTCAGGTTTTATTAAGACAGTTGTATAATCAATTTTGCGCTAAATGGAACTGTATATACGCCCTGTTTAGTCCATCTTTTGGCTCTCCTCAAGACTTGACAAATGCGTGGTTTCCTGTATTATGTATAACAGAGGGCGGAACATTGCCTTACGAATACTCAATGCAATAAAACCAACCGAAAGGAGCATCGAATGTCCTCAGCTACGAATGCAGGCAGATTTAATCCCGTAGATATCCAGATCGAAAAGCCGCGAGATTCCGTGACGAGCCGTGACTGGGCATTTCGCTGGATGGTCAACATGGTGATTAGCGCATTAGTGATTTGCGTTCCACTCTTCGCGCTCCTGTATGTTGGAGGAAGATTGGACCACCCACTTATTGGTGGGACGATTGGGTACGTTGTCGGGATTTGGGTCTTAAGCCTACTCCTGCCGCGCATGATCGTCTCTAATCCTGAGTACACTGGCTACGTCACCCTCAACAGTTTCAAGCCGGGCGATGCTGAAATGGTCACCTATGGTCCGGGATTTCACATGGCGTTGCCATGGGAAGAACGCAACGCGAATGGCACTTACTCTCTGCGAGTAATCACCCGTGAATTTACCCTCACGACACCTACCAAATCCTCTGCAATAACAATTGAGGGCAGACTCTTCTACAACGCCAGTTTGAAATTTCTCGAAAACGCTGTTGGCGTCGACAAAGAAGTGGTCGAGGAAGGTAATATTGCCTTCATCGACAGCTACCTCATAACAAAGCTGTCGGAAATTGACGCGGAAGAGGCTGCATCCAAAATCAAGCAAATCGGAATCGACTTGAACAAGGATTTTCGGGACACTCCCGCAATTACCGGCGTCGGTACTGCAACACCAGAAGAGTTTGAGAAGAAATTCGGGTATTCAACCGCCGCGATTGCAATCGACAAAGTCATACTGGCACCAAAAGTGCAAGAAGCAATTGACGCCATAAGCGAAGCAAGGAAGATGAATGAAATTGCAACAGGACTGCTCGGCATAAGCCAAGCCGACTTGGCGGAAATGCTCAAGAATAAGATCATTACCGTCAAGCAGGTGAAGGAAATGTTGGACCGCGCGCTTGTTACCTCAGGTAACGCCACGATGCAATTGAATGTTGTCGAGGGAGAAATGGCAGCCGCTGTTGCAAGCTTTTTGGGTCAAGGCGGCAAAGGGGGTAAGTCATGAATTATGACCAGGAAATGTCTAGCAGCAGAACAACGGCTACTGAGCTTCGCGAGCAAAAGAAACCTTCCTATAAACGGTGGACGCGAATCATCGGTGGGATAATACTTGGTAGTTTTCTAGTAATAAGCCCTTATGGCCCGGTGGAAACGTATGTTCAATGGAGTAAAAAAGACGAACAGCGACAATCCAATGCTGATGCTGGTCCCCAAGTTCGCTGGCTGCCGACACCGCTTACGCGGACGCCGGAAAAAACGTGGCCGAAACTTAACCTACCAGCAAACTCGAAATCGGAATTCCTGACACTTCCTCTCGGAATGGGGGGAATCACTGTGGAGGGCGATGGTCATAGAATCGAATCCATTACGAAAAACGGAGAAGTCGTTGGGTACTACGTCTACAACGACGCTAATCTGTTTCGCACTTTCGGGTACGCATTCACGCCGAAATGATCTTTCGTCGCCCTCGTGGCGACAACCAAAAAGCCCCGCATCCTGCGGGGCTTTTCTTTTTCAGAACATGCTACTTTGGCGCAACGTATGTTTTATTTTGATAGGTACCAAGGTCAAACGTCCCGAGCGCTAAGTTGATGATCCCATATGCTCCAAACATGATGGTGAGCCCGATAAGACCCCAGAAGATCGCACGCCTCCCTTCTGAACGCTTAGTCTCGTCAGCAGCATTTACCACAAACTCAAACACACCCCAGAGGAAGACGATGAACGCTGCCGCTACCAGAAGGAGGATGATCGGGTTGATGATCTGAACAACAACCTTATCTAGAAACGCGTTCAGTACTCGCATTTAGTACTACTGACCTACATTAAACTGCGCCTTTGGTGTACCGCCAGTTATACCAGAATTGTTACCGAAGCTAATCGTACCAGTGAGAATGTTGACAAGTCCCCATATGGAAACCATTACGAAGAAGCCGATGAGTCCCCAGAGCATCAGACTCTTACCCTTCTCCTTAGCATCGTCAGAACCCTGTCCGAGGATAAACGTTTGGAAGACTCCCCAAAGGAAGACGATGAACGCTACCGCGAAGAGTACTGGAACGATAATGTTGTTAATAATGTTGATGATGAACTGTCCTACGTCAGAGACGTTATTGATCGTTGCGGCGCTTGCGATAAATGGGAGAGCGAGTGTACTAACAGCGAAGGTCAAGGCAATTGCTTTTTTCATAATATAGATAAGTGAATAACAGGTTAATTCTAGCTTTTATAAGGCTTTGGTCAACGACCTCTTATGCGACGTGTGGATAGCTTAGCAGGGATTGCCGTCCGTTCCACAGGTTGATCCTGTGCTACCCGAAACCGAATCAACACACGTTCCTGAATCCGAGTCATACACTTGTCCGTTCGTACAAGTGACGCCTTGAATTTGTGTTCCACCTGTGGAGCTAGTGGAGCAGAATGACCCTCCATCGCCTGGCACACAGAAGCCAGAGGCACAGCCATTGGGACTGCTTGTACAGTTTGCGCCTAAGGGCAATAATGCAGCACCTGCTGTACCAGGTCCTGTTATTCCTGGACCTGTACTGGTATTACTGCTTCCAAAAGTTCCTGGTCCTGTTACGCCACTCGTACCTGTGTTATTGCCTGTACTATTTCCGCTTGTGCCTGTACCGATTGTTGGGTAAGCAGGGACTGCTTCCCTTTGGAGTCCAAGTGTACCCATTAAGAGATTCACAAGACCCCACAACGAAAAGATGATTGCAAAACCAATAATTCCCCAGATCGCCCACTGTCTCCCGGTGGCACGCTCTGTATCATTGTCTGCCCCATAGATAAAATACTTAAATATTCCCCACAGGAAGACTATGAAGGCAACAGCTATTAAAAGCGGAACCAGAATGTTGTTGATGATCCCAACTATGCTGTCGCTGTAGCCCTTGATATAGGTCGTATTAATACCAGCGGCAGCGACGAGTATTGGTGAAAACATAACCGCAACGCTGAGTGAGATACCCGAAATACGCAGGATTTTTTTCATGTACTTATGGTGTTGGATACGAGGTAGGAGTTCGAGGAGCGCTGTATCCCGCGAGCCCAAATGTGTTTGCTACCACATTCACAAGACCCCAGATTGAGATCATTATCACAAAGCCGATAATACCCCAGAGAATGAGCATGTGACCCTCGTCGACAGCTCCAGCGTCTCCCTTGCTCCAGATGTACTTCTTAAATACCCCATACAGAAAGACGATAAACGCAATCGCGAAAAGGAGAGGCACAAGCACGTTGTTGATGAGGTAAAGAAAGGTATTCGCTATCGAACATAAGTTATTTGTACACATCGCACCGCCAGTGCCCCAGGAGATACCTAAGAAGCCGCCCGTACTTGAAACGCTCCCACCGATAGTCGTCTGAGCAACTGCGACCACGGGAGTAATAAATGCTGCAGCTGTGAGCGCGAGACGGGTGATTGTTTTCATATTGATGAGGTTAGTATGACACGCGCTCTAGGAGGGCGATATCCCGAGCGTGGATAACAAAAGATTCACGAGCCCCCAGACGCTAAATAAAACAACCATACCAAGGAGCCCCCACAAGACAAACTGCTTACCCTCAGTGCGTTTGCCTTCATCATCCCCGTTAAGGAAGAAATACTTCACTACCCCATAAATAAATACAAGAAAGGTTAGTGCGAAAATAATCGGAACAATGATTGAATCAACAGTGCCGATGAGACCACTATCGCCATTTCCAACAAAATCTTTGAACGTCATATTATGTACCAGTTGATAGTGCTTGTACGGTCGCTTCAATTCCCAGTGCAATAGCCTTCGCCCCAAGGAGAATCAGCGCGCCCACAATAGTCCAAAGTAGTGCTTTTCGCGCTTCACTTAGTTTTGCATCGTTTCCACGAGCCATTACGAAAAGGAAACCGACGTAGATGAGCATGAAGATAATAACGATGCTCCCAATGCGTATTACAAGGTCCATAATGCTTGAGACGAAAGAGCTAGCTGTGCCTCCTGACCCCAAAGGATTGATGAGTGTAATAGTTTGTCCAGACGGGGGGTTTGTTACTGTCGTAGATGTAGGTACACAAGCTCCCGAGGCATTACATGTACCGTTAACACCTGAAGTTGTTATACATAATGTATTTATGCCTTGCCGCTGACACTGACTCTGTGTCGCCTGGCAAATCATATTCGCATCACAGGTTCCACTAATCCCTCCCGGATTAATGCAAGGCTGATTAACAGATGTGCAAACCGTGTCAGCACTCGCAAAATGCGGCGCGGCGAAGCTCGCGGCGAGAAGGAAGAGGCTGACAGCTAATATCCTAGGGATCATTGTTGGAGGAGAGCGGCGAGCGCTTGCTGAGCGTTCGCAAGCGCAGTGTCAAGAGTAAAGCGGCCGCTATTCACATTCGTAATCATACTGGAGAAAACCTGGTCCGTATTTGAAGGTGATGGGGATAGCCATCCCTTCGCGTAAAGAGCCTCAGCATAGGAAACGCTACCTGTCGGATCAGCTGGTAGCGTAGCAAGCTGGCCAAGTGTGGCAGGAGCAAGACCAGTGGCCTGTGCTGCAACACTTTGCTGAGTGGAGTTGGTTAACAGTGCAGCGGTTTGAAAGGCACCATTTGGGTTATGCGAACCTAGCGGGATCATAAAAGAATACAAGAGGCCATAGACTGATTTAGTAGCGGCCGTCGCTGGCTGAGGGATAGGCGCAACGCCTATATCGATGTTCGGGTTAGCAGCGCGTAAAAACGCAGCGCGGGACGCGTACGCGAGGTACAGCGCTGAGTCACCCGTTAAGAACATCGACTCCGAGTGACGTAGCGCTGCATTCCAGGTGTAGGAGATTTTTGATGGATCAGCAAATTGCGTGTAAAACGAGAGCACCGAGCGACCTGGCACCACCCCCGTGCCTACTGCCGTCTGTCCAAGATCAGCGACCAATTGCCCACTTTGCGAATAACCTGCGATAGGCACGCCGGTCTGCAAGAAGAGCGTTGAGAGTATGCCGCGCGCATTGTCGACGTTCTCATAGGTACCCAGCCCTATAAGTGAGCGATTGATCTGTCTGGAGGGAGTAGTCACTGCAATGGTCGGGACAAGCCCAACGAGCGCCTCCCACGTGGCCGGCACGCGCGCCACTCCGCTCGATGAGAGGATGCTGCGGTTAGAAAAAAGCACAAGCGGATCTACGAGAAACGGCACGCCATAATACCCCGCCCCACCCGCTGCAGTGAGCAAGCTCGCCTCGCTCACAAACGTATTAACAAACGCACTTGTGGGGAGCGTATCGAGCGGGATTGTGGTGATAAAGCGGGAGAGTGGCTGCAGATCTTCTTGCGAAGCGAGTACAAGATCGGGGCCTGCACCCGTTGCTATAGCCGCAGCGAGGTCTGTAGGAAGCGTCGCTTCACTCTTCTGGACGTAGGTCACACTTTTTATTGTCTGATCGGTTTGGGCAAGGACAGTGAGCATCGTTTGTATTCCTTCCTTGGGGAGCGTGCCCCAGATCACCACTGGACCAACCGTGTTATCAGTATTTTTGCCCGAGTACGTCGCGAAGGTAAAGAGCCCTATGAGCGCCGCAAGCCCAAACGCGCCGAAGAGTATGCCCTGAAAGAGAGAAATTTTTAATTTCATGGTGCCGTAAAAATGATTCCGTAATGGTGTGGCCCCGCACGAAATGACTTTACCTTATGGAAGCCGCCTGCGATAAAAAATGCCTCAGCGTCATGTTCTGAAACGACCTTCTCCTGCGTCGGACCCATCCCGCCATAACTTCCCGCCCAGTCGATCACCAACAGCTTGCCGCCGGACTTGATCACCCGCTTCACTTCAGCGAGAAGCCCATACCGATTCTCTGCCTGGAAGAGAACGTTTGCGAGGATCACCGCGTCTAGCGAAACATCTTTAAGGTGACTCCCGGAGAGCTTTTCTATGTCTCCCCACACTGTTTCGATGGTGCTTTGGTGGTGCGCATGCGTGTTGAGCTTCAGGTGCTTCAAGACATCCTCTTGGACGTCGACTGCATAGACGCGGCCTGAGTGTCCCACGACAGCTGCAGCTGCTCGAGCGTAGTGACCAGAGCCCGCGCCGAAGTCGCCGACCTTCATGCCTTCGTGCAGCCCCATCTGCAGCACATTCTCGTGAGGTGTGCTGAACGACTCATTCATACCCTAAAAGTAACACGCGGCTGCCTCTGGCAGCCGCGCAATCAACATAGGGATCAATCGTCGCACGCAAGCGGATGTCGAATTCGCTGCGACTCAACCGCGTTTCGGACCATAGTGTTCACCTGCTCGAGATCATCCAGGTCGTAGACCCCAATGATGCCATACTTACTCCCATATTGAATATGTCTGCCCTGACCGATTTTGCAGGGCGTAAATTGACGATCCCGTGCATACGTCCACTCGCCTTTCTCCGAATCGATCGAGACATCTTTCGGCGCTTCAGTGAGAACTTCGTTATAGCAACTGTTCGAACAAAAAACTAAATATGCAATTCGCACGAAAACCCCTTCTCGGTTATAGAACTAAATCAACCTACCACTGTGTACTAAATAGGTCTAGAGAGCGACCATCGAAGCGATGGCGTCGCCTTCGCGCATCTTCATAATGCGGACACCCTGAGTTGCGCGAGAAAGGAGCGATATCCCTGCGACAGCAGTGCGAATCACCTGTCCTTTCTTAGAGACAACCACGAGCTCCTCATCAGCAATGTCGCCTGACATCACCTTGGCGCCGATGATCTCCCCAGTCTTCGCAGTTACTTCAGCGGTCTTGATACCTGACCCGCCTCTGCCCTGCACCTTGTACTCAGACATACTCGTCCTTTTCCCGTAGCCGTTACTCATGATCACAAGAAGCGATGCGTCCTTTGCGTTTGCTGAAATCACTTCAGCGGATACAACTTTGTCACCCTTCTTGACGCTCATGCCGCGCACTCCGCCAGCCGTGCGACCCATCTCACGCACGTCTTCTACTGCAAAGCGAATTGACTGCCCCTTCGAGCTTACCAGTGAGACTGTATCCTTCTCTTCGGCGAGATTCGCCGCAACAAGCGTGTCACTACCCTTTAGATTAATAGCAATGATTCCTGAACGGCGCACGTCAGCGAAGCTCTTTGCCGCAACACGCTTTACCACCCCCTCTTTAGTTACAAAAACGATTGACGATGCTTCAAGCGCGGAGCCCTTTGGCACAGCAAGTACGCCCGTGACGGACTCGTCTCCTGCTAGAGGAAGGAAGTTCATGATGCTCTTTCCTTTTGTGGCTCGCCTACCTTCAGGGATGTCGTACATTTTGATTTGATATGCCTTACCAAAATTACTGAAGAACAGAAGATCGCTATGCGCTGAGGTCACGAGGAAGTGAGTGACGATGTCCTCCTCCTTAGTAGCAATGTCGACAACGCCTACGCCGCCGCGCTTTTGTACTTTGTACTCGCTAGGGTTTGTACGCTTTACGTAGCCGCCTTCAGTGAGCACGAGCATCGACTCTTCGTCGGGGACGAGGTCTTCTACTGAAATGTTCTGCACGCCTCCCTTCACGATCCTGGTACGACGATCATCGCCATACTTCTCGCCGAGCTCGATGAGCTCGCTCTTCACAACGGCGAGAATATTTTTCGCTGAAGAAAGTATTTCTTTCAGTCTCTTAATAAGAGCCTGCACTTCGGTGAGCTCGTCCTCAATCTTCTTGCGCTCAAGCCCGGCAAGCTTGCTGAGGCGCATTTCGAGAATTGCGGCTGCCTGAAGGATTGAGAAACCAAATTTCTTTTGGAGCGCGAGTGAGGCAGTAGGCACGTCTGCCGACTTCTTAATAATGGCGATCACCTCGTCGATGTGGTCGAGCGCCTTAGAGAGACCCAGGAGGATGTGCTCACGAGCTTCAGCTTGACGCAGGTCGTACTCCGTACGACGCTTTACGACTTCTTGTCGATGCTTGATAAAGTGCCCAAGAATACCTGAGAGAGAGAGCATCTCAGGGACGCCGTCAACGAGCGCAAGCATGTTGTAGTGGAACGTGCTCTCCAAGGACGTGTATTTATACAAATTGTTGAGGACCGCCTGCGGATGCGCGCTACCCTTAAGCTCGACCACAATGCGCACGTCAGGCATACCCTTGTCGTCGCCGGCCGACTCGTCGCGCAAGTCGCGAATACCTTCAAGCTTCTTGTCCTGGACAAGCTCAGCCATGCGGGTGATCAGCTCTGCCTTGTTTACGCGGTACGGAATCGACGTGATTACGATGCGCGTATCCTTTTTTCCGTCATCAATGATCTCAGCTTCGCCACGCACAACAACAGGACCCTTACCCGTACCGTATGCGTGCTTGATATCTGCCTGATTAAATGCGACCCCGCCGAGTGGGAAATCCGGACCCTTCACAAATTCAAGTAGGTCATCGGTGGTTGCCTCTGGGTTTTCGATCAGGTGCACGGTTGCGGCGACCACTTCTCGCAGATTGTGAGGAGGAATTTCGGTCGCCATACCAACCGCAATACCGAAGGTGCCGTTCAACAGCAAGTTCGGAAGCGCTGCTGGCAGCACGTTTGGCTCGTCACGCGTCGCATCGTAGTTTGGGTTCCACTTCACTGTCTCCTTTTCAAGATCAGCCAATAGCGCCTCCGCGACGCGCGAGAGCTTTGCTTCGGTGTAACGCATGGCCGCAGGAGAATCGCCGTCGATCGATCCAAAGTTACCCTGGCCGAGCACGAGCGGATAGCGGTGCGAGAAGACCTGTGCCATCTTCGTCATCGAGTCATACACAGCAACGTCGCCGTGCGGGTGGTATTTACCAAGCACGTCTCCCACTACCAAGGCGCTCTTGCGAAACT
>JAQBQV010000011.1 GCA_028286825.1 Parcubacteria group bacterium
GTGTGAATTGTGTTGTAAATTGAATTTGTTATACGGCCCTATCGTCTAACGGTTAGGACAAGGCCTTCTCAAGGCTTAAATCAGAGTTCGATTCTCTGTAGGGTCACAACGATGTCAAGAGGTGAAAACGTGCCAATTTGGCACACTTGAAAAAGAAAACAGCTCACCTGAGCCGTTTTCTGTTTTGGGTCCAAGGAAACTCGACTATCGGCCGCAGTATTGTAGAGTTAGTCTATATGACAGGATTTTCACAGACAGATGCCGATCAATATCAGAAGTTTTTTAACGAAACGACATCGGATAAAAAGCGCACTCTCGCAGAACTCCAACAACTGTTGATTAAGACTGCTGAGCACTGGAGGGCATTCACCTCCACCCTATTGACGATTGACATTGCGGTTGTTGCAGCACTTTTATCGGTCATTACGTCGGAGAATAGCCATCTCATTCAGAATCAAAGTCTCTCCATTGTAGGAGTACTATTCCTTGTCGTTGATGCAATTTTAATTGTCTACTATTCGATAGGAGCGTTGTACAACGATGACGTTAGTCTATCGGCGAGAAATGACTTTTTTGAAAAAGCAAACGATGAAGTCATTGAGATGGCCCTTGAGCATATTCAGGCTAAGAAACCTTTCTTGGAATTTGACACTGCTTACGTGAATAAACTCGCCGATCTAGTTGAAAGGGAGCGACTGCTTGTTAGTGACGCAAAGAAGAAAGAGAAGAGTGGAAAATGGTTGCTATTGCTTGGGTATCTTTTTATTCTAGGGTTGGTATTCTCAGTGCTTTCTGTAATCCCATGTATGACTGGTGAGAATGTGCCAATTTGGCACTTACTATTCGATCTGCAGAGCTAAATCTTCCATAACATAGCGAACAAACTCGTCACCAAGCGGGGTAAGCACATAGGGCTCCTTATCATCGAAAGGAGACTTTTGGAGTCCGGGTGTCGAACTTGTGCCGCGATCACGAATTTTGATTCTTCCCATCAGATCGCTTTCTCTGTATTGACTGATAACTTCGCCAGTACCGAGATCGTGGATAAGGAGTTTGTATAAATTTGCTTCTGAGGAATCATCCCGGGGCATCTCCTCTCCATAAATAGAACTCCAGATCTCGCGTCTAGTAATGCTGTCACGACCTTTATTGGTAGACCCCTGGATGGTAGCCATGACTTTAAAGTGAAGCTCGTCAAACTTTTCAATCCAGTGAATGAACATTCGCACTTTGTCGTCATCAACAATGGCCGTTCCTCCAGCATTTGAGATTAATTTCCTTAGCATCTCTCTTTTTTGAGCTGTCTCGGCGCGATCCCATTCAGAGAAAGCTTTCCGTACCAAAGATCTGTATTCCTCGGATTCGATGCGTTCTTTTATTTGATCCCCGAAAGAATCGAAACGAGCGAAAATGGCGTTCAGAGTAAATGCTAGAGCTTTTAGCTTTTCTTGATGTTCTTGAACCCATAAAAACATAACCTGGTTAACTTCGTCCTGTGACTTGGCGCTTGCAATGGTGCCTGCGATTGAAAAGAGACTGCCGACCCACGGAAGAGCGCTAAGGGCTGCCATAGCGACCGGTCCATATTTAGTCCATCTGGTTCCGGTAATTTTCTCCAAAGCATCCTGCTCTTTTTCGCTTAAGACAATGTTTCCTGAGCTCAAAGTTTCTGGTTGTTGTGTCCTTCCGGTTGGTGCTATTTCGTCCATATGTACCTACATTATCACCTCGTTGGCAATGAAGAGATAAGGTCCTCACCCGCTTCGATAAGTGGTTCTATTTACAGATGCCACACAAACAACCACAGGAATTCGAGGACGAAACGATCGCGGCACTGAGGAACCTGGGCGAAGCGCTACGAGAAGTACACGATCGTCTTATCAGAGAGGGATACACGTTCATCGAAGGTAAGTGGATACCTCCAAGCGACCAGCAAAAATAAAAGGGCGCTGCCGCAGCAGCGCCCCCTCATTGAATCAACGCTTATCAGTCAGCCTATACGTAGTCCAGCGTCCGCTACCAACTTTTCGAACGTAGCCCTTGTTCCTTAGAAACCTGAGATCACGTTGAATTGTCTTCGCTGAACAGTACTGAAACTCCTTTTTTAGCTTGCCCATCCCAACGCCTGGATTCTGCCCTACGAACTTGTAGATGCAGAGTTGCCGATTATATTCGGGATGAATACAGGCCGAAAAGATAAGCGGCAGTTCAGGTTCACCCGGCAAGGGGTCCGACACGCATGTAGGTGGTGGGTCGGCAGAGTGCGACTGAAGCAGTTTTGCAAAGTACTGACCAAGCTTTTGAAAAGAAAACATACGTCCCTCCATCGCGTTAATGAGTCCCCTTGTCGGGGTACCCGTTGAAGCGTGATGAAAACGACGGAGGGAACTACTGAAGCCAATCTATTACATAATAGTCATATGTCAAGTTCTGTCAGCAAGGCACGCATTCACCTCTATGCAGCTCTTCGCTCCTGACTATCATTACCTCGACCGCGCTTGCGATGCTTAGGAAATGCGACGGTGTTGGTCGATGGCTCGTTTGTTGCGAACGTCTTATTCAACATGGCGATGCATGACAAAATGTCTTCGTGTTGCCACACAAGTTCGGAATACCAACCCGTAGGGTCACAAAAAGATACACACACCTGCCCTGCGGCAGGTTTCGTGCTTTTTGTGAGGCCGGAGCGATGTCGCGTCAGCAGACGCGACCGCGAGGCGAGGTCTACGAGTGCTTACATAATGTGCGAAAACATTGAGTAAATTATTTAGCAACTCGAGACCAGTTAAATCTCCACAAGCTACACGCCGAGATTTGTAAAAAACAAAGCGACTATTAAAATCCAAGTGCAGTTATGAAGAAAGCTGCCTGATCCTGTAAGGAACGATAGCGTATCCGCGGTCTCTATAAAATAGATAAAGCCTTTGTATTAAACTCGTCTTCAGCGTCTGCGCGGAAAATATTATAAGAATTTGAATCAAAAGAAAAAAGGGCGCTGCCGCAGCAGCGCCCTTTGATTGTGGCGAGCCAATTGATCTGGCTACGCAACCTTGGGTTTAAGTAGCACAAGATCTGCCATCTTCGTCTCAGAATTGACTGACGAGGCCGCAAGTGCAAACTCAGAGAAACGCGCGGAATCCTCAAACAACTTCTCGCTCGCTTCGATGAGTCGCTTGCAATGCGCGTACGGAAGATTAAAGGCGACTTCGTACTGCAGAGTTCTTCGCAGTTCCAGGAGACCAACTTTGCAAAGCCGGATGTCGAACTGAGCCGCACGCATGCTGCGTATGAGGGCGCGGCGCGATACGGGATTGGGTGGCTGCGGATCTAATTGGAGGAGTTGAATACCCCACAGCCCTCGAGAAGATCCTCGTAGAAGCGAATGGTCTCGCCCTGTATGTAACGGTCTGCCCAGTCTTTGATGGCCGGCGACACAGAAATGAACCCAGTCATAACGAGCCCTGCCGTTCCAGCGATGAAAGAAACAAAGAAAAGCCCGACGGAAATGACACAGAGCAGTAGCACAAACAAGCCTGCAGCAAACTGCCTGAAACTGAAAGCCAAAGACGCGACTGTACGAACGATTCTGAAGAACATGATTCCTCCACACGTTGACGCCGCCCGAACCAGTTTCAGGTGACTTCGAGTACGGAGGAATTCCAGCTACACCCTACCTCTTTCTAATGCGGTGTCAATTCGCTCAGAGAATCGTGCCCCACTTGGCACGTTCTCACCCCTTATGCTGCGCGCAGCTCGGACCTATCATCACTATCGTCACGTCTGTGACGTTTTGGAAATTGAATGATCTTGGCTTTCCTCTTCTTCTTGAAGAGCGTCTTCAACATGCTGATGCACTTTACAATTTCGTTATGTTGTGTCAAAAGTTCTGACAGCCACCCCGTAGGGTCACCAAATCGCCGAAATACAACCCATTGAAACTATTTATAGTTTTGGCCCGTTTAAGAGACTACACGAGTTACTATGTCTACCATTTCGAAAAGGCTTTCAGCATGGGCAGCAACTATTGCTGCACTACTACTCATACCCCTCGTCCTCACCATACGTAGTGGCGGAGTTGAAGGTGCCAGCTTGCATTGGTCTGTTTTCGACTTTATTTTCGCAGGCACTCTTCTTTTTGGCTCAGGTCTTACCTATGAGCTTATTAGAAGGCAGTCGAGCAGCGCCTCGTACCGTATTGGTGCAGGCATTGCTGTTGTGACCGGGCTTCTACTCATTTGGATTAACGGTGCTGTCGGAATCATCGGTAGCGAAGACAATCCTGCCAACTTACTCTACGGGGCCGTGTTTGTCGTTGGGTTCTTTGACACCATCGTATCGCGTTTGGAGCCCTGGGGAATGTCGAGAACACTCATCGCGACGGCCGTTGTTCAAGCGTTGGTCCCTGTCACAGCCTTTCTTATTTGGAAACCTGATTTTAGTGCTGGTGTAGTCCAGATGTTTGTGTTGAATGCATTCTTCGTCTTGCTATGGGTTATAGCAGCTTTGTTTTTTCGTCATGCAGCAGCAAACGAAAAACTCGCATCGTTCTGAAAATCACGGGTTTTCAAAAATTTGAAAACCATTCTAATTTAAAAAGATTATCTTTTTCTCCACGCCTTCTCTTGCCGTACGAGAAGCTCTGCATCAGCCGGGTCAGCGAGAAGTGCTTCAACAATGCGCTCAGTCCGAATAGACTGCGAACCTTTAATTAAGATCACATCTCCCTTACGCACTATGTCTTTAAGCGCCTCAGCTGCTGCCTGTGCACTATCAAAGAAAAGTGTCGTCTCGCTAGCGCCTCCTGGCGCAAAACCGCGCGCGCGAATACCAACCGCCGCGACAACATCCGCGGATGCACGAGCGAGCGCTCCAATACGCTCGTGCTCCATCACTGAGTACCGGCCGAGCTCAAGCATGTCTCCGAGAACGGCAATACGACGCTTCGCTCGTGGGAACGACGCCAGCGTTTCGAGAGCTTGTTCGACTGCAGCGGGCGACGAGTTATAGGTGTCATCGATAATCGTTGAGCCCTGGAGCCCCCTAATGAGCCTACCGCGCCCTGCCGGTGGCTCATATGCTTCTAGAGCCGCAAGTGCGTCTACAAGTGGAATCTGGAGAGCTACAGCGGTAGCTAAAGCTGCGGCTGCAGGGAGCGTCTGTGTAGCCCCTACTGAACCTCTAATGCGCACTGTCCCACCCTCCTCTCCATACTTCACAACTGCCTGCATGCCAACGACCTCTCCTTCTTCTTTAAAGTAATCCGAGTCCGTCAGGCGAACCATTGCATCACTCATGCGGCCGTAGGTGATCACTCGTGCAGAGGTACGTACCGCATTATTCACTGCGTACGCGTCATCAGCAGGAATAATAAGCGGCGCAGAAGCCTTAAGTGCATATGCGGGTGAGAACTCTTCTTCTTGCACGGCCTCAGGCGAGGCATAGGCCTCAACGTGTACCGGAATATCTGGGAGCCGAGTGACAACAACCACGTCTGGCGTGGCGATCTTAAGAATCTGAGCAAGGTCACCTGGCTTACCTGAGCCTACCTCAAGCACAAGCATGTTGGGATAGTGATTGGGTAACAGGAGGAGTGCGAACGCTTTCTTAGCGACCTTCAGCCACGCGAACGGATTGTTCCATGGATTATCCACGCCAAAAACGGTGAACGGGACGCCAAATTCACTATTAAAACTCTTCTCACTCTTTCGCATGAAAAAGCGCGTACCTAGGACCGCCGCCACAGCGTCCTTAGTCGATGTCTTCCCTACCGAACCAGTAACCATCACGATTTGAGGCTTATACCGGCGAAGAACAGCGCGAGCGATAATAGCCAAGGCAAAGGTAACGAGGGGTTTGATGAGGTTTTTCATAAATAGGGGTTAATGCAGAGCAACTCCACGATCGGGCGGCACCGCGTAATAGTCGATCAAGTAATGCACAAGGTCAAGGAACGTAGCATCCAACGTTTCTGAAGCGTATTGCACACCCTTCGGATCGTTAGTGTAGAGCAGAATCACGAAGCGTGGATTGTAAGATGGGAAAAAGCCTACAAACGAGTGGAAGTAACGATCGGTGTAATAGCCGCCGCGCCCGTCAGTAAGCTGGGCGGTACCTGTCTTAGCCGCTACTGACATTGTGGGGATCTTCGCCTTACCATTCTCAAGCTTAGTATCAACAAGCGCCGTCATCATCGTGGCCGTCTGCTGTGCCGCCGCTGCCGAAAAGACCTGAGTCGTTTTACTCCAATCGAGTGACCGAGTGATACCCGAGTCAAGCTTTATCGCACTCACAAGATGTGGCTGTACCATGACACCTCCGTTTGCGAGAGCGCCAACTGCCCGAATCATTTGAACCGGTGTGATGGCGATGCCCTGCCCGAACGCCGCCGTGTCATAGGTAACCTGCTGCGGCTTCGACAAGTTTGAAATGAGCGATCGCCCTTCGCCCGGCAGATCAATGCCGGTCTTCTCGCCAAAGTACTTGGTGAAGTAGGTGCGGAACTTCTCTTGGCCCAGCTGAGTCGCGATCCACGATGCTCCCACGTTAAGTGATTGTAGAATTATTTCTTCCATCGGCACGACACCGCGAGCCTTATGGTCATAGTTACAGATCGGGTACTTGTCAACCGTGATACATCCTGTGTCGTTATAGGTTGACTGAGGCGTTATCACTCCTGCATCAAGCCCAGCTGCCATGGTTAAGGGCTTCATGGTCGAGCCAAACTCATACACGTGCTCGACAAGTGGATTCCCCAGGAGAGCTGGATTAACCGTTTGTAAGTTATTGCCGTCATAGCTCGGGAAGGTTGCAAGCGCGACGATCGCTCCTGTCTTGGTATCCATAATAATCCCACCTGATTCGCGACTTGAATAGCGTTGGTTTACTTCTTTAATGTCATTTTCAAGACGGGTCTGAACCTCAGGCTCAAGCGTCGTAATAATATCCCCTTCACGAACATTTTCAGTGTCGACCAAGAGATTTCCGACGTTTGAAAAGAGTTGTGCAAAAAAGTTTTTGTATAGCGAGTCGCCTGAGCGTACGAGTGTATCATTGTACTTGGCTTCAATTCCTGTGCGACCTGCCAGCTCGTCACCTGAGCCATAAGAAACGATCCCGACCGACTGTGATGCTAACGTACCGCCTGGATAGTAACGCCACGTTTCTTTCAGTACCTGCACACCAGGAATACGTTTAGCGGCGAGCGCGGCTCCCTGTTCGCTCGATAGGTGATGAGCCACCTCCACATACACCTGATTCTTCTTAAGAGCTGCCGCAAGAAAGGTCTCTTTCGAGATCGCGGTTGTTGACGCTATCCTACTCACCAACTCAAACGCCGATTGTGGGTTTGAGATTACCTGTGGATTAATCGCTACAAGAAAGCCCGTGGCTAACGTCGACGCTGCAATGAGCGTACCGTCTTTACGGGTAAAATAGATCGAGCCGCGATCGAAGAGCCCCCCGCCACCTGACGCGAATTGACGATCAGCCTTTTGGTCATACTCTGCTCCATGTATCACTTGTAAATAATAGAGACGGCCTATGGCCAAGAGCGCGACGAAGATAAGCGCCGCAAGTACAATGCGTATACGAAGGCGGAACTGTGAGCGCATAGTTAGCGAAGGGCCGTCACGCTTTTAGCTGGAACAAATATTTTTGCCACGGGCGCGACATACCCCAGCGCGCGATAATCGGTGTGCGTGATCTCTGAAACCGACGCAAGGTACTGCGACTCGAGTACGGCAACGGCTGCCTCATCTGTCTTAACTGATTGAGAGAATTCAACCGTCATAGCTGCATAGCTCATCACGACTGCGATCAAGCCGATATAGACCACGGCAAGTGCCCCGACCGTGGCGCTACAGAGCGAAACGGACGACATATGGAACGGGAGGCGTACGTTACGCATATGTAGAAGTCAGTTGTTCACTGCGTTCAAATACGCGGAGCTTGGCGCTCCTCGCTCGCCGGTTCTTAAGGAGCTCTTCGCGTGAGGGCGCGATCGGCTTCTTAGGATTAAGCACACCGCGCTTCAAGGCAACTGCATCGCGGAGCATGTTCTTTACGACTCTATCTTCGATACTATGGAACGTGATTACAGCGAGGCGACCACCAGGACTGAGTGCATCGAGTGCGGCTGTAATAGCCTCTTTGAGGCTCCCGATCTCATCGTTTACTGCTATACGAAGTGCCTGGAAGGTCTTGGTTGCTGGGTGGATTCTTCCGTTTTGATAGGCAGCTGGTGTGCCTGCGTTAATGGCGGCAACAAGCGCACTCGTCGTAAGAATGCGCTCCTTGGAGCGCGCAGCTACGATTGCGCGTGCGATCCCTCGCGCAAAACGTTCCTCACCATACACATAGATAAGGTCAGCGAGTGCCGACTCAGACGAACTATTAACAATCTCAGCAGCTGTCTCTCCCCCATCGCTATAGGTCATAAGAAGCGGTTCGTCTTTTTGAAACGAAAAGCCGCGTGGACTTGCGAGCTGGTACCCGCTCCAGCCAAGGTCAAAGAGAATAGCGTCAACCGGTCCTACGCCAAGACGCTCGAGAATATGAGAGAGATTTCTAAAATTGTCTTGTATCAAATGGGCGACTGGTCGCTCGGGCCGGCGATCGTTAGCGTAAGCCTCGCGCGCGCGCTTGACTGCGCTCTCGTCAGCATCGATACCCACTATTACCCCATCACCACCCAGCTGCGCAACGAGCGCTGAAAAGTGCCCTGCCCCGCCGAGAGTACCGTCGACGACGGTGTCAGTTGGCTCAACTTCAAGAGCTTTGAGTACTTCACTCATAAGAACGCTGTCGTGTCGTGCCTCCATACTAGGAATTACCGAGCGACTCAGCGAAGGAGTCTGCGTCGCGCTCAATTGCCTTTGTGTAACTCTTCCAGGCTTCTTCGTCCCAGATTTCAACGCGGTTTGCCACCCCCGCGATCACCGTCTTGGCTCCAAGCTTGGCAAAGCTCTTCAGGTGATCAGGGATAAGAACGCGACCGGCGCTATCGACCTCAGCTTCCATCGCTCCAGCAAGGAAGAGGCGTGCAAGCCCTCGAGCTGCTGCTGTGCCACCTGCAAACTTAGCGCGAGCTTCAGCCTCGACCTGCCACGCCTTCTTTGGATATACGAAAAGACAATGATCAAGGCCGCGAGTCACAACGACAGCGCGGCCAAGATCCTTCCGGAACTTTGCTGGAAGCGAAATACGATTTTTGGGATCAAGAGTGTGCAGGTATTCTCCGATGAACATAAAATATAGTAGGAAAACTGAGGAAATAAGCCACCACTCTCACTTCCCACTTCATCCCACCTATGTAGCATTATATTCCACTTTGCCCCACTTCCCTAGAGGACGTTATCCACACAACTTTATGACAGAGGTGAAATAAAAACCGAATTTGACAAACTGAACAGCTTCTGCTATTGTAAACCCAGACGCATCCGAGAGCCTGTTAGTGTACACTTCAGGTGTCAGAAATCAGTACCATACATAGTCACTCGGAGACTAGCAAGCCACGGCGGTGAACACTGCCGACGAATGGCTGCGATCTTTCAGCCAACCAGTTTCGCCTCCGGGATACAGCGAAAATCTGGGCACTACGCCGTCTCCTCCCAGCCGCTTGCGGCCTAAGAAGGAAACGGGGCGCGCCATCCATGATGGCGCGCTTTTACTTTTATATGAAACCTTTACTGTCCTTGTTGCGTTATAGAAGACGGAGCACCTTACAATGAGTAAGCGGAGACCCCAGGGACCGAACCCTCGTCCTGTTGGTTTGCTCACGCGAACCGACTTACCCATAGCTTTCTGCCATGGCAATCCTACGATCTCTCGGCACTCTGATCTTCTTGATCACACTTGCCCTCCTCTTACCCACTGTCTTTGCTGAACTTTCGAAAACCCTCGTCGTTTTCCTCCAGAGTTCACAACAAGCATTCACGGCCGCAGGAATCCTCGCTTCCTACGCCTCCCACATCCCGCCTTCCCCCATCACCCCCTAACCTCCCTCTCCTCATTTCCCGGACCGTCTCTTTTGAGACGGTTTTTTTATGTAAATCTACATTTATTTCTCTCGCGGACGAAGCAGCGGGAAAATCTGAGCTTCGCGTATAGAAACTCCTTCGAGGAAGCTGAAGAGACGCTCGGAGACACCAAAGCCAAAGGTCGGTGGCATCCCATACTCTAGCGCTTCGACGTATTCAGCATCATTCATCTGCGCTTCGTCGTCGCCCGCTTCGCGCAGTGCCTGTTGATGCGCAAACCGCCGTGCTTGATCAATAGGGTCATTCAGTTCACTAAAGCCCTTACCCATTTCGCTTCCTGCGAGAATCACTTGGAAACGCTCAACCACTCGTGGATCTGTACCGCTTTTCTTAGCAAGCGTTTCGAGATACACCGGCACATTGATCAAGAAACCAGGCCCGGAAAGCGACTTTCTGATTTGCTTCCAGAGAATATCGACTCCGCGCTCAAGATTAAAGCCTTTCTCGTCGTACGGTATCTTCGCATTTCGTACAGCAGCTCGTACTGCCTCCACATCAGTCGCGAGTGGATCTATACCAAATTCTTTTTGAACAAGTGCGCAAAAGTCATAGCGCTGCCAATCAGCGTCGAGATTTACTTCAAAGTCTTTGATTTTAAAAGCTCGAGTACCGTACACTTTGTCGGCCACCGTTCGGTACAACTCTGTAATCATCTGCATTCCCTCTTCATATTCGCTAAATGCTTGGTAGAACTCAATCTGCGTGTAATCCTGAGCATGTTCGGCGGACATTCCTTCATTACGGAAAATGCGCCCGATCTCAAAGGTACGTGGGAGCCCAGCGACCATCAGTCGCTTCTGCCAGAGTTCACCCGCTGAGATGCGGAGATATACGTCCATATCAAGCGCGTTATGATGGGTTATAAACGGGCGAGCATCTGCACCACCAGTGGTAGTTTCTAAGACTGGCGTCTCAACTTCTACGAAGTCGCGATCAAGGAGGAATGAACGAAATGTATTCCAAAATATTGAGCGTCGCTTAATGCGGTCTGCTAGCTCCTTGGTCAAAAGGATATCGAGATAACGTTTACGGAAACGCTCATCTTCGTCTTTAATCCCGAACCACTCGTCAGGAAGCGGCAGAAGCGACTTGGTAAGCATCCGCCAGCTGGCGACATCAAGCGACGCCATTCCACGCTTTGTGGTAAATGCTGTACCGTTAAATTCAACAACATCGCCCGTGTCGACTACAGAAACAAAAAGGTCGTATGCCGCTTCGCCGAGCTTATCCTTTTGGACATAACCCTGTGTCTTTGTACCGTCAAAAATATCGACGAAAATCGATCCTCCGTGCTCCCGAATTGACATGACTCGTCCAGAAAGTGTAAGTGAGGTGCCCTGCTGCTCAAGATCCGCGTGGGCTGCTAGAAAAGCGTCAATAGTGTGAGTACGCAGCGTTTTTGCCGGATAAGCCTCCATCCCCGCAGCCGCGAGGCGCTCAAGTTTAGCTACTCTCTCCGCACGTATCTCTTCAAGCGCCATAGTTTAATTATGAGCAAAGCGAATTAGTAAACTACCAGTACTCTTGGGGTGCGCCATAATGCAGAGATTGTATCACTAATTATGAAGCGGGGAATTCGACTATAAATTCTGAGCCCTTTCCTGCCCCTTCTGACTCAGCTCGAATTGTGCCTCCGTGCGCCTCTGTAATTTGTTTCGCTATATAGAGTCCATAACCGGTTGAATGCGCATTTACCACCTGCGAATCCTTACCATGACCGCCTTCAGTGAAGAGACGTACCTTGTCTTCGGATGTGATGCCGACGCCAGTATCTTTTACACTAAAGAGTATCTTTGCACCTTCGCGGCGCAGCGAGACTGTTACTGATCCACTTGTTGTGTAGTTGATCGAGTTGTCGATCAGGTTGCGCAGCACATGATCAGCTATTTGCCCTTTGTCACCATTCATCTGGTAACTGCTGTCTTCTGCATTGAAGAGAAGCGTGAGTCCCTTATGATCTGCACTCACCTTTTCCTTCTCAAGGGTCGCTCGAACTAATTCTTTCAAATCGAAGAGCTCCTTAGTGTACGCCACTGTTCCCTTCTTCAAGTTAGAAGCTTTGAGAATGCTTGCGACCGAATCTGCGCCTGCTCTCGACTCGATAAGCGCCTGCTCGACAAATGGCTTAAGCGATTGCGGTAGTGACGCGTAGTCGCCATCCGCAAGCGAAGCAAATGCTCCTGCGTCTTTGGTAAGGAATCCCTTGACCTCGTGACCGATAAAGTGGATCAGTCCCTCTTGCCGGTCGTTGGTTGCTTCAAGCTCATCGGCGAGCTTTTCGATCCGCTCGCGTTGTTCAATCTCTCTCTTTACGCTACGGGAAAGCAGGATTCCGATAGCGCCGGTAAGGACAAGAGTAACAGCAACAAGAACAATGCTTGGAACCGAGCTTACGAAGACAAACTCCGCTCCTATAAGCGCAACAAGTGCAAAACTGAGGGCTTGTGCGCTAAAAATCTTGAGATCGAACGCATGATACTTCACAATCAAATACCCGAGGTACACCAGAAGGATTGGCATTCCAAAAAGTCCATAGATTTCGAAGTTGTATGCAAATGCGACTGCGCTGTCGCTCACCAAAAAGTTAACACCAAGCGTACCTGAAAGAAAGAAACCTAGAAACGCGAAAACTCCAATCGTCGCAAATATTACCTTCCTCTTTTGTACTGCATCTTTTGCCCTTCTATAAAGCACCATCGCAAGTACAAGACAGGAGATCAAGAACACGCCTTCAATACAGAACTGATAATAGTTGAACCCCGTATTCTCAAGCGCTTCGCAGGTGTTGGCATCATAGAGCATTAGCTTCTGCCCCATTAGAATCCATACTGCAATAGGAATAATAAGCCCCATACCGACTGACTTCTGCCATGTAGGTAAATCTTGCTCGGTTAGGAAGGTATAAAGGAAATAATAGCTGAAGAAATAGAAGAGTGGCGCAAAGAGGTCCGCGAGAGACCAGGTGAACATCATTGAATCCGATCCAAGAAAGGCAAACCATGATCCTAAGTCGAGAAAGCACCACGTCGCGAAACACAAGCAGACCATAAAGAATGTGACGTTAGCACGCTTACGGCTTTGAAAAATGAGAAAAATTCCGAACATGAGCGCGGCAATGGCTGCCGGAATATGCGAATACAGCAATAGACCGATTGAGATCTGATTTACCAGATAATCGTAGCAGTATTGAAGATGAATAAAGCTAGAGAGCATAGAGGTTATGGTGCACAGGATTCCCCGTCTTCAAGTACGGCGTCGCTACAATACGTTTCAGTACACAAACTGGTGTTATCACACGCAAAATGTTCACAGGAATGATTTTCAAGACAACGCGGTGCATCGCCTGAACGAATAACAATTTTCTTATAGGGACCCGGTGGGCAACTAGGATCTTCTGCGGAAGAACAGCTTGGTAAAAAACACTTCTCAGTCGTCGGATCACACCCCGATACGACGTTCATAATAAAGTCACCTTGTATGACGTAGCGGTAATACGTAAAAACGATAACGATGACTATCAGGAGCGCAAATAGCGGTACTAGGACAGGAAAATGCGATTCGCCCTTCATTCTCTGCAGTATACAAGAAGCTCCAAGGCTTCTGCCCTGCTATCCACGCATCTTTCCGTCCACAAACGTCTTTGCTTTATAGGGGTGAGAGAACCAGAAATCATTTGCTTCTTCCTCCATCGGCAATAACGCAACTACAAGCGGTTTTACACCAGACTCTTTCTCTACTTCTAGAAATGCTGGAAGGATGACCTCCTTGGTAAACGCGAACTCATGCTCGTCGGCTCGAAAATTGTCGAAAAGAATGGCATCCTGCAAAAAAAGTGACATGAACGGTTTGTAATATTTTTTGCCAGTCTGACCGTATGAGTGCAGCCAGCTTGAAGCATCAAAAAAATTGTGTGCATACTGCGGAAAACGTTGAACGAATAGCTCGTGATGAAAATCAACGAGTTTTTGACCCCAGTGCGTATCTAGAGACGACATGGGCTTACTATTGCTGTCATTAAAGTTGAGGATTGAGGCATTCTCGAATATAGATGCACCCTCTTTGGTTAAACTTTTCTGGAAACGAAGCTTTCCTAAAAAGTACTTCCATTGATTGCGATCATTAAACTGGTCGTCTGGGTATTCAAGCATCACCGGCTCAAGACCTAAGTGCGACAGCCCATCGCCACATCCAAAAAAGCGAGTAACCTCATGATTTGGCGTGGCCAGATGTCTAAAGAGAACAATACTTTTCTTGTCTGTCAGGATCTCTGGAATTCCATGCGATAATACTGTTTTCGCGTATGCATCTATAGCAGCATTAGTGCGACGGGCCTCAAGCTGTTCGACTGCCTGTTCCCACGGCGTATAAATATAATCAGCGAGCGCTTGTTTATCGCTCATCAGTTTCTCAGAGAGTGCCGTGACGTCCATGTCTGAATATATAGATGTAGTACTCTGTGTTGTACCACATTCTACGAAAATAAATACCCGCGCCTCGTAGCACTGAGGATAGTGCTACGCTCGCTTCGATCTCTGCCCCACATACGCAAAAACAAAGATCGCACCATTTGAGAGGAGCAAATAAAGCGGAAATGCAATGTTCGGAGCATCGAGTTTGGTTGTGGAAAGGACGCCAAATAATGATGCGAGTGCGACTAAACCCCACGACGGTGCAGATTCTGATTTCGGATCGTGATATGTTTTTATGAAAGTAGGAATGAACGCAAAGAGATCGCCTGCAATCGCACACAGAATTGCGACGAGTGGGTTTGATGTTATTTGCCAACCGATAATCGCGAGGATAGCAAGTACGACACAATAGAGTTCAATTTTACCGTAGTGTTTATATCCGTATCCAAATAAAGAGAGAATGACCACAGCAGTCATGTTGAGCGCGATAAAGAAGACAATAACTATTGAGAGAGACGCGCCCGAACTCAGTTGTGCAAAAAATGCGATCCATTGTAAAACTGCCCAGAGAGTGAATGAGACAGTGTTCGGCCTTGCACCTCCACCTTTGAGCACATCTTTGATGTAGACAAATCCAGAAATGAGCGAAAGAACGCCCGACAGAACGGCGAGTACCAGGTACCAGTTGATATCCACACTACAAGTGTAGCAAAGTTTTAGGCCACCTTCTCTATAGTGTAGGTCTGCTTGCCAGACGGAGTGTCAAAGGTAAAGGTATCTCCTTTTTTCTTGCCCATAATCGCAGCCCCGAGAGGTGAGACATGCGAAAGTTTGTGCACGCGCATATCAGCCTCTTCGCTCCCCACGATCGTATACTCGTGGAGATCGCTACTACCGTCTTTCTTAATGGTGACAACTGAGTTGAAACTCACCTCGTTCTTCTTCTTTCCGTCAGTGAGAATCTTGGTGTTCTTTACCAAATCCTCAAGCTTCTTAATTCGCTCTTCAGTCGCAGCCTGCAAATCGCGAGCTTCCTGGTACTCAGCATTTTCTGAAAGGTCGCCAAGCGAACGAGCGTACTCGAGACTCTTCGCGATCTCGGTACGGCGGACAGTCTTCAAATTCTCGAGCTCCTTAATCATCTCATCAAATTTCTCCTGCGAAACGAACGTATCTTGTGAATCAATCATGTAAATTAAAGTATGTGATGGCATTGTACGCGCACCACTGTATCTTGCAAGCTTTAAAACGAGGTTGAAGATGTCGCGGTCCCGCCCGTATAAATCGAGTTCTGGGAGTGGAGGGATTCAAACAGCTGCTTCATCGCATTTACCGACTGCTCCCCTGCTCCGGAGGGACCGCGCTCAAGCACAACCGCAAAGGCGTACTGCGGGTGGTCATAGGGGAAGAACCCAACCACCCATGAGTTATCAAATTGATTATTGGTACCCGTCTGCGCGGTGCCGGTCTTAGCCGCTACCGACACATAGGGGAAATTAAGTGCGTTTGCGAGTGCGCTGGTAACACTTTGGCGCATACCGGCTCTGGAGATTGCAAGAGCGTTTTGATCAACCGGCACGGTGGTAAATGCCGACGACTTGTTCGCAACCAATGTGGGAGTGTAGAGCTTGCCGCCATTAGCGACTGCAGCGGTCGCGCGCGCCATCTGGATCGGCGTCACTTGCATTGAGTACTGCCCGATCGCGGTGAAGTACGTATCCCCGGTATACCACTGTTCGTTAAATGTTTTCTTTTTCCAGGCCGGAGTAGGCACGAGCCCGTTCGCTTCCCCGCCGAGATCAATACCTGTCGGCGACCCTAGACCAAACTGCGTATACCAGTACGCGAGTCGATCGATACCAAGCCCACGCTGTGATTTGAATCCGCCGCCGACAGTATAAAAGAAAATATCTGAAGACCAAGCGATCGCCTTCTTCACGTCCACAGGGCCAAGCGCTTTCCAACCGGTGTAACGGAATTCCCTATCTTTATTGTATGGGTCTTGGACGGTAATCACCCCTGGATCATTAATAACCGTATCCTCCGTGATGATCCCATCGTTTAGAGCTCCCGCTGCTACAATCGGCTTCACGATCGATCCTGGAACATACACCCCCTGCACCGCATGATCAAGAAAGGGGTGACCCGGATCAGAGTTATAAGCGGCAATTGTTTCAGCTGGTGTTCCATTACTCATCACATTCGCGTCATAACTTGGGTAGGAAACAAGCGCGCGCACCGCACCAGTATCAACGTCCATAATCACGCCTGAACCCGCGATAAAGTGGTGCGCTTGTGCAGTTTCGCCAATCGCTTTAGCAAACTGCGCTTGTAATGAAGCATCGATTGATAGCTCGAGCGTGCCGCCATCTATTGGCGGCACGTAGCTGCCCTCGGAACGCACACGCCCTACCGCATCTGTTTCAGTGAGTAATTGCCCGTTCCTTCCGACGAGAAGAGAATCATACTTTGCCTCAAGCCCTGTAACCCCTGTCTCCTCAGTATCGTAATAGAAACCATTGCTGTCCTTCTTTGGGTACGACACGTAGCCGATCACCTGTGACAGCGACGGATAGTAATACTGGCGAATCATTGTCCCACCCTCCTTGGCCACATTATCAGCGAGTATTGTCCCATACATGTCAGTGATGGTGCCACGCGGTGCAAAGACCGTCGTGACTTTAAGACTATTCTCAGCACTCTGCGCGGCAAACGCATAGCCCTTCATAACTTGAAGATTCCAGCTGCGCCCCACGAGCACGAGAATCAGGAGAGCGAGTGTACCAAAGAGATAGACGAATGTACGCGACGCAAGTGGTTTTTCAATACGACCTTCAAAACGTGAACGATCGAAGTCAGGAGTATTTGATGAGTCTAGGAAGATCTCATCGGGAGCGATTTCAGGATCTTTGTGTCGCTTACGTAACCACAGCATTGCTACATTGTACTGGCCCGGAGTTGATTACGCACTAAGAGGCCTATACCACCGAGAATCAGGCCCCCGAACGTAAAAAGGGGGAGTCCACCCGCGTGCACACTATAGTACAGAGTGTCAGCAAAAAGACCGAGCGCAATCACCGCAACAGGCTCGATAAAGGCAAGCACAATCGCAAGTCCCGCGGTCAAGAGCCAGGGGAAGAAGATAACGGACACAAAGGCGCTGATAATAAGCACCACGTTACTCATGGCTTCGTAGTGGTTGCTGTCATGAGTGTGCCCTTAAGACTTTCTCCGGCATCGCGAATGGTCACAAAGTAAAGTGTGAATAAATTTACTCTTGGTTGGATGCGCAGCGTCATGGAGGGCGACGTCGGATCACCGTCGATCCTGACGACTTTCCCGGCCGGGAGTGCGCCTGGGCCGGGTAAGAACACGAGATCGCCAACAGCAACATCACTGGGCCGCGTGAGTGACGCGTTTAGTACGCCGCCTCCGCCTCCCATAACGGTAAGCGGAATATTCTTACTCCCAACTGAGCCTATCGCACTCATCCCCGGAGCTGAGAAAAGAGTGATGCGAGAAAAGTCGGCGAGCGCTGTTGTAACCACGCCAAGGGGGACATTCCCTGGACCAAATGCTTCTTGGCCGACCACCACACCACTATGGGTACCCTTATCTACTATGAGTGTGTCATATGGACTCTCAGGTGGTCGAGCAATCACTCCAGCTAGCACTGCAGGCGTTATGATTCTATTCGATTCGCTTGTACCAAGTAGCGCCTCGAGACTAGCCTCTTTTTGAATGAGAGCCTCGTTTTCATTTGCGAGTGCCGCGTTCTCTTGCAGGAGACGTTCGTTAGCTTTGGTTAACTCAGCGCTTGAATTAAAAAAGCCAAAGAACGAGTGGCTTGTGGAGGCAAGGGCGTCGGCACTCCTAAACACGGGAGCAAAAATATGAAAATAGACGTTCGGAACGATCAGCCGAACAGCGATAAGTAGAAGCACAATAATAAGTGCATAGCCGCCCCAGGAGACTCCTCCTGATAAGAGGAACGCGTTACGCCTCGTTAAGAATGTCTTCTTCATCGATAAAAAAATCTACGTACGGCTCTGGATTCTCCGTGACGATCCCGGCGCCGCGGACGACTGCCGTTAAGGGATCAGGCGCAACACGGACCGGCACCCCAAGCATTTTAGCGAGAATCTCAGGGAGGCCACGTAGCAGTGCCCCTCCGCCAAAGACAGTAACCCCTCGCTCGAGCACGTCCGCGAGGAGCTCAGGTGGCGTCGCCTCGATCACTTCTTTCATTGTGTCCATAAGTGAGTCAAGCGAGGGTGCCAGCGCCTCGCGCACATGTTCGTCGGTGAGAATTATTTCTCGCGGCAGTCCGGTGGCAAAATCGCGACCGCGCACGCTACGTGAAAGCTGCTCTTCAAGAGGGATCACGGCGCCGATATTAATCTTCACCTCTTCCGCAGTTCGCTCGCCAATGCCAAGCTTAAATTCGCTTCGCACATAGTCGATAATATTCTCGTTAAAGCGGTCCCCCGCTACCTGCGAGCTTTTAGCGCTTACCACACCGCGAAGCGCAATGACTGCAATGTCAGTAGTGCCTCCGCCAATATCGAGCACCATACTCCCCACCGCTTCGTTGACTGGCAGCTTCGCACCTATCGCCCCCGCTACTGGCTCTTCCATAATGTACGCTTCGCGCGCCCCTGCATTTTTAGCAGCATCGCGCACTGCGCGACTTTGCACGTTGGTCACCCCCGTCGGTACGCCGATCACCACCCGTGGACCAAAAAGCCGCGCTCGGCCATTCTGGGCTTTGTTAATCATGTACGTCAGCATCTCTTCGGTAACCTCGAAGTCAGAGATCACACCATGAGAAAGAGGGCGAACCACCCGGATATGCGAAGGGGTCTTGCCGAGCATCGTCTTCGCTTCGGCGCCAACCGCGACAACCTGATTGGTCTTGTCGTTCACGGCGACAACTGACGGCTCATTGATTACGACTCCCTTCCCGCGTACATATACGAGCGTGTTGGCGGTACCCAGGTCAATCGCGATGTCGTTACTAAAGAAGAGACTCTTCGAAAACTTTTTCATAGTTACAATGCCAAAATCTCAGCCCGCGATTTTTTAACTACGTCCCCGGTAGAACGATTCACTACTTCAAATTGGTCAGTAGCGACCCCGTCACGACCAACCACAATGCGGTACGGCATACCTAAGAGATCGCTCTCAGCGAATTTCTCTCCCGCTCGCAGATCGCGATCGTCATACAGCACTTCAACGCCTTTTCTCGTTAGTTCATCATAAAGCGCGTCTGCCGCCTTCGACACCTCATCCCCATTGTGCCCAAGCGAAACGAGGTGGTATGTAAATGGCGCGACTTGTATTGGCCACACAAGACCTTTATCGTCACCAAGCGCTTCAACGATTATGCCCATAAGACGCGTCGGCCCAATGCCGTAGGAACCCATGACTACAGGCTTCTTAGTGCCAGTCTCGTCGGTGTAGGTAAGGCCGAGCACATCAGAAAAGCGAGTGCCTAAGTTGAAGATATTCCCAGCTTCGATCGCCTTTTTTTCAATCAGGCTCTCTTTACTGAGACCAAGCTTATTAATAGTCTCGTCGTTATATACTTCTTTATTGATCGCAATTCCCTTCTCTTCGTCTATATAAATAGTATCCTCGCCTGCGTCAGAAACAGTCTGGAACTCTTCAGAGAATTCACTAAAAATGCCACCAGAAGCAAAGGTGACGTAAGTGCGACTACCAATACCCGCTCGTTCAAATACTTTTTTATAAGCTTCGCGCGCCTCTGCATAAAACACAGCATGTTCTGTCTCATCTTTTGAAAATGAGTACAAGTCTTTCATCATAAACTCTTTGCCGCGCATGATTCCGCTCTTGGCGCGCAGCTCATTGCGAAACTTATTTTGGAATTGATATGCGTAGACTGGTAGATCGCGATACGAAGAAATGTGATCTGTCATGATGCGCGTGAGCGGCTCTTCATGGGTGATCCCAAGCCCCGTCTCGCCGCCACTTTTAAATGTGGTCTTGAACCAATTGTCGACCTTCGCGTCGTCCCACCTGTCGGTGCGGCTCCAGAGATCTTTGTCTTGGAGAGCTGTCATCACGAGCTCCTGGCCACCGATCGCATTCATCTCCTCGCGAATGATCTGAACAATCTTATTGAGAGTACGTAGACCGAGCGGCAAATAGGAGTACACACCGGCAATCTCTTTATGCACAAAGCCTGCACGCACCAGTAACTGAGCATTCTTCGCGACCTCATCGCTTGGTGCTTCGCGCCTCGTCTTAGTAAAAAGCTGTGTTTGTCGCATTCCCTCCAGTATACGCCCCCGACCCAACCTCGGCAAAAGGAGAACTATCCAACGATTTTGAAGATGTCGTGCGCAGTCACTACGAGCATGAGGAGGATGAGAGCCACAAATCCAACTGCGTTTACCGTCTGTGCTATGCGCGCATTGATTGGTCTACGAATGATGCTTTCTATTATTACGAAAAGAAGTCGGCCGCCGTCCAAGGCTGGAATTGGAATCAGGTTAATAAGGGCGAGATTAATTGAAATGATCGCCATAATCGAGAAGAGATTACCAAATCCTTGTTGTGAAGCGCTCCCTACAGCTCCCGCGATCCCAACAGGACCCGACACACTTGAGAGGTCTGCAGTGAATGTAAAGACGCCATAGAAGAAGTGTGCCAGCCCTTGGGCAGTAAGAACTGTAGCGCCCCAGGTGAGCTGTGCGCCTTCAACAATTGCTTTACCAAACGAGACGGGCACGACACCAACGGTCGCCACTTCCACACCTATCACCGCCCGGTCAGGGTTATTCGCAATAAGGCCCTTAGCGGGTCGCGCAAAGAGCGTCTCCTCTTTGCCCTCACTCGTTCGCACGTTGAGCGCAATAGTCGTGTTACCGCCTCCGTTAGAAACGAACTTGGTGAACTCTGCGGGATCAACGCCTGAAAAGGTAAAGTGTCCGTCTTCCGCTGCGAGGATAGTGTCGCCTGGCTTAAGGCCTGCCTCAGCTGCTGGGCTACCTGGAATTACGTTGGCCACCATGAGCTGAGTGTCGCGTGCGATTGCTACTTCGCTCGCCTCAAGGGCTCGAGGAGTGCCAGCGACGAGCGCACTTGTGATCAGTAGGTATGCCAAAAGAAAATTCATTGCGACTCCCGCCACGAGCACAACGGCCTGAAGTATGCGCGGGCGAGAGCTAAATGAATGCGAACCCTTCTCTCCCCCGTCTTCGCCATAAATTTTTACGAAGCCGCCAAAGGGCAGCCAGTTGAGTGTGTACTCGGTCTCACCGATTTTCCTGATGAGGAGCGCACGGGGTGGGTACCCAAGCCCAAACTCGTCAACACGCATACCCGACCATTTTGCAGCGATAAAATGCCCAAACTCGTGCACCACAATGAGTACGACAATAACGACGATAAAAATCAGTATGCTCATTGGCTGATCTCGTCCTCCTTACGCTTAAGCACAGCTCCTAATGACTCATTAGCTGCATCGATCATCTTCTGCACTTCAGCTTTAAGGCGCTTCACTTCATCTTCGCCCATGCCACCATCCTTCTCTGTAGCATCAAGCGCTTTAATGGCATCGGTACGATGAGCTCGGAGCGTAACCTTCGCCTGCTCAGTTTTGTCGCCAGCGATCTTACTCAGTTGTTCACGGCGCTCACTCGTGAGCTGTGGAAAGGAGACACGTAGCCCTTGCTCGTCGGTAGAAACGCCAACTCCAAGGTCGGCTTCCGTGATTGCTTTCTCAATCGGCTTCATAAGCTCCTTGTCCCAGGGCACGACACGGATCGTTCGAGCGTCTTCAGTTGCGATAGATGCAATATCTTTGAGCGCGGTGCGGGAACCGTAGGCCTCAGGCTTAATCGCGTCGAGCAAGGTCGGAGTTGCCCTTCCCGTACGCACTCCTCCAAGCTCGCGTACGAGCCATTCCTCAGTCTCCGTAATCTGCGTCTTTAGTTTTGAAAAGTCATATGCCATATGAATTGATTATACCAAACCTCGCGGGATAACGAGAGAGATATGTTCGAGGATCATTTTAACGGGGGCGCTGCGGTCATATAGATGCGTTCGAAGAATTGCAATGTCTGAAAGAAGCGCGACAGCTGCGCTGTCGCGCTTCTTTGCCTTGTACGCTACTGCTTCGATGCCGTTTAGTAGCGCAATGGCTTCTTCGCGGTTCTCGCGACGAGCGTCTTCGTCTTTCCCGCTTGTGAGTTTCTTAATCAGTGCACTTCGCTTCTCTTTTGTTGCCTTAAGAAATTGCTCGGCGATTTCAGGAATACGTGGTCGCGATGACTCGCCATGTGAGAGCTCTTGAACGCGCGATCGAAGTGTTGGCAGTAACCCGCCCAAGGAAGGCATAACAAGAAAGAGGTACGTACCTTGTGGCGGTTCTTCGAAGAGTTTGAGAAGTGCGTTCTGCGCTTCGTGGTATGCGCGACTGGCTGAGACGATCACTACTTTTGTTTCCCCCGCAAAGGGCGCTCCGTTCGCAAGGTCACCCACCTTACGCGAGTCCTCAACCGACAAGAGTCCATGGCGGACCACCACCACATCAGGATTATTCTCGAGCTTTAAATCAAGTTCTTTTATTATCCACGCCTGAGCGATTTCAATTCCCTCTTCCGCTTCGGCCTCGATTACGAATGCGTGCTGCTGCATAGAGTTAGTCGAAAATTTCAATACCGTCAGGTAAATCGCGTTTCAAGACCTTAATTTTTTTAATCGGCGCAACTGGTGTATAGCTTACAAACTCGACGCCAGGTTTATCTGGGTGTGGTACAAACTTAGATCTATCAAGTACATAGATCCAACCTGAGGCTGAGTCTTTAAGGTTTTCAGCGGTGTCTCGACGTATGGCGAAATGCAACCGATCGGTAGTAGCTCCGTCGTCATGCATAGATGTACGGTTTCCAAAGCTCACAGTTGAAGACCCTCCAGTCACGTTACTCCCTTTCAGTAGTGCAGAGAATATAGCCATATCGGCTTTGCTCGATGCAAAAACGGCTGGCACGCCATCCGGCCCGGTTTCAGTATCCATTGCTTGCCGCGGCTCGAGTTCCGCAACGTCCACATCAGTACCTGAAAAAAAGTATTTGTCTTCGGCTTCAAGGTCATACAGCTCCTGCTTTTCAGGCGAAAGTGGTTTTTTCTCAAATTCTGCAGATGGCATTTGTTCGCCCATAGAGTTATTGCTTCGCTAAAATGCTTTTTTGATACGTATCTAAATGCTTGAGCGCAATGCCGGTACCGCGTGCGACACAATAGTAAGGGTCAGTGGCGAGCTTTGCCTGGACGCCGGTGCGACGGTACACAAGCTCAGGCATTAACCTAAGTTGCGAAGAGCCGCCTGTGAGAATAATGCCGTTGTCGATGATGTCGGCAGCAAGCTCGGGTGGTGTGTCTTGAAGTACTTTGCGCACTGCCTGCGTCATTTCGCGGAGCTCCCGAGACATTGCCTGGACCAGATCGTTCGTCGAGATCTCGACCGTGCGCGGCAAGCCGCTCATAAGGTCGCGACCTTTGACGCTCATGGTCAGCTCTTCGTTCATCGGTACGGCAGCCCCCACTTTAATTTTTATATCTTCAGCGGTCTTGTCGCCTATCGCTAAGTTATGCTGCTTCTTTACGTGGTCGACTACAGCGCGATCAAGCCTGTCGCCCGCGCACTTCACACTTGTCGAGGCGACGATACCGCCAAGAGAAATCACTGCAACGTCGATCGTACCGCCACCAATGTCAGCGATCATACGACCCATCGGTTCGTGAATCGGAATCCCAGCCCCAATCGCGGCAAGGATCGGCTCCTTCACGACGTACGCGTTCTTCGCGCCCGCCTTAAGCGCCGCCTCGATCACGGCGCGCTTCTCGGTAGAAGTAACGCCCGCCGGGACGGAGACAAGCACCGTTGGCTTAAATGGATTCCTTCCGAGCGCTTTACGAATAAAATAACGAAGCATCGCCTCAGTGACGCGATAATCAGCGATCACGCCATCTTTCATCGGGCGGTACGCCACGATGTCGTCAGGAGTGCGTCCGATCATTTGCTTGGCTTCCGTCCCGATCGCCATGATCTTGTTCCCGCGTTTGCCATCTCGATTCTTCCCTACTGCCACAACGGACGGTTCATTGATCACCACGCCTTTGCCGGGGACAAAAACGAGCACGTTGGTGGTACCGAGATCGATCCCAAGCTTTGGGGAAAAGAAGGACATTAGGCCTAATGTTACACTACCTCCTATGCAAGGCGAAATGAGCTTTATTATCGAGGGCGGCAAACCGCTTTCTGGGCGCGTCGAGACGAGCAGGTCTAAGAATGGCGCAGTCGCACTTCTTGCGGCTTCTCTCCTAAATAAAGGGACGACTACTCTCAAGCGTGTACCGCAAATCGAAGAAGTGAATCGCCTCATTGAAGTTCTTGAATCGATCGGGATGAAGGTCGAGCGCGATGGCAGCACCATTACGCTTACTCCGCCCACGAGTTACTCTCTCGAGACAATAAATAAAGCTGCCGCTACACGTACGCGCAGCATTCTAATGTTTATCGGACCACTCATCCACCACTTCAATTCTTTTGACCTCCCTCAATCTGGGGGCTGCAATTTTGGGACGCGAACCGTCCGCCCTCACTTATGGGCATTACAACGTTTCGGTGTCGCGATTGATGCACTGACTGACAGTTTCCATGTGAATCATAATGGACTCTCGCCTGCGACAATCATTCTCGAAGAGTCAAGCGATACTGCGACCGAAAATGCACTTTTCGCAGCGGCATTGATCCCGGGAACGTCAGTCATCAAATACGCGTCTGCTAATTACCAGGTACAGGAAATTTGCGGATTCCTGCGAGCCCTCGGTGTAAAAATTGATGGCGTGGGGACAACTACGCTTGTCGTCACTGGTGCTCGTGACATAGCGATTGACGTCGAATACACCGTCGCACAAGACCCGACTGATGCAATGTTTTTCCTTGCGAGCGGTATTGTGACCAAGTCTGACCTCAGTATTTTGCATGCGCCTATCGAATTTCTTGAGATCGAACTCGCGGTGCTTGAGAAAATGAGACTAACGTTTAGTGTCACGGACGCGGGCGTATCAGAAAATGGCATTACAAAACTTGCCGACATTCATATTGAACCGTCAGAGCTCATTGCCTTTCCAGAAAAGATTCATGCGCGCCCTTACCCCGGCCTCAACATTGACAACCTTCCCTTCTTTGCCGTGATCGGCACAGTAGCCTCAGGCATGACGTTTATTCACGACTGGACCTTTGAGAAACGCGCGATTTATTACACTGAGCTCGATCGCCTCGGGGCTGATACGCGCCTTATGGACCCGCACCGTATTCAAATAGTGGGACCGACGCACTTGCGCGCAGCAGAAATCATTTGCCCTCCCGCACTGCGCCCGGCGACCATTATTCTCGTTGCCATGCTGGCTGCCAGTGGCCGCTCGACACTTCGCAACGTCTACTCGATCAATCGCGGTTACGAAGACATAGTCGCGCGCCTCCAAAAGCTCGGTGCCTCAATTGAAGCCCACACGACGTAGGTATGAAATCAATTGGCGACATTCTCCCTGAATACAACAAAAAAGCGGCAGAGGAGCCGAAAGGGCGAAAGCGTAAGACTGAGCGCGGCGAGATGATGCGCTTCTTTTTGCGACATTTAAATTACTCTCGCAAAACAGACGGCCTTCCGCCCATGACGATGGCCCACTTGGGCACCGTGCTTGAGCAGATCCCCACGCAAGATCTCTATTATTTAAAAAGTGTGTGCAGTCAGGCAAAGAGTTTTAGTAAAACGTTTTGGTGGGAGTTGGATCCGACGAAGCATTAAAAAAGCGGCCACCTTTCGGTGGCCTTGCGCTCTATCCCTGATTAATACTTCGAACACCGAGTAAGTATTCATTGGGGCTGAAAGTTGTGTTGGTGATTGGAAGAATTTTTAGCTTTCGCGTCCACTTCTTTCTGTCCTTGTCGTACTCGTAGACAAGAGCGGACGCGGCAAATTGACCATGCCGAAGTGTTTCCTGCCCAACCGCAAATATAATGCGGCGCTCAGTTCCTCCCTTAAAGTGCTGCTGCACGTACGCGAGCAACTGTTCAAAGTTTGCTGGGTTAAACTTCATGTCCCCAGCCTTCATTGCAGACGTTATCGTCAAACCAGGTGGGTGTCCCATTGCTGGAAACAATTTGTACTCAAGCACCTCGACACCCTTGATTTTGTACGCACTACTCATCAACCCGTCGCGAATCGGCTGTTCGACCGCGTCAAAGTGTCCTCTATCGAGAAGCTGATCGAGACGGTGACTGTAGTTAACGGTAATTTTTGAGCCAGCATGTGTGGCGAGAGCCGGCCCCGTCGCCGCAGCTGACTCGTCTCCAAGAAGCGGAGTCGAGAACGCAATCAAACACAGTGCCAGTACTATTAAGAACGAGCGAAACATGAAGACCTCCACGAGAGTTGAAAGGTGTGAGCTTCTTTAACAGATCTGCGTCCCTCTCCCCATACTCTACGACAGAAAGGGCTGTTCTGCTATACTAGGCAACATGAAAGAAATCGTGCAAGACGGCGCTTCAATATTACGCGAAGTAGCAGAGTTAGTGCCTGAGTCAATGTTTGGCACCCCTGAGCTCAAGGCACTCATCGCGACTATGACTGATGCACTCGACCAGGAGCTCGAGGGAGTTGCGCTTGCTGCGCCCCAGATTGGCGTACCCTACCGTGTGTTTATCGTCCGAAAGGATCGCACTCTCCCACCCGAGCCTGAAGGAACTGTAGCGACAATACCTCCAGTCCCGGTAATTGAAGTGTACGTGAACCCTGAAATCGTTAAAACGTCGAAGAAGCGCGCGCTCGCTGATGAAGGCTGTCTCTCAGTGCGAGGTGTCTACGGCACTACCAGTCGCCACGAGCGAGCGACCGTTCGAGCTCGCACCATCGACGGGTCGAAGTTTGAGCGCGGCCGCGGCGGGCTCATGGCACAAATTTTTGAACACGAGATCGATCACTTGAACGGTATTCTCTTTATTGATCACGCCGAGCACCTCGTCCACCTCCACCATGAACCAGTCGCATAACTTCGTTTTTTTTGGCACACCGACTGTCGCGAGTGAGACACTAGCCACACTCCTTAAATATGGGTTTGTTCCAAGCCTGGTCGTTACTTCGCCTGACGCTCCGAAGGGCCGAGGGCTCACGCTCACTCCGTCTCCGACTAAAGTACTCGCGACCGAGCGAGGGATCGCCGTCATCACTCCCGAGATCCTCGATCAAGCTACGATTGACGCCATCAAGGCATTCGACGCTGAATATGGAATCTGCGTCGCCTATGGCAAAATTTTTCCTGAAGAATTGATCGCCGCCTTCCCGCTGGGAGTACTCAACGTGCACTACTCACTCCTCCCGAAATACCGCGGGGCAACACCGCTTGAGGGTGCGCTACTTGCTGGTGAAAGCGAAACCGGCGTCACGATACAGAAGATGGTTAAGGCACTTGATGCGGGCGACATAGTCGCGCAAGAGTCAACACCGATCGAGCCCTTTGAGACTGCACGTGAGCTACGCCCGCGCCTCATTACGCTCGGCGCACGACTTCTCGCCGACTCGCTTCCTGCTTTTGTGGCCGGATCCATTACCACAACTCAGCAGGACGAATCGCTCGCAACACGCTCCGGCAAGATAAATAAATCAGATGGTGAGCTTAATATCTCTTCAGACGCGGTAGCAAACTGGAATAAGTATCGAGCGTACACTGACTCGATCGGCACGTACTTCTTCGAGAACGGTAAGCGACTGAAAATCATTGCTGCCACTTTTAAAGACGGGACGTTTACTGTCGAGCGCGTAATCCCCGAGGGGAAAAATGAGACCTCCTACCCTCTCCACACTTAAAATTCACCCACGCGTAGTAGTATAGAAGTCTATGACATACCTAACTGAAGGAGCGAGAGTGCCTGACGTCGTATTTAAAACCCGTGTGCGAGATGAATCGCTTGGCGGAGAAAACCCCTACCGTTGGCAGGATGTTACTACCGCAGAAGTGTTTAGCGGAAAGAAGATTATGGTGCTCGCCTTACCCGGAGCATTTACACCTATCTGCGACTCAGTGCACCTACCCGGATATGAGGCTCACTACGACGAATTTAAAGAGTTTGATATTGACGGGGTGTACTGTATTTCAGTTAACGATGCCTATGTGATGAAGCGGTGGGCTGACAGTCTTGGCGTTAAGAATGTAAAAATGCTCCCTGACGGTAATGCTTGGTTTACCCGCGCAATGGGTATGCTCGTAAAGAAGGAAAATCTCGGCTTCGGCGAGCGCAGTTGGCGATACTCAATGCTGGTAGAAGACGGCGTGATCAAGAAGCTTTTTGTAGAGCCAGGCTTTTCGGACAACAGTAATGACGATCCATTAGAAGTCTCAGACGCTGACACAATGCTCGCCTACTTAGGCGATTCAAAAAATCAATAAAACAAGTTGAATTGGTCTAGCGACCGAACCTAAACATTTCTTTCATAGCTGCGCCACCACGACGGATGAAGCGTCGTGCTCGCCCGCGCGATTTTCGGATCCCACTCTCAAGCTCGCCTCGAACGCGATCAGCCGCACTCGCTGCACTCGGCTTGACTGCCTCGGCATGAAAGACTTGGCCGTTGACTGAGAGGTTGGCGACGAGCCGTGTAGGAGTTGAAGATCTGCCTTCAGCTGGAGCATCTTCAAGCTCGACTTCTAGAAGTGCGGAATCGCCGAGCTCACCCAAAAGTCGTAGAGGTGCAGCAAGTTTCTCTTCGATAATAGCTTCAGTCTGTGGGGTTAGCTGATACTTAGTCGCTTTAATAGTGATATTCATTGTATATAGAATCAGCTGATAACACTTTATAAGTATAGTACGAATCTTCGCTTAATTATGAGTTGCCTATGCTAGGGCGTCCTTTTTTATTTTCGCGAATACCTACCAATCAATTTGGTTTCAGCGATTACAGATGGCTTAAGGGAGTTGAGCACCTCTTGTTTTGTCGCACCCGGCTGGAGAGTAAGTGTATCGCGGAGCGCAAAGAGCTTGAAAATATATCGATGCTCATGCGGCTCATATTCTGGAGGAGGGCACGGACCTGTGTAGGACTGCTCCCCCGTGCTCGTCGCTCCTAGTGTTCCGACGTTCTTGCCTTCCGGTATCTCGCTCGTTTCAGGCGGAATATTAAAAAGAGTCCAATGGTCGAAGCTATCGATTCCAAACTCTTTTTTCTTTTCCTCAGGAATGTCAGGGTCGTCCATGATAAGCACGAGCGACTTTGCCGCTTCAGGTACGCCACTAATGGTAAGCGGGGGTGACAGGCTCCTGTCGCCGTCACAGGTGTATTTAGCCGGGATCATCCCACCCTCCTCAAACGCTGGGCTAGTCAGTTCAAGGTTTCCATCCATTCTGGCCATTTTAACATTGCGACATATGATTTTTCGGTTAGAATGCGATAACGCCCTCCGCTCAAGGCTGAGGGCAAAGAACATTCCGCGGTAGCTCAGTGGTAAGCCGTCCGAACGGCTTCCTCCCGGCGCTTGCCTCGGATGACTGAAAGCAGACTTTCACTCATCACTCGGCGCGCTTGGTAGTAGAGCGGCTCGCAGAAAACGAGTGAGAGCATTTAGAATCGTAGTAACATTCCGCGGTAGCTCAGTGGTAGAGCGGCTCGCTGTTAACGAGTTGGTCGTAGGTTCGAATCCTACCCGCGGAGCAAAGTTTGGAAATGAGGTGCAGAAGCCTGGAAAGACTCTTGATTATCAAGGGTCTTTTTAGGTTCTAACGACTTCAAGAGCGCCCGCTGTGAGGTAACTTCGTTTTCGATGAGTAAAAACGGATGAAGCTTGTGTATGCTGAGTTTTCTATCCTTTAGTGTCATGTTCGAGCCGATGGTAGAGAATATAGTCCTCTTCTTTCTCAAGTCTCCTGTATTGAAATGATGCAGGGCGAATGCGCAGAATTTGAATGTTCGTTCAGCCGCAGCTAGCGACTGATCAAGTGTGTCTCGCGTAGAAGCTAATTGCTTTTCAGCTTGATCGCGATCAGCGACTATTTCCGACTTTAGCTTCCTAAATTCCTCTGAGGTATATAACTCGTGATTAGTGTTTTGCGGTGAGGTATATTCGCGGTGAAGATTCTTAAGACGCGTTTGGCAAGACTCATACACGGACTCGAGAGACTTGCGGGCTACACCTTCTTCTTTTCCAAAATGCTTCTGCTTATCCGCTAGGTAATCGAGAGCCAATGCCAAATAGTCTTGGTCTATGTTGATCTTCATGAGTTCCTCGGCAAACTGAGTTTCGAGTTCCTCAAGGCGAATAGTCTTCTGGCTGCATGTGCGGTCCTTCTTCTTAGTACAGCGGTAGTACGTGTAATGAAGGACAGTCGGATTATGCATTGAAGATATGTCTACCGAACACTTTGGACAAGCGGTCTTGTTTTCGTACGCGAATTTATGCTTACACACCGAGCAAATGAGCTGGTGTTTATCTTCAGCCGTGATCATTGAATCGCACTCTCCACAATGAATGAGGCCCGTATATGCAAAGGTACGAGTCTTCGGTTGCGGTTTACCTTTCTTGCCTAAGAGTGTCTGCGCTCGCCAATACTCTGCTTCAGTGATCATCGGGTCATGATTTCCCTTAAGAAGACGCTTCTCTCCTGTTTCCGGGTCTATCCATGGGAAGTAACCGTAGTAGAAAGGGTCGCTAAAGATTTTATACACATGGCTCATGGTAAGTGGATGACCACCTATCCTGCGCCGCTGAAGCGTTCGAAGACCCCACTGCTCATTGGCCATACTTCGTATTGATGACACAGAATAAGTGCCGCTCAAGAACATATCCCACATTCGCCGCACGAGGTCGAAACGATCAGGGTCACTCGCTATAGTTTTATTACCCTTTTCGATCCCTACGTTTAGGTATCCAATAGGGCCACCTGAAGGTCTCCATCCTCTTATAGCTTTACCGTTTAAACCGCGTTTAACATTCTTTGATAAGCGCATTACATAATCAGTTGCTCTGCCTCCCTCGATGCTCATGAGGAGACCTGCGTCTTCGGGATAGTAGGAGCGGCTCGGCGTTTTAATAACCTTGATAACTGCTTTTTGGAGCATCCATTGAAGTCGCCCGTTATCGATAGGGTTGCGAGACAAACGGTCAATGTCCCAACATAGAAGTGCGTCTGCCTCACCAGCTTCAATGCGGTCGAGCATAGCGCCAAATACGAGTCTACCAGGGTCTTTTGCGCTGCGTTCTTCAATGTAGGGTGGTCTCACCAACAATAGTCCTTCACGCTCAATAATTACGCCTAGAGCCTTAGTTTGGTCCCCTATCGAGGCAATCTGGCGCTGACTGTCCTCCGAGCTCTTACGAGCATATATGAAGTATTTTGGGGTCGTGTTCATAGCAGGCTGTGACTTATCGTAACACCTGAAAGATGGCAGTTATTGCTAGGTAATATCATCTTGCCGAATTGCCATTCTTTATTTCCCAAAGGGAATGAATTGAATTTGGTAATTTGGCAAAACATATATTAAGAAGGTTCAAATAAGCTTGCCAACTCCACTTGAGGGTAACTAATGTCTCCTTCGGGTAACGACTCCACAAGAAAATATTCATCGGTCCTCCCCTTCTTTCTCCTGTCTATTAGCTTGCTGACCAAGAGGTCCCTCAGGGCCTCTCTTACATTCCTTTGCCCGATTTTCTTCTGTGCATAAACTATTTGGATAATGTCAGGCGTCACTTTGGACTCTTCCTTAAGTATCTCGAGTATCAACTCCATCGCCTCTTCTTTTTTAGACTCTCGATCATCAACCTCACCAGCGAAGCGTATCAACGTAAGTATCTCACCGGACTCGGCTATTGTGTCCGTCATCTCTACACAAAACGCATCAATCTCTTTACCGAGACGGTTCTTACGCTGGTATACCGATATTTTCTCTCCCTCTTTCTGCATCATGAGTAAGACTTCGACGCTCGCAGTCTTATCCTGGCTACCAAAGAGGTGCTCTTTTTTCGGTATTTTGCCCTCAAAGTTACTTGGTTTTCGGAAATGGTCGAGCCAAATTATACATACATCACGTTCCTTCAGCGCCTTGAATCGGCTGAATAGAGCTCTGACCTCTTCGGCTTTTTCTTCCTTTAATCCACCGGCAACAGATCGAAAGGTATCGATGATTACAACATCAAATCGGTTCTCGATGATATCGTCAACAAGATTCTGTGCAACGTCCTCCTTAGTCAAATTCAGTTCATCAACGGGCCAAATTGTAAGGTTATCGCTGTCCACGAAGCCAAGTTGACGTCCACGGCGCTGCAGCTCGCTTTTCGCATTCTCAGCATCGATATAAAGCACCTTACCCTGCAATGTAATAAACCTCTCATCATCAAGAAAGTTTGTTCCCATAGCAATACTACGCGCAAGTTCAAGTGCAACCCATGTTTTCCCTTCACCAGATATCGCAGCCAGAATGACCGAGCCTGCTCGCGGGATTAAGTTCGCGACTCGCCATCTATCTGTAGGGAATGTCATCGCATCGAGCTCGCTCCACCGAAGATATTTCTTCTCAGGTTCAATTTCAATGGCACTAATGCTTTTGCCAACATTCTTTGGCACGAGACGCTCTCGGCCTTCAAAGGTCGCTAAGTCTCCCCAATACGCGTCTTCATCCCTTGATTCCGGATCCATATATAATTCGGTACTTGCCGCCGCAGGATCGACATGCAAATTCGCCTGTGAGTATCTGCTCCATAAGGCGGCTTATTTCTAGATACTGTGCCAACTCTTCATCTGACAGGCTACTGCCCCTGAGCGCCTTACTTACTGTCTGCAACTGTTCTGGTTTTAATCCTACTGATGTGTATCCCTTCATATATTGAATGTACTAATGCTATTAAGTGTTCGAAGTATTCGAGAGCAAGGTCATCTGATAGGTCCTCCCCCGTCTTCAGGCGGTGCATTTGTTTATATCGCTGTAGATAGAGTTGTTTATCGACCATAAAAGTAAAACCCACTATTTCCCTGACAGGCCACCGAATGTCATCGGGTCTGTCGGGAAAGCAGGGGGCTTTCACGAAGTGACATTCGGTATCCTCAACGAAAACGGCGGACTTATCGGAGTAATAGCCGTAGCATTACTCAAATAAGTCCACCGTTATTCATCAGGGACTACTTAACTGTACCTGGTGCAAATAATTTGTATCTCCCCAGGTCGAAAAAAGGCGGTAGCTAGGGTCTAAGTTGCACCTATTAACGCTACATCAATTATGGGCGGCGGAAGAGGCTGTATCGGAGTGCCGAAAGAGCCACTGATTTCTGTAGCTTGTATTGCCTTCCCCCACGAACGGTCAAAAAGCTCTCTGGCGGCAGCTACATCGCCGTTTTTTGCCTTTACGATGAGCGCCTCTGCAATGGGCTGTATATCTTTCATGAGCAGCTCTGAGAAGAGCTTACGAGCCTCCTCCGCGTTCTTTGCCGCGAAGCCTGGCTTACGCCCAGATCCTAATCTAAAGCCGCCTCTCATAGATGATATGAATCATTAAAATCAATATAATTAAGTCTACTCCTCTCGACCTATTTTGCCTCCCCCCTGTGGAGACCGTATGCTATCGTTCGAGATAGAAGGACCTAAACCTGTCGGCGTTGGCCGGCTTGCATGGTTCGAAATCGCAGAACACAGAAACCCCGTCATCAGGGGCGTGTTCTGCGTTATAGGGGGAAACTCCTATAGGGCCGAAAGGCCCACCTGGTGGCGGGATTTGTGTTTGCCTCAACCCTCCACCGGTATTACCTATCATCCAAAACCATGTCGATCACGAGCCTGCTCAAGAGAACATTTGGACCGAAAGAACCTACCTATATCGACTGGGATAGAGTTACAGAGCTTCTTCCCGATATAAACGACAAGTGGCTTACTGCATACGAAAATTTACTGAAGCAGTTCAGGGAATATGAATATATTGACCCAAAAACGATGCCCATGGCATTTAAAGACAATATGGAATTTATGCTAGGCATATCTCTGTCAGAAAAACAGACACAGAAGTTTATTTGGACTTGGCTTGCGGGTCCGAAACAGTCTATTAATCGACCATAACCTTCAGATATGATTAGCCGAACAAGAATCCTTGTACTGGTTACTGTCAGTTTTCTCCTCGTACCAGCTATCATGTGGTTACTTCTAGAAGTACTCTTCAATCCCTGGTTTATCCACTTTATATTCTTCGGGTCAGTAGTTACGTCAGTGGTTGTTGCCTGTGTTTTGTCAGCCCTACCATTGCTGCTGTCTGTGTGGTACACAGCGACGCAACTCAAGCGCAAAATGTAACTGTGACCCCCTCAATTTTTTCAAAGAATCTCAAAGAAATAGTCAAACTTTGCTTTTTTTGTGGTGTGGTCTGGCTAATGATTCAGGGCGGCCTCAATAATGGCAGTGCCGGAATTTATTTCATCTCACTCTTGATTGGGTTACTACTTTACGCTGCTTATGGTGAAGGTATTGCCAAAAAATAGTCTTCAACAGAGTCGACACAGTGTTGATTCGTCAACGTCAACGTAAAAATTTTGCGAGTCTAGGCGCCCGTCGGTTCACGCGGTTAAGCTGACTCGCATGATAGGTAGGACGAGGTGAGGGTACCACTTTCGATTATTAAGCGGACGCTGTGAGAGCTGTCTTCAGGGCAAGATTAGGCGTATTATGGCGGCACAGCGCTATTTATGGATACTTTGCTCGTATTTATTCTCACGCCTTTATATTGGGTCTGGAAGATTATCTGCTTTGTCATTGGAAGTGCATGGAAGCTAGTCCATGACATAGCAAAAGGTGTATATGGCAAGTTCATTAGCTGGATTAGTGCCATTATTTTCTTCGGAATGCTTACCTGGATCGTCCAACTGATTGCGAGTAAATAATAGGTATGGGTCCAGTGATTATCTTCGATAAGTCGACACTCGAGAGCTTAAATCCTGATGAGGCTGTCTGGCTCGATCAGTTCTATTTGTCGAACATCACTCCTCTTTTTTTCGTCGAAACACTCGCAGACCTTGAAAAAGACATGCGCTCAGGCCGATCACCGGAAGAGGTCGTAGGTAGTCTTGCCTATAAAACACCGGATTACAGTTCTAAACCGAACGCGCACCATCGAGATCTTATGTCTGGTGAATTATTTGGGGGCGCTAAGCTTGATCTCACATATGGGCGACCTCATATCACCGGCGGAAAGTCGGTAGCATTAGGAAGCGGAACAGGCGTTTTATTTGAACCCTCGCCAGAAGAAGAGGCTTTCCAGAGGTGGCAGGACCATCGTTTTCTAGAACTTGAACGATATCAAGCTAAGCAGTGGAGAGCTGCTCTATTGGGTGTGAACATGGAGCTTCAATACAAAGTCTTTCAGGCTTTCTTCCCACTCGGAAAGCCAAAATCTCTACATGATGTAAAGAGATTTTTGAACTTTTACATTGAGAGTCCAGATCAAGAAAATTTACTTACTTTTGGCTTGGGGATGGAAGGCGTGACGGAAGCAGGGCGAAAAGAGGTGCTATCTCGCTGGAGTGCCGAGGGTAAGCCGCGAATCCAGGAGTTTGCACCTTATTTCACTTACATCTTCTCTATCGATTTCTTTTTTGGTCTCGCTATAGCTGCGGACCTCATCGGACGCGGACGCCCGTCTCATAAGGTTGACCTCGCGTACTTATACTATTTGCCGTTCTGTATGGTATTTACCTCGAATGACAAGCTACATGCCGAGCTTGCCCCATTCTTTTTGCGCGCCGATCAAACCTTTGTGCCAGGACGTGAACTGAAGACAGACTTGGCAAAGTTAGATCAGCACTACAGCACTTCAATCACACCTGAACAGAAGGAAGAGGGGGTTGTAAGTTTCGCGTCACGACCGCCGAAAAGCGATGAGTTTATTACGACCCGCCTCTGGGATAAACATATGGGTACTAAGTGGCGCGAATATGAATACAAAATGCGCCCCCAACCTGACAGTGAACTTCTCAAGAAATTCCGTGATGAGATTCGCAAAATGGAGAAAGCTCCGGAGATAAAGCCTCTGTCTGGATCAACATTAGATGAGGCGGCGGCCATGGTCATGCGTCGCATGGTGAAGGGCCATAAAGGTAAATGGCGGCGTTTCCCTCCAGAGGTCATGAATCGTCGAAAGAACTCGGAGGGAGAATGGGAAGACATCCCTCCGGAAGAGCTCATTCACTAAAATATGGCCACTTGCCGTCTGTGTCTCGCAGAGAAAGATCTTTGCAAAAAGTCACACATCATACCGAATTTCATGTATAGGGAGCTTTTTGACGAAAAACATCGCCTGGTAAAGGGAACACCGATCGTTCCTGGCTCGAGACAAGACATGCAAAGTGGTGAGTATGAAAGCGATATCCTATGCGCTGACTGCGATAATCGAATCATAGGAGGCTATGAAGCATACGCCAGTAAGGTGCTTTACGGGGGCAAAGTACCCGTGTCTACGCAGCACATCAAACGAGCTGAAGATGGTCTCGAGATCACAATTGTGACTGGTCTCGACTATGTACGGTTCAAACTTTTTCTCCAATCTCTACTTTGGAGGTCGAGTATATCAAGCAAGGACTTTTTCTCGGCAGTTAATCTGGGCCCGTATGAAGAGAAGTTACGGATAGCGCTCGTTACCGGTGACCCTGGTCCAAGTGACAGTTTTCCGTGCATAGTAAATAACTATATTAGGACTGGTCTCCCTCATGGAGTAATAGCCGCCCCCCGTGAATCCCGCTTTATAGATGGGAAACGCATTTATACATATGTTATAGCTGGAATGATTTATATTTTTCATATTACCGAAAGAGAGACCTTTGACTGGATCTTGGAGGCTGCCGTCAATGAAAACGGCGAGATGCGGATCCCTCACATGTCGCAAGGGACGACGGGGGCATTGTTTAATAAACTTCTTGGCGCAGACATTTTCGAGACCTAAAACAGCAGCTATAACGAAAAAATTTTGTGCGTACGCACGCTCGGTGGTTTGATGGCGTCGGCTGACTGGCATGGTGGTGGTTGGTCAAACTAATTCTGGTACATGAAATGTACTCTTCTCGGCGCTAATCCAAGTTCTAATAGCCTCAGCAGTGCGGAGCCGATTGAGCAAACAAATAAGCCCTCTGGGGCTTTTTTGTATTCGAGCGAGGCTCCGATGGGAAGGCTTTGTTTACCCGCAGAGCAGCTAGTTGACATAATCCTGACTTTGTTATACTATTAATAGTGGCAATCATGCCACTCACCTTTGGAGATATGTATGGTCCTTTTAATGATCTGGACTCTGTTCTCATATCAGGGATATGGAGTCAGCGTCACTCAAACTTCAACGCCGCTTAACAATATGGCGGCATGTGTGACGGCCAAAACAGCAGCTGAGTCAGTGCGGATCAAGCCACCACGTGACATGCAGTCAGTCACGATCACTGCTGTGTGCGTACCGCTCTAGTTTCGTCGCAACGACGAGGGAAAGGACAACCGTCCCAACTTCCCTCCTCGGCGCGGCGATTCTTTCTTTTCATAAACAGTTCCCGGCATTTTTTATGATTTATATCGATCCCATACCTCCACCCACCCGGCTATAAATCCCTACCCTAGAGGGGTCTCAAATCAGCTCGGGCACACAGTAACTTCCCTCTCTACTTCTTTCCAAACTCTAATAACCTCAGCAGTGCGGAACTTACCTCGACTTTTCATCGAAGAATGTATCGTCTTTGCAAAAGCTCGAGATATTCTCTTGCGAGTCTATCGAGCAAACCGATCGATGAACTATCACTTCCCTCACCCGCATTGTCCAATGTCTCGCGACGAGTATTACTCATACCGAATCCTGATCCAAGCACGAATGGTTAAACGATACGACGCAACCGCCTTGAGTGCTGGGCTTACTCTCAAAAAACGCTGGGCAGAATAGACTCGACTCATAGTCGCCCGACAGAGCCCCGGCTCCTGTCGGGCGACTCTTTTATGCGAACGAACCAGTTTGAACATCCTCCACCCAGCGGAGCACAAAATAAAAGAAGTACTGACTCTGTTATACTTTTACCAATGGTTGATAAGGAGACATTAGAAATAAAAGTACCTCCCCTACCACATGGCGTTTTGGATAAATTGGAGGATAAAGACTTGAACGAATTATACCTTGGTTTAGATAGCGAGCTCGATAAAGCGGCAGAGCATCGAAGAAGAACTGTTAAAAAATTAATGGCTGGTTTTCTTTGGTTCATTAATTCACTTTTGTTTTTCAGCATAGGTCCTACTGATGCGCTGATGCAAATTTGGTCACTGGCAACGATGGGTTTGTTGCTTGTACTTTTCGGTAACACTCAGATCTCTTCGTATCTGGGGCCTCTCTGGCCAATAGCTGGAAGATTTGGTCAGCGTATCGATAGGCCGACTCCGCCAGTAGTGTTAGTAATCTTTGGCTGGTTATTATTATTTCTCGTATTATCAATTTTTAGCATCATTTTATATCAGAAGGGCTAAGTTGAAGCAGTTCGAAAATCATCCAGCCACCTGAGCCAGATAAATTTACTTCCCAGAAGACAATGACTTCCCTTTAGGTTTATATTCGACCTTCCACGTCAGACCCGGTTTTACCCCAGCTATAGCTGGCAATAGATGGTTAAGCAGTTGTTCCGCTGTCATCTGAAATTTATTACCTTTCGCAGAAACCTTGACCCATCCATCTTTATCTCGAACGTATTTTTCTGTAAAGTTTTTTGTACCCATCGATATTATATAACTGTCATTTGTTAGCTTCATACCGCAACATTACATCATAAATACCTAATAATTACGGACGAATTATTCTGAAAACAGGTTCGAACGTCCTATAGCCAATGGAGCAAATTTGACTAATTAGACATTTTATAATATAAAGCAGTTCAGCTACTAGTTTTTCTGTTCACCATATCTGCGAGGAATCGAAATGACCATTCCTGATTGTCTGTTACCGATTCATGACTACATAACAAGCGAGCTGAGGGAAAATCATGAACTTCTCTGCCTTTCGGATGCCCCTGATGTCAAACAACAGTTTGACGAAATGGAAGATGATTTCGACGATGTCGGAGGTGATCCTGATTTTGACGCTCGGGCTTTTATCAACTCGAGCTACGAATACAAGATAGAATGTTGCCAACAAGCGCTGCGAGCGTTAACTGCAAGCGAGTATGATGTAGTCATAACCCACCTGAGTGTCGAACTAACTGCTCTACGTGCGTACAGAGACGAGGTTACTAAATATGTCTCAAACATGAGCGGTCGTCAGCGCGAGCGGCTAGCAGCTAAAATTGGCCGACTCGAGCAATATTTACGAGTACTTGCAGAACAAAAATAGAACGACAGCCGCCACGAGGAAGAATGCTTCTCTCGTGGCGGTCTTCTTATTTCTTATACACCAGTTCGAACATCCACTACCACAAAAGAGTACTTTCATTTCTCTAACCTCGAGTACGAGCAAGAGAAATTGGTCGCCAGCGGAGCTAAGGGTTGACGATCATTTTTTTAAGTGTTATATTTGTACTGGAACCTTAGTGCCATCCTATCTCTGGTAAGCGTAAAAGCTTCACCCGTTCCGCCCAACCCTGGGCGGCTTACCAAGGAGACAACGATGGACGAGATGTTCTTCATTACCGACCCCGAAGATCCGAGCAAGATTTATGCTGGTCCGCTCTCGAAAGAGGCGACTGGTGTAAAACTGACGGAACTTCTGCGACCGCTTCTCACTGGCAGCGACTTCCACTTCATACGAAGTGCTGGAAGCTATCAGAGCATCGACGAGGTGCTTGAGGAGTGTCGTAAGGAACTGAGCGGCTGTCTGTATTTCGACGTCGTTCCAGCTTCTGTGGTTGGTAATCGAGCCTGAATGTCAGGCAGTCCCCGCAAATCATCGCGGGGACTTTTGTTTTTATACATGAATGCAAGTTCGAACATCCTCTAGCCAGTGGAGCAAATTTGACGATACAGAAGACTTGTGTTATTAAATCTGTTGGCAGGTCTTACAGACCTTTTTGACGTTGCACAATTGAGAGGAATCACGATGACAGAAGAAACTTGGGAAATTATCGGAAAGGGTTCAAACACAATCGCAAGTAAGTGTGTGCGATACCTCTTGAGATACGCATGGCTTCGGGTCGCTCAAAGCAATGTGAGAAAGGAGTTCTTTGTCCTGCTAAAGAAAGTCATTACGCAGGAGACTATACAAAAGCTTTCACCAAAAAAAGACACGCAGGAGACTGAAGTGCCGCTCTATTTCGTCACTATGCTGTCTGGAAGTAAGGCGAAAATTCGTCTTGTCCTCGGCACGGATGAACTAGCACACAGCAACGTCGCTCTTATCAAGTGCGAGTGCGAAAAGACCGACGGTTGGGAGAACTTTTCGATTTCGAACTATAATTACGATGAGTGGTTCATCGATACTGAGGCGATTAGCCTATCGCTTGATACCGAACGCATGGTATTTATCGACACAGAAGGAAAAGCAACGAGGGAACCAATTCTGGAGATCGCTGAAGAGGGCGAAAAAATTATCATCACTGCGCCAATAAAGGGAATCACGAACGCCGAGTTCGATCAGGCATTCGCAAAAAAGAAAAAGGAAAGGAAGGTCGCCGCTTCTTGAACTATTAACCCCTTACAGAGGATGAATCCTCCGTAAGGGGTGATTCATTTCCATACAAAACAAGTTCGAACAACCTCTATCCAGCGGAGCTAGGGGTTGACAGAGGTGGTGTTGTATGCTATACAAGAGTTAGGCCAAGCCGTATAGGCTTGATGATGAACGTTGTTAAACCACTTCGTGGGAGTTCCAATGCGCGTTAAAATGAAAGTAAGGGTTTGCTTCGCTGACGCCGAGAAAATGTTTGCCGCTGGAGTTCGAGCGGCAGCGCTCGATTTGGTCACGCTGGCCATGACGTCAGCAAGCGCCTGGTGGTTTTTGTCCACCGACATGCCAGACTTTCTGGTGCTCGAGAAACTGGCGCTCGCAGTCGGCTGGTTTCTGGTGTTCGTTGCCTTATGCGGTGGCCTTCCGGAAGTTCTCAAACAGGTGTGGCCCTACTGGCAACTCGCACTTCAGATCTACTGGCGCGAAAGCAGAGTCGGACAACTTTCGCTCTTCCCTCACGGTGACCATGAAGTCCAAAGGCCGTATGGGCCGGTGGGACGGGAACCGAGCAAGAAAGCGGTGGCGCTAAAGCCCGCCATCAACTGACGCTGACATCAATCATACACACCCGACAGAGCCCCGGCTCCTGTCGGGTGTTCTGTTTTTAATGGACGACAGTGGTTCGAACATCCTCTACCCAGCGGAGCAAAATTGACATAGTATGTAGAATGTCATATGATATTTCTGATTCTTAGTCCGTACGGCTAAGTCGCCCCATGGGGTAAGGACGTTATCTGTGCGTCGTCTCACGGAGATTAAAAGGAGAGCTCGAATGAGCGATGGAAACGGTCAGTGTTATCAATTGGAATCTGGACCCTCACGAGAAGATTTCTTCGATAGTTTGCGTCTAGGAATGGAGGCCGAGTCATTACGGGTGCTGGAATTTTGGTGCACACATCAGCGCCCTACAGACTGCACAGGGCGAATCATGTACATCGAAATTCAAGGCATTCATCGTTACGGCGAAGAAGAAGACAAGTGGTTCTTCTTCGGTCGTGAACGGGCCTTGATTCTTCTTCCAGATGGTCCCATGGAGGGTTGGAAAGCTCCCAGTATGGATTTCGCTTTCGGCACGTGGGACACCCAACATCGGAAAGGAGCGGTGATGATGCACAAAAACGGTTCTTTTTTCACTGCACCCATGACTGAGCGCGAAATTTTCGAACGCGCATACCCCACAGCTAAGAAGCGACCAAGAAGACGTTAAACGCCGCTCGCCAGATACCGCGTCTGTTCGAGCGGTTTCTGTTTTTACTCAGAACAGGTTCGAACGTCATCCACCCATCGGAGCCCTCAATAGATTTAGTTCGAACTTCCTCGACCGATAGGAAATACCCCTTCATAAAAACCTCATAGCATACACACGCGTTAGGGTGTACTGTTCCTGTACATGAACCTACCTAGTTATGGGTTAGATCCTCAGCTTTCAGAAGCAATTTTCGGTACTATCCGTGAACCCATGGTCGTACTGAGCGAAGACTTACACGTCATTGTCGCAAGTCGCGCTTTTTATGAAAAATTCCAGACGCCTTTTGGTGATGCTGAAGGTAAACTGTTCTACGAACTGGGCAATGGGCAATGGAACGTCCCTCGCTTGCGTACCTTGCTTGAAGAGGTAATTCCAAAAAAGAGTGTCGTTCGCGACCATGAGGTTGAGCATGTGTTCGACCATCTAGGGAAACGAATCATGCTGATTAATGCCCGTGAGATTGTATATGAGAACGGACTAAAAAAAATGCTTCTCTCCATCCTTGACGTAACAGAGCTGCGTGCTGGCGAGGAACACAAGCTTCAATTAATGGAGCAAAAGGATACTCTTCTGAAAGAAATGCGGCATCGCATTGCCAACAGCCTTCAGCTTATCGCGAGCATTATTCTACTGAAAGCACATACAGTCCCTTCCGAAGAAAGCCGTATGCATCTTGAAGACGCTCACGACCGCATTCTCTCTATTGCTACCGTACAGAGAAATCTGGATCCAACTGACTCAGGTGCTGAAGTACCAATCACTGAATACTTAAGGACGCTCTGTTCGAGCCTCGCAAAATCAATGATTGGAGGGCGAAAGCCGATACAGCTTGTTGTGCAGGGAGATGCGAGTACGGTTACGCCCGATGAGGCAATCAGTCTGGGGCTCATGACAACCGAGCTCGTCATAAATTCACTAAAGCACGCATTCCCATCTGGCGAAGGCAACGTGACCGTGAGTTATCACACGCTAAAGACTGACTGGATTTTGGTGATCAAGGACGATGGAGTTGGATATTCCTTAGCGGTAAACAATAAGGAAGACGGGCTCGGGACAAGCATAATCGAGTCCCTCGCAAATCAAATGAAGGCCACCATTAAGCGAGAAAGTTCACACCTGGGTACGACTGTTTCTGTTGGGAGCGCCGCGACCTAATCCTAAGATACGTACGTTCGAACTTCCTCTAGCCAGTGGAGCATGGGGGTTGATATGTAATAAGAATTGTTTTATATAAAGAAAGGCGAGTCTCTTCAGGCTCACAGTTCAAACTTCCATTAGGAGAAAGCTATGGCAAAGGATGTCAGCGCTGCAGAGCAGTCAGGACTCTCGTTTAAGGAGCGTTGCACGCATGCGAAGGAATACGTCGAGGCGCAGTGGACCTTCATCCAGAACAACGCCACAATTGCACTCATGGGTCAGCAGGCGAATGCCACCGACTCCGTGGAACACGAACGGCAACAGGAGCGCCGCCTCGCGGAAATCGCAGATGCAGACCTGCGACAAGACCTTCGAGAGTCATTCGGCGAATTGTCCAGTCGCATGGAAAAGTTTTACAGCAAACTCAAAGAAGCCGATCGTGAGCTGATGCAAAAGCTCTGGTCGCTCACAATCGAGAGCTGCAAAAGCCTGTATGGCGAGGATGCCACCGCTGTGGCACTCAATCAGACAAATCGCGCCCGCCAAGGCAATTGACATCATCAGTCTGAAAGGAATCGACGATGGTATCGGACGAGAGTATCGGAAAAGAGTTTGGACTGACCCAAGCTCAGACTGCCGCGCTTCTTCATGACGACCCTGCCTGGGCGCTACACATTGGCCTCGAGAACTTCCAATCAAATGGACCGATGGCCGACTTCCTAAGGAGGAAGATCGCTAATGCAGAAAGTGATATTACCGCTTAATTTTCATCAACGCCCGACGGAGTCCCGGCTCCTGTCGGGTGTCTCTTTTATACGAACGAATCAGTTCGAACATCCTCCGGCCAGCGGAGCCAGCTATTGACGTAATCTATATAACGTGCTATTCTGTTCACAGGACTGAATGGCTGCATTGAAGCCATTTGGTGACCTGATCCGATATTTGATAAATTATATATGAGGAGTGCCGACTATGAAATTTCGCTACAGTGTCATCATTGCAGCGCTGATCGGGCTCGCAGCATGCGAGAAAGCACCACTTCGCACCGAATCCAGCAATAACGCGCAGATCAACGTCCAACTGCTTTTCGAGCATGATGGATGCAAGATCTACCGTTTCGCGGACAATGGCTACAACCTCTACTTCACGAAGTGTGACCGCGGCCAAAGCCACGTAAGCTGGAACCAAACGATGATGGTCGGGAAAGCTGTACTCACAAGGCCTATGGAGGTACAGACCAATTACGACCAATGACACTGGTCAACGACCTCATTAACGCCCGACAGAGCCCCGGCTCCTGTCGGGCGTCTCTTTTTATACAAGATTTGGAATGTAATATGTCCCCTTCTCTCCTTGTATCCAAGTTCTAATAGCCTCAGCAGTGCGGAGCAAAATTTGACATTTATATTATAGTGTTTTATATATAAGTTGGGCAACCTAGTTCATCACTTACCTCGAAAGGAGGCGCACGTGAAAGATTTCGCTTTCGCTCTTAATGTCTTCGGCGCTTGTCTCGGGTCCCTTACTGCTTGCTTATACGCCCTGCGTGTTTGGCAAAAAAAGGAGTGTGCCAATCTAGCGACCTGGTCCATCATCTTTATTTTGGATTTCGTCGGCCTTTATCTCACGTATGTCACCGGCAACCACGAGCCATATATCCAGATCGGCTGGTGCATAGCGGTAACGCTCATCGTCGCCGCCGCTTGGATACGTAAAGGTGATTGGTTATGGAAAGGGACTGACACTGTCGTACTCGTCACTTGTGCCATGTCAGTACTCGTGTGGGTTACGAGCAAGGAAGTCTTCCTTTCCCTGTTTGGTTATCTCGCCGCGGTATACGGATCGTCCATACCGCAAGCAAGAGACTATACCAGTGATCCGCATGCCGCACATAAAAGTGCCTGGATGTGGCAGTTGAGTCTGATCGCAATTCTGTTTCCAATATCGGCAAAGCTGCTCGATGGTAAATACGGCATCGAACACACATTGGTGTACGTTGCGTTGTTTGTACTTAACATCATCATGGCAGCGCTCTGCATGCGGCGGACTACCCGCCACACTTTCTAAAAGGAACCTCAGATGCAAACCCCGGAAGAAGTCAGCGTAGTAAGTCACGTGCCGTTAGTTCTCGTCTTGAGTCTACCGGACGGCTGCACATCAGGTAGATGGGAGGCGGCAGAATCATTCGCCGCTAGCATCACCCGGGCTCGTCAGTTGTATCCCGGCCGCCAGTTCCAATTCATACCCTTTTCCTACAAGACAGACGGCGACGGAAAAGATCCCGCATTGGAAACGATGCTCGCAATCGCACAATAACAACCACCCGACGGAGCCCCGGCTCCTGTCGGGTGTCTTCGTTTTCATACACGGATTCGAACATCCTCCAGCCAGCGGAGCTAGAAATTGACAAACGCTATTAGTTATGCTATATAAACTGGGTGCTAAGTTCCTTAGCTAAGACATACTTCACTTAAGAACAGGAGGAAGCAGATGAAAAAGGTACTGCCTTGCTTGATAATTGTCCTCATCGGGAGCGTCATTTCTGTAGTGTTCGAGAATCGGTCCGGCATGATGAATGCCTTACAGACCGCAGGAATTCAATGGACGACGTCGGTCGTCTTCGCTATCGGGGCAGGCACCGGCATGTTCGCCTATCGGCTCCTCAGGAAAGCGACGCTCGAAAGTATGAGTATGCTGTGGCAGCGCTTGTTCAAAGGGGTGCTTCTCGTTGGTCTGTGCTCCTTGTTCATCTTTGCGGCGGATTACGAACATAAGAGACGCGAGTCAAAAAGCGTAGAGCATCTTTCATATCACAAATACTACAAAGCTGGTGATCTAGTGGAGATGCGGACGGACGGACGGAGAGGGGTCGTTCTTGAAGTGTCGGGGTGCCTGTCAACGCATATGGACAGTCATCGTTCATGCAATTACAGCGTGCGCTTCCCCAGCTCCGCTGTACGTACTAATACTCACCTGCTCGATCCTGATGGACCGATTCGTGCAGTGCCGTATGAGGTGTTGATCGTTTACGACTACGAACTCACACGTGCCCAGACATGAACTCATAAAGTCGGTCGGGGTGCTTTGTTTCTAATCCACTTGAGGAGAATCAGCATGGCAACAATCGGCATAGCATTCGACGCGTTCCCGGAACAAGGCATATACCTCGGTAAGAAAGTACGTGTCTGTTTTAGCTACGACAAGTCGCGAACAATTGACGGAACGGTTGTCCGGGACGACATTGAAGATCCGGGACATACCATCATAAAGCTCGAAGATGGTCGCCACGTCCTGGCAACTGAGTGCCAATACCAGCCGCTGTAAAGTGCTTACGACGCAATCCGCTCGACAGACACCGAGTCTGTTCGAGCGGTTCTGTTTTTAAACACAGGTTCGAACATCTTCTATCCAGCAGAGCTGACTTTTTTAGTAATTGTGCTATAGTTAAGATAGAAGTTGCACTGGGTTAACCAAGCAGTCTTACCACCGTGAAGGAATTCTGATGACCCTATTCAAAGCCGTTCTGTTCTTACTCTCTAGCGTTATTGCCTGTGCTCCGTGCGGAGCACAGCAACAACTGACTCAACAAACGTTGATACAGCAGGTGCTCAATCCCTTGCGTCAGCATATTGTTGCTTCGTATCCAATCTCAGATCTGAAAGTGAAGTTCGTTGATGCCCTCGGCGATTCCGCTGTTACGCTTGCAGTCGCGCAAAGATACTCGGTAGTTGGAGGGCATGGCATTGGCGGAGATACACCACTAGCTTTTAGCGGCCCTCGACCCGATGGGGCAGGGCCTGCCGTGATCATCGTTTTCGAGAACTTCGTCGAGCGAATGCAGTACGGAGTAAAGTTCGCGAAGAGCCAGAAAGAGTACGAAGAGTACCTTGAAGACTTGCTCATTGGTGTGTACTTGCACGAGTACTACCACATCAAGAAGCAAGGATTCTGGAAACTCAATAATACTCGAGCCGAGATGATTGCATTCGAAGCTGATTGCTGGAAATACACTGTGGAGGAAATACTTCTGCCCATGCAGCGAGGTGGGCGAGGCAAATTGCTACCAGGCACCTTTGATGACACTGTTCTTGCTCTTTACACAGAGCTTAAGGGTAAGACATCCGATCCTCGATGGAAGAAGTTGTTTGAGGATACGTACGGCAAGAGCAAGCCAAGTTCGTAGTCTGCAATGCACTATCAACCACCAGACAGCGTAAGCTGCTTCGGTGGTTTACGTTTTCATGACATCAAATTATCCATGATCCAATGTGGAGAGTTTAATTGACAATTATGTAAACACGTACAATAGTAAATATAGTTTCACTTCTGCTGTCTGCAGAGCATATCCTGTTCATTCTCTGTTTCTGTTATTCACGAGGAGGCTTCGATGACGTCCGGACTCGTTTCGCCAATGTACCCTGTACTCCACTTCCCTATTCCGGGACAGCCCAGGGAGATATGCCTAATAGCGTCACAGCAACACTTTGGAATCCTTATTCCGATTGAAAGCTGGGACGAGGCAGTACTCAGGCCCCTCTTCAACTCGACGCTGGATACTTTTTCGTTGTGGTATCAGAAATATGTCGATTTTGTGAAAGGGCTAGAAAAACATACTCTCCCGCCGCCGCCGAAAGATGATATCGTGCTTTTTGCTGACGTCTTTTCGACCACTAAACCTACTGCGGCAGATCTGCCCGAACACAGGATTAGTACAGCGACAATGGAGGGCGGGGGCGATTTCCTCTTTGTGAGAGAAAGAGGCGTGCAAATTGGTGAGTTCTTCCATCAGTCATTGACGATTCGCCAGTAACCGAGACTCCGTTTACGACTCAACCGCCACCAACAGAACCGTTGGGAGGCGGTTCATCATTTCATTAAGCAGTAGTTCGAACATCCTCTACCACCACAAAAGAGTACTTCCATTTTTATAGTCGCTCTGCTCCTTAAAAATTAGGTCGCCAGCGGAGCCCTGAATGGACTTAGTTCGAAACTGGTATAATTTTTCCAATGAACACGGGTCGATCCGACAATTCACTAGAGAGTTTCGACCGCACAAAATTCATTGCGAAAATTTTGGCCGTTATCATAACTACCTTTGCGATATTTTTCGCAGCGTTATTTTTTCCTGACCATTGCTACGCTAATTGTCGCATTTCTGTTTATTATATTGACCGTCCTCAGACGTGGTTTGAGCTGGGCGTTTGGTTTATCGCTAGTCTGGCCTTTTCCACCTATCTAGTCTTTTTTAGAAAAGGAAAAAAACTTTCTCTGGTATAGCCTTTTATCGTTCTTTAATACACCAAGTTCAAATATCCTCTACCTAGCGGTAGCAAAGTTTAGATGCAAACAAAAAAGCCATTTTCTGTAGGGGGCGTAACAGAAACCCCTTCGGTTACGTCATGGTGGTTAGCGCGGCGCGCATTAATCAGTAATTACAAGACCATGGCAACAATCAGCGGAATCTTTCCCACTAAAGCAGAGGCAGAGATGGCAATAGATGAGCTAAAAAATATCGGCGTTCCTGACACAGATATTTCCTGTATCTATCCAGATATAGAAGGAGATCTGCATGACGACCAAAAAGGAGAAAAAATAGGGAGTGGTGCTGCCTCAGGAGCTACGACTGGAGCTGTGCTTGGGACCATTGCTGGTCTTGCTGTAGCAAATGGTATCTTGCCCGGAGTTGGGACACTCTTTGTGGCTGGACCTCTCGCTGCAGCACTCGGCTTTACTGGAGCTGCGGCGACTACCGTAGCGGGAGCTGCCACTGGTGCAGCGGCAGGTGGTCTTATAGGTGCCCTAAGTCAGTACGGTATATCTGAAGCTGATGCACACCTCTACGAAGAGCGCATCAAAAAAGGAGAGGCCCTCGTTGTCTGTAAAACCGATTCTTCTGACGCCGCAACTGTGTTTACCTCCCACAATGCAGAAGAGGTACGACACACGGCTTAACCCCTAATAACTAACTTTCACTCATATGGGAATAATCTTATGGATCATCTTCGGTGCACTCGTCGGCTGGATCGCGTCACTCATCATGAAGACCGACGCACAGCAAGGAGCATTGCTGAATATTATTGTCGGCATTGTTGGTGCGGTCATTGGAGGCTGGATCATGAGTGCTTTCGGACAAACAGGCACAACTGGATTTAACCTGTACAGTTTCGTAGTTGCACTCCTGGGGGCTATCGTACTTATCTGGATTGTTAAAGCGGTTCGAGGTAATAAACTGGTCTAACAAACAAGTTGTAAAAACTTGATGGAGACACTGTGAATATGAAAACGCCCGCAAGGGCGTTTTCATTTATACGGTAAATCAAATATCCCCGAGCACTGCTAGAGCACTTCCCTTTTTTAGTCACTCTATGAACCATATAGATACCTCTATTAATTCGTTTATACTTTACACAATGGCAACTAAGCGGCGATCAAAATATACCCCAGGCGATTTTAAATTTCGCGTCGGGCGCTCAGCGAGTGGTAAAGGGCTTTTTACTCTGGATATGATTTCTAAAGGCAGCTGTATTATCGAATACATTGGCAAACCCGTAAGTGAAGAAGTAGCGAAACGCGACTCAGGCAAATACTTATTTGAACTTTTTCCAGGCAAAACAATCGATGGCAACATCCCACAGAACCTTGCCCGCTACATCAATCACGCTTGCGCACCCAACTGTGAAGCGCTCGGGCCGCGTAACCGGGTGTTCATCTACTCCCTCAAGAACATCCCTGCCGGCAGTGAACTCACCTACGACTACGGGGAAGAGTTTTTCAATAAGCATATACAACCACACGGAGGATGTAAGTGCGATACGTGCAGACCTCAACGCCTAGGGTAGGCTACCAAGGAAACCTTCGCGGCAGATCTATTTTCTATACTCCGTTCCAACAGTCTCTAACGCTGACACGCGATACAAGGCTTTTGCTATACTAAAGGACGTATTATTGGCATGTAAACTCAACCACTATGCAAAGCAAACTCAACCCATATATCAGTTTTAACGGGAATGCGAGAGAAGCTATGGAGTTTTATAAAAGTGTTTTAGGCGGAATGCTTACCACAAGCACGTTCAAAGAAGGCGGCATGCCCCATGACCCTGCAACTGCAGAGAAGCTCATGCATGCGATGTTAATCACCGAAAACGGTATTACTCTCATGGCATCTGACACTCCCCCAGGCATGCCGTATACCCCAGGGACGAATATCGCCATATCGCTTAGCGGTAATAACGAAGATGAGCTGCGCGGATATTGGAACAGTCTGGCTGACAGCGCACAAATCAGCATGCCTCTCGACAAAGCTCCGTGGGGTGATACTTTCGGAATGTTGACTGACAAATTTGGGATCAGCTGGCTTGTAAATATCTCAGGACAGAAAGGATAGGCTTCATACCTTGTCGCTTAATAAACGGGGATACCTCGCTTGCCAGCGCTACTAACCGCTTCATACCCATTTCAAGGTATATTTGACATACTTCATTTCGGATGTTCGAAATACAACTGTACCAATCCCCACCTTTCGAGGAGAAACGCATGGCAGCGCAAACTGAAATCAAGACCACAGGCAAGCCAGTAAACATCATTTCGAAACTCCGCAGAGCCTCCGCGTGGATCGAGGAGTCATCAAAGGACTTGAAGGCCGCCGCTATTAATCGGCGAAGGAAGCAAGAACGAACTAGAGGGGAGCAGCTTGATAGCGATAAAATTGTTACGCTCGTCGATGAACTCGAAGAGATCCAGCGCAAGTTGAATCCCCTTGAAAATCAGCGCGCGAGCTTGGTGGAACAACTTCTCGCTCATTGGGGCCATACAGGGGTTGAGGAGATTGAAGGTGCTCTCGGGAAGACACTTATCTCGACTAGCTTCGAGCTTGCTGTCGATCCAGATGTAATTGAAAAGAATATTTCAGTGCCCCTGTGGCGGAGACTAAGCGCGCGTACATTGCAGGCGGATCTTTTACTCACTGAAAGCAATCGGACCCCAAAGATCCGTGATGCGATACTGAGCGCTCTAGTGATCAATAAGCTAAAGGTCTCAGTCACTTCGCCGAGTTCACGACGTGCGAAAAGCGGAGAAACTGATGGGGAAAGCGAGGACGAGTAGATCATCCTTCGTATAAAAAGTACTCACAAAGCGCGGACAGGCCACTCTCGTATGCCTATACCCCGCTCGACAGATTTACCGTCTTGTCGGGCGGCTTCATTTTTCTGCTAAACAGCTACACATATTCATCTTTGGCACATACCCATCTATATATACTTACTCTTGGAAAGAGACGGTTACTAAGAGAGGTCCTCTCTACCGATCTTTAGGAGAATTACATGAATGCCGCTGTAACATGGAAAGCCTTGTTTGCTTGCATTACAACAGTAGCCCTCGCTGGCTGTTGGAACGATACTATCGGAGAACGGATCGGCGTAGTCACCGACCTGCAACCGAGCAATCGTCTTTTTTGCAAGCACTGGGAAGTTCAAATATCCCAACCGGTGCCTTCAGGTCCTGCCTATCGATTCTATCTGGAGGACGACAGTCTAATTCCGCAACTACGGAAAGCGCTCGCTGATCAGAAAACAGTGAAGATCGGCTATAACCGAGATCCGCTTGCGTGGTGCCACGCCGACAGCGACGGGTTGTATCTTCGAAACATCGATAGTGTGGCGGTACCTACCACTCGTCCTGCTGAAACAAAAACGCTTGTTGTTACCCAGAGTTCGAAGTCCGATTCGCTTCAAGAGTTGGTCCGTCAGAACCGAGAACTCATCACTGGCCAAAAAGAGATTCTGACAGAGTTACGGACTAAACGCGCCGCGACACACAACAAACCGAAACCAAATGAGCAATACCAACGCATTTCCTTAAAACGCGACAAAGAAAGATGTTGAACCGTCCGCCGCCAAAAGCCGTCGCCTCATGAGGTGCGCCTCTAGGGCGGCGGTTTTAATGTGTCTTAGAGTCTGCTTTGAGCAGATTAAACGCTTCTTGCACGGTGGTCATGAACTGGGCTGGGAAAATAATTGTTGAGTTCTTTTCTGTAGCGATCTCAGACATTGTCTGGAGCGTACGCAACTGAAGCGCGACGGGGTGTGCAGAGATGATGTCAGCTGCTTCACCGAGTTTTTGTGCGGCTTGCATCTCTCCTTCTGCGGCAACGATCTTGGCTCGGCGCTCACGCTCTGCCTCAGCCTCCTTCGCCATTGCGCGCTGCATATTATCGGGAAGTGTGATGTCCTTGATCTCAACGGCAGTCACCTCAGCGCCCCACGGTTCGGTGTGTGCATCGATCACATTTTTAATCTGCGTATTGATATCGACTGTCTGGGCGAGCAATTGGTCGAGCATGAACTGACCCACGACATTACGCACAGTCGTTTGGCTGATCTGGTTGACCGCGCTATATACGTCTTCAATGGCGATAACAGACTTTAGGGGATCTGTGATGTGGTAGTAGGCGACCGCCGCGATATCGATCGACACATTGTCTTTCGTGATAATTTTTTGAGATGGAATATTCATCGTGATCGTACGAAGAGTCGTACGCGTCATCTGCTCGAGAATCGGGATCAAAATGATAAGACCGGGACCCCGCACGCCCGTCACTTTGCCAAGAAAGAACACGACACCGCGGTCGTACTCCTTTACCACCCGGAGCGACAGAGCGAGAAAAAGGATCACTACGCCCACCGAAATATAGAATATTGTCATACCGGTATTATATCACTTGAGGAACTTGTGCCTGTGCCACCGCTCTCCTCCTTTACCTCCGCTACGTACTTTGCAGCAAGAAATACTCAAGAGGCATAGCCCATACACATCTCTGCTACATAGGGTACTGATCTGGCTGAGACTGTAATGCTTCCGCCATCCCTACGGCACGTAAGCCGATATGCGACTAGAGGATATAGCGCGGATGCCCGCGCAGACGCATATGCCGCATGAGATACAGCGCTTACAGCGTGAGGCACCGCGGTACGTGCGTGCCATTATCGAAAAAACAAAAACCTTCCCGAAAGTGAAATCAATAGACGAGCTTGAACCTGGCTCAATCGAGCTCCTTGAAGGTGGCGTCGCTTCTGCGCTTTATAGCGTGCGCAATTTAGACGAGCTCGTTGTAATCAAACTGCGCAAAGACGGGATTGAAGCCGAACGAGAATCCCTTGAGGCATGGGCAAAAGAAGGAGTGCGAATCCCAACAATACGCCACCAAGGAGTGGTCCCAAAGTCACTAGAGAAAGCAAAGATTAAATACTTACTTCTCGACTTTATTGTCAACAAAAAAGGCGAGCGCGCGTCTACCGGTGTCGCGTTTTTACGGAAGAATCCAAACCGCGCACGACAGATGGGCCAGGTGCTCGGACGAACACTCGCACGCATGCACCGAGCTAAATCGAAGCGCTCGTTTGGAGAATTTGCAGACACCGTTGGTAAAAGTAAGACACCAATCCGCACCTGGAATAAATACCTTCTCGGTTATGTGCGACTTCATCATACCTACCTTCAGCGGCTGGGTATTTCAAGACGACTGCTCAGACAGCTTATGCGCTCAATCGAGAAGATCCGTTTTTCTTCTCGCGGAATCTATGTTCACGGAGATTACAGCCTACGCAATGTTATGGTGGAGTCTTCAAAGCCTTTGAAAATTGTTGTCTTTGATCCGAATCCGCTCATAGGTGATCCCTCGTGGGATATAGCGATCCTCTTTAACAATCGTGATTATCGTCGTAAACGGTATGAATGGGATCCGACGGTACCGCACTATCGGGAAGCGTATCGCATCGAGGAACGATTCTTTGATGGATTTTGGAAATCATACCGCCTCGCAACCAGGAAGAATATTAGTCTGGATAAAATTCGTATCGCCCAGCTAATCCAGACGATTATCCACTTACAGGCTGAGGAGCACAAAACGTATCAAAGTAAGGCTATGAACGAGCTTGAAGTACGTGTGCGGCGCGAAGTACTTTTCGAGCGGTTTGGCAGCTTAGACTTAGATCATTAATTACCCGGAGGTATATGATGCGCGTTTATTTAGTCAGGCATGCGGAGAGAGCGGATCAGTCTGATCCTTTGTTCGCAAGTGCAGACGTACCACTTACCGACTACGGCAGACGGCAAGCAGCGCTTCTTGCTGAACGCTTTGCGACGATTCCCATCCAGATCATCTACTCAAGCGGCTACGTGCGCACAAGGGAGACAGCTGAGATCATCAACCGCGTGACGCACACCGATATTGAGTACGTGAAGAGCATCGAAGAACTTGGTCATGACGAGAAGATGTCGGACGTCTTCAAACGGGCCAATGAGTTTGTACAGTTCCTTACCACCCTTAAAACAGACACGATCCTGGTTTCGGCACATGCAGGGATTATCAAAATGATCGTCTTCGCAATGGTCTTCGGGGAGGTACACTTGGGGCCAGCGTTTGACGCATTCAATGAGTCCTTTCATATGGATTACACGGGGATCACACTCTGTCGTTATGAAATCCGAGAGAATCGATGGTACACCGTTACCTGGAATGACCTTGGACACTTACCCCCACCAACCTAATTTTCTGAACTGTCTTCAGTACCCGCTTCTCAGCATATCGAGAAGCGGTTTGATATACACCAGTACTTAGTAACTCATAGAAGCTACTTCCAGAATCCAAATGAAATAGTCCTTTTGATTCGTGACCAGCCACCCCGATCCTTTTCCGGTCGTTTTACGGAAGCCAGTTTCTCTTCCATTTCTCGCGACAGCGGCTTCGGCTTCGATAGTGCTTTGATTGTTCCATCGGGGTTTCTGTTCGCAGGACGAGTGTCAAGATCGTCGAGATTAACCTCACTCCTGCGTATCGCCTCATCTCGACTAATCGAAGGCATTGAAACGGTGCCGTCTTTCAACTCGCGTTTATCGGGGTCAAAGTCGGTGCCTACTCCCGCAGTAAGATCTAATCCTGTACCGCCTGTGTTTTCCCTGCCGCGCGCATAATGCTCAATAACAAGAACGGCATTGGTATACAGTTTTTTGTTCAATAGTTTCCCCTCTTCGGCCTCTTGCGCATTGAGGTCCTTGGCCAACTGAATTACATCAACAGTCCCCCGAGTAAGAAGTCGGTCTACTACGGCTAGTTTGTACTTGAGATCAGTAAGTTGCGCCTCTTCTGCATGCACTCCAATAGCTTTCTGAAAGCGTTTGAGATATTCCTCCTTTTTAAAGAAAAGTGCCCGTCTCAGTTCAAGACTCTCAGGTAATATGATCGTCGCATTCGACTCTGACGGTGTAGTTGTAGCAATTTCAGCAGCAACTGGTTCCATTTCTGGCTCCTCTGATGTAGCCGTCGTTTCAGAGAACCGCGAGTACTTTCCTGGTTCGTCTTGATCAACGATGGGTATACGTTCTGAGCTCATGAGTAGTGATTAGTGCCTATAACGCTATAGCGATCAGTATACATGGGCTAACCAGCTTTCCCGGTAATTGACGTCACACTATTTATATGCTATTCTTTTTTCTTCATGCTGTACTTTCGCAGCATGATTTTTACGGGGAGTAGTGCGTATGAAATGTGGTGTAGTCGCGGCAACTGCCGCATTGATCTTTTCAGGCGTAACCGCGGCTGAACAGTTTCTTCCAGATGACGTCGATTTGCGGGTTGTCAAAACGGCCCCAAAAGGTTCATTTGGACTATCCTTTTGCGGAGAGTATGTGGCTCAAAGTCACGAGGATGGTCCAGGCGGTTCCCCACTTGTCGTGGTAACGATCCTCAAAACGGAGAATGTCGTACGCAACAAGAAAAAAGAACTTGCGTACGAGTTCGTATCGATCGCCGTGGATCTGGGCCGCGCTAGTATCGAACCGAACGAGCATGCTGTCACACCTATTGCGCGCAGGCATGGGAAGTCGCTCATTCTCCAGATGAAGAAGTTCGACGCTGCCGCTGCGCAACCATGCCTCGTCGGCAAAATTACATAGAACACAACCGTCCTGAAGCGAACACCGTTCGCACAGGACGGTTTCGCTTTTCCTCAGAGAACCTTCACTATGGCACACAGTATACTGGAGCTAGTATTACTCTACTAAAATAGACCTATGAAAAAATTTCTAGCTGTATTTCTGGGTTCTGCAGAGGCAATGGATGAGTGGAAGACGCTCGACGAGGCAGTGCGTAAAGAACGCGAGAGGGCCGGTATGATGGCCTGGGGGGAATGGATGACCGAAAACGCTGAATCAATTGTCGACCAAGGTGCTCCTTTAGGAAAAACGAAGCGTGTAAATAGTAGCGGTATAGACGACATTCGTAACGAGCTGGGTGCATATGTGGTCGTGCAAGCCGAGTCACACGAAGAAGCTGCGAAGTTGTTTGTTGGTCATCCGCACTACACGATCTTCCCCGGGGATCGCGTCGAGGTGATGGAATGTCTCCCAATGCCAGCAATGTAATAACTTTTAACGCACACCTTATGACAATGAATCCTGTAGTACATTTTGAGATGCCGTACGAAGATCAAGCTCGAATGAAAAGATTTTATGAAACTGCCTTTGGTTGGAAAGCAAATGTGCTCGGCCCAGAGATGGGCGATTATGTCGTGGTCATGACTTCAGAGCATGGCGCGACGGGACCAAAGGAACCCGGTCGAATAGACGGCGGTTTCTTCAAAAAATCGAAGGATACTCAAACTCCTTCTATTGTGATCGCTGTTGATGATATCCATGAGGCCATGAAAAAAGTAACTGAGACGGGCGGAACCGTGCTTGACGGCAGCACTGGAAACGGCGAGCCCGACGAGATTCCTGGCGTTGGTCTCTATGCGGGTATTATCGATACTGAAGGCAATCGCGTTTCGCTTCTCCAGCCCACACCTCGAATGTCGGCGCATCCTGAGTAACCACAAAGGGATATAACGATGAATTCGGCTTTGCGGGCCGTTATTTATATAGAGAAAGTGCATTTTTTGACCGCTATTGACTCCGGTCTAGATTTGAGGCAATATCACTATATAACTCTTACCTATGGTTTTAACCTCACTAACTACCAAGATTAAAAGCTGGTTCGGCTCGTTGCGCCACTACGTTCAGAGTACGTGGAATCGCTATCGCACACTCCCCCGCTGGCTTCAGATTGTCTTAGGACTTGTGGCACTGGCGGTACTTTTCTTTATATTCTCAAGCGCATCCAAGAGCGGTAATTCAACTAGCGAAGAGGCAACACTCCCAACGGTGGTCGTTTCGCGTATCGATGCACTCACTGGTGGAGGCGGCTCTGTATCAGTAGTGGGCTCGGTGCGCTCGATTGCTGAGGCTGAAGTCCTCGCTCAGAGCGGCGGTACCGTAACGGCGCTCCACGCACGGCTGGGTGGAGCGATCGGCGCGGGTTCTATCATTGCCGAGCTCGATAACGCAAGCCAGCGAGCCGCTGTGCTTCAAGCTGAAGGTTCCTATGATGCTGCGCTTGCCGCTCGATCAGGCACCTCAGCTACGGACATTGCCGCCTCCGCACGCAATACGTATACAACGGCGTACTCAACGAGCGATACCCTTCTCAAGCAGAACATTGATACATTCTTTGGAGCGCCAGGAGGGCTTGGGCCTCAACTACTAATTGCCCCGAGTCCGTTTGATTTTTCCTACTTCCCTAAGAAGCGCCAGGCTCTCACCGACGCTATGAATGTATGGCGTGAACATCAGGCAACCGCCTCTTCAAAAGATCCGCAGACTCTTCTAAATGAAGCTGAAACTATTATTCGCCTAGCAACTGCGCTCGGTAATGACCTGTCGCAAGCGGCTACTAAAAATGGGACTGATGCTACCGCTGCTCAACTCACCGCCCTTTCGACCGCTCGCGCTGGCTTTACTAGTTTGCAGGCATCGATTACGGCAGCTAAGCTCGCATACCAAGGCCAAAATACCTCAGCTACAGCGGGGGCTGACGCTTCGGTAAAAATTGCGCTGGGAAGCCTTCGTGCTGCACAGGCTCAGCTCGAAAAAACGCTCGTGCGTGCGCCGATTTCTGGAACCGTTAACTTCCTCCCGATTCATGTGGGCGATTATGTCGCTCAACTTACCCACGTCGCGACAGTCGCTCAAAACGGCACACTCGAGATCGTCGCCTATATTTCAGAGGCAACTCGCGCCGCACTAACGGTAGGAGGAAAGGTGACGGTAGAAGACGCTTATCCAGGAATCATCACTTCAATCGCCCCTGCCCTTGATCCCATCACGAAGCAGATTGAAATGCATGTCGCACTTACCGGAAAGACGCCACTCGTTAACGGACAGTCTGTTCGCATTGCACTCCCAAGCGAGACAGCAACACCACTGGTATCAACTACCGGTCCAACCCTACTTCCGCTCACAGCCCTTAAGCTCACCCCATCCTCACGGGTCGTGTTCTCGGTCGGGAACGACGATCGGCTCGTTTCCCATACAGTAGAGATTAATGATGTGCACGGAGATCGCATTGAAATTAAGACGGCTCTTCCGGCCGATCTCGAAATCGTCATAGACGCCCGTGGGCTCTCAGATGGCCAAAAAGTGTCAGTAGCAACATCAACGCCGTAATCATTTAGAGGAATTAACCATCCGTCTATGACAGCCTTCTGGAGCTTCTTTATCACCAAACGCAATTTCACGATCTTCCTCATGATCGTGCTCTTTATTGCTGGCACCTACGCTGCGCTTTCCATGCCTAAAGAAGCAACGCCTGATATCCAGATTCCGCTCGGCGTGATCACCACAATCTTGCCAGGAGCTTCAGCTCCTGACATCGAGCGTCTCGTCACCAATAAGATTGAAAACGGTGTGCTTGGCCTCGAACATGTTTCAAAAGTGACTTCAACCTCAGGAGAAGGTATATCAAATATATCTGTCGAATTCGATGCCTCTGCTAATATCGATAAATCAATACAACAGCTCAAGGACGCTGTCGACAAGGTTCGTTCTGACCTTCCTACCGAGGCGCTTGCGCCAACCGTGAGTGACGTCAATTTTGCCGATCAGCCTGTACTTATTGTCGCTGTATCGGGCAATTTAGCTCCTGCAGAACTCACCGCACTAGGTGAATCAGTCTCTGATGAGATCAAGCGCGTCAGCGGCGTCTCGAGAGTGACTGTTTCAGGCGTACGAGCACGCCAAGTAAGCGTCATTGTGAAGCAAGAACGCTTACGCCAATATAATCTTTCGCTCACGGACGTCACAAACGCGATCCGAGCAGCTGGCGTTACCTCCCCTGCCGGCTCCCTGACAATCGACAACGTGAACTACGCTGTACGCTTTGAAGCTGGCGTCGTATCGACTGACCAGGTTGCCGGGCTTTCACTCACTGGTCCTACTGGCGCAACGCTCCACATAGCTGATGTTGCAGATGTTGTCGATGGACTTGAAGATCCTTCGACCTATTCAAGAGTGTCGGTGAACGGCGCGCCTGCAAACCCCTCACTCACGCTGACTGTCTTCAAGAGTCGGGGCGGCAACATAGCAGCCACTGGATCTGCAGTGCAGAACAAACTCGAGGAGCTTCAGTCGGGTATCCTCGCGGGTACCGACATTGTCGTTTCGTTCAATGGAGCGGACGACGTGAGTAAGAGTCTCACTGAGCTCACGCGTGCAGGTATCGAAACGGTGATCCTCGTGATGATCGTGCTTATTGTCACACTCGGCTGGAGAGAGTCGTTGGTCGCGGCTGCGTCGATCCCGCTCTCGTTCCTTGTCGCGTTTATTGGTCTTCTCGCATCAGGGAACACGCTCAATAACGTCTCACTTTTCGCTCTTGTTCTCGCGATCGGTATCTTGGTTGACTCCGGCATTGTGGTTGTCGAAGCATTCCATACACGGCTTCTCAAATACGGGGATAAGCAAGCGGCGGCTGTTGCGGCAATCCGCGAATATGCGTGGCCGCTTATTGCCGGGACCTTCACCACGATTGTCGTCTTTATCCCACTCTTTTTTATCTCTGGCATTGTTGGTAAGTTCCTCGCGTCCATCCCGTTCACGGTTATTTTCGTTCTTCTTGCCAGCATTTTTGTCGCGCTTGGATTCGTTCCCTTACTTGCGATTATGTATGTGAAGCCTTCGCACTCTGCTACAGTGTCGCGCCAAGAAATATACAACACCAAAATTCGCACGTGGTACCAAGGGTTCCTCCATCGAATGCTCCATAATACTAGAAACCAGAACCGTTTTATTTGGGCGATGATAGGACTCTTTGTACTCGCAATCGCACTTCCCGCCACGGGACTCTTGAAGTCGATCTTCTTCCCGGGTGATGATTTTGATTATTTGTACATTCAGATTGAAAAGCCTCAAGGTACAGCGCTTGGCGCTACTGATCTCGCGATGCGCGAGGTAGAAGAGGTGCTCTACAACAACAGCGACATTATTTCTTTTGTAAGCCAGACCGGCGCTGGCAGTGCCTTTGCCACAAGCGACTTCTCGGGCCCAGGCTCAGGAGGTGCTGTCGGTAACATTACGGTCAACCTACCTAAAGGTCACAAAAAAACGAGCACCGAAATGGTTACTGAGCTGCGCAAAGAGCTAGCAAGCATTGCCTCAGCTACCATTACAGTTGGCGAGCCTGCGGGAGGCCCTCCTGCCTCAGCGCCGGTCTCCCTTACCTTCAGTGGCTCAGACCTGAACGCGCTAACCGTGACGTCGGAAAATGCGAGCCATATACTCTCCGACATCCCAGGTGTGCTAAATATTCAGTCGAGTACAAAAAGCTCAGGCGGCGAGTTTGTTGTGTCTCTCGACAGCGCGAAAGCGACTGAATTAGGTGTCTCCCCTTTGGTTGTTGCTGAGACGCTTCGCACTGCACTCTTCAGCCAGAAGGCAACCTCAATCCGAAGCGGTAAAGACGACATTGAAGTTCGCACGCGGCTTGACCTCAACCCCTCATACCAGGATCCTTCAGAAACAACGCATACCTCAATTGACGCAGTTCGCGCGCTTACCGTTCGCGGTACTCACGGACCCGTCCCGCTCTCGACGATCGCACGGATTACGTACGAGCCGACTCAAACGTCGATTCGCCATGAGGCAGGAAATCGTATCAGCACCGTTACCGCGGATGTCGGTCCGCAATCAAATGCGGTCGAGGTTACCAATCAATTCAAGAAACTCTTTACCGCCGAAAATATTGGCTCCGGCGTCACCTTGAAGCTTGGTGGTACCTCTGAAGATATCAACAAATCATTTACCGAACTCTTCCTCGCGCTTATTGCTGGAGCAGCACTGATGCTTTCAATCCTTATTCTCGAGTTCAACTCATTCCGCCATTCGCTCTACCTGCTCGCAATCATTCCGCTGTCACTCGTAGGTGTCTTTGGTGGTCTCGCCCTGGTCGGTTCCCCACTCTCGCTCCCGTCTATGCTTGGAGTGATCGCACTCGCCGGAGTGATCATTAATCATGCCATTATTCTCATGGACTCTATTGCGCGCATTCACCGCGAACACCCGGAGATGTCACTCGAGGGAGTAGTGGTCGAGGCGGGCTCAACAAGGCTTCGCCCCATACTTCTCACGACAATCGTAACCGTCATCGGTATGCTGCCCTTGGCCTTTGCCTCTCCGTTCTGGGCGCCTCTCGCCTTCGCCATTATGTTCGGTTTAGCCTTCTCACTTCTTCTTACGCTCGTGCTTATTCCTACGCTGTACTACCGCTGGCCTGGAAAAGACATACGGGCGCATTACGCTCGCATAGCTTCTGCCGCAGAACCACCGAGTGCTCCTCCCGTTACTACCCATTACTAACAAAACGGCCGCGTGCGCGGCCGTTTTGTTATCCCGAGAGTTGGAGTTGATAACGTTTTATTGAATAAGATGGATCGGTACTGATAGCACATCGCCGCTGTTTTCACCTCGGAAGATATAGAGATATTCGCCAATCGTTCCAGGTAAGGTCATAGAGCCTGTTGAGAAGTTTCCGCCTCCGTCAGCGTGCGCTGTGCGGACAGTTTGACCGTTGAGCGTAATCGTAACCGTTTCTTCATGACCGAAATTGCGACCATTGAAGTCAATGGTGCCTCCCGCCCGGTAGGTATGACCGCTCTGATCAACCCAAGCTCCTGTTCGATTCGTCGTTACAGGTGGCGTTGTCGTTCCAGAGCCGCCGGGCGTGGTAGTCCCCATTCCTAGATTATCAATCAGCCATTGAATCTGAACCGCATCACCTGGATACATCATTTTAAGCCACATAAGATGCATGACGAGCCCATCGCGACCACACCAGTCAGTAGTTGAGGCAGTTGTTGAACCGAAACCGAAAGGCATGGAGTGCCAATCTGACCACATAGTCGACGTCGCATTCATGGGAGTATTTGTCGCATTCCCTCCCCACATCCCCATTCCATTACAAAGTCCAATCGGGTGTGACTCTGGAGTAGTGGTGCCCATACCACCTGTTGTAGTTGCTATCGTACCGGTACTGGTTGCAGTAGTGGTGCCCATATTACCTGTTGTAGTTGCTATCGTACCGGTACTGGTTGCAGTAGTGGTGCCTACCGCCATAAATTGGAACAGCGGTGTAGTGGTTCCGGTAGTAAGGCCTTCCGCTGTATTTGAGACTTCTTGAGTAGTAGTCGACGTCGTTTGGGCGTAGGTATGCGGCGTGCTAAGCGTTGCTACCAAAAGCAAAGCCATCAGTCCCCAAAGCCTATATCTGAGCATATGTCTAATCATAGATGGATTTTATTATGTGTTTATAATGTTTATAATTTATAAATGGTGTCGTGCAGTAAGGTCTGAGTACCAACGGTTCTCTGGTTTTCTCTGGTTATCGTGCATCCACAAAACTATAAGTGTCTAGCTGTTAAAAAGAAGTGAATCAATACCCTTGAGTTAGCGTGTTAAGTTGGGATAGCAAATTGGAAAGTTGTTGTTGGAGTTGAGAAATCTTAATACGCAATGCCGTGATCTCTGCAGTGCGAGCCTGAGATGTGTACGATGGCTTTGCGTTTATCACCGTCGCGGTATACGTATTGCCATAGCTTGGAGCGGTCACATACCCCGAGTTCCCCCAGTACGTTTGTGTTTGTTGCGCTGGCGCATTTACAAGAAATGTCGGTGGGTTGTACGGATCTATACCGGTCGCTGTTACCGTCACGAGACCAGCTGAGACATTTGGTACGCGAATTACCGTTGAGAACGATCCGTTACTGTCGGAGACGACTCTCCCGACTGCTATACCGGCGAAGTAAATAACAATTGCCGAGTTGCGGTTGAATGCGCTTCCAGAAACGACTACCTGTTCCCCAGGGACGCCGTCGTGTGGACTCGTACTGACTGAACCTGTTGGTACGCCTGGGTCGTATGAGTGAACTGGAGGCAGGGACGGAATATAGGTATTAACGTATCCACCAGTACCAGTATTCGGGTAATAAGATCCGCCATTAGAGGTATAGGTCGAGCTATACGTCTGGGCCTCTGCCTTTGCACTAAGACCAGTAACAATGAGTAGCGCAAGTAGGCTGTAGTTTAGGATTTTCATTTTCTTCATTAACGTAGCCTACGCCAGTGCGGGTTAATGCTGAGTGAAGTAGTATGCTCTAGCTTAACTTTCTCTTCACTCGAGACACGGTATCACTACCTGCATGATTAATGCCATTACGATCATTAAGCGAGACCACCGCGCTATAAAGACTGACTATCTTCAATTCAAAACGTTGAGCGGGAACGAGCAAAGGCGCATTGCTGAAAAAATCTTTAGTGCGCTCGATGCCCACGCGAAGATGGAGGAGGAATTTTTTTATCCGACAGTAGTCAAAGAGGCAAGCACTGACGCACGCATCCTAATCGAGAGTGCGCTCGCCGAGCATGCGGAGACAAAACAACTAATTCAACGATTTCGCAGAGAGCAAGATTGGCTTGGCTTTGAAATGAAGATTGAGGAGCTTCTAGCAGGTGTTATGCATCACGTGCATGACGAGGAGAAGCAACTTTTACCACTTGTAAAAGACTCCCTCTCACAACAACGGCTTGAAGCCCTGGGTGCAGAAATGGATCTCCATTCTCCGAGTCGAGGTCAGACCGTGAGTGACCAAATCGGCGAACAACTCAAATCCAATGCAGCATTTCTTACCAAGAAAAAGAAATAACGGCAACAGTCGTGCTCTTAACTAAGTCTTAACGCATGAACCCCTATACTCGCGCTACAGGTCGATACCATTAATAAAAAAGCTAATACTACTCATTATGACTAACGACACAAATCGCGACAACGATAACTCGGGCGCTCGCGGCACTAGTTCGATGGAAGGGTCAGGAGACACGTCACAGACAAGTGGCAAGGCAGCTCATGAAAAGGATTCGGAAATGGAAGCAAACGAAGAGCAGCGCGAAAGCGGAGCAGGTGAAGGCAGAAAAGCTTCGCATAGCTCAGAGTCAAACAACATGAATACTGCCGATTCAGACACGACCTCGGGCAGGAACGCAGGTTGGTCCTCAGACTTTGAAAGCGGCACATAGTGTTGCCGATAGTCCATAAGAAAAACCGAGAGTCCGAACTCTCGGTTTTTCTTATGCCGCACAGGGGAATCGCTTTTTAAAACTAGCGGAGCGGAGCGAGAGTCCAATCGCGCAGAGCAAGCGCTGTTATCAGTGACGGTTCAGTCGAAGAAACAATACCCGAAACACCCACAAAGTCCCCTATATGAATTGTGCTTGCTAGAGCCGTACCAACACCTGGAGGAATAAACGCGGTGTCGCTTGTAATGCGCACCGTCCATTCCCCACCCCAGGTAACGAGCGTGAGCGCCGTTGAGGAAGCCGCCGTCACTACTCCTCGCAACAAAATGTTTCCGTTCGCATCAATCTGTACCACTGCTGGTACTGGCGAGTGCTTAAGAGCGATAAGTGTCGGGAGTGCGTAGCCGGGATGAATCGCTACCGTAGTTGAGGCAGCTGTGGCTGCGGACGTCGTTGTAGTGGACGTAGTTGCTGTTGAGATATTGGCACTTGTCGAAGATAACTCTTGAGCTGCCGCTGAAGTTGAGCTTCCCGTCAACGTAGGGCCGCGGTAAGAGGTAGTACTTGATAAAGAGTTGACGTCATCAGTTGTCGAGGTAGGGGAAGACGAGGCCATCGTTGCACAAGAAGCTGCAATGCAGGTCGACGGCGTTATCTGGGCGTTTACCAAAACAGATCCTGACAAAAAGACTGCTGCAGCAGCCACAACAACGCTCGAAACACGCATTGACTGTTTGTTCATACGTAAAGCGATTAACTAGTAACTACCTACTGTAGTTAGACCACTGTACCCGCAACTATATGAATCATGAGTGAAAGCCCGTCAGTAGCTTTTATACCAAAAACCAAAGGGTCCGAGTGGAAGATATTTCCCGATGCGCGTACGATGGATCGATAGCGCGAGCGCCGAAGTGCCCAGGTTTGCCCCAATCCGCTCAGAAAGACTGCGCATATAAGTGCCTGAGCCACATACCACTCGTAGCCGAATTACCCAAAAAGATTTTACTCCCGCTAATGCTACGGCGCCCCAACAGAGTTTCACCTCTTCAATACGAAAATCTCTTCCTAATTTTTTTGATGACGCCATACTGTGCGGTACTTTCTGTAAGAGTAAATCAACTCGATCAAAAAGCTGATTCGCTTTGAGCTCATAGAAATCGCGATATCGAATTTGATAGAGGTGCTCGGTGTGCGTCGGAATAGTAATTGTGTCGAGTCCTGCCTCCAATGCGTGAAGGAAGAGCGGCTTACCACCCACTGTTTTTGAAGAAAAAACTGGGTAGGCATGCACCTGAGCGCCTTCTTCCTTTTTGAGCGCCTTCTTCAGCTGCGTTGTACGTACCACAGGCAGCCGTGGGGCGGCTTCTACGAGACCCAGCACGTCCCCCGTATCACTACCCACTCCAAGCAGTATCTCGATTTCATACTCTTTGTCGAGCTTAGTGTATGCCGTTTGTCGTTTACATTCTTCCCCAAGGAGTATGAGGAGTTTTCCTGAAGCCATGGGATCCAACCGTCCGGCATATGAAGCGGATACCTTTCTATAGTTGGGGTGACCTCTTCTCCACGACTCTAGAGCGGCAAGAGGCGTCTCCCCCACCAGTTTGTCGAGTACCACAAAACGCTTCATGTTTACCTTAGTATACTCCGTCGCTCGTTTAGTGACTGGGGGTATTGAAATCGACGGTAGCAAGGACTGATTCAATGTCGATACTACTTACTGGTTTAGTAAGGTGGTAGTTAAACCCAGCCTCTTCAGCCTTTTTCTTATCATCTTCTTGGCCGTAGCCCGTGAGTGCAACGAGAACAAGCGCCGTAGTATCAAATTGCTGTCGCAACAGCTTTGCAACAGTGTATCCGTCCATATCTGGCATACCAATATCGAGAAGCACCACCTGAGCTTGATTTGTTTGCATATGCACAAGAGCGTCTGAACCGTTGTAAACAGACGAAACAGTGTGGCCACCATGCGAAAGCAGTTTCTCTAGTCCACGCGCCGCCGCAACATTATCATCGACGATTAAAATACGGTATGCGGCTTTCGATCCTACCTTTCCCCCTCTGGACACTTCGTTTCGCGCCCGATGAGCGGGGACCGCTAGTGCTATCTGTACATTTGCAGCGCCGGGTAGCACCACCGTGAACGTACTACCCTTCCCAAGACCTGGACTTTCGACCGAGATTGTACCTCCATGAAGCTCGACAAGGCGCTTTGTGAGCGAGAGACCAATGCCAAGCCCTGCGCTATGAGTACTTGTCTGAACAAATGGTTCAAATATCTTAGCCAGCATTTCTTGCTCAATACCAATACCAGTATCTCGCACTTCAATACGTAAATTACGCTCTTCACGCCGGGTGGTGAGAGTAATGGTGCCGCCCGGTTCAGTATATTTACCTGCATTATTGAGCAGATTAACCAATATCTGTTCGAGCCGAAGTGGATCTGCTTCTACCCACACATCAGGTTCTGTAAGAACTATAAAGAGCGTATGACCCTTGATAGAATACAAAGCCTCTACCGTACGTCTGGCTTGCTCAACGAGCGGCTCAACTTTTGTGCTAACTTTTTGAAGTTTGAATTTCTTCCGAGAAATGCGGGAAACATCAAGAAGATCATCAAGTAAGTGCGTCAATGTTAGGTTGTGTGCGTCGGCGATCTGCACGAGCTCAAGAAGGTCAGGGCGATTAACTTCTGTAAGTCCTATTTTGAGTAGCTCGAGCGAGCTCACAACTGGTGCAAGAGGGTTTCGCAATTCGTGAGCAAGAGTTGCAAGGAATTCATTTTTAGCTTGATCGTCGAGTGATAGTCGCTTATTTACCGCTTCGACCTCGCGCGCCCGCGTTCGTGCCACCTCAGCGTTTATTCTTCCCTCTTCGACAAGCGCTCCGAGAATATAAAAAATCGGTGCAATAAGAATAATAAATAGCTCATCGCTCAGTAACTGTTCAGTTATCGGAATAATGCCGGTCGGCGAAACAATACTGCCAGCCGTTCCAAATATTGACACAAGCGCTATTGCCGCTGCAACAAATCGCGGCTGTAATTTGAGTCCAATCCAAAAAAGCACAGCGAACAACAGGTAGATGACAATAAACATGTTGTACGTAGGGAGAGCTGTCCAATAGGTCAGATACGTCACAAGAGTGAGACATGCAAGGGCCGTAAAGCTTTGTAAGCGTTCGCGGGGACTAATATCGACGGATTGAGTGCTCCATGCAGTAATGAGAGGAGTAAATACTAAAATATTAAGCACACCACCTGCCCACGCGCGACTAAAGGTAACCCATGCTGATGTCGTCAGTGAATTACCGAGCCATTGCGCAATGGTCGTTAGCGTCGGCCCAACAATAGGAAGCAGCAGCGCCACACCGACAATAAGCAGCGCGTCTTTCGTCCGTCCAAGAGTACCAGAGTAACCGAAACGATTTAGCATATATCGACCAATTACTGCCTGAAGGGTGTAGCCGATGGTCGATAGAAGCGTAAAAAGAACTGTTGGGTGGCCGGGGCTCGTTATGGTGGCCAGAAACCAAGCAACAGCTATCGGCGTAGCTAGGCGATAGCCACCAAGAAGTATGGCAGCAAGTGCAATGCCAGTGGGTATAAAGAGAACGGCCGGACTTGTATCGTAGTGAAAAAAAAGAAACTGATTCGCCTTCAAACACAGGAATAGTACAGCGAAAACCGCAACATACGCCGCGGCCTTGCGTTTAAACAATAGTTCAAGCCGTGGAAGAGAGTAACGAATGCCCATTGGCAAAAAGTTCACGCCCTGCGAGAGGTCAGGTGAAGAAGACATGGCATACTCGTTAGCAGGCACTCAGCAATTTTAACCTTTCTCGTAATGAAGGACAGATGAAGCTTAGGCTTGCGCTTTTTGCCAACCTACGGACGAGAACCGAAAGGATATTCACCGTATATGACACGGATGAGGATTGAGACGATAGCAAGAACGAGCAATAGGTGAATAAACCACCCGATCGTATACACTCCGATAACACCGAGAAGCCAGAGAACAATAAGTACTACGGCAATAGTTACAAGCATAAAATGATGGGTGCTTAATGAATAATATTTCCCTCCTCTGGCACGTTTCTTCGGCGACATAATGGGCGCCATGCATTCCGCCTTTCCGAGAGCCCGATTGAAATTGCCTGTTCGCGCCTCTAAATTTTTCGATACGTTCCTCTGCCACGCTTCAGATGTCCCTACTTACATCCACTCATGACTTTTGCCATTTCGCGTGGAGCTGTTGTACGCGGAGCTCGGGTAAGGCGGCTCGATAGCATACGAAAACTATTGTGCCCGCTAGCGCGTGAGTACTGAATGAAAAATGCTGAGCCAATTAATGAGTTCAGTCTTCGTTCATCACCTAAGGTAGATACTTGAGCATATGACTTACGGACGATCAGCTCTGCGGACATCGCCCTTCATCCTACGTATCGTCGCGATAGTGTGCACGACTGCGCTTTGTTCTATCAGTGTACCCGTACCCGCATCAGCTGCCGTGAGCTCGTGGCATAAAGGCGCCAGCTTTATTCCCTTCTCGTCGACTGAATTCGCGGGCGGTAATTTCCAGCAGTCAGTTCGCAATTTTAAAGCAGCAGGCGGAAACTACGTCAATTTTATCATTCCGTATTATCAATCCAATACAGGATCAACCGATATAAACCCTGGATATAACACTCCTACGGATGCATCACTTATAAGCGGTATTCAGTTCGTCCATTCTCTTGGGATGAAAGCACAGGTGGGTATCTACCTTGAAACATATGACGGTACATGGCGTGCGCTTATCAATCCCGGTAATCGCGCAGATTGGTTCGCCAAATATCAAGCTATTCTTGTTAAATACGGACAGATTGGGCAACAGCAGGGGGTAGAACAGATGGTACTTGGAGCTGAGCTAGTCAATATGGCGTCCGCTGCTGCAAATCCGGACAACACGACACGCTGGAATCAAATGATTGCGGCTGTTCGCGGAGTGTATTCTGGAAAGCTCACCTATAGTGCAAACCGCGGCGGCCAAGGGGCCTATAGTGAACTGCCAAACATCCAGTTTTGGAATAATCTCGATTACATAGGTGTCTCAGGATATTACGAACTTTCGACCGACGGATCAGTATCCTCACTTAAAAATGCTTGGGCAAACATCCAATCATGGGACATTGGGCCGGCGGCGCAGAAGTGGAACAAGCCCGTGCTATTTACCGAAATCGGGTACCGAAGCCTAAGTGGCGCGCACTACCAGCCTTGGAACTCAAGTATGGGCGGATCCTATGATCCTCAGGAGCAAGTAAATGACTATACTGCGCTCTTTGATTTCTGGAACAACTATTCGTATCTTCAAGGAGTCGATTTGTGGTGGTGGAGTCCAGATCCAAACTATGGTGGCTCGGGAAACACCGACTACACCCCTCAAGGCAAACCTGCTGAACAAACGCTCAAGCAATGGTGGGGAACAACAATAAGTCCACCTCCCCCACCACCTCCAAGTGGCACCCCAGCCTTCCAGACGACAAGTACAATCAGCCCTTCGCAGCCCGCTACTGGACAATCGACTACGCTTACGGCAAATGTAAAGAACACTGGAACCGGTCCGCTTCAAAATGGCATCGTCGACTTGGAAATTTATGACCAATCGAACAACCGGGTATTGCAGAAGTTTTTTGAAACGCAAAATATAACGCAGGGATCTACTCAGCCGTACTCACTACCATGGACACCTCAAGCGAATGGAACATATCGACTCGCTGTCGGCATCTTCAGCAGTGGATGGGCGCAAACTCTTGATTGGAATAACAGCACTATCAGCTTTTCAGTTGGTACCGGCCAAAATCAACCTCCCCCACCGCCACCTCCTACGAGTCCGGCGATCACGAACATTTGGTGGCCAACAGACGGCAGTCACATAAATGGACTCCAACCATTTAAGGCAATGCTTGAGGGAGTGGACGTGTCGCAATACTCAATGTATTGGCAGGTTGATGGCGGGCCACTGGTACAAATGAATACAAACACCACCGACTATCCGCATAAAGAAGCTCTCGTGGATCTCTCGGGATGGAACTGGCAAGGAGGCAACGCCTACACGATCACGTTTGCAAGCAAGAAGACTGACAGTACGACAGCTATAGCGCAGAAATCGATTAAGATTTTTACTCCATAGAGTACAATTTTTGAACAAGTCGAGCAGAACGCCCCAAAAATCTGGGGCGTTCTGCTCGACTTTCGTCTTCGAGAATTGATCGCACCCTCCACTCAAGAGAGAAGTCTGACTACAAGCACAATGAGTGCTATCACCAAGAGTGCATGCACCAGATTACCTCCGATATTGAAGCTGAATCCGAGCAGCCACAAGATAACAAGCACTACGATAATGGTCCAGAGCATAGCGGTAAAATAGAAGGATTAATGAAGAATGGTCGTCGTTGTCGTTGTGGTCGCCCCGGTATTGCCGACAGTCGTCGTACTCGTTGTGTTGGACTGGCTTCCGGGTATGCCGCCGTTGCCATTAGCGGTGTTGTCAGCCTGTCCCTCAGGAACAACGACTGTGGTTGACGATGTTCCCATTAGTCGTGGAAGGAACAAGAACCCAAGTATGACGAGAAGTATCAGCACAATAATGCCGACGACCCATCCGCTTGAGTTGTCTCCCGTGGGCGATCCAGGATTATTTATTACAGTTGCCATACGTTATGTAAGAGTTAGTAAGTACACCAGTAACTATTCCCCGCCGGCTTTCTTCTCATGCTCCTCAGCTGCGCTGCGGTGAGCTTCTCCAGCCTCCTTGCTAGCATCATTCGCTCGCTCGTCTGCTTCCGCTGCGGCAGCATCCTTGTCTTTCATTGCATCGTCCATAGTAGGTATATATCTGGATAATCTCATGCGCACCTATATAGTAAGCCGAACCATTCGCGACTTCATTACGGTGGACGGACCGTACGCAGCCGATACCCATATCCCGAAACTGACTCCAACATTGTGTGATGGTCGTCATAGTCAAGTTTGTGTCGCAGGCTCGTGATTGAAAGATCGATGAGAGGACTGAGTGGCTCATACTGGTCGTCCCAGACATGCGCAATAAGTTCAGCGCGCGGCAGAACTTTATTAGGATTTGAGAGAAAATACTCAAGCAGACCAAATTCCTTTTGGGTAAGTGAGAGCGGGACTCCATCGCGATTTGCGGTACGCTCTTTCCTGTTAAGCTCAACATCCAAAACTCGCAGCGTTTCAGACATGACCTGTCGGGGGCGCCTGAGCACAGATTCAATGCGCGCCACGAGTTCCATAAATACAAACGGTTTCTGCATGTATTCGTCAGCACCTGCCGAGAGCAAAGCGGTCTTGTCTTCACCTTCCCCCACAGCAGTGAGGACAATGATGGGGATCATGATGTGCTCCGCACGCAGTTGCTGACAGAGATCGTACCCCCGCATGCCCGGCATAAGGAGATCCAAAATTAAAAGATCATAGCCATGGCCGGGTTTACTAAGAAGTGCAAGTCCCTCTCTTCCGTCAAACACCGTATCAACATCGTAGTCTTTTATTCGAAGACCTTCTGCTATCTTACAGGCCAGTTTAATCTCATCATCGATTATTAAAATGTTCATAGCGATATAGTCGCTATGATGACCTTTTCTGCGTGAAGGCTCTGTGAATACTCATCGGTAACAGATGGGTGTACAAAACGTCTAAAGACATACATGCGGGAAATTCTATTTGGGCTGTTGATAGTGCTCGGTGTCATCTATGGCGCTGACGAACTTTACTATCTCTATGTAACAAGCCCGTCAGTAACGGTTGCGGCTCCTCGCGTCATAGCAACACTACCGACCTCCTCAGAGTTTGTGCAGACGGGCACACTGATTTTCTACCCCAATAACGTAGGCCCTGTTCCGTATCTTATGTATGCGAATCAAAAAGGAGTAACTGTCTCAAAGGCCTTAGTCTTAGTAGGCGGAGATTCGCTCGACCTCTCACACTGGACTGGCGCGCGAGTATCCGTCACAGGGGTAGTGGTTGATGAACACGTTGTGGTCAGCTCACTCCTGTACCTGAGCGGACCGTAGAAACCAAAGCCCTAAAAAGCAAAACGCCGACCTCGAGGCCGGCATCTTCACTTCTTCTATTTTCTTTAATTCTCAGGAGTAGTCTCCCAATCGGCGTTGAACTTTTCGTTCCATGCAATCATCTTTGGGTCGTCATGGGGCATTGCCTTAATGTCAGCCGCCATTTCTGGATGCGCTGCATCCATATGGGCCATCCCATTGGCCATCATCTCTTCCTTGGTTGCTCCGACGACTTCTGCGGTACACGGTCCGCCCATCTGAGCACAGGTCATTGTTTTCATATCGGTAATGTTTTAGGCGATTAGTAACGTATGCGCGGGCACAAGTGGCTATCATACTACATTCGCGCTGCTATGCGTATAAACCTCCTTTAATTTGGCTAAGCCTCGGTGTAGCTGTACGGCCGTTGTGTTTTTCGATTGCCCGGTTTTACTCGCCATTTCAGGTAGCGTCAAATTATCGACATATCGCATGCGTAGCACTTTGCGGTACATAGGCGGAAGTGTGTCGATCGAGCGCATCGCCTCTCGACCGTCTAGCTCGTCAAATAAGCGATCGCAGTGATTCATACCCGGCTCATACCCCTTCTCAAGAATTTGATCAAGGGAAAGCGTATGGTGTCGACGGTACTCATCGATAATGAGGTTATTTAATATGTGATACAGAAACGCCTTCATGACGTCAATCTTCCCTCCCCGTAAGAGATACGCCCACGCTTTCATAAAGGTATCCTGCACTAAGTCTTCACTCATAGCTGCATCATGCACCTTGAAAAAGGCGTGCATTTTCAGGCGTTTCTCGAAGTCCTGATAGGCGCTCATGAGTAGCATCTGTGGTTCTACATTCGAGTGAGTGGTGATCATAGGGATATTGAAAGAGAAGGGCTCTCCCGTCTCGAATGCCTACCGTACCACCAGCCTCATGAATTACCTGTGAGGCGTTGTTGAGTCAGGAGCGATTAACTCACTGTCGGATCGCTGCCTGGTTCGTAGAGTGTAAGATCGCCGCTCGACATTGCCCATGCTTCTTGAATAGGTGCGATAATGCGCCATGATTCTAACACTTCATCGCTTGAGACAAAAAGGTCATGATCGCCGCTAATGGCATCGACGAGCACTTTTTCGTATGCTTCCGCGAGTACGGAGGTAGACGATGCGTACGAGAAATCAAACGTCCGCTCCTCTACAGCACTCGTATAACCTGGGCGCTTGAAGTAGAGCGAGAGCGAGACCCCTTCATTTGGCTGTAGCCGTAGCACAAGTGTATTGCTCCCCTTTTCCTCGAATGTCTTGTACACGACGCGGACTTCAGTCGCCTTTTTTCCCATTCGCTTCCCCGTCATGAGCGTGACCGGAACGCCAATAAAAAACGGATCATCTGAGATCAGCGTAAACGCGACAAATGTTTCGACCGAGCTTGACGGATTTCGTACCTCATCTCGATACCCGATGTACTGACCTCGCCGGACCGGTTCGACGTCTGACAGCCGTAGTGACTGGAGGGCGCGAAGTCGCCGACCAGGGATCTCTCGCAGCTCCGCTTTCTGGGGAAGCGGCATCAGTATAAGCGCCGCGAGTTGCAACAGATGACTCTGTACTAGATCACGGAGTGCGCCCGTCTGCTCATAGAAATGTGATCTCCCTTCAATCCCAATCTCTTCGATGGCAGAAATCTCGATACGCTCAATACAGTCCTTATTCCAAGTTCCGCGGAAAAGCGGATTGCGCTCACGGAAGACGATCAAGTTTTGCGCCATTTCTTTTGCTAAATAGTGATCGATACGATACACCTGGCTACTGGTGAAGTGTTTATCTATATGCGTGACGAGCTCGGCTGCAGAGGCTTGGTCAAAACCGAAAGGCTTCTCGATGAGGAGTTTCGTATCTGGCGCTGCTGCTAAACCAGAAGTGCCTAAATGCTCGATAATTGCTTCGGAGGCTAGGGGCGGCACCGAGAGATAGAAGAGGCGTTGAGCCGCTCCACCCCACCCCCGTTCGATCTCTGCGAGCTCAGACGTGAGTCGAATATAGTCAGAAGTATTCAGCACGTCCATCGTCAGCAGACTAAGGTGTTCTTTCATGTACGTAGAGTCAGTCAGCTCCGACAATAGGTCGTCAGTCGACACGTCACTCTGTCGCGTCACCCCGAGTACGCGAAATTTAGCGGGAAATAGGCCTGCCTTGTGAATCGCGGCGATGGCCGGAAGGAGCTTACGCTTAGCGAGGTCACCGGTAATACCTACGATTATGAGGATCAAGGGCGTCTCGGTAGCCATAGTGCTTTGCAGTATACTGTACCTATGCGTTTGTATGCTAGAAGTTTGACCTTGATCGGTGGCGGCGTGTGGTTAGTGGTAATGGCCTACGGAGAGTTCTGGGGCGGAGCGCCAAACTCAGCCTGTTATCCTTACCTCGGATGCGACGAGGGCTTCTTCGGATACGACGCACTTGAACACTTTCTATTTGGCCTTACGCTTGTCTGGCTCATCGTCTGGCTCTCAGATACATATCCGCGTCTCTCCTTACTTCACAGTGAATTTTGGAAAACAGTGCTAACCATTCTGGCTGTTATCGCATTAGTGGCCGTGATCTGGGAGATTGGTGAATGGTTTCGCGATGCGTACCTTCTTGGTATCGCTCACCAACCGCTGCTAAATATTAGACTCCACATCAATTACCTCGCTCAGCCAAGCAACTTCGACACGATGGGCGATCTCAGCTTTACTCTTACCGCAGCATGTATTTCACTGTTATTACTACTTCTATGACTCGACGCATTCTTATCGCTCTCGGCTCCCTTGTTGCGATTACATTGGTACTTTTCTCGTTCCCGGCGATCCTCGTACTTGAGATCAATCATCAAGAGAAGAGTCTTTCCCCACTTACGACTGGGCAGTTCCCAGTAACGGTGAACCCACACACAAAAACGATTGTTGAGGACGAGAAGGTAAATGCCTTCTTTGAAAGCCGTAAATCGGTAATGACAGCAGCCGTTGGTACTATTGCAAACGTAGGATACAAAGTCTTTCAAACAATTGCCATCTCGATAGCCTCTGCACACTGGTATCAGAGCCTTGGCGCCGTCGGTGGGCGTTTCGTCGTGATCACTCCCGGCATGCGCAAGGAACAAGTCGCCAATGCATTTGGTAATGCGCTCAACTGGAATGCAACCCAGAAGAAAGAGTTTCTTACAAAAAGTCCATATGCTGCACTCCCCTTTGCTGAAGGTTCATTTTCGCCGGGAATATATACGATAGAACCTGGTATGACACCACTCATGGCTCAGGCCGAAGTAAACGATCGTTTTAGTGAGCAGGTGCTTGCTCACTATGGCACCACCACTGCACAAATTGTCCCACTGGACCATGCCCTCACGATCGCCTCTCTGATTGAGCGTGAAGCAGGTGGCGACATCGATATGCGCATCATCTCGGGAATTATGTGGAACCGGCTTTTTATTAATATGCCGCTACAAATCGACGCTACACTCCAATACATCAAGGCCACAGGTGCCGTAACGACCAACTGGTGGCCATTGGTCGTCCCCGCTGATCTACGCCGCAAATCGGCATTTAATACGTACTTACATGTCGGCCTCCCGCCGACCCCGATTGCAAGCCCTTCGATTGCGTCAGTGCTTGCAGCCTTAAATCCGGTCAATACCTCGTGTCTCTTCTACTTCCATGATAATGCGCATCATTTCCACTGCTCAGACACCTATCAAGAGCATGTTGCGCTTTTGAAAAAGTATTTCGGTCGCGGCAAATAACTTAGGATGCCGAGGTAACTGACTTCTTAGCCTTTCGTGGGGCCTTGTGCACGGTCTTTGTGGCGCTCTTGACGCTCTTTCTTGTCTCTCCTCGTATAACATCCCAGTTGCTCTTGAGCTCGCGAGCTGCTTGTCTAATCTCAGCAGAGTCCACTGAACGCATGATCGAGTACGCCTTAGCGACGCGATCCACAACGGCGTCAAAAGCTTCGGGAGTGACTTTCTCGAGATTTTTGGTTTGCGTGAGCACCTCTTTCTTCATATCCCCCGCCCACTTCGAGACGATCTTGCGATGATTCTTGGCTTTAGGGCTTGCGTAAAAATAGTAGCCAGCGGCCGCAGCGGCACCGACAGCGGCAAGACCGGCGCCTATTTTAAGAGCGTTTCCAGTTGAGCTCGTACGGTTGGTATTCTTGGCCATAGTAGAGAATAATTACTTATCTAAGTTCGATCCACGCTTTTTGGGGCGCTTATATATCTTGCCGAATAACTCGACAAACGATTGCAGCTTCCCTTTTCCTCGACGAATGTCTGCTCGTACAAGCGCGAGATCGTCCCGAATCGCATCAGCCTCAAGCGCAACTTGCTCGCTGATATGCTCAATGTGTTCGAGAATGCGCGAAACCCTCCAGAGAAGGTACGACATCAGCGCTGCAACTACCACAACCGCTATAGTCGTGACCACAAAAAACACATCCATTTTTAGAAAGTCAGTCATAGGTGTGTAGAGTATAGCAAGAGCATACCACGTACGATGAGTAAAGTTGATTTCCTATTGAATATATGGTATTGTAGAGTCAATGAAATTGCCTGATCTCGACCGCATTCGAAGCGAGAAGCTCATCTCTTTTGGAGATTTTTTGAAGTCCTATAACTTGAATCTGCCTACAGAGTTTCCACCGGCTACACTCGCGTTACTTCGCGAATTCCGCAAAACGCACTCGACCCTCTTCAAAGAGGATAATCTATGGTCGCTTGATCAACACCGTAAGAAAGTCATGGACTGGCTTACCGCTAAGATGCGCGTTTCGGAATAGAGAAAGCTCTTGTGCTAGGCTATAGCTATGCATAAGAATGATACGAACCTATCGCTTTTGACTCTACTTATCGGCGTTTCAATTCTTCTTTTCTTTGTTTTTGCCCCCTTTCTTCCCGTACTCGCGCTTGCGGGGGTCTTTGCCATACTTCTCCATCAGCCCTTTGAGAACCTCTCTAAACTCTTCGGCGGCTCCCGGAGCCTGGCAGCACTCTCGACGGTGCTTCTCATGCTCGTGTTTGTGATCGTGCCGCTCTTCTTTCTCGGGATACAAATTAGCCAAGAAGCGCAACATCTCTACAGCGGCGTCCAAGGAAGCGAGACAGAATACCTGCGTACGCTCCAGGCCGCGAGTCAGGAGTTCTTCCCAAATCTCAATATCAATATCAAGACGTATATTGAGAATGGCCTCATCTTTATAGCCGAACATCTCGGTTCCTTTCTCTACCAGACACTATTCCTACTGTTCACTACCTTCCTGATGCTCCTCGCACTCTTCTACTTTTTGAAAGACGGGCGAAGTCTACTTCGCTCACTGAGAGACCGTAGTCCCTTTGGTAGGGACGTCACAAACCGCATCCTTGATGCCCTCTATGACACTACGCGGTCAGTGGTGCGCGGAACACTTCTTATCGTACTCATTCGCTGGCTCTGCATCTGGGCGGCTTTCTGGGCCTTTGGGATTCCTAATACGCTCCTCTGGAGCAGTGTGGGTGGCGTGCTCGGAGCCGTTCCTGGTCTCGGCACCGCCTTTGGATTTGTGGGCGCTGTCCTCTACCTCTACCTTGCTGGAAACGCCCTAGGAGCCCTCCTCCTGGCCCTCGTGGGCGCTGTAACGGTGGTCGTGATCGACAATCTACTCACCTCATACTTCTTTGGTAAAGGTCTTGAAGTTCCTTCTATATTTGTCCTGTTCTCCATTCTCGGTGGCATCTTTTTCTTCGGCCCACTGGGGTTTATCTTCGGACCCCTGGTTTTATCGGTCTTCCTCTCAGTGCTGCGTGCCTATGAAGACACGGAGGGAGACATTGACAGATAACTTCGACTCTGCTATTGTTGAGATATCAACCAGCGGCTTAATCCAGAGAAGTGGGATCGAGCTTCTATCTTCGGCTACTGACTTGATACTTTAGTCACTACAATTTTTGTCTGCAAGTATGCAAAACGGAACAGTCATCACCAAGAACGAGAAGGGCTTCGGCTTCATCAAAGTCGACGGTGCCCCTGAGGGTACCAAGGATCTTTTCTTCCACTCAAACGAGCTCCAGAACATTTCGTTCGACGAGCTTCAGGAAGGAGACAAGGTCACCTTCACGATCGGTGAAAGCCCTAAGGGCGCAAACGCCCTTGGCGTTAGCAAGATCTAAGTAATTAGATCTTCGCAAAGAAAAACTCTCGCGTAAGCGAGAGTTTTTCTTTTACTTCTTTTCGGTATGTTTTGGGCAGCGGCAGCCAAATGGCTTGATATGCTCGTCGATGTATTCTTTCCCATAGTCATAAGAGAATTCGTCGCCCACTTTAATATTCTTTATAGCGTCGATAAACACTTTCCCTTTCACAATCTCCGGCTCACAGTTGGGGATGCAAGAATGGTTGATATAGCGTGCGGTGTTCTTGCGCGTGGTGCCGTCGATCGTCTTCCGACTATTCACTTCAAAAAGGTATTTGCTCTTACTCGTGTACTCTTCTTCTTTCGAAATCTCGCGACCAAAGTATTCGATAATCCGCTCACCTTTCTTAAACGCGCGCGTAGCAAAAAGGCCGAGTCCAGCGCTTGACCTCCCCACCCGAAGTCCTTCGGGATATTTTATTTTCTTTGTCGCCATAACGTTGTTATACTTAATTCTACATGAGTTTAGAATTCGTGCCAAACGAGGGAAAGCAATTGGGCACCGTCATCGACGGTAGTGAGTATCTGCGCCTTCCCATTAAAACTCGAGTGATACAGCCGGGAGACAACCTTATGGCGCTTCTCTCTGAGTACGTAAAGCCACACGTAAAAGAAGGCGATATTTTCTTTATTAGCGAGAAGATCGTCTGCATTTGCCAAAACCGAGTGATCAGGCGGGATGCCGTTAAGCCATCAAAGCTCGCTCGCCTCCTCTCGAGCAAAGTGAAGAACTACGAAGGCACGCCGGAGTTCCGCGGTCTTGGTCACGGCACAGCGGAAGCCATGCAACTAGTGATTGAAGAGGCGGGCTACCCTCGAGTCCTCTTTGCTGCAGCTGTCTCTGCCGTCACACGCCCGCTCGGCATTAGCGGTGCCTTTTACTTCCTCATCGGCAAGCTCGCCAAGTCAGTCGACTGTCCTATGTCGTGGACCATTGAGCCCTTTATGCACTACGCTAAGCGCGCGCCACTAAAGCCCAACAAAGTCGCAAAAGAGATCAAGGACCAGCTGGGCGTCGAGACGGTGATTGTCGATGCCAACTATCGCGGCGCGTTCTCACTCGGCAAGTCCACCTCCTCAATCTCGGAGAATTTTATTAAGCAGCTCCTGCGCGACAACCCCGCTGGCCAAGACAGTGAGATGACGCCTTTTTTCCTTATCCGCAAAGCGGCAGTGTAGTGATCACCAAAAAAAGAAAACCCGTTTTCAGACGGGTTTTCTTTTTTCTCTCGACTAATTCTGAGTCACTTCAATCGTTATCGGTTTCTCGGCATACCCTGCCCCATCGTAGACCGAGATGGAGAAGTAATAGGTCCCTGCGGTCTGATACTGATCGAGGTTCCAAGCAAAGACCCCCGTGAACGGATTTATACTTGCTCCTGTCGCTGCGCCTAATGGCAAGCCGAAGTGAAGCTCATGACTGTTCGGATTGGTCGAAGTGGCAGTGAATGTGTACTCTGAGAGCGTTGGAATACTTACACTCACCGGTACAGTAAGCTCAGGATTGTTGTACACCTCGATAATCAGTGTTTCTGTGTCCACCTCCGCACCGTCATGAACCATGATCGGGAAGTTGTAGATACCAGGACCCTGAGCAGCATTCGGAGTCCAATTAAAATCACCGGTTTGCGCATTGAGCATGGCCCCAGCAGGAGTGCTCGTAGCGAATTCGTATATCAGAGCATTACCGTTCGGATTCGTCGAGTATGCCGACATATGATACGCAGAGAATTGTTGAACGGCCGCAGAACTGGGAATGGTCAGATTAGGGGTACCCGTTCCGACTTGGAGCTGTATTGGCGCCCAGGCAGTATTGAATCCGTCATCCACCCAGACAGTGAAGGAGTAGGTCATCGCCCCTCCTTGTGCTGCAGTAGGTGTCCATGTGAACTGTCCGGTTGATGTGCTCATATCTGCTCCGACAGGCGCTCCAGCAAGACTGTAGAACAGCACTCCCCCGTTTGGATTAGTGGAACTAGCGGTAAATGCATATGGAGCCGACTCGGGGATTCTATTAAAGGCCGGGACCCCAAATATCTGTAGGGTACCGCCGACTTGTATGGTCACTTGGGTAGTCGTAACCGTAACCCCATCAGTGATGGCTATCGTTACATAATCAGCTCCTATGTATTCTGTACTCGGCTTATACGCGAGTGTGTTGCCAGAAAGCATGCTAATGCCATGTCGAGGTAATCCGGAAATACTATAGCTCAGCGTCTGTGCTGGCATATCTGTATCCGTCGCAGCAATGGTAATAGTAGAGGTCGCTGCATTTGGATACATACTCATAAACAGATCCGCTGCTATCGGAGCCACATTCACCTCAGTAACATGCACTGATACGATTTTCGTATCAGTGAGCGATCCATCGGAGACCGTCACACTGAAACCGTAGTCTCCAGGACCTTGTAACTCTGTGGGTGCCCAAGTAAATACACCAGTCGACTGATTGATCGCGGCTCCAGTTGGAGCATTCGCGAGTGAGTACGTAAGAGCATTATTTTCTGGATCAGTTCCTCTTGCGGTAAAGGTAAATACAGAAAGTTCATTGACTGATTGGATTCCTGTCGGTACGCCACCCAATATGGGTGATTGATTAACGGGGACGACGGTAATAGTCACTACTGACTGATTACCCCACGTCACGCCATCGTTCACCGAATAGACGAAAGAATCTGACCCGCTGTAGTTATTGAATGGGGTGTACGTGGCGGTAGTACCGGCCAGACTTACAAGACCATGGATCGGTGACGTCGAGACAGCATATCCAAGGGTTTGTGAGGGAATGTCTGAGTCGGCTCCGACGAGTGTCACTTGAACTGGCGTACCTTGATTTGTCGAGATCGATTGAGCTGTCGCCACCGGAGCGGTATTTACCTCAACAACCGTAAGCGTTGTAGTCGCAGTTTTAGCTAGTAAGCCATCAGTGACTGAAATGAGGAACGTATACACACCAGGACCTTGTGACTCTGTGGGTGCCCAAGTAAATACACCAGTCGACTGATTGATCGCGGCTCCAGTTGGAGCACCACTCATACTAAAGGCAAGTGTTTGCGCTGGTGTGTCACTATCGGTAGCTGTTGCGGTAAAGCTATAGATAGAGAGCTCTGGAAGTGTTGCTGATGCAGGCACATTCGAGAGAGTTGGTGCCGTATTAGTTTCAGCTACGGTAAAAGTTGTCGATGCAGATCGAGAGAGCGATCCATCAGAAACAGACACCGTAAATGAATACGTTCCGGGGCCTTGGGATTCGGTGGGCGTCCAACTAAACAACCCTGAGCTGGCGTTGATTGAAGCACCTGTCGGAGCGCCATTAAGACCGAACGTCAGCGTTTGCGCTGGTGTGTCACTATCGGTAGCTGTTGCGGTAAAGCTATAGGCCGAAAGCTCAGGGATGGTTGCGGATGCAGGCACGTTCGAAATAGTAGGGGCCTGATTCACCGGTTGCGCGACCGAAATCGATACCGTTCCTACATTACTATCGAGAGAACCGTCGTTGGCTTTAAAAGTGAGAGCGTCGGCGCCGACATACGCAACCGCTGACGTATAGGTTGCTGTATTGCCAGAGATTATTACGCTGCCATGAGTTGGGTTTGCTACGACAGCAAAGGTAAGAGCTTGCCCATCCACATCATTACCGACGAGCGTAATCGCTTTTGCTTGATTAGTAATCGTGGTAGTCGAGACATCACTTACCACCGGAGCATGATTGACTGATACAGTAAACGTTTTACTTGCTTGTGCATCAGTACCTGAAATACCCGTGTGGTAGAGCTTAACGGAGGCCGTATATGACCCGCTTGCTGCATACACATGAGAAGGCGTTGCGGTCCAGGTAGCGGTAAAGTTCTGACCGCTTATCACAACATTACTGAGTGGTATCCCCGTCTGCTGAGGAGAACCATCGCCCCAATTGATGACAGCGACGTTATAGCTTGATGTTGCTCCGGTAAATTTAGAAACGCTCGCCGTTCCACTAAGCGTCACGGCACCGGCAACAATTGTCGGCGTATTAACGGTAATACTGTACGTAGCCGCGGCAGCAAATGCAGTGTTTGCACTTACAAAGCTGAGAAAAACGACAAGGGTCCCAACTGAAAGTATTTTTTTAAATGTCGAAGTAACGTCGGAATTGCGGTGTGGAAATACATTCATAGCTGTAATTTAATCGTGCTTATTCAGAATAATGGTCCAATGGTACGCTGTCAGAAACATAAGTCAACGAAGAGCTTGTCTCTACGGTCGCCGATTAGTCTGTATCCACTCTGGAGTAGATGCTGCTTTGAGCTCAATAGGATCAACTGGGCGTATGCCGCGCCAATCGCGAGGAGGAATACAGTAGTAGTGGTCAGTCTCACTGAGTATATTTGAGACTTGCCAGCTGTCCTCCTCTGCCGCAACCCACGAGGCGTCAAGCTTCGAGAGATCAAATGGATCGCTATAGCACTCGAGTACTTTCTCTCCATTCGTCGGAAGAAACCATTCGTGGAAGTAGGAGAGCGCGAGGTCGCGCGGCGTGTCAAAAATCGGATCGCGGTAACGCAGAACCGAGTGATTGGTCTTACTGATCGCTCCGTAGAGGCTGTTACGCTTAAACAAAGTCACCACATGGTCAAAGTCGCCCTTACCCATCTTGGGTGAGAGATTCATCACAAGTGGCGGCTCCCCTACTATCCAAAGTGCTGCTGCTGCGAGCATAGCACCCTCGATACAATGCGCCTTCCCTTCCCTCATCACCCGCATTGGCGACATGTGGGTCTCCCCTTTCTTCTCGTAGTTGAAGGCAAGTGTGTCGAGGTAGTCCTGGATTTTAGCCGGGGTCGAGAGTTTCTTGAGAGTGTCGTACTCAGCGCGAGTGAGACCAGAGTCCTTAAAAGTGAGTCGCTTCATACTTCTAGCATAGCAAAAGCAAACGGGCGCCTCTTTTAGGGCGCCCGTTTGCTTATCTTTTCGGTTACTTAACTGCAAGTGCTTCGCTTGTGCCAGTCACAAGCTTAGCAAGCTCTACTTGCGTCTTCGGGATATGCTTCATATCAATCTTTCCAACGACACGAATCGTTACCCCCTTACAGATACCAAGAATGTTCCCGGCATTCATGGTTGCACCGTTCGGGCGGATAAAGTTCGACGCTGTATCGAAGAGGACATCGATGCGCTCTGTGTAGCGCGGGTTCATTGAGTCAGCGATAACTCGGTACCCAATGAGCTTTTCTACGGACCCATAGCCACAGGTGTTCTGAGTGCCAACTGGTCCATCAAGTTCGATAACGGTCCCGAATGGGAGCTCATCACGAAGGTCGACTGAACGAGCTGCAATGATCTCCGGGTTAGAGTACGCGCCACTGGCGGTTACCAAGGGATCACTATCAGTCTGACCCGGCACCGCGTTATAGGCGGTAAGGGTGACTGAATAACTCGGTACAACGGCTACCACCGGGGTGGTCGTTGCGACGCTTGCTACAGAATTGCTACCAGATAAAAGCAAAAAGCCCATAAGGGCTCCTATAATGGTCATTGAATGTAAGTTACCGAGAAAGCTATTACACCGTCTCGTTAAGGTCTATAGTAGCACGTTGACAATATTTTGTCAATAGGTCTAATTGACTGATTCAAGGGGCGCCTAAAGCGACCCAAAAGCCCAAATGGGTCCCAAAAATGGTGAGTCCGATGACCACGGCTCCGCCGGAAATGACGAGAACGGCCGCCGCCGCCAGATCTTTGATCTTTTTGATGTGTGGGTCGTGTGTCGGCTGGAATTTATCACACAATTCCTCAAGTGCCGTATTAAAAAGCTCTGCAGCGAGAACTCCGGTTATGGAAAGGACAATTGCTGCGAATTCGAGCCCCGAGAGCTCTAAGAGCTCGCTAAGTACGATCGCTACTATGGCGCAGATGATCTCAATTTTAAAGCTCAGTTCCTGTGCCATAGCGAGCCTGAACCCCGCAAAGGCATACACAAAACTTTTCTGTATCGACTCGATCATATGCTCAAGTATAGACCCAATTTGCTAATACTGCTGCACAAACTTGAGGTCGAAGAACTCCCGTACCCGATCCCACCAAGATCGACTTTTCCACTCTTCAAGGGTGATCTCCTTTGCGTTGGAGATAGCTTTCAGGAATATGTCTGTCAGCTCCTTCGCAAAGGCCGTATCCTCTACTCCGATTACGTTTTCTTCATTTATCTTACGACTTAAGTTGTCCATATTGGCCGAGCCAACGACCGACCATACCCCGTCAGTGATCAGGGTCTTAGTGTGGATAAAAGCCGGCTGATATTCAAAAATCTGAATCCCTGCCTCAAGCAGTTCCTGATAGGAATAGTAGCTCGCGTAATAGACGGACTTATAGTCGTTCAATTCATTTGGCACCAGCACACGCACATCAACGCCTGCTTTCGCTTTTTCAATTAGAACATGCCTCAGCGATTGGTCAGGCAAGAAATACGGAGTAGTTATATAAACGCTCTCTTCTGCCCCTAACACTGAGAATAAAAACAGTTTTTGGAGCAAGAGGCTGTCGGTAGCGGGTGTGCTCATGAGTGCTAAGTAAGTGAGCGCTTTAGTCGTTTGACCAGCTAAGGTACCCCTTGGGAAAAACGTATCGCCCGCTATAACTGAGGAGCCGAACTGCCCGTGCTATTGTTACGACACTATGAATACTGCGTTGACTGCGTTTCTCAAGAGTCGTCTCGAGCGAGGCGTGTTTACGGGCTTTCCGCTTACTATTTTTGGAGCACTCTTTCTTATTCTTCTGCTCACATTCCTCGGTATTACCGAGTCGATAGTTAACTCTCTTCCCATAGTTAAGTTCGACGAATCGTTCGCTCAGTCCCTTTATCACCTGAGAAGTCCTGCGGCGGCACAGTTCTTGTATACCGTTACTCACGCTGCCGATCAAATAACGATCATTGTTTTTGCAATCTTCAGCGTTACGTATCTCTATTTTAAGAAGGAGCTCGCCTACCTCTACGCAATCTTGATCACCTGCCTTGGGACCGAGGCGTGCGTCTATGTGATCAAAATACTCATCAATCGCCCGCGCCCGATTGCTGACATTGCCTACTACATCGAGAATTCAGCCTCCTTCCCAAGCGGTCATGCCTCGATCGCCATAGCATTTTATGGATTCATCACCTACTACATAATGACACACGTACCGGGGAAAGGAATGAAAGCTACAGCCTTGGTTCTCGGGGTCCTTTTAGTTGTGCTCATCGGTTTCTCTAGGCTCTACCTCGGTGTGCACTACCTGAGTGACGTCCTGGGTGGATTCCTGATTGGCGGTCTTTGGCTCATCATTGGCATCATAGTTCGCGAACGCCATTTTTATAGCGCTTCGATTGAAAAGGGTCAGGCTATATAAAAAAGCCGACCGCGTTGCGGTCGGGAGGTTCAAAAAACAACGCGCATTTTATTTGGGGTCGAGTTCTGCCATTATGGCCGACGTATAGAGGCGATAGTCGTCCGGACAGATGAAGGCTACTACTTTGCCGGAAAGCGCATCTAGCTCCCGCGATTGCAGTCCATCCAGATATTGTTCGAGCCCTGCCCATGCGAGACCAGACGTGGGACCGGGTTGCGGCTCGACCTCACTCCAGAGAGAGACCATGTGTTCAAACGCCTGTCGACGACTAATCTCGGCCAGATGTTCAACCTCAGTCTTCCAAGGCAGCCGCGAGATCTCTTCCATTTTTTTAGCATCGCGAGCGCCAGGCACCTGTTCGCCGAGCTTGGGACGAACGCCAATGACGACAGCTTCGCTTTCGTTTTTCCGCAGTGCCCGACCGATGCCGGCAATAGTTCCGCCCGAGCCCATCGCAACTGCAATGGCACTTAAGTCTTTCCCGATAAGCCGCCAGACCTCCTCGCCCGTATACAGTTCGTGAGCACGTACGTTTCCCATGTGACTGTACTGGTCAAACAGGTAATGCTGAGGGCTTTTTGCTTCTTCGATAGCCGTTGCTGTCACATTTGCACACTGGATGACCGTTACATTTGGCATTACTTTCAGAACGGCCACCTTGGCGTCAGGCACGTCGTTTGCCATGATGATTTTCGTGTGCCTGAAATCAAAGCACGGCGCGAGCCGTACTGCTGCATGTGCAGTGTTACCGCTAGAGGGTACGACGAGCGTAGTAATTCCGTCATACCGACCTTCCTCGAGATCTTCTTGCATCATCATGAACGTTGGAATCATTTTCAAATGCACAAAATCTCCAAATGGAATCAGCGCAGCTACCTTGATTCCCCAACTCGAGGTAAACGGATGCGAATCTCGAAGCCAGCGTATCCGCATAAACTGTTTACCTTCGGGGTTGAGTGCTTTCAGAATGGGATCTCCCAAACTAAAGTCCGAGAAGTCCCTTTTGATCTTAAGACGCTCATTCATTGGTAGTTCTCCTTCGTAGCTGAGGTTGGAATATGTAAAAGCCCTTTCGCTTCGCGCGGAAAGGGCTCTCCTCTCTTACCATATCATCAGTTATTCTGGTCGCCAACCTTGTTTTATTTCAGTAATCTGGTTCTCGTCGTCCATAAAGATGACGGTAGGACTCATCTTTTTCGCTTCATCAACAGTAACCCACGCTTCCCCCAGGATAATTACTTTATCGCCTTTCTGGAAAAGCCTGGCCGGCGGGCCATTTAAAATAACTTGGCCTTTTCCTTTTTCGCCTTTAAGTATATAGGTTCGCCAGAGGACAGCGTTTGAGACGTTCGTGATCTGCACCATCTGACCAGGAAGGAGTCCCGCGGCTTCCAGCAATGCTTCGTCGATCGTGATCGAGCCGACGTACGAGAGATCGGCGCCCGTCACGGTCGCTCGATGAAGCTTGGCGATGCAAACATTTACTAACATGGCGGGAGTATAGCACGACCGAAATTGAGCATACGAATGCTATTGTGAAGATAGCTTTTGTCTATGAGTGTTACCCTTTTTATATATATAGTCGCAGCACTCTTTTCCTTTTTTGTTGCGGGGGTACTCTTGGGTGTCCTCTTCTCTGAAATCTGGCGCCAGCAACTCGCCCAATACCTACGACCCAAATTCCTTACGCTTGTGCGACATCTCCAAAATCCTATCCTCGAGCCAGGAAAGCATCCATGGATGGCTGCGGCGGTACTCAACCCGGCGGCTATCATACTTAATGGTCGCACTCACCTGGTCTACCGCGCTATCGGTATCGACGGCGTGTCACGTTTAGGGTACGCGAGCAGTCTCGACGGACTCGTTTTTGATACTCGACTCCCCTACCCGATCTACGTTGCTCGCAATCCACACAACATGCGAATGCACTTACGGCGTTACTCACCTGTTATGTATCCCTCAGGCGGCAGCTGGGGTGGCTGCGAGGATCCGCGCATGGTCGCGATCGATGGGCGCATCTACGTCACATTTAACATGTTTGAAGAGAATTGGCGTCTTCGGGTGGCAGTAATAGAGATCGGTGTCGAGGACTTTATTGCCGGGAGATTCGACCGGTGGGAAGGGCCGATCATCCTTTCCCATGGTGAACGCGACAAAAACTGGGTACTTTTCCCTGAAAAGATCGGTGGTCAGTTTGCGATACTCCACAGCATCATTGGTGATGACGCTCATCAGGTACGAATCGAATACACTTACGATTTGGCGACGCTCAAGGGTGAGAAATTCGAGAGTCCAGATCCTCAGAAGGTAGGCGACCAAAATATTGCGTGGCATTACCGCAGCCGTAGCGCAGGTCCGCCACCCATACGGACGAACGAAGGCTGGCTCGTGCTGTATCACGCCATGGACCCGAAGGAGCCAAACCGCTACAAACTAGGCGCGATGCTCCTCGACCTTACCGACCCTCGCAAAGTGATATGTCGCGCCGCTCGTCCTGTCCTCTCACCCGACGAGCACTACGAGAACAGTGGCAAGCCGGGAATCGTATACGCCTGTGGAGCCGTCGTCCGTGACAATAAGCTATTTGTCTATTACGGAGGAGGCGATAAAGTGGTGTGCGTAGCGAGCACGCCACTCAAGGCCTTCCTCGATGCACTTATTAAAGGAGCCGCGCCGAAGCTCACTACGGTAAAGCCCGCTCAAACTATCTAATATGTTTGTCATCCGACGAGAATCGCATAACCCACTGCTCACACCCCGGCACGATCAACCATGGGAAGGCATAGCCGCTTACAATCCATCGGTCGTACAAACCAAGGAAGGCTCCCACATGTTCTATCGCGCGTACGGAGAGCCCGACGCGCTTCGGGGATTACCGAGCATATCGACTATCGGCATGGCCTTTGCACAAGATGGGATTCACTTTACCGTAAGGCAACAAGTAATCGCTCCCAAAGAAGAGTGGGACAACTTCGGCTGCGAGGACCCGCGGGTGACTTTCTTCGAAGGTAAGTGGTACTGCTTCTACACAGCGCTCGGAGACTGGCCGTTTGGCCCAAGCAACATCAAGGTCGCGCTCGCGATCGGTGACTCGCCCTCTCACTTTACCGAGCGTCACTTAATCACCCCCTTTAACGCTAAGGCTGCAACGCTCTTCCCGGAGCGTATTAACGGCGAGGTCGTATTAGTGCTTACAGCACATACCGATTACACCGACGAGCATCCGCGACCAACTATTGCTATCGCTCGCGCAAAAGAGATTACTGACTTCTTTGATGCAGCGTATTGGGAAAAGTGGCATGCAAACTTGGCAGATCACGCGCTTCCGGAGCTCCGCCGGAACGAAAACGATCATATCGAAGTGGGAGCGTCACCACTTCTGACTGACCAAGGTTGGCTACTTGTTTACTCCTACATTCAGCACTACTACGACGAAAGTAAGCGGCTATTCACTATCGAAGCAGCACTGCTTGAACGCGATAATCCGCAAAGGCTAATCTCACGCACCGAGGCATTTCTAACTCCTGAAGAAAACTACGAACACTACGGACTCGTACCGCACATCATCTTTCCGACGAGCGTGACGCTCGACGAGCGCGACGAGCTTTCGATCTGGTACGGTGGAGCCGACACAGTCTGCGCAAAGGTGATGGTGCGACTGAGTGACTTGCTCCGCGCCCTTGACCCTCAGCCAAGGTCTCGTACGTTTACTCGCGCCAAGGGAAATCCTATTCTGTCGCCGCAAGGCTCTGGCTTTGAAAGTCGTGACGTGATGAATGCGGCGGCAATTGACATAGATGGAACGGTGCATATTCTCTACCGCGCGATGAGTGCCGATAATACTTCGACCGTTGGCCTCGCATTAAGTCGAGATGGGGTTACTATCGACGAGCGACTCATCGAGCCCATCTACACTCCCCGTGAAGACTTTGAAGCAAAACGTGGCAAATCAGACGGTAATTCCGGCTGCGAAGATCCGCGCATCGTGCAAATTGGAAAGACGCTGTACCTGACCTACACCGCCTACGACGGCGTACGCTCTCCCTCCGGTGCTATTTCGACTATCTCTATTGATGACTTCGCTCACCGCCGGTTCGATAAATGGAGTACGCCGCACCTCATCACGCCCGATAACGTCGATGACAAAGACGTCGCATTGCTACCCGAAAAGATTGATGGCAACTACGTCGTATACCACCGCGTAAATGGCCAAATTTGTGCAGACCTCTTACCTGACCTTAAGTCGACGACGCACGTGACCCGTTGCATCGAGATCATGCGAGCACGGCGCGGGATGTGGGATGACGCGAAGGTTGGGATCGCGGGCCCGCCAATTAAAGTACCCCTACCAAGCGGAGAGAGCGCTTGGCTCATGATCTATCACGGCGTATCTGCGAGCGCCGAATACAGCCTTGGTGCGGCACTCCTCGATGCCTCCGGACTCATTGTGCTCGCACGCACTGCCGACCCGATACTCCGCCCAGTTGAGGAGTACGAAAAAAGAGGCGAGATCGCAAACGTCGTCTTTTCGTGCGGTGCAGTCGTGCGCGACGACACGGTCTTCCTCTATTACGGTGGCGCTGATAAGGTGATCGGCGTTGCCACTGCCTCGCTGAAGCAGATTATGAATGCACTCACATGAATAAACTTGTTTTCTTCGATCTTGACGGCACACTCGCCG
>JAQBQV010000023.1 GCA_028286825.1 Parcubacteria group bacterium
GTCTCAAGAAGCACCTTGCGATCAAAAAAGTCGCGCCGCCAAAGCGAGAGTCCTTGACGGGTAAATCGGTTGTGATTACGGGCACGCTCCCGACCTTGTCTCGCGAAGAGGCAGAGGCACGAGTGCGTCAAGCAGGGGGGAAGGCTTCCTCCTCAGTTTCTACGAAGACTTCATTTGTGGTTGCGGGCGAAGCGGCGGGCAGTAAGCTCGCTGATGCAGAGAGGCTCAATGTTGACGTGATCGACGAATCGGCTTTTCTCAAGAGGCTTCGGTCGTGATACAGTGCAAAAATGGCAACTGTTGATGATGTTAAGAAGCTCGCCGCACTCTCGCGTATAGAGCTCAAAGACGCGCAGCTCCAGAAATTTACTAACGAGTTTGACTCGATTCTCGCATACGTGAGCCAGCTTGAGTCCCTCGAGCTTCCTTCAGCAGGAAGTGAGAAGCCGCAGCTTCGAAACGTGATGCGTGTCGAGGGCGAACCGCATCCTTCCGGCATCTATACTGAGAAGATCGCTGCACAGTTCCCCGCGCGCGAGGGCGATGCTCTTGTTGTGAAGCAGATCATCAAACATGAGTAGGTTCAACGAACTGACGATAGTGCGAGCGGCTCAAGCGCTTCGAACAAAAGAGTGTACAGTCCGCGAGCTTTGGGACGCGTGTGCAACAGCAGCACGCGAAAAGAATCCTGAGCTGAACGCGTATTTAGAAATATTTGACGTTGATGAAGCGGCAATCGAGGCTGCACAGAAGCGAATCGAGGCAGGTGACGCGTCACTGTTGTGTGGTATCCCGCTCGCGCTTAAAGACAATATTTTACTAGAAGGGAAGGTCGCGAGCGCGGCGTCAAAGATGCTTGCGAATTATCGAGCTACCTACGATGCAACCGTTGTAAGAAAGCTTAAAGAGGCAGGTGCGCTATTCGTGGGGCGCACCAACATGGATGAGTTTGCTATGGGCTCGTCGACCGAGCATTCTGCGTTTGGTCCAACTAAGAACCCGCGTGATACGTCTCGAGTCCCTGGCGGCTCCTCGGGCGGCTCGGCTGCTGCCGTAGCCGCTCACCTGTGCATCGCGGCACTTGGTTCAGATACCGGAGGCTCCATTCGGCAACCGGCAGCCTACACTGGCCTTGTCGGCCTGAAGCCCACTTATGGGGCAGTCTCTCGATCTGGGCTTATTGCTATGGGCTCGTCTCTCGATCAGATCGGCCCACTCACCAAATCAGTGGAAGATGGGCGTATTTTGTACGAAGCGATTCGCGGTAGTGATCCGCTTGATTCGACCACAATTGCTGACGGTCTGTATTCGGCGCACGTCTCATCTGCAGCACTTCGTATAGGTGTGCCACGCGAGCTTATCGGGGATGGAGTCGACGAGGATGTGAAGGCTGTGTTTGAGGGAGTGTTGAAGAAGTTGGAAGAAGCCGGGCACAGCATTGTCGACGTCGCTCTCCCGACGAGTTCACACGCGCTTGCTGCGTACTATGTAATAATGCCCGCCGAGGTCTCTACTAACCTCGCACGTCTCGATGGCATTCGCTATGGGCACGCCAGTCGCGGTGATACTCTGCTTGCTGATTATGTGCAATCTCGTACTGAAGGCTTTGGCGAAGAAACGTTGCGACGAATTATACTTGGGACCTTCGTACTTTCATCTGGTTATATTGATGCCTACTATCGAAAGGCTGACGCCGCGAGAGAATTACTGAGAAGTGAGTACAACGCAGCCTTCAAAAATTGTGACGTTATCGCCTTTCCGACAACACCTTCTCCGGCTTTCACCTTTGGTGCTAAGAGCGATCCTCTCTCGATGTACCTTGAAGACGTATACACCGTTACTGCAAACCTCACGGGTATGCCCGCAGTCTCGGTACCGATGGGAGATGTCGCTCGGGAAGGAAACATGCTACCTGTTGGCATACACTTTACGGCTCCACATCAAGGCGAAGAGCTTTTATTTGTGGCAGCTTCAGAAGTGGAGAAGACTCAAACAGCATAGCTAATCTCGTCTATACTGAGGAGTAATGGACGTCCAACAAGCTAACGTCGAATATTTCTTTCGACTGGTGTATGAGTGCTTTCACGGCGGATGCTATGGGACGCCCAGTACCGCGGCCTTTGCCGCCCTCCTTGCGAAACTCTGGTTGTGGATTGTTGCTGTAGGCTATGTGCTCGCCGTGGTTGCGCTCTTCGTGATCGTTTACTGCTTGGTGCGCCTCTTTGAGCTACGCAAGAAGGAAGATGAGTTTTATGGCACACTCCTCTTAGCTCCAGACGAAATCAGTGGGGGGCATCCTCGCTGGCAGCACATTCAGGAACTCCTAGACGGCAACACAGCTAGCCAGTGGCGAGAAGCAATTATCGAGGCTGACATCATGCTCGATGATGTACTCACAAAGCAGGGCTTTAGTGGAGTCGGTGTCGGCGATAAGTTGCGCAGCGCCAACTTCTCAACTCAAAAGGAAGCAGGAGAGGCTCATGGAGTACGTAATCGAATCGCCCACGAGGGTTCAGCCTATGATGTCACTGAACAGCTCGCGCGTCGGACCGTTGCCAAGTATGAAGTTGTCTTCAGAGAGTTCAAGGCAATATAGTTGCATCTGTTAATTTCGCGGAGTAGAGTGTTTCTATAGCGAGGTAGAGGAGAGGCTGCCTGCAGCGGGAGAGCGAACGTGAACACTTCTTCAAACATAGCGGGGTAGAGGAGAGGTACCTCGGGAGGCTCATAACCTCCAGACGCCGGTTCGATTCCGGCCCCCGCAACAAGCAACGGAAAAGGTCTGCCTCGCGCAGGCCTTTTCCTTTGCTCATGCAGGAGTGCGCGGAATCGAGCTGGCGAAATTCAGTGTATACAGTGGTTCCTAAGTTCCTGCCCCCTCGAGAGGGCAGGAATACTTTGTGCGAGTTATACTGGCTGTATGAAATGGCTCTACGGGTTGATTTTCGTAGTCAGTTTTCTTGTATATCCCCTGCATTTCGTGCACGCGCAGCAGACAAGTGACGTGTACGAAAAAGCAAAGGTACTAGAAGTTACGAATCAGAGAACTGAAGATCAATCCAGTTTCCAGACTGGCGTACAAACACAAACGCAGGTACAAACGCTCAAAGCAGAAATCATAGATTCCTCCGAGCCAGGAAAGGTAATTACTCTCGAGAATGACTACCCAATACAACTCAAAGCAGGAGACACCTTCTATGTTACTCGTATCACCGATTCAGAATCTGGAGACGTACAATATTCATTCAAAGACCCCAATCGATTACCCGGTCTCGGTGTACTTCTCTTTATACTGCTCGTCTTGATTATAGGTATTGGAGGGAAACAAGGCATTCGAGGCTTTTTGTCACTCATCGGGAGTCTTTTGTTCATCGTGTATGTACTTCTGCCAGGCGTGCTGCACGGCTATTCGCCGGTGCTCGTGAGTATGGGGGTGGCGTCTCTCATTGTGATCTTGGGATCGTATATAACACACGGCTTTAGTAAGACCACGACATCTGCTGTGCTCGGCATGGTTGCCACAATTCTTTTTACAGGATTGCTTGCTTATTGGGCTATCCACTATGTCCACCTTACAGGCTTCGATGCAGATGAGTCTGTCTTCCTAAGTGCCAGCCAAGGCATATATCTGGATTTTGCGGGCGTACTTCTAGGCGGCATCCTCATCGGTATTCTCGGAATCTTATACGATGCCGCGATAGGTCAGGCGGTCTCGGTGGATGAGCTCCACCAGGTCGGACCGCATCTTTCACGACTTAAAATATATCGCCGAGCACTTCGTATTGGGAGAGAGCATATTGGCGCGCTCATTAATACACTCGCGATTGCCTATGTCGGAGCATCGCTTCCCCTACTCCTATTTATTTCTACTGGAGCCTTGGGAACAAGCTTCTGGCTCACGATAAATGGAGACTTGTTCGCTACGGAGATTACCCGTATTCTCATCGGATCAATCGGTCTTATCCTGACCGTCCCCATTACGACACTTGTTGCAGTATTCCTTTTGATAAAGCCGGCCTCTTCCACATCAGACGTTATTAAAGCTGAAGAGGGAAAGCTAAAGGAGTATAAACACACGCATTAGATATAGACAGGCTTTAACAAAAACCCCGCTTCACGCGGGGAAATGATATGAGGTCGTGTTGTATATGCGGACATCAGCAGTCGGCGAAGGCGATCGATCCCGCCGCCCTCGCTCGACTACCGCTTTTCAAGCGAAAACCCTTTAAATCATTGAGAATCAACCCACATCGGCCCCCGGCGACTAAGGGGAAAGGAAGGTGATCAGAAAACGCTGTAACTCCCTATGGATAACAGTACAGCACCGAGACGGGTTATGTAAAAAGCGCCCTTGGGCGCTTTTTACATTGGATTTTAATTACCTTAACTTTTGGTTCATGGATCTTATTGAATAATTACCTAGGTGCATGATTACTAACCTCAATTACCTTACCCAGTATGAACATAAGAAAATTTATCCCCTTGTTGCTTGCGGCAGTATTTGTCCTAACTGGAGGCGCCGCACACGCACAAACGACTACTACTACCGGAACCACTAACACAACCGACACGAGTACAACTGGAACCTCGGTTACGACTCCTGGCATTCCGAGCACAGGTGCGGGTAGCGCCATGCCGCTTAACCTCACCCTTCTCGTCGCGTCTGCGGCCGTTGGAGTTTTAAGTGGAGCCTATTTACTTCGCCGTAGAGACGCCTAATTCTCTTTATGGCTTACAAAAGCGGATTGCGTTCAGGCGTCCGCTTTTGTCATAGTGAAATACTATGAAAAAACGAACACTAGCGTTCATTGCGCTCACTATATCAGGCATCGTATTTATGACAGTGCTTATACGAGCAACGGTTATAGCTCCAACTGAGGGTGAGTATGTACCTATACTAGCGACTGCATCTAATGGAGTCACTGCGTCGTCAATGCCGTCTATTCCGACACGGCTCATTATTCCTTCTATTGAGGTTGACGCGAAGGTGCAGGGTGTTGGTCTTACGCTTCTCGGGAACATGGGCGTGCCACACAACTACACAGACGTCGGTTGGTACAAATATGGAACTATCCCGGGCGCAAAGGGAAGCGCGGTTATTGATGGGCACGTCGATGATGGTGTTTCGATTCCTGCAATTTTTGGCCGTCTTAAGGATATGAAGCCAGGCGATCTCATCATAATAAGAACAGAGAGCGGCAAAGAACTCACCTTTAAGACGGAAGAGGTTCAATTGTATTCAAATAACGAGGTGCCGAGGACTAGACTATTCAATCGCGCTGATGGTATCTATCTGAATTTAATTACCTGTAGCGGCAGTTGGCTACCCGACAGAACATCATATGACCATCGACTAGTAGTGTACGCTCGCCTTGTCACATAGGGTGATGCGGTTACTTGTCTAAATTAATAGCCGGAAAACTCTTCAGTTCTAATGTCGTCGTTACTAACGCCATCTGTATTCAGGATTGATCGGATCGCAACCGTCATATGAGCGGGGCCAGCCACATAATAGATCGGCAACTCCTCTTTTATGACATAACGTGCAAACATTGCAGAGTCGATATGACCGCGTTCCCCGGCCCAGGGATGACTAGAGGTAGCAGCTTGGCTGCTTATTGGAACGAAGGTGAAATTCGGATTCTGGACAGCTAGCGATTTAAGTTTGTCGAGAAAGGGGGCGTCTTCGGGTCGCCGATTTGAAGAAAAAAGCACAATCTGATGGGGAAGTGAGTGCTCTGTGGCGTTTCGTATCATCGACATGAAGGGCGTCACGCCAATACCTCCGGCAATAAAGATCGCTCGGCGACTGACGTTCTCGTGGAGCATAAAATCGCCATAAGGCCCTTCAATGGTGAGAAGTGAGCCTATGGGCAGAGTCTGAAGTGTCCGTTTAAACGCCGTATCGCGAATGCGCACGGCGATCTCAAGATGTTCGTCAGACGGGGTGCTTACAAGAGAAAAGGTGCGTTTGTTGCCTTCAGAGTCAATCACTTTAGGGTCGATGAGAGTAAAGTCAGCGTTTTGTCCTGGTATATACGAAAACCCTTCCGGTTTTTCGAGTCGGAAGAGCATCGTTCCCTCCGCGATTGCTTCTGAGGCTAAGAGTCGCGTCTCCATTACGGAGCAGTATAGCAGTAGTGCTTTAAAAGTTATGCTGCGCTCCGATCGGCTTTAAATGCCATCATTTCAGTACCCATTGCTTCAAGTTCTTCTTCCGGAATTTCTTTCTCGACGGTTGGTAAGAGTTCGCCCTCCTCCTCTTTCACGTGGTGTTTGACTTGCTCCATAAGTACTTGCATACGTGCGTCGAATTCTGGCGTCCTGGCATCAAGGGATTTCAGCTCTTCGAGCAAATCTTTTACGCCTTCGTGCTCTACGTATGCTTCGTCTACCATTTTATCGTCTTCTTTATTGAATGCCTTTTTAAAACGAGGATAGCAAAGCTCTTCTTCCATTTCCGCGTGAATAGTGAGCTCTTCAATTATTTGATCGACGACTTTTTTCTTTGAAACATCAGCACTGTCACCAAGACCTTCGTATTCATCGAATAATGCTTCGACTGTTTTGTGGTCCTCTTTAATTATTGAGATAGGGTCGTTTTCCATACGTACAGATGTTACATGAGTTGATAAGACGGTATGCACGAGCATAACGGTACTGTAGTGAATGGTATGTGAATCGAAAAAGCGGGCGCTACGGTCGCATTAGGATGAAAGACTACGCAATTGGCAGTTTAAAAATATGATTATTTTTACCTCTTCACTTAGAATCCCGTACCTTGGATGTGTGGTGGCGTTTGCGACCATTGACATACTGCTGAGCTTGCTATGAAATATGCGCCCGTCGTATGATGGCTCTATGAAGACAACGACACAAATTAAACTAGAGATTGATACAGCGGCAGCGCCCGTCTCAGAAACGATGGAAGCGCTCGTGATGCCGGTACGCGCACGCACCATCAATTACACAGCTCCAGTCAGCCGCGCCCAGAATGACAAAGTATTGAGAGAGATGAATCGGCTTCTTGATGAGTCGCCTGAAGAGGAGATTGGTCTTTTTGTAACATCGCCTGGCGGCCCCACGGGTACCGCGATGAGTTTTTACGATATGGTACGCCATGTGCTTAAGGCGCGTGTTACTACGATCGGATCGGGAGACGTCGATTCCTCGGGGGTGATCATCTTTCTTACGGGCGAAACTCGTTTTATTTCAGCACGCACGTCGCTTCTTTTTCATCCAGCGGGTCGCATCTTTGGTAATCAGCGATATACGACGCAAGAAATGGAGGCCATGCTTCGCGAAGATAGATTAAAAGATGAACAATACGCATCGGTCGTAGCCGGAAATTCAAAAGGCCATTTGACGACGAACGACGTATTGCGATTGATGCGTACTCATTCAGTACTATCACCTACAGAGCTTATGGCATACGGTCTTGCAGACGCAATTCTCCCGTAGAGTTAAGCAGTTCTTAATCGTTGTGTTGGTAAGGTACAGTCTCGGTCGAGATTAGTAATGCTAATTTACACAACGTATGCCAACTAGCAACAACAGTGGAGGGAAAAACAGCGGCCGCGGCTTTGCTTCGATGGATCCGGAGCAGCAGCGTGAGATCGCAAGTAAGGGCGGCAAAGCAGCTCACGAAAAGGGGACTGCTCATGAGTTTGACTCACGTGAAGCGCAGGCAGCGGGTCGAAAGGGCGGTAAGGCTTCACACAGCAATCGATCGAACTCAGGGGGCGGAAGCCGATCTAATGGCGGTTCGGGTGGCGGCTCAAGCGGGGGGTCGAGTGGTGGTGGAAGCAGCGGTGGCGGTCGCAGTGGTAAAGAGTAGTAAATTGCATAGTTTAGAAAGTGCGCGACAGATATCGGAACAGGCCATTCCGGTGTCTGTTCGTTTTCTAATGCATTGACGCTGCCTGGAGTGAGGTGCCCTATTACTTACCTGCTCTAGTTTTGCCAAAGAATGATTATCGGCTAAAAAGTGTTGCGCTCGCTGTTCTGTACATGCCGAGAAAATTTGTTATTCGTGCAAGAACACTCTCAAGAGCAATTGTCTCTTTAGTGATTAGTATCGTACTCGTTGCGGTAGGTTCCGCTCCATTGAGATATGTTTTCAATGCAGCTATATTCGACTCTGACGCTGCAATGCTTTCTGTCAAGAACTTAAAATTTGCACTGTCAGCCCCCGAAAGCAGTTTCTTAATAGGTGAACGATAGGCAATTTTTTGTATCGCCGTCGTGGTACTGCCAAGTCTCTCGTGCTCGTCGTGTGCAATTCGCGCAAGGGTTCTACCTGCTTCAGTACTCGTGCCTTCGTCATATGCTGCCCTAACGAGTGTGGTGCTTAATTCGGCGATAGCAACACGGTAGTCTTCGGTGAGTAAAATAGCGGCCACTCCCGAATTAGTATGTGTGTTTGTCGAGGATACTGCGGAGCTATTGTCGCGCCTGCTTACCGAAAGATCCGAAGCAGTCGTTGTCACGACGGGCGTGACTGGAAAGTTCAGTGCGAGATGCTCTGGGGAAGGGAGGGCAAACGCCAATGAGAGGAGTATCGGCTTCATAGTGTAGGCCACAATACTCGTGTAGAGGTGAATCATCAGTGAATTGCTGGATGTCTCAGGAGCTCTTCTGTAGGCAGCGAAAGACGCATGGTATACTCGGCGTATTAGTGAGTAGCAGCATTATCGGGTAATCACCTAAGAATGAAACAAGCTTTAATCGGTCTCGCAATTATTATCGCTATTGGTGGATATGTATGGTGGAGCATGAGCAACGCCTCTACCAGTTCCGGTACGGCTACGACTACCACAGAAACGCCGCTTGGGTCAGGCACATCAGCTCCCTCTGAAAGTATCAATCCAGCGTCAGTAGGGACAACGGCGCCTACAATGACAACGCCAACAATAGGTGGCGTGCCAGCCCCTACGCCTGTCGTAACACCAGCCCCAGCCTCCGGTTATAAAAATGGAGCCTTTACTGGTCCGGTCGTTGAGTCGGTCTACGGACCCGTCCAAGTAGTGGCAACGATTTCGGGGGGCAAGATTACATCAGTTGCGGTGCCGGTGTTCCCAAACTCTCCTGGCAACACAACGGTTATCAGTAATCGCTCGCTCCCTATCCTTAAACAGGAAACCATTACAGCACAAAGTGCAAAGGTAGATAATGTATCAGGTGCAACACAGACTTCAGATGCGTTCCGCGTCTCACTGAGCGCAGCACTGAGTCTTGCATCGTAGGTCATAATTTCGCCCCGTTGGAGGTTATGCAGGCCTTGCTCAAACCGATCGATGCGATCCTTGATCGGATCACGATGTATCGATTGGTACTCTACGTCCTGACGATTCTTATCGTCGTAGCGATTATCGAGGCTCTCTTTGGTGTCCTCTCGTATTCGCCCTGGGCAATTCTTCTGTCAACCGCTCTAGCGGTAGCCACCTGCTATGTGGTAAACGCGATTGGTGCGCGTCTTGTGAATGCAGCAACCAGCGTGGAGTCAGTCTATGTAACTGCCTTTATTTTAGCGCTGATTCTCCCGCCAGCAACGATTGGCTCACAAAGTGACGCACTTCTTATTGTCGCCGCATCGGCTATTGCTATGGCGTCGAAGTATCTTCTCGCCCCTTTTAAAAAGCATGTTTTCAACCCAGCAGCGATTGGGGTGTATCTGACCGGGTTATTGCTCGGTGGGTATGCGAGTTGGTGGGTAGCGGGGAATCTCGCTCTTTTGCCTGTGGTCTTACTCGGCGGACTCGCCATTGCGCATAAGATTCGCCGCTTCGATCTAGTACTCACCTTTTGTGTTGTTGCGACGGGGACAATCATACTCACCACATCGCTACCTTTCACGGACGCTCTTTCGCTCGCCGTAGTGCATACCTCGCTCCTGTTCTTTGCATTCGTGATGCTTACTGAGCCACTGACGACGCCTCCGCAGCGCTCGATGCGTCTTATCTATGCCGTGATTGTCGGCGTTTTGTTTGCTCCGGCGCTCCACATAGGAGGAATATACTCATCACCTGAGTTAGCGTTACTTATTGGAAACATCTTCGTGTTCGTCGTGAGCCCTAAAGGCCGTCACGTGCTAACGCTCGTGCGCCAAGAAGCGACGAGCGCCACAACCAAGGATTTTGTATTTTCGAGTGATCGACCATTTACGTTTCAGGCTGGGCAATTCCTCGAGTGGACGCTACCGCATGAGCACCCGGACGCGCGCGGTACGAGGCGTTTCTTTACCATCGCATCATCTCCGACAGAGAGCGAGATTCGATTGGGGGTAAAGTTTTATGAAAAACCAAGCAGCTTTAAACGGGCGCTCGCAAAACTAGAGAAAGGAGGGAGGATCTTCGCTACAGCGCTCGGTGGTGAGTTTGTTCTCCCAAAGGACTTGAATGAAAAGCTTGTGTTTATCGCGGGCGGTATTGGCATCACACCTTTTAGAAGCCACCTACGCTCCATCCTCGATCGAAGGGAGAAGCGCGATATTACGATTTTCTACTCCAATCGCACTCCAGTAGACATTGCGTATCAATCGATTCTTGACGAGGCAAAAGAGCAGATAGGAATCAAGGTAGTGCATGTAATCGCTGAGGGCGCGCTCGAGGGTATGCGATCTGGTTTTGTTAGTGCTGAAGTGATACAAGAAGAAGTGTCAGATTTTAAGGACCATACTTTTTATATTTCAGGCCCACAGGGTATGGTCAAAGCGCTCAAAGGAGCGCTTCTTAAGGCTGGGGTAGCACGTAGACACATTCATACGGACTACTTTATCGGGCTCGCGTAAAAAGCGCTCAAACAGGGATAATCCAATCTCGAAGAAATAGTTCGAATTCTGAACGTCGATCTTCGAACCCGATCTGTGTGAGGTGCTGAAGCGGTCGGTATTCGGGAGTGTATTCATAGTGGCAGCGCACTTCTCCATCGTGAAAGACGCGTATGTGGTATTGAAATCGAAAATCAAGCGGCTTGCGCAGACTGATCACCTCGCCGCTATCTTTCCATGCGACAAAGTGATTACCAAATCCGTGACTCACGAGGTGGTCTACAAAATCTCGTAAGGGTCGATCAGGATGAAGGATTCCAAAGAGATAATCTTGGCGCCCTGAGTCATCGATAGGAGAAAAAACGGAGGCATCAAGCCCGAGGAGGGTGCTAAGGTTACGCACCGCTGGATGAATAGGAGTGTACACTCTCCAAATCCAATACTTGAGTTGATCAAGTACGTTCGTCGGGTACACCATCCTCGAGCGAGGAAGGTCACTTATCCAAGTTTCTGTCGTCATAGAAGAGATATACTTTCATCTTAGAAGAAATACTCGTGGAATGGAAGTAGAGCGTAAAGAGCGTACAATGCTACAGACATGAAAGACATGCGGCTTATTATGGGAATGCCGATCGAGGTTGAGATTGTGAGTTCTGGCATCGAAGTCGGCGTAACTCTCGAGATGGCATTTCAGTATCTGCGAAATGTCGACAATCGCTTCAGTACGTATAAAAAAGAAAGTGAGATTTCTCGAATAAATCGAGGTGAAATAGGGATCGGGGACGTAAGTGAGGAAATGCGCGAAGTGCTTGATCTTGCCGAGAAGACCAAGCGAGAGACTAATGGTTACTTTGATGTCAGGCGACCTGATGAATCCATAGACCCGTCCGGCATAGTGAAGGGATGGGCAATACGTAACACGGCACGGCTTATAGACGAGGCAGGATACCAGAACTATTCGATCAATGCTGGCGGGGACATTGCCATGCGGGGGCATAATGCGGCCGAAAAACCGTGGAGCGTCGGCATCCGAAATCCATTTAATCAAGAAGAGATTATTAAGGTCATCTATCCTCGGGGAAATGGAGTAGCAACCTCAGGTTCCTATATTCGTGGTGATCACATTTATAATCCACACACGCCGAGTGAAAAAATAGAGAGTATCGTCAGCCTAACGGTACTTGGACCCAATGTGCTCGAGGCAGATCGATTTGCGACTGGAGCGTTTGCGATGGGGGAGGAGGGAATTATCTTTATAGAGCGACTGCCTGGTTTTGAGGGTTATATGATCGATAAACAGGGAATTGCGACAATCACTAGTGGCTTTGAGAAGTATCTAAAGGAGTAAATAGCGGATTGTCGGAAGTCGGTTGGTTTGGTAGTGTCTTACTATAGCTGAAGTTCGTCGCGGTATGTAAGCATACCTCGGCTGCGTTCGGCGAAACGGTGCCTGCGGCACCGGCCCACTCAAGTGGCTAGAAATCTTTTTTGTTAAACGATTTCGAGCCACTTTCGAGTGCCGCACTTTGTGCTCGTTTGCCTCACTTTGCCGAGGTAGCTCAGGTGGTTAGAGCATCTCACTCATAAAGAGAAGGTCGTGAGTTCAACTCTCACCCTCGGCACCAGAACAGGACATTTTTCTAAGTTTTTGCTAGGATACTCAGACGAGCTAAGGCTCGAGCGCGGATTGCGGGGGTAGGCCTCAAAGAAGGCTTTCTCCCGCGTCGTTCGATGGATAGGAGAAATACGCTGATGTATTTCTCATATTTCCTCACTTTGCGGGGGTAGCTCAACTGGTTAGAGCATCCGCCTGTCACGCGGAAGGTTGCGGGTTCGAGTCCCGTCCCTCGCGCAAATGGAGACGCCCGAAAGGGCGTTTTCCATTTGCGCGAGGGCGCGAAGCTGAGCTTCGCACGGGACTCGAAAGCCGCAGCGATATCCAGAGCGACAATGTCATGCGTGACTTCGTTCAGTCATCTTGATTCCAATAGCGTCCACGAGACCGCACAAATCATAAAAGCCCCTCAGGGGCTTTTATGATTTGTGACCAGCGTGCGCAATTGTATCGAGAACCAGGCGAGTCGCTTGTAAGTTGCCGACTCGGGTCGGACGCTCTTTTTTATTTTTAGCGCACGGCAGTTTTCTCGTGGCAGAATAAATCCTGAACAACGTTCACTTGGTTTTCATGGCATAAGGAGAATACTTACAGATTAAATCGCTTCCAGATTAAGCTTACAGATTAAATCGTGCGTAAGTAGCTCCGATATTTCCATCACTAAGTATGCTATGTGAAATTTGCCATAAACGTCCGGCGACCCTCAAGGTGAGGGTCGCCCAGAACGGGGAGGAACGCGTACTGAATGTCTGTCAGGTGGATTACGCGCGGCTGAAGCAGCAGGCGGGCCTGTCGCCGATGGAGCGCATGTTCGGCGACTCGATGTTCGATGATTTCTTCGCGCGCGACACTGATCAGGAGGAAATGCCGTTGGGGCTCGATACTCCCGCGCCGCGCCGCGCCGAAGCGACCGACTTGAGTCAGTATTTCTCCGAGCATACCAAGGAGCTCCTCCAGGAGGCGGCACGGACAGCCATCTCATTCCATCGAGGCGAAATAGACACCGAGCATCTGCTGTATGCGCTCAGCGGAAGCGATGTCATCCGAGAACTGTTCAAGCAGTTCTCGATCACGCCGGAAGACGTGCGCGGATACATCGAGCACAATGCCCCAAAGGGTGCGCCGCAGAAGAAGGAAGAGGGGCCTCAGGAACTCGGCGTTTCGCCGCGCGTGAAAAGCGTATTTACTGCGGCCTTTGGGGTCGCACAGGCTTTGGGGCACGGCTATATCGGTCCCGAACATCTCCTTATCGCGCTTGTGGAAGAGGATGACGGACTCGCGGGCGACCTACTCCGGAAGTACGGCCTCACAAGCGAAAGCGTCAGGCAAAAAGTAGTGAAGGTCGTGGGCAAAGGAGCACAGGAAGGCCGCGTCGATAGCAAGAGCACGACGCCCCAGCTCGATAAGTATTCGCGCGATCTCACCGCGCTCGCTCGCGAAGGAAAGCTCGATCCGGTGATAGGGCGAGCGGGCGAGATAGAGACGGCGATAGAGATACTTTCGCGCCGTACCAAGAACAATCCGGTGCTCATTGGCGAGCCAGGCGTTGGCAAGACGGCCATCGTCGAGGGTCTGGCCCAGCGCATCCTTTCGGAGGATGTGCCCGACGCACTTGTCGGAAAGCGCGTCGTCGAATTCTCTATGAATGCGCTTATCGCGGGCGCGAAGTATCGGGGCGAGTTCGAAGAGCGGATCCAAGCGGTCATCGACGAGGTGCTCGCTTCGGACGACCTCATCCTTTTCATCGACGAGCTCCATACCATTATGCGCACGGGCGGCACGGGGGAAGAGGGAGGGCTCGATGTTTCCAATATTATCAAGCCGCATCTCGCACGCGGCGAGATGCGGCTCATCGGGGCGACGACGCTTAATGAGTACCAGAAGCATATCGAGAAAGATGCAGCGCTCGAACGTCGCTTCCAGCCGGTCTTAGTGCCGGAACCGACCGTCGAGCAGACCATTGAGATATTGCGCGGCTTGCGGGACCGGTATGAAGTGCACCATAAAGTGAAGATAACCGACGAAGCGATAGTCGCAGCGGCAGAACTTTCCGACCGCTACATCACCGGGCGGTTCATGCCAGACAAAGCCATTGATCTTATCGACCAGGCGGGGTCGCGAGTGCGCATCGGGCTCACGACGCGGCCTCCTGAAGTGCGAAAGCTCGATGAAGAGATCTCACGCCTTGCGCGCGAGCGCGAGTTCGCGTCATCTCATAAAAAGCATGAGGATGCTAAGCGGCAGGAAGCTGAATCGATGAAGCTTGAGAAGAAGCGCGATGCGCTTTCAGAGAAATGGCGGCGAGAGCGCGGCGTCACGACATCCGAGGTGCGCGTCGAGCATATTGCCCAGGTCGTATCGAAACTGACGGGCATACCCGTGACCGAGCTCACGGCCGAGGAGCGTAAAAAATTGCTCGAGATGGAACAAAGGCTTCATGAACGTGTCGTAGGGCAGGAGGAAGCTATCACTGCGGTATCGAACGCCATACGGCGCAGCCGTGCGGGCTTAAGCGAGGGGTCGCGTCCCATCGCTAACCTCCTCTTCCTCGGTCCCACGGGCGTCGGCAAGACGGAACTTGCGAAAGCCTTGGCTTGGGTCGTGTTCGGCGCCGAGGATGCCTTGGTACGCATCGACCTATCCGAATATATGGAGCGGCACGCAGTCGCCAGGCTTATTGGCGCGCCGCCAGGCTATATAGGATATGACGAAGGAGGACAGCTTACCGAAGCGGTCCGGCGCCGGCCGTATTCAGTGATACTGCTGGACGAGATAGAAAAGGCGCACCCGGACGTGTATAACATCCTCCTGCAAGTGTTCGACGACGGAAGGCTCACTGACGGAAAAGGCCGCGTGGTGGATTTTACGAATACGATGATCATTGCTACCAGTAATCTCGGTTCTCATGTAATACAAGAGAATGTCATCGGGCAGAAGCAGAAGAAAGAATATGAAGCGCTTAAAGAGGAGCTTATGGGAGTGCTTCGTATGCACTTTCGTCCAGAATTCCTGAATCGTCTCGATGAGATCATCGTCTTTCATGCGCTCACCAAGGAGGAAGCGAAGCGGATAGCTGGCTTTCTGCTTGAGAAAGTCAAAAGGACCGCACGCGGTCAGGGGATAGAGCTTACCTTCGATGATTCGCTCATCAAGCACTTGGTGGAAGCAGGATTCGCTCCAGAGTATGGCGCCCGGGAGCTTCGACGCCGCATCCAGATGGACATAGAAACAGTGCTCGCACGCAAGATGCTCTCGGGAGAGCTCGCCGAAGGAACGCAGGCTCGGGTCCTGTACGTACAGGGGAAAGGAGTCGTGGTCGATACCTCGGCGAAGAAGTCCCAGCCTAAGAAGAAATCTTCCCGCCGCATCGGTGCGAAATAGCCGTTTGCTTCGAAGTCGCGTCTCGCTTTTTGTAATAAAACGTTCCAGAACGGCGAAATTCCTATCTATGCACGCATGTCTCATGGAAATACTCAAAAGCTCCGAAGCTATATTGCTCGGGTATTCTCGAATTTTGGTTCCAACAGCGTCCACGAGGGTACGCAAAATCGTAGCAACGATTTATGCATGACCGAGTCCGTCCCTCGCATTCAAATTAAAGTTATGTGCGAGTTGGAACTACCTCCATATGTTCCTGGGGGATAACTGCAGTTGGCCTTCCTAGTGCCGCGGTATAGTGACCATATCCATGCGCAGTAACCTTTTTACCCTCCCAGGTGTTCGGCAGGTTGTTTTTATAGGGCTCCTTTGCGGCAGCTTTTTTCTATCTACTGCTTCTGCCTCGGCGGCACCCGGTACGACCTCAGTGACTATCTCGGGAGAGATTACGGATACCGGGGGGATTCCTCCAACTGTGCGAGGTGTCGTCTATGGGACTACACCCTCATACGGCGCGACAACAACCGAAAGCGGGAATTTCTCCGCCGGCCCGTACAGTGTGACCTTAACAGGTCTCCTTTGTAATGCCGATTACCACTACGCTAATTATGCGACAAACGGGCAGGGGACGGGTTATGGAGCGGACCGCGAGTTTACAACAGGGGCATGCGACCCATTACCTGTACCGCCAACTGAGCCGGCCAGCACATCTCCGCAAATTGTTGCTCCTGGAACACCCGCTGTTGAACCGTCAGCGAATACAGGAGGGAATGGCTCGCCAACTGGAACTGGCTCTTCCTCCGATAGTCCCGGTTCTGATACGACGACAGGCAGTTCAGAGGTTACAGGCGATACTCCGTTAGGGCAGAGTCCTGGTTCTACGGTTCGTGCAGCAATCGAGCGCATACCTCCTGAAGTACTGAAGACCGCCGAGGTCGCCGGTGTGGTTGGGGTTAGTTACGCCGCGCTCTATGCAACAGGGGTGAATCGTTTTATCACCTCGGCAGTACTGGGTCTTTTAGCGTGGCTCGCATACTTCGGAGCAGCTAAATCCATTCGGAGAAAAAAGATCGGCATTATCGGTACGCACAATTTGTACGTTATTGTTGGAGACGCACTCGAAGAAACAGTGGTTGAACGAGTCTATCGGTTAAAGGGCAAGACACCGAGTAACCCCTATCCAGTCCTCATCTCCTCATGGGAAGAACTGGAGCAATTTGGCATCAAGCTCAATCGAAAGCAAGAAGAAGCACTTAGAAAAAAGTATTGGCCAGGTCCGGTCAATGTGATGCTACCGTGCACGCTTTCAAAATTTACCTATCTACATCGGGGGACTAACACACTCACCTTCCGTTTCCCAGCCGACTTTCTTACCCAAAGTCTCTTGCGCAGGACGGGTCCGGTTATTGCACCGACAGCAAATCCTGAAGGTCTCCCTCCAGCTACAACCATCGCCGAAGCGAAAAATTATTTTAAAGAAGAGATTGATTTCTTTATTAATAAAGGAACACTTGCCGGATTACCACCTATGCTGATCCAGATGGACTCTGAGGGTGAGGTTACTGTTTTGTCTAAAGGCGGCGAGAAGATTCTATAGCAGTATCTCGGGTATTTCAGACAACTGATATACTTAACTATATGATTAAGTATTCACCTGTGCAAATATTTTCTGCATTAAGCAGTCCTATCAGGCTCACAATAATCGAGCGATTAGCGAAAGAGGGAACACTCACACTTGGTGAGCTGGCTCACCCATTACATATTTCATTACCTGCTGTTTTGAAACACGCAATCATTCTTGAAAATTGCGGCCTCGTCATTCGTAGTAAATACGGACGGGTGCACTATTGTACGATAAATAAAAAAGCGCTTGAGGAAGTACAAACATGGATAGTGGAAATTCTTGATGAGTGGTCTCAAACACTTAAGAAACTGCAGAGCACAAATTAAAATTTGAGACGAATTTGAAATAAGGTGTGCAATAGACAAAAATAGGCGCGGCTTTTCTTTTACAAAAATATGCTGAAATAACGGTTTGGTGATTTCACACTGTAAGTACCTAGTGATGTCGGTATTTTTCATATTCTCATGCTTTGCAAAATAACAAGCATTTCCGTG
>JAQBQV010000013.1 GCA_028286825.1 Parcubacteria group bacterium
CTACGGAGCCACCACCACCGAATCCGGTTCTTTCAGTACCGGTTCGTTCACGGGAAGCATCACTTCTCTCATCTGTGCCACCGCGTATCATTACGCTGCATACGGCACGAATACCGCAGGGACGGGCCATGGTTCAGATACCACGTTTACCACCGATGCATGTGCGTCTTCGGGAGGAGGCGGAGGCGGAGGCTCGGGATCAAGCGGTGGAGGCAGCTCGACTGTATCAGCGGGGCAATTGCCCGTTGTCACGACTGAAGTCATGACTACCGTTACCGAAACGGTCCTCAGACCTGATGATTTCAGTGATGATCTCGATGTGGGATCAACTGACGATCAGGTATTAAAGCTCCAGAAACACCTCAACAAGCACGGATTTAAGGTGAACGATAAAGGTGCGGGGTCACCCGGGCTTGAGACAACCTACTTTGGTGACGCCACGCGAAAAGCAGTCATGGCGTATCAAAAGGCACACGGCATTATCCCGCCTAATGGCAAGATTGGCTCCAAAACACGTGAGGCGCTCAATAAGGAGGCTAAAGAAGACGCACTCTCTGGGAACAGCTCAGCTACCAGTGTTGTTAAAACCTTAGTCACTACTCCGGTGGTCACTAAAACAGGTGCAGAGGTGCACGGCGAATTAGTTTCGCTTGGGAAGTCGCCAGTTACCGTTCGTGGTTTTGCATACGGACCAACTGCTGTTTATGGTGCTACCACTACCGAGTCAGGACAATTTTCTCTAGGATCATTTACAAGAACTATTTCGTCACTGCGGTGCCAAACGACTTACCATTACGCCTCGTATGCCACGAACGGGAGTGGTACGGGCTATGGGCGCGATATGACGTTTACCACAAGTTCCTGCGCGGGAGTAGACGAACCAATCACAACCCCTCCGGTTATGACGCCCCCTCCTGCTGTAGTCTGCCCCTATCTCACGAAGCCAATCAATATGGGCAACAACAACGATCCTGTTGAAGTAAGGCGGCTACAGCAGTTCCTCGGTACTCCAGTTACCGGCATCTATTCAAATACGGACTACCAAGCCGTTAAGCGCTTCCAAGAAACGTATAAAGACGACATCCTCACCTCACTCCATCTTTCAAATGGCACGGGTGCTGTTTCGACCAATACCCTCAAAAAGATCAATGCACTTATGTGTGGCACAACTCCTCCACCAGTGACTCCGCCACAAACGCCTCAACCAGTACCGCCTCCCGTTATCCCAACAACGCAACCGATCCCGCAGCCAGTCAGTTGTACAAGTAGTCCCACGTACTCGCTTGACCTTTCAGTCGGCTCACAAAATAACGAAGTCCTTATTTTGCAGCGATTCCTCAACGCCCATGGCTACGTTCTTGCTGCGTCCGGTCCCGGCAGTCCTGGAAACGAGACAAACCTGTATGGCACTCTCACAGAAGCTGCAGTAAAAAATCTCCAGAGAATAAATAGCATCAGTCCTGTCACAGGAACGGTGGGGCCAAAGACGCGAAGACTACTCAATTGCGGGACGGTGAACAGTATTCCCCCAGCTGGAGCAAGTACGGAAATCCCTGGTCCAGGCGCAACGCCTCCAATAACGAGCTCAACGAAACCGACTGTGATTACCGGTACCTCAACTGAATTAAAAGAAAGTACAGCACCATCGTCATCTAGACAGTAAGGTTGTCACCACAGTTCGTGCATACTTAGGCGGGAGTGTAAGAAAGGAGGAATACACTCGTTTTTTGCTCGGCCAGTGCTATAGTCAAAGGACGAAAGACCTGTTGCCGCCGTAAGGAAGGGGTAGGCATATCGTCAGAGTATATGGACCAGCATACGACAACCGAAACCGCTTTTTTAAAGCTCCACGAGGAGTTCGCTGACGCAATCTACCGTCACTGCTATTATCGTGTCAGTTCTCAGTCGGTGGCAGAAGACCTGACACAGGAGTCGTTTATGCGGGTCTGGGATTATCTCTCATCGGGGAAAAAAGTCGACAATCCCAAAGCATTCCTCTATCGTATCGCGAGTAACCTGGTCATTGACTATTATCGCAAGAAGAAAGAGACGTCGCTCGACGTGCTTTCCGAAGCAGGGTTCGACCCAGCAGGAGAGGATGAGCAATCGATTCTCACTTATGCTGAAGGGCAGGTGATCCCCGCGCTCCTTGCAAAGCTTGAGCCTGATTATCGCGAGGTGCTCGTCATGCGCTACGTTGACGATCTCACCATTGGAGAGATAGCACAGGCAATCGGCGAATCAGACAATGTCGTCTCAGTCCGCATTCATAGAGGAGTAGCAAAACTGAAAACACTTTTTAATCATGGAACCCATTGACCTCCTTATACAAGACGCTAAACATATTCGCCTCGGCGAAGGTGTGAAGAGCCGCATGCGAAATGATCTGCTTCTCTATGCCCAGCAGCATCCCGCTACGAGTATTCCATCGCCGTACGAACGTTTCATCCACGTGCTCTCGCCATTTACCACGAACTCCCGCTTGTCGTTTGCTGCACTCGCACTCCTGCTTGTGATTGCGGTAGGGGGTGGGACTACTCTTGCCTCGATGGGATCGCTCCCAGGTGACTCTCTATACAGTCTTAAGGTAAGCGTGCTCGAACCAGCGCGAGGTCTCCTTGCGCTCAGTAGCGAGGCGCAGGCGGATTGGCACGTTTCAGTAACGGAGACGCGCCTTAAGGAGATAGAGGATCTCGCCTCAAAGGAAAAGCTTAGTCCTGAAGTTGGTAAGGAAAGCCAAGCTCGTTTCGACACATCTCTCGATTCAACCCAGAATACGCTTGAGAAGTTGGCCCTCAATAATCCGGAGGCGGCAGCCAAGACGAACGCTTCGTTTAGTGTCGCGCTTAGTGAGCATCAAGTCGTGCTCGACACTCTTTCAACAGACGCAACCTCCACAGGTAGGAAAGAGGTAATAGCTTTCGCTGATCACGTACGCTCCAGACTCGGAGAGCGCTTGGGTGGCGCTTCAGCAGCTAAGGTGCGTTCAGCTACGCCCGTGGGACCAGGTGACGAGAAGCAGAACGGAGAGGATACCGGAGATCCGATAATGATGATGTCCGTTACAGCCGTCAGCTCTACTACGGCCACGTCAACTGGAATCGAGGCTACGACGACGGCCTCTACGACGATTACTGTCGAAGCGACTACGACTCAGTCACACAATGGTGTAAAAGAAAACAACGAAGAAGAGGGTTTTATTATCAAAGTTAAGCACCGCCTCGGCTTCTAGTTAAACGCGACCGTATTTATCGTCGAGGCGAGTAATATCCTTCTCGTCGAACTCACCAAAGGCAATCTCAAGAAAGGTCAGGCCATCTACGCCGCCAGTCGCTCGATGCGTGGTGCCGCGGGTACAGAAAAAAGAATCACCCTCAGTTGCCTCAGACGGCTCATTGCCAATCGTGATCGTCCCTGAACCCTTTACCACGCGCCAAAACTCATCTCGATTCGAGTGCGTCTGAAGACTAAACGCTTCGCCAGGCTTCACTGTAATAATCTTCACTGTCGTCGTTTCGTTAAGCGTATAGCGCTCAAAGTCGCCCCAAGGACGAATTTCTTTTTCGTAGTTAGTGAGGCCATCCATAGCACTAGTATATACCTATTTAAATATGCTATGTTGCATACATTGCCGGGATAGCTCAGCTGGTAGAGCACCACCATGGTAAGGTGGGGGTCGTCGGTTCAATCCCGACTCCCGGCTCAAATTGGTATACTTCATTTTGTGAAGATCATATTTTTTGATACCGAAACAACCGGAGGAGGCGAAAAAGATCGCCTGGTTTCGCTTGCAGTTAAGGAGCGCGCTGTTGAAGCGCCTATTGTAAACGCGTTGTATAAGCCGCCTATGCCGATCCCTATTGAATCGATGATGATCCATCACATCACAGACAAAATGGTCGCGGAAAAGCCATCGTTTACGGAGAGCGAAGACTACAAAAAACTTAAAGCTCTCTTCGAAAACTCAGATACTATTGGCGTTGCGCATAACGCTTCTTTTGATATTGCAATGCTTGCGAGAGAGGGTATTACGCCACTTAACTTTATATGCACCTATAAAGTAGCTGCCGCACTTGATCCAGAGGAAAAAATTGGCACATACAAGCTCCAATACCTTCGATACTATTTGGGGCTCGAGGTCGAGGCTCTCGCACACGACGCATTAGGTGATGTGCTCGTGCTTGAACTGTTGTTTGAGAGATTGCTTTCGAAAATGAGTGTCCAGAAAGGCACTGAGGTTGCTGCACTTGAAGAAATGATTCGTATATCGTCACAGCCGCGCCTGTTTACCACACTTAGATTTGGTAAGCATAGCGGCAAAAAGATTGAAGATCTCGCCCGGACAGACCCAGGTTACTTAGAGTGGCTCTTAGCTGAGAAAAAGAAAAAGCCATACGGCGAAGAGGACTGGATATATACAATCGAGCACTATCTAAAAGCACATTAAAAATAAATGACCCCTCCGAGAAGGGGTCAGAAGTGACTGCTGTCGGCGTCAGGCAGCTAGTTTCGCAGCATAGCTGTTTCCTGATATAGCTTGGTGGGCCACACCTGCACACCTTGCTCCCAATAGAAGCACAGCAGCGCTCTGTAGGCATCAATAAACTGTAGCCCACGTTCCTTTGCAATCTGAAGCGCGCGATAGCGAGCCTCGCGGCGCGATACAACTGATTTTAATTCCAGCATAGTAGAACTCCGTAATAGACCTCATCTATTATACCATCATTATCTGTATCGAGTCAAGTTGTACGTGGTTATAGTCGATATAGTATGTTAGAAAATAAGAACGTCCCCTTAACTCAGTCGGTGGAGGGCGCTAGCCGCGTCGGTCATGTCTGATGTAGTAAAATGGTGCAATTGCCGCCTTAGCTCAGTTGGTAGAGCGACTGCATCGTAAGCAGTAGGTCCTCGGTTCAAGCCCGAGAGGCGGCTCCAGTTGGGAGAGGTAAGGATGTGTGGGACACATCGTTACGCATCGTAAGCAGTAGGTCCTCGGTTCAAGCCCGAGAGGCGGCTCCAAGATAAGTTGCTATACTCGTCTCATGGATGAGAAAGTCGAGAAACGGTTAACAGAACTCGAGGCGCTGATGGCATCGCCCGATTTTTGGCTGGACAAAGACCAAGCGCAGACTCTGGTGCAGGAATACCAGCAATTAAAAGAGGGTGGGGGAGGCGATCCGCATGACGCGGGGAATGCGACGCTCGCTGTCCTCGCTGGAGCTGGGGGGGACGACGCTGAAGATTTTGCGCGTTTGCTTCGTCGCATGTATGAGGGCTACGCGACGAAGAAGGGGTGGCGCGTTCGCGAGCTCCACGCTAATGAGAATGACCAGGGCGGATATCGCAATCTAATGCTGGAGATCGCCGGCTCAGGCGTGTATGGTCGGCTGAAGCACGAGGCTGGTGTGCACAGACTTGTGCGCCAGTCGCCGTTTAACGCTAATGCCAAGCGTCAGACGAGTTTCGCGCTTGTTGAGGTGCTCCCGACATTAGTCGCCACAGATAAGGTCGAGCTTAAGCCGGACGACATTGAGATCCAGTTTGCAAAGAGTGGTGGAGCAGGGGGCCAAAACGTTAACAAGCGCGAGACCGCAGTGCGCATCCTCCACAAGCCAACGAACCTTGCGGTACACGTTTCAAGTGAGCGGAGCCAGCTCGATAACCGCGAGAAGGCGCTGCAGCTCCTTAAGGCAAAGATATTTGCTAAAGAAGAGGCTGAGCGAGAAGCTGCTGCTAAAGGGCGCTCGATTGCCGCTACGACAGCAAATGAGTGGGGAAGCCAGATTCGCTCTTATGTGCTCCATCCGTACAAGATGGTTAAAGACCATCGCACAGAGCAAGAGTCCAGTAACCCTGAGAAAGTACTCGAGGGCGACCTTGATGAATTTATAGACGCAGCCGCCGCAAATAGGGTAGAATAATAGGAACGCATGATTTATTTTGACAAGGTAACGAAGCGATACGGCGACACAGCTGCCCTCGAAGACGTCACCCTCTCGATCGCCCCTAAGGAGTTTGTATCGATCGTCGGCCACTCTGGAGCCGGCAAAACGACTCTCCTTAAGCTCCTTTTGGCGGAAGAGCGTCCTACTGACGGAAGCGTCTTTTTTGAATCCATCGATATTAATGATCTTCCAAGTTCTGCGCTTCACCATTATCGCCGCAAGATTGGTATGGTCTTTCAAGACTTCCGCCTCATCCCCAATAAGACTGCCTATGAGAACATCGCTTTCGCCATGGAAGCAGCAGGTCGTAACGACAGTGAAATCAAGAGCGATGTGCCCTACATTCTCGAGCTGGTTAATTTGGCCGACAAAGCGAAACACTTCCCGGACCAGCTTTCCGGGGGCGAGAAGCAGCGTATCGCTATTGGTCGAGCAATCATTAACCAGCCTGACCTGATCGTCGCTGATGAGCCTACAGGGAACCTTGATCCCATTAATACCTATGAGGTAGTCGAAATACTCAAGAAGATCAACGAACTAGGTACAACCGTGATCATCACCACCCACAATAAGGGCGTCGTCGACGCGATCGGTAAGCGCGTTATCACGATTGATCGCGGGAAAATGGTTCGTGATGATGTCGACGGAAAATACGTTCTTTAATCATCCTGGTATACTACAAGTATGAGTTGGATGATTTTTAAGCGAATGTTAGTTTCTGGAGGGAAGAACTTCATTCGTGGAGGTGCTGTTTCTGCAGCTACGGTGCTCATCATGACCGTGACCCTTACCGTCATTGGCTCCCTCATTTTCCTCTCTGCGCTCCTCACTTTCACACTAAACACGATTAAGGATAAGGTCGACGTCTCAGTTTACTTCGTAACGACTGCAAGCGAGAGCGAGATCCTTGCTGTGAAGAATCAGATCGAGAAGCTCGCGGAGGTCTCAAGCGTTACCTATACGTCAGCTACTGAAGCACTCGCAACCTTTAAGAATCGCCATGCAACCGACCAGCTCACGCTTCAAGCGCTGAACGAGCTCGGTGAGAATCCTCTCGACGCCTCACTCGCTGTTCGCGCTAAAGATCCTTCAGAATACGAGAGCATTGTGAACTTCCTTGAAGCTTCGCCCGCGCTCTCAGCCGGGGGTACATCGATTGTTGACCGGATCAACTATCTTCAGAACAAGGAGGCGATTGACCGCCTCACTCTGGCGATCAATGCGACGCGCGAGATAGGCTTTGCCGTGGTGATCCTCTTCGCTCTTGCGTCGATTTTGATTGCCTTTGCGACGATCCGACTCGCCATTTACACCGCAAAAGATGAGATCGCAGTTATGCGGCTTGTGGGCGCAAGTAACATTTACGTACAAGGTCCGTTTATCGTAACCGGCATCATTACTGGTATTATTGCATCCGCACTTGTCGAGCTAGCGCTGTGGCCGGCCACCTGGTATGCCGGCTTTAAAACTGCGACTTGGTTTGGCGGCTTCAATCTCTCTGAGTACTACATGAGCCATTTCGTTTTAATCCTCGTGATTATCGTTGGTTCAGGTATATTGCTCGGTGCAGTTGCATCAGTGATCGCTATCCGCAGGTATTTAAAGGCGTAGGGGAGGTATGGCTAAAGAAGGTCACAAATACATATTCGTCCTCGGAGGCGTAATGAGTGGCGTAGGAAAGGGTGTCGTGACGAGTTCTATTGGCCTTCTCTTACAGCAGAAAGGCTATCCCGTGAACTTGGTAAAGGTTGATCCGTACCTGAACGTCGACGCAGGAACGATGAACCCAACTGAGCACGGTGAAGTGTTTGTGCTTCGAAGTGGCCTTGAGACTGATCAGGACATGGGCAATTATGAGCGCTTCCTTGGTCGAGACCTAACGAACGCCGACTATATGACGAGCGGTATGGTGTACCAAAGCGTGATCGAGCGCGAGCGAGCGCTCGGGTATGCTGGCAAGTGTGTCGAGGCAGTGCCGCACGTGCGTGATGAGATCATGGCTCGTATGGAGGCAGCTGCCGCGCACAATGGCAGCCGTGTATCGGTGGTCGAGATTGGCGGAACGATCGGCGACTTCCAAAACGCGCTTTTTATTGAAGCCGCACGAGTGTTGAAGATGAAATATCCCGACGATGTACTCTTTGTCATCGTCTCGTATCTACCAACTCCCGGAACGATCGGTGAGATGAAAACGAAGCCAACACAAATGGCAGTGCGCGACCTCAATTCCTATGGCGTACAACCAGACTTTATTATCGCTCGCTCTAAAGAGCCGGTAGACGAAAAGCGTAAAGAGAAGCTTTCGATTTCTTGTAATGTGCGCAAGGACCATATTATCTCAGCACCAGATATTGCAAGCATCTACGAGGCACCTATCAACTTTGAGAAGGATAAGCTCGGTGATGCGCTCTTGACGGCGCTTTCGCTGCCTGAGAAGCGTCGCGCTTCACTTGCTGTGTGGAGTAAGTTTGCGCGTGCGGTCGCAAATAAAAAAGCGCCCGTGGTAAAGGTCGCTATTGTCGGCAAATATTTTGATACAGGTGATTTTGTTCTCAGCGACGCCTATCTGTCAGTGATAGAAGCGCTTAAGTTCTCAGCGGCAAAGCTCGGGCTACGCGCACAGATTACGTGGGTAAATTCTAAAGAGCTAGAAAAAGGTGGAGCAAAGACGCTTTCTGTTCTGAAAGGCTTCGACGGTATTCTCGTCCCGGGTGGCTTTGGAGAGAGCGGCATCGAGGGCAAAATCAAAGCGATTCAATTTGCTCGCGAACAGAAGATCCCTTATTTTGGCCTGTGCTACGGCATGCAGCTCATGGTGATCGAGTACGCGCGTCATGTGCTTGGTCTTAAGGATGCGAACACAGCAGAGATTAAGAAAAATGCGAAGGATTTGATCGTTGATGTGATGCTCGAACAGAAAAAACATTTGGCTGATAACAAGTATGGCGGCACTATGCGGCTTGGTGTGTATCCAGCGCATCTTAAGAAGGGAACTATTGCGCGTGCTGCGTATAAGAATGAGCTTGTGGAAGAACGTCACCGTCATCGCTACGAGATCAACAACGCCTATGTGGCGAGTCTTGAAGCAGCGGGACTTGTCTTCTCAGGCACATCCCCTGACCGTTCTCTGATGGAAATAGCCGAGCTCCCAAAGACTGTTCACCCATTTATGCTTGGAACTCAGTTTCACCCCGAGCTTCAGGCCAGACCACTTGACCCGCATCCACTTTTCACTGAGTTCCTCCGTGCTGCTAGTCCAAAAAAGAAAAAACAATAACGGATTACGAAATCGCTCGAATTGCTTCAGTGAGGGTGTCGACCTCCCGGTAAAATGGAGTGCTGCGCGTATCACGCGGACGCGCGAGTCCAATTGCTACGGCTTTAGCTACCCGACCAGGGTGCGCACTCATTACAATTATCTGATCTGAAAGTTCAATAGCGTCGGGAATAAGATGATTCACCATAAGGATCGTCATCCCATAGCTTCTCCAGATTTTCAATAAATCAGCTTTAAGTGCTTCCGCTGTGATCGTGTCGAGATTAGAAAAAGGCTCGTCCATGATAAGAAAATCGGGGGAGATCGCGAGGGCGCGGGCAAGACCAACGCGTTGTCGCTGACCACCTGAAAGCTGAGAAGGGTAGTGTTGTTCAAGGTGAGTAAGACCGACTTCAGATAGTTTCTGCCGTGCTATATGCTCACGTTCAAGTCGAGAAAGACCAGCCATCTGGAGTCCAAATGCAACGTTCTCTATTGCGGTGAGCCACGGGAAAAGTGCATAGTTTTGAAATACCATGGCAGGCTTCGCGTAGTTGCGCACGACGGTACCCTCACTGTGATCCATAAGGCCGAGAATGAGTCGCATCAGCGTCGATTTGCCAGCTCCAGAAGGACCGATAATAGAGACAAACGCACCTGATGCGATCGACAAAGTCACATCTGCTATTGCCGGTAGCTCGTGTCTCTTTTGGTCCTCGAAATGCGCTGTGACACGCGAGAGCACAAGGGCAGTGTCGTGGGTGTGGCGCATATTATTCAGCGTAGCGGCGCGCACTGTCGGCCAAAAGTGGCGCCCACACCAAGCGATTGACCGTAAAGACGATTATCAGGATCGTGAAGGTCCCTGCGATCATCGCTGGGCTTATGCCTGTAACGCTCGCATCTTTGATAAAATATCCAAAGCCAGCAACACTCGTAATGATCTCGGCGCCTATCACCGCCTCCCACCCAATCGCGATTCCCACGATCGAACCTGAGAGAATCGCGGGAAGCGAAAGCGGGGCAAGGTACGTCGTCATACGCTTCCAACCCATAGCGCCAAAAATCGTTGCGGCGTCGTTGAGATCAGTATGAGCGCTCTTGATAGAGGTCAAGACTGCAAAGAGGATTGGCCAAATAATTGAGCTCACTGCGAAAAAAATAATCATTTGGCCTGTAAAGCCAAAGAAGTAGATAAAAAGCGGGATGAGTGCGAAAGAGGGAATATTTTGCAATACGTCAAAGAAAGGGAAGACGGCGTCAGTGATCCCGCTCCAGCCGATAAGGAGCGCAAGCGTAACGCCAAGCGTAACGGCGATAGCATAGGCGATTGCGAGTCTGTAGCTGGTACGTCCAACGGCTTCAAAAAGTGTTGTCCAGTCGACGCCAGCGAAGTAGCCCGAACTCCAGAGTATTACGACCAAACCAATCGCGACCGCCATAATCAGAAGAGAGCGACGACGTAAAAGGAGGTGTGTACTCCGCCATGAGCGTGCATGTGGGCGTGCAACGCTGTGAATCATAACGTAAGTATAACGTGTAGCAGGTGCAAAAAGTCTTAAATTTGGTAAAGTGCAGACACGACAGTGTAGCCATTGCCGGCTCGTCTAAAGGTAGGACACATCCCTCTGGAGGATGGTATTGGGGTTCGAGTCCCTGGCCGGCAGCA
>JAQBQV010000018.1 GCA_028286825.1 Parcubacteria group bacterium
CTTTTTGGTATACTTACCCTACCTGAATGCCCCGTATGGGGCCTTCTTTATAAAGTGCGACATACATATTCCATATGATTGATTTAAAAACTATCAACGCAGTGCTCGGAGAATTCGAAGACAGAGGCATTAGCCGCGCCACGATGATGGAGGCTATTGAAAGCGCTATGGCCACTGCCTACAAGCGCGAGTACGGAAAGCGCGGTCAAATCGTGAACGCCAAGCTTGACCTCAACTCCGGCACAATCTCTTTTGAACAAGTAAAAACGGTTGTGGATGACACTACGGTCCGTTTCCCTGCCGAGGATGAAGAGCTCCCTGAAGAGCATCTACATGGCCATGGCTATAATAGCGAAGAAGAACACCTTGCTGAAGGAGAACTTCCTCGCTTTGACACCGAAAAGCACATGCTTCTCGAGAACGCAAAACTCATTAAGCGCGGTGCAACAGTCGGCGAGCAGATTATCTTCCCTCTTGAGCCACAGGACGATTTTGGTCGTATCGCCGCGCAGACAGCTAAGCAGGTGGTGATCCAGAAGGTTCGCGAGGCCGAGAAACTCTCGATGATGGAAGAATTTGGCGAGAAGAAGGGCGAAATCGTGAGCGGTATTGTGCAGCGCATGGAGCGCGGCGCAATCTTTGTCGATCTCGGTCGCACGACCGGAATCATCCCGTACGAGGAGCAAATCCCAGGAGAGCGCTATCGCATGGGCGAGCGCATTCGCGCGTATCTCTACGCCGTTGATGAAGGTTTTCGTGGCGTATACCTTCGTCTTTCACGCGCGCATCCTAAGTTTGTGGTTAAGCTCTTCGAGCTTGAGGCCCCGGAGCTTGCTGCCGGATCAATCGAGATCAAGGCGCTAGCTCGTGAGCCTGGTAGCCGCACGAAGATCGCTCTCGCATCTCTTGACTCGCATGTTGATCCCGTGGGTTCGCTTGTTGGTCAACGCGGTGTGCGTGTTTCGACCGTTATGGGGGAACTCGGTGGTGAGCGCATCGACATCATTGAATGGAATGACAACATGCAGGAATTTATTAAAGAGGCACTCTCGCCTGCTAACCCACTTGAAGTCGTTCTCGACGAAGAAAATCATCGCGCAACCGTTACGGTCTCTGAAGATGAACAGTCACTCGCGATCGGTCGCGGAGGTCAGAATGTGCGCCTGGCAGCTAAACTTACTGGATGGAACATCGACATTGTCTCAGCGGGTGGGGGTGAGGCTCCGGTCTCAGTCACTGCAGCTCCAGAAGGTACGCCGGCAGAAGTCGTCGGTGCAATGCCAACACATAGCGATGAGGTAATTACTGATGACGCACCTGAGGTAACTACGCTGCCAGCAGAAGAAGAGCTTGCAACACTTCCCGACAGTGACGAAACAGTCGCTGACAAAGAGGAGAATCGCGACAAGGCAAAAGACGAATAGTATACTGGGGGCATATGAACCTTCTTCACGACATCGAACCAGGAAATAAAGAAGAGATAAACGTTATTATCGAAATTCCGAAAGGGTCGCAAAATAAATACGAAATCGACAAGGAGAGTGGACTCATTAAGCTTGATCGAGCTAACTATTCTTCAGCAGCATACCCATTCGATTACGGCTTCGTGCCGCAAACATTGTGGGACGATGGTGATGCTCTCGATGTTATTGTTCTCACAACTTACCCACTCGCACCTGGTATTTTGGTCACGGTACGTCCGGTTGCAGTTATGGAGATGATTGATAGTGGCGAAAGTGACTATAAAGTCATCGGCGTACCAGTAGACGACAAGCGTTGGGAAGGCGTCCAGGACGTAGCAGATGTGAATCCACATACGCTTAAGGAAATACAGCATTTCTTTGAGACCTATAAGCAGCTCAAAGGAAAAGGTGATGTTGTTACGATAAACGGAATAAAAGGTAAGGCAGAAGCTCAGGCTGCATTTGCGAAAAGTCGCGAAATGTACCTTGCCGGCAAATAACTATGGATACCCCAACCTCAGAGGGAACGCCGTCGCCGAAGGCACAGTCGTGGGGAGCGTTTCTCTCGATTGTTGTCATTATGCTCATGATCATCATCGGTGCGTTTTACGCGTGGGGTAAGCGTATTGCCGAAGAGAAGGCACTCCAAACACCACTGACCGCAAGTAGTACCACGTATTAATACCTAATCATTGTCTCTATGAAAAAAACCATACAACCTAGCGCCTCAATGCTCGTCCCGATGGTGATCGAGAAAAGTCAGTTTGGCGAGCGCGCGTACGATATTTTCTCCCGTCTTCTCAAAGAACGTATCGTCTTCTTGGGCGGCCCCATTGATGACGATGTTGCAAATCTGGTGATTTCGCAGCTCCTCTTCCTTGAAGCTGAGGATCCTAAAAAAGACATTGCGCTCTACGTGAACAGTCCTGGTGGGCACGTCCACTCTGGTCTCGCCATTGTTGACGCGATGAACCATATCAAACCAGACGTCTCTACTGTCTGTATCGGCATGGCAGCCTCAATGGCGTCGATCATCCTCGCATCAGGAGCTAAGGGTAAACGCTTTGCCCTCCCGAACGCCGACATTATGATTCACCAGCCGCACGGTGGTGCTGAGGGTCAGGCGTCGGACATCGAAATTAGCGCGAAGCGCATCATTTCGCTCCGTGATCGACTTAATAAGCTTCTCGCAAAGCAGAGCGGGCAGAAGCTCGAGAAGGTTGAGCGCGACGTTGATCGCGACTTCTTTATGACGGCCGAAGAGGCCAAGAAGTACGGTATTGTCGACAAGGTTTTCTAAAAATTGAAGTCCTACAAGGACGAGACGCGCCGGCTTCGCCGGCGCGTCTCGTTTGTGATAGAGTCTCCTCACGACCGACTTACTGCCCCACTGCCCCAACCGCTTACCCGCACGTTATTTTAAACCTTAACCGCTGTCGCGATGGCGACAGTAGGATATCCAATTGGGCTTTATGTCTCTCAAAATCATTCTCATCATGCTTGCGCTTAGCGGCGTAGGCGGTATCGTACTCGGCTATGTGCTTCGAGTGCTGATCGGCCTTGCACAGCGCGGCTCTCTTGAGCTCGAGATCAAGCAGAAAATGCTTCAAGCAAAGGAGCAGGCGGCAAAGATTATTGCTGATGCTGAATTTCGAGCTGAGGTGGTAGAGACCGAGAGTCTGGTCCCGATTGAAGAGCGCGAAGAGAAGATTTCTGCGCGCGAGGAGCGTGTTGCCTCGCGCGAGGAATTTCTCGATGAGAAGGAAAATGAGGTCCGCGCTCGCGAGCAAGAAGCAAAACGAGCTAAGGAAGTTGCAGAGCAACTTTCTGCAGCGCGCGCGAAGGAGCTTTCAAAAGTGGCGAACCTCTCAGAAGAGAAAGCGCGCGACGAACTTTTCTCTGAGATTGAGCGTGCGTATGAGGAGTCCATCCTTCTCCGGATCCAGAAACTAGAGGCTCATGGTCGTGAGCGGCTTGAGGATAAGGCAAAGAATATCTTAACCAGCGTAGTGCACCGTCTTGGGAGCGCCGTAAACGCTGACGTGATGTCGCTCGGCGTCATGCTCCCTTCTGAAGAAGTCAAAGGCAAGATCATTGGTAAAGACGGCCGTAACATTAAAGCCTTTGAACACGCAACTGGCGTGCAAGTAATTATTGACGACGTGCCCGATAAGATCACCCTTTCCTCGTTTGATCCGCTTCGCCGTGCCGTTGCTAAGATCTCGCTCGACAAGCTTATCGCTGATGGGCGTATTCAGCCTGCTAAGATAGAAGAGATCGTCGAAAAAACAAAGGCAGAGCTTGGTGAAATCATTAAGCAGAAAGGAGACGAGGCAGCGTATGAAACAGGGGTTATTGGTCTCGACCCTAAGCTCATAGCGCTACTTGGCCGCCTCCACTTCCGTACAAGCTACGGACAGAACGTATTGCAACACTCAATAGAGATGGCACACATCGCCGGTATGCTCGCGAGTGAGCTTGGAGCTGATCCGACGATCGCGCGTACTGGCGCCCTCCTTCACGACATCGGCAAAGCCGTTGACCACGAAGTGCAGGGTACGCATGTAGAAATTGGTCGCCGCATTTTGGAGAAGTTTGGTCTCGATAAACGTGTCATACAAGCGATGCAGTCGCATCATGAAGAATTCCCGTATGAAACGCCTGAGTCAATTGTCGTACAGGTAGCGGACTCGATCTCTGGGGGCCGCCCCGGAGCTCGGCGCGACACGGTTGATCGGTACTTGGAGCGCCTCGGTGACCTCGAGCGCCTCGCAGGCACCTTCCCTGGCGTTGAGAAGGTCTATGCAATTGCAGCGGGCCGTGAAATCCGCGTCTTCGTGAATCCAGGCAAGGTAACTGACCTCGCCATGCACACGATGGCTCGCGATATCGCCAAGCGCATCCAAGAAGAGCTCAAGTATCCAGGTGAGATTAAGGTGAACATCATCCGTGAAAACCGCGTTGTCGAGTTCGCCCGATAATTGAGTGAGATAAAAAGAAAAGAGCGACCATGTGGCCGCTCTTTTCGTATTCCTTATGAAGCTTTTTTGACGACCACAGTGTCAGCAATCATGTCGTGCAACCCGCGCTTTTTATCTGTCCAGCCGACCATGAGGTATCCAATACCAAGGATGATGGTCGAAATGATTTTGCCGGGTATTTCACGCAAAATGGCGTGACCAAGGTCGATCGGTCTTCCGTCGGTTCGCTCGACGCGAAGACCAAGTGCCATTTTCCCAAGCGTAGCGTGGTACGTGGTGAGCATGTATACGGCGTAGACCCAGCCGACGATAGCTGAAACTGCATATGCTGTTGTCCGGTCGTCGCCTATTATTGCAGTGATGATACTTTGAACGATGCCCAAAATAATGCCATCAATGATAGCTGCACCGACACGCACCCAGAATCCTCCATATACCACGGGAGAAACGGGAGCCGGAGCTGGCGTGACAGGGGTAACATCTACTACTGAAGTCGGAATCGCATCTGTTGGAGGCATAAGGTAAAGAATTAGTGTGTAAGCGCAGTATACAAGTGCAAGGCGAAATGGCGAAAGATGAGTGGTGATAGTGATTTCGCACTATCCACGTGAGCTTGTAAAGACCCATTGCGTAAAATGGCTCATTTCCTATACTTTCTAGCAAGCCCGCCACCACCACGGCGTCGGGATTAGCAGCTAGCAGGAAACTCAATGAACAAAGCAGATATTGTCGACAAAGTGCATGGCGTTCTTGGCTCGACAAAGGCCGACGCTGAGCGCGCTGTCGAAACGATGATCGATTGCGTCGTCTCAAGCCTCAAGGAGGGGGACGAAGTATCGATCGCTGGTCTTGGTATCTTCGCGACAAAGGCGCGCCCAGCACGCCAGGGCCGCAATCCTCGCACGGGTGAGACGATTCACATCAATGCGACTCGCACCGCGAAGTTCCGCCCAGCAAAGGCGCTTAAGGACGCAGTTAAATAAGTTTATTTCGAAAAACAAAAGCGGCGCCAAACGGCGCCGCTTTTGTTTACAGTCGAGTCACTAGAGAGTACGATTGTCCCAGTTGTTCAACCACGTCGGAAAAGGAGAAACGCATGGCACGAGCATGTAGTGTAGGAATCAATCTCGATCTTTTTGACGCCTTTAATCAGCGTCGCAAGGGCGATCTCCAGCCGGTAAAGCAGTCAGTCGAGCTGAGAGCAAGCGCAAAACAACCACCGAACTACATGGTCAGCATGTCGTGGAGTAGATACCCACGATCACGAATGCGCCACTAACGCGTCAGATGCCCGCAAATAGCGGGCATCTCCTTTATTGGAAATATTTCTTTTTCTTTAGTTTATCGGGTAGATACGACTCATCGTCGTAAAGTTTATATCCTTTGTGGTAGTCAAGCTCTTTCATAAGTTTTGTGGGTGCGTTGCGGATCTTCTTAGGCACAGGCAAGTTACCATGAGTGCGCACATCTGCCTGCGCTAAACCAAGTGCGTTGTATGCAGAGCGATCTTTCTTCGCCTCAGCGAGGTACGCGACGCCGTGAGCGAGATTAATGGCGCATTCAGGGTAGCCGATCGCCTCACATGCGCGAAAGACAGCATTCGCAACAACAAGCGCAGTGGGCTGTGCCAGACCAATGTCTTCAGAAGCGAAGATCACCATTCGTCGTGCGATAAAGAGCGGGTCCTCCCCTGCTTCGACCATTCGCGCGAGGTAGTAGATAGCAGCGTCAGGTTGGCTCGCACGCATACTCTTAATGAAGGCGCTAATGGTGTCGTAGTGCTCCTCACCTTTCTTGTCGTAACGCAAATGCGGCGACTCGAGCGCCTTGTTAAGCGTTTCGACAGTGACAGCCTCATACAGGCTCTGCGCACCTTCCATCATGCCGAGTGCCTTGCGTGCGTCACCGTTCGCATAGCCCATGAGCCAGTCGAACGCATCTTTCGGCACTTTTAGCTTTGTCCGCCTTATGATCGCCTTAAGCGCCTCCTCGGAGAGAGGTTCCAAGACGAACACGCGAGCTCGCGAGAGAAGAGCGGGGATTACTTCAAATGACGGGTTTTCGGTTGTTGCGCCAATGAGGGTTAATTCCCCGCTCTCGACATACGGTAAGAGAAAGTCTTGCTGGCTTTTATTAAAACGGTGAATTTCGTCGAGAAAAAGCACCTTCTCCTTCCCTTCTGTGTTGGCTGCAATTATTTTGCGAATGTCCTCCTTCCCTGCTGAGACGGCGGAGAGCTCGAAGAGCTCGGCGTCGAGGGCGCGCGCATAAATGCGCGCGATAGTCGTCTTCCCTGTTCCGGGCGGTCCCCAAAGCACAAATGAGAATTTGTGCTTTTTCTCTACTGCAACCCGGATCGGCTTCCCTTCCCCGACAAGGTGTTCCTGCCCCACGACCTCATCGATAGTTTGCGGGCGAATGCGGCTTGCCAAAGGTTCCATAGGTGTATGGTACTCCTCTTCTAAAAGTTGTGTCTAATGAGCTCGTATCAGCGATTGGGCAAATTTTTCTCCTCCCAAGTGTCCATTATTTGAATTACGTACTCAGCAATTTCTTTTAGCTGATCTTCGGTGATTTGCTTTCGAGCGTGTTGCAATCGATATAAAAAATATTCATCACCAAGCAGGTAGCTACTAAGAGTCTCTGCCATGTCTTCATACACTGGTACGCTCAAGTTTCCGGTTGCTCGACTCTGCTCATGGTAAATATCCAGCTGTGAGAGCCCAAACAGTCCGCTAATAGTCGCAAGTGCCGCATAGAGCTGTAGGTATGGAATCGCGTCCTCTGGAATGTCATCCGCCCCGTCAAGCCATTGTAATAGATGCTGGTCAAAAGTTTTTTGTAGGACATGAGCGTATTCGTGGGCTACCTTTACCGCATACTCCTGTTCTGCTGAATTGGCTCCCCAGCCGAACTGCCTCGCAATATTCTCCGGAATTTTTTGCTCGCCAATAGTTATCTGTGTCGCTTTTTCTAGCGAGCGTGCAGAAGAAACCCAGCTTGCAGAATTACTTTCGATGTTCACCTGCCCACGAGTAAGTTCCTGAATCTTGTTTATCGGAAGTTGCTGCGCGACGAACTTCTCCAAAACCTGCTCAAAACCCATAAAAACATCTTGTTGCTGGTGTGTCTCTCTGGAATTCGGCATACGTTCGCTCATAGCAGAAGCATAACAAATGAAGGTGCGGGATAGGAGATCGGTCACAACTCTCGGCCTTCTGGCCGAGGTAGCGACCCCGCCTCGTAGCCAAGCTACTCCGGCCTTCGATTCTCCGTGAATGCGCCACAGGCGCATTCACAATCCCGCACATCCTCACTGGCGTTCGTATGGTGCGGGATAGGAGAATCGAACTCCTGCTCTCAGTTTGGAAAACTGACGTTCTGCCATTAAACTAATCCCGCGTAATGCGAGAATACCATTTTTAGCGGAGCCTATAAAGATGAGACGGATCTTTCCCCTTTCAGGATTCGCAGTGGTCGGTGGACTTGTGCTGATGACTTTTGCGACGCAGCGGGGTGTCGCTCCTGGGGAGCAACCCGCTCTGCACGCTCCTATTCCTCTACTCCTTGTTACTCCCACAAGGGAGCTGGTCAAATCCTTTTAGTCAGTACACTCCTCAACTTGAGGCGTTTTTGACTACACATCTGCCATAAAAAGGAGAAACCTGATAGGATGCAATGACCGGGCCGTAAGCTAAGCTTCCGACCTTGGTAATTCCGGAGAAAATGCGCACAAGCAGACTTGTGGCATTTTTCCTCCATACCGGGCCGTAGTATACCGGTAGTACGCCTGCTTTGGGAGCAGATAGACCGGGTTCGATTCCCGGCGGCCCGACAAAATGTAGTGAGAAGGAAAGACAAGAATCGAAGGCCAGAGCAGCTTGGCTGCGAGGCGGGGTCGCGCAAAATCTCAGCAGAGATTTATGTGTGACCGATTCCCGGCGGCCCGACCAAAAGAGAATTTAGACAATTTGTGGCAGGTAGCTAACGTGAGCCTTGCCGTCACGACGCCTGAGCCATACCAGGCAGCCATCGACCTGCCAGTCCCCTTCCCAATTGCTCTCGAGGACATACCACTCTCCAGTCCGTGCAACCTTACGTATTTTAGCCTCGTGCAGGTTAAGCGATGGATCGTACTCGTCCTTCGCACTGTTCTCTCTAGGGAACTCGTTTGTAAGAATAGTCTTTACCTCTACGAAATGGAGAGTCTCCCCTTTCTGAGCGATAAGATCGAGCTCCCCTGTTTTGCGAGCGATATTGCGGTCGCAAATCTTAAAGTCATGTCGCATGAGATACTCAGCGGCTACCTTCTCGCCTAAGGCACCGACTTCATTATGGCTGAGATTGGAAATATCCACGGCTTTTTAAAATAGGGGCTATTTGCTCAGTATACTCTCGGACGATGAAGATGAGGCGTATATGAACAACTGTCCTTTATCCCCACTATCCACGGAGTTATCCACTTACAGCACAGTATCAAAAGACATACAAAAACGGCTCAAATGAGCCGTTTTTGTATAAATGTGTTGCCAAAGGCGTCAAATGCGTGTGGATATACGATGGATCACAATAAATTACTCGTCGTCACTCATAATTTTTGCAACCCCCACCTCGCCCGTTTCGCGTGCTCGCGAAACATGGCTCCGGTTCACAAAACGCGAAAGACCTGCCGCAGGGCAGGTCTTTCGTCGATTTGTGCGGGTAGGGAGAATCGAACTCCCATCATCTGATTGGCAACCAGATGTTCTACCATTGAACCATACCCGCTTACTTACGATAT